>NZ_JAZHRX010000001.1:2059500-2746000 GCF_036924645.1 Bradyrhizobium sp. AZCC 2176 | reverse complement strand
AAAAACCGCGGATCATGCGTCACCTTAATATCTATCGCCCCAAAAGGCCGTCAGCCAATACCGGGGGCACCCCGGAAATTCAACCTCATCAGCACCTTGCAGGCCATTTTCGCCCCCTTCCCGGCCTTTCGGGTAGGGCGGAAAGCGTTGACGGTGCCGGACGCGCCCTCTATAAGACCCCCAATGGCGGCGGGCGCAATCCCGCCGCCGCTGTTCTTTGAGCAGCGCCGCTCTCGGGAGTAATTTGGCTTCCGTCCATGGCATCCTCAAGAACGGCTACGTCAGAACACCCTGGAAAACACAACCAGCGTCGATCACGCAATTTGAACGGCCGGCGCGCTCAAGCCCGACCACCCGAGCGATGACAGCCGAAGGATAGTTGAGAACATGGCCAATACCACTTCCGCCAAAAAGGCGACCCGCAAGATTGCGCGCCGCACCATCGTCAACAAGTCGCGCCGCACGCAGATGCGCGGCGCGGTCCGCACCGTCGAGGAAGCGATCAAGAGCGGCGATCGTAACGCCGCGCTGGAAGCGATGAAGCGCGCGGAACCGGAACTGATGCAAGCCGCGCAGCGCAACATCATTCACAAGAACAATGCGAGCCGGAAGGTTTCGCGCCTGTCGCACGCGATCGCCAAGCTCGCGAAGTGAACTGACAGAAATAGATATTCGTCAAAAGCCCGGCTTCGCCGGGCTTTTCTTTTTCTGTCACGCCGGGGACGTGCGCGCGCGAACCCAAAATCCACTTCACCACGCACCTGCATCCTGTTGCATTTCGGGCTCACACTGAAAGGCTTCACTCTCGAGCGACTGTGACAATTCAATTGTCCCGTTGCTGAACACCGACTTACGTGTCACATTTCTAACGCCCGTAATTTTACGGCGTGCAATTTATTGCACCGGCGTTGCTATGCGCAGTTGCGAGAAGCGCGGCCGCAGCGGCCGACCAATCCGACGCCAGCTTCTTCCGCCCAGATCACTGCCGCGCAGGGTTACCCTGAAAAACAATTCCGAAAAACTTCGTCTCGCTAATCACTTATCCACATAGCGAGCACAAGCGTTTTGAAAATTGGCCCCGGTAACCACGATTGTAACGGTTTCTTAAAAAATTTTGCGAGTGCAGCGAAAATTGTCACGCGCGTCGGCGCCGCGCGATTCTGCGCGCTGATTCAAAAACTTGGTGTGGAGTATCGCAATTGCAGCGTTGCAACACAGCCGAAGAGTCGGGCAACGACGACGAATCACGGATTGTCAGAAATCGCGCTTGGTGTATTTGTTACTCGTTCGCGACGCTCAAGGCTCTCCTGACCAGCGCGGTATGAGACCCAAGAACGGACGTGCAAATCGGCGGCGGTGTGCGCGTTAGCGACGCTTTCCAAGCGAAGCTGAGTTGGTAACTCATAGCAATATGAGAACGGCTGTTCTGTGTCTAAATTTCCCGGCGTGGCGCTCACGTATCAAGCGCGCTCCGGACAAGGGGAATGAGATGCTTACCGACGATGCAACGATTGGGAACGCGGAGCGCGTGAACGTGTTGAAGACGACAGACTGAGGTACGCGGCGGCGCAGCGGTCGAGCAAGCGGATGTTCGGTAGCGGCAGACTGGCTTTGAAAACACTGGTGATCTGATTGCTCGCCGCGCGTTCTCGCGGCGAGAGGGGGAGGTACTATGCTTTACGGAATCAACGCGACATTCGGCACGCTCATTTCCATCGAAACCGCTTCTGAATCCCTGAACAACGTTTCCAACCGACCTCCTACGCGAACTCCGGGCAGACCGTCGAGTACGCGCTGACCTCGCGGTAGCCTCTCACCCATCCAGCCTTTGATCTGAGCAAGCGGCGATTCCGCCGAACGCCTGATCCATGCCTGGTGGTGGCTGAAGCCGCGCGTCGAGGTCGCGTCTGGCAGAAAACCTGCAAGGCAGCCTGTCAGTCGTTTCGTAAAAACATCATTACTCATTCAGAAAAGTTCTCAGGCAATGACAAATATGGAACAGGATCGCTGGTCGCGCGTGAAGGGGCGGTTGCGGACGAGTGTGGGCGAGGATGTCTACACGAGTTGGTTTGCGCGCATGGATCTGGAAGGCGTGCAGGACGAGAGCGTGCATCTGTCGGTGCCGACCCGGTTCCTCAAGAGCTGGATCCAGGCGCATTACGCCGATCGCGTCCTGACCTGCTGGCAGGCCGAGATGCCGGAAGTGCACCGCATCGACCTCACCGTGCGCACGGCGATGCGCAACGCCGCACCCGCCAAGGAAGTCACCGCACCGGCCGATCAGCGCCGCATCGAGCAGGCCAATGGCCGGCCCGCGCCTGAATTGCGCGCGACTGCTACCGCGCCGGTATCCGCCAGCCATGACGCGCTCGGCGGTTCGCCGCTCGACCCGCGCCTGACCTTTGCAAGCTTCGTGATCGGCCGCTCCAACACGCTGGCGCATGCGGCCGCACGCCAGGTCGCCGAAGGGCGCCGCGGCGATCCCGTGATGTTCAACCCGCTCTACATTCACGCCGGCGTCGGCCTCGGCAAAACCCATCTGCTGCAGGCGGTGACGTGGGCCGGCAATTCCGGCAGCGAGCGCAAGGTGCTGTATCTCACCGCCGAGAAGTTCATGTACGGCTTCGTCGCCGCGCTGAAGACGCAGACGGCGCTGGCGTTCAAGGAGGCGCTGCGCGGCATCGACGTGCTTGTCATTGACGATCTGCAGTTCCTGCAGGGCAAGTCGACCCAGGCCGAGTTCTGCCACACGCTGAATGCGCTGATCGATGCCGGACGCCAGGTGGTGATCGCCGCCGACCGTCCGCCGTCCGACCTCGAGAGCCTCGACGATCGCGTGCGCTCGCGGCTGGCCGGTGGCCTTGTCGTGGAGATGGGTTCGCTCGGCGAAGAACTGCGGCTCGGAATCCTGAAATCGCGCGTGGCAGCCGCCCGCGCTCATCACGCGAGCTTCGACGTTCCGGAGGCGGTGCTGGACTATCTGGCGCGCACCATCACCCATAACGGCCGCGACCTCGAAGGCGCTATCAACCGCCTGCTCGCCCATTCCAAGCTCAACGCCCAGCCGGTGACGCTGGAAATGGCCGAGCGCGAGGTGCGCGACCTGATCCGTCCGCAGGAGCCGAAGCGGATCAAGATCGAGGACATCCAGCGGGTGGTCGCCCGGCAATACAATGTCAGCCGTTCGGACCTGCTCTCGTCGCGGCGGACGGCAAACGTGGTCCGGCCGCGTCAGGTCGCGATGTATCTGGCGAAGACGCTGACGCTGCGCTCGCTGCCCGAGATCGGCCGCCGGTTCGGCGGGCGCGACCACACCACGGTGCTGCACGCCGTGCGCAAGATCGAGGCACTGGTGGCCCGGGATATCGCGCTGTCCGAAGAGGTCGAGTCGCTGAAGCGGCAATTGCAGGAATAGTGGCGGCAGGAACAGGATCTGGCTCCTCCCCAGCCTCTCCCGCCCTGATCAGGGCGGGAGAATTTTTTTCTGCCGCCATTTTCTGCCGCAAAAGTGGGGAACGGGGTGCCGTCTCCCTTGCACCGGCGCCCCATCCGCGCCACCTTGCGGTCCCCCCGGGGGTTTGATCAAATCCGATCCTGATCCGGCTTTTCGGGTTTCCAATGCCGCGGCGCTGCCTTTACAGGCCGCCCGGCTTTTCCATCTCTGGCGGGTATTGCAATGAAGGTCACCGTCGAACGCGCGCAACTGCTGAAATCACTGGGCCACGTCCATCGTGTGGTCGAGCGCCGCAACACCATCCCGATCCTCGGCAACGTGCTGGTCCGCGCCGAAAACGCCAGGCTGTCGCTGAAGGCGACCGACCTCGACCTGGAGGTGACCGAAACGCTGGCGGCGGAAACCGCGACCGGCGGCTCCACCACCGTGCCGGCGCACATGTTCTACGACATCGTCCGCAAACTGCCCGATGGCGCGCAGATCGTGCTGGAAGCCGACGGCGACCGTTCGGTGATGGCGATCCGCGCCGGCCGCTCGCGCTTCACACTGCAGACCCTGCCCGAAAGCGACTTCCCGGACCTCGCCGCCGGCGACATGACGCACTCGTTCTCGCTTGCGGCTGCCGACGTCAAGCGGCTGATCGACCGCACGCAGTTTGCGATCTCGACCGAAGAGACCCGCTACTACCTCAACGGCATCTATCTGCACACGGCCGGCAGCGCCAAGGCCGCAACGCTGCGCGGGGTAGCGACCGACGGGCATCGGCTGGCGCAGATCGACCTGGCGCTGCCCTCCGGCGCCACCGGCATGCCCGGCGTGATCGTGCCGCGCAAGACCGTCGGCGAGGTGCAGCGGCTGATCGAGGACAACGAGGCCGAAGTCAAAATCGAGCTGTCGCAAGGCAAGATCCGCTTCACACTCGGCAACGTCGTGCTGACCTCGAAACTGATCGACGGAACTTTTCCGGATTACGGCCGCGTCATTCCGCAGAATAATGACAAGGAGCTGGTCGTCGACAAGAAGGACTTTGAGGCAGCGGTCGACCGCGTCTCGACCATTTCCAGCGAGCGCGGCCGCGCCGTGAAACTCGCATTGTCTTCGGGCAAGCTGGTGCTGTCGGTGACCAATCCGGATTCCGGCAGCGCCACCGAAGAACTGGAAGTCGAATACGCCTCCGATGCCCTCGATATCGGCTTCAACTCGCGCTACCTGCTCGACATCGCCGCCCAGATCGAGGGCGAAGTCGCCGTGCTGCGCCTCGCCGACCCCGGCTCGCCAACGCTGGTGCAGGACAAGGACAGCAAGGGCGCACTGTATGTGCTGATGCCGATGCGGGTGTGACGGTTTCTGGCGACACGGACCCCGATTCTCCCTCTCCCCTTGTGGGAGAGGCGAAGAAAAGACCGACGCTGCCCTAATGACCCCCTCGCGCATCCATCGCCTCAATCTCACGCATTTCCGCAATTACCGCGCGGGAAGCGTGCAGACGCGCGGTGATGTCGTGGTGCTGGTCGGGCCGAACGGTGCCGGCAAGACCAATTGTCTGGAGGCGATCTCGTTTCTCTCGCCTGGCCGCGGCCTGCGGCGCGCGACGCTGGAGGATGTCGCGGACAACCAGGGCGACGGCTCATGGGCGGTGTCGGCCGAGGTCGAGGGCGCGCTGGGGCTTGCCACGCTCGGCACCGGTATCGATGCGCCGGCCGCGGAGGCGGCGTCAACCAGCCGGCGCTGCCGGATCGACCGCGAGCCCGTGAGCTCGGCAACCGCCTTTGGCGACCATCTGCGCATGGTGTGGCTGACGCCCGCCATGGACGGGCTATTCCTCGGCGCGGCGTCCGAACGGCGGCGCTTCTTCGATCGGCTGGTGCTGGCGATCGACAGCGAACATTCCAGCCGCGTCTCGGCGCTGGAGCGATCGCTGCGCTCGCGCAACCGCCTGTTAGAAGTGCGCAACTATGACGACCATTGGTGCGATGCGATCGAGCGCGAAACCGCCGAGCTTGCGGTTGCGGTCGCCGCGACTCGTGGACAAACGGTGACGCGACTGGCGGCGATGCTGCGCGAACGTGGGCAGGCTTCCGCCTTTCCGTCAGCGCAGATCATGCTCGACGGCTGGATGGAAAACGCATTGGTCAATGAATCCGCAACCGCGGTCGAGGATCGCTACCGCGAGATCCTGCGTGCGAGCCGCGCGCGCGACGCCGCGGCCGGCCGCACGCTGGACGGTCCCCACCTCACCGATTTCCAGGTGGTCTATGCGCCGAAGAACATGCCGGCGCGCGACGCCTCCACCGGCGAACAGAAGGCACTTCTGATCGGGCTGGTGCTGGCCCATGCCACTCTCGTTGCCGAAATGACCGGCATCGTGCCGCTGCTGCTGCTCGACGAGGTCGTCGCGCATCTCGATCCCAACAGGCGCAAGGCGCTGTTCGATGAACTCGCCAAGCTCGGCGCGCAGGTCTGGATGACCGGCGCCGATCCGGCCGGCTTCGTCGACATCGGCGCGGCCGGCGAGATTTTCGACGTGGAATCCGGCCAAGTGAAGCGTCGTACCTGAGCCGCCGCGCCTGAGCGCGGCGGAAAGGGCCGGTTTGAACCTAATCCCGCGCCGGCGCGACTAGTTTTCGGAAATGGCGTCAGCGACGCCGCGGCCCTTGCGGTCCTGCGGCCAATACGCCGGCAAATACAGGAGACGAAAATGCCTGAGATCGCGCGCGGGATCGTCCCGGCCGGAAAGCGCCTGCTGCCGCTGATCTTCCTGCTCGCTGTCGGCGCACCGCTATCGGCGAGAGCCGACAAAGGCATCGTGGACGTCCGCACGCTGCCGCGCCTGGAAGGCGCCGTCGAAGATACTTCCCGCACGCAATCCTACAGTATGAGCTACGGCGTTCCGACCGTGGTCCCGGTGACGTCAGCGGCCACCAAGAAGCTGCTCGCCGCCGACGGTTGGGTGCAATTCCTGCGGCCGCTCGATGAGAAGAGCAGCCTGCTTACCTTCAAGAAGGCCCAGCAGGGACTGAACGTTCATTTCACACAAGGCCTCGGCCGGCCCGATCAATCGGTGGTGTACTACACTGCCGATCGGATCACCTCCAACGTGCCGTTCCCGCCAGATGCGACCGATATCGTGTTCGATCAGCACCGGCCGTATCTCGGCTGCATTGCGCCTCTCGCCTTCGACGCGACGATCGATTTCTTCCGCAAGGAGCTGGCCGCGATCGGCTGGAAACCGCTCACCGCCGCCGATGCGGCCGCGCGCTGGCCAAACTCGGAACTGAACGAAAAGGTCGAGAGCGGCGTGCGCGCCTATTACACCCATGATGACGGAGACGGTTTCTATCGGCAGCGGCCGATCATGCTGACGCTGCTGCGCCGTGATGACGGCCGGACCGGCGTGGAAATCCGGGTCGCGCCGTTTGCGCTCCCGGATGCGCTGGAGGCCGATTCCGAGATGGCCGGCCTGCCGCGGCCGAAGCCGACCAAGACAGCGAAAAGTTCCGGCGGGTCGGACTCTATCCGCCGCGAGATCGAGGTCGCCGTCATCGCCGAGCTACCTGCTACGCTCGCGTTCTATCGCCGCGAACTTGCAGACCGCAACTGGATGGAAGAAACAGCCGGTGCGGTCGTCACGCCGGATAACGTCACGCTGAATTTTTCCTCGCCCGAACAGACCGCTGTCCTAAAGCTCAGCCGCAAATACGACCTGACCGTCGTCAGCCTCGTCACGCAGATGAAGGAGGCGGCGCTGGCCGCGCGCGCCAGGGCGAAGAAGGAGGCCGACGCCAGGTTCATGAGCGATGCCGCAGCGATGGCCAAGCAGGTGATCGCCGCCGACGAGTCGCGGCGGGTCGCGCAGGCCGCCAACCTCTCGGATGCGCCGCTGCGCGCATTGGCGGACAGCGAGACGCCGGTGCCGCTCCCGGAGAACGCGGAAAACGTGAAATTCGACGGTGCCGACGGCCGGCTCGGATTCGATTCCGCCTCCAGCGTGAGGGCGATCGCCGCATTCTATCGCAGCGTGCTGAAGTCGCAGGGCTGGAAGGAGCGGCCTTCGGTCATCAACCAGGCCAACATGGTCGTGATGGATTTTTCCAAAGACGGCAAGGCGTTCTCGCTCACCGCCATGCAGATGGGGCCCAAGGTCAAGGTCAACGCCGATGGTACCGGCCTGGTGATGGCGAACGCCAAAACGGCCGCCAGGGCTGACGGATCGTCCGCTCAGGCCTCCAACGAACCGGAGGCCAACGAACCGGGCGCCAAAGCCGCCGACGAGGTTCTCGAACCGGAGGCCGATTCACCGTTGCCGGTGCCGAGCAAACGCACCATGCGCTCGATCGGAACCGGAAAGATGCCGGGCAGCGACGCACCGTTCCGCAGGGAGCTCGAGGCCAGCGTTCCCGCCACCCTCAATTCGGTGCTGGTCTTCTACCGCAGCGAACTTAGCAAACGCGGCTGGCGGGAGACGGCGGAAGGCGCCATCGTGAAACCTGACCAGATGCTGCTAACGTTTGCCTCGCCCGACGGACCGGCGACGCTGAAACTCAACCGCAACAAGGGCGCGACCTCGATCAATCTCGCCCAGAAATATCCGGCGGCAGCCGCCAAGGCCGACGTCGTGCCGAAGCCCGGCCAGTCCAAACTGATGTTCGGCAATATCGGCAAGAGCGACGCTACGGTTTCGATCAACAAGCAGACGATCAAGATCGCGGCGGGTGCCGGCGGTCCGCAATCGCCGAGGCCTCCGATGATCGATCTGCCGCCGGGCAAATACCAGTATGCGCTGAAAATCGCAGGCGGGCCGGCGCGCAACAACCAGATCGAGATCGGCGCCGGCGATACCTGGGGCGTGATGATCGGGCCCGGCGGCGACGTGCTGCCGCTGCAGATGTATTGAGCGCGGGCCCTATCTCGGCTTGCTCGCAGAGGCTTCGCCGGCGAGCAAGCGGTCGATGATCGAGTCGATCAGAAAGACCGATCCCTTTTCGGTCAGGTGCACCTGATCACTGACGGTGATGTCCGCTGCCGCGTCCCCAATGCGCGTCAGGCAACCCTGCGCATTGCAAAAGACATCCGACGCAGAGATGAATTCCGCGCCGAGCGGCTCGAGCCGGGCGCGCATCACGGCATCGTAGGCGGTGGGTGGTGCGGCATTGGGCGAACGCTCCGGGATCAGCGCGCGATGAAGCATGAAATACCTCAGCACCTCGGACGGAAGCCCGCGCCGCCATGCCGGCACTCCGCCGAGAACGACGACACGGGCATGGGTTTCCTTCTTCAGCGCGACCACCGTTTCAGCCACGTTGCCGAGATGTTGTTCCCAGGTCCCATGCAGCAGAACGATGTCGGGCTTGATCTGCCGGAGCAACGAAAAAACCTTGTCATTCATCGCGCGGCAATTGGGCGGGCTCACGATGTCGGCGTTCAGCGCCGGAATGCAGGAACTGGAGGTGAGCTGCGCGATGCCGAAGCCTCGCGCCTCCTGCGCTTTGCGCAGGCCGGGCAGCAGGGCGCCGGCAGTCGAATCGCCCCATATCAGCACCAGCGGGCGCCGATCGCGCTCGACGCAGGTGTCGGCAAACGTCGTTTCCCGGCCGAGATCAAGCAAGCATTCATGAAACCGCCACTTGAAGCTCTCCGTCTGCACGCTGGCCATGGCGCGGATTTCCGGCGGCAGCCGGAAGTCGAAGCCGCGGCCCCAAATGACTGCGGACCCGGCGACCGCGATCATCGCCATGCCGGCCCCGAGGCTGACCATCTTGCGCCGGCTCGGGAGGCCGAAACGGAACGGTATCTCGACGAACCGGTAGGTAGCCCAGGCCAACAGCGCGCTTGCGAGCAATATCAATTCGCGCTCAGGCAGCGTCAGCGGACCGAATTTGATGATCCCGCCGAACACCAATAGCGGCCAGTGCCAGAGATAGAGCGGGTAACTGATCAGACCGATCCACACCAGCGGCGGACTTGCCAGCACGACCCGGTTCACCCACGCCGCCGGCGCAGACAATAGAAGCGCGCTACCTGCGACCGGCAGCACCGCCCACCAGCCCGGAAAGGCGCGGTGGCTGTCGAGCATGACGGCCGCCCCAGCGATCAGCGCCACGCCGATCCAGGCGCGCCGGTTGCTCGCCACGCTGGACGGATTGACGTTCATCCAGCCGCAGGCCAGCACCGCGCCGCTCAGCAATTCGAACGCGCGCGTGAACGGCAGATAGAAGGTCGCGATCGGATGTGAGCCGATCCATGTCACGTTGAGCAGGAACGAGACGATGCCCAGCATCGCAGCCGTCGCCATGATGCTCATTCGAAAGCGTGCGGCGAGCATCAAGAGCAGCGGCCAGAACAGATAGAATTGTTCCTCGATGCCGAGCGACCACAGATGCAGCAGCGGCTTTTTGGCGGATTCGATGTCGAAATAGCCGGACTGCAGCAACAGCGCGATATTGGCCAGGAACGCCGCGCTGGCCAATGTGTCGCTGCCGAGCTGCGCAAAGGCCTGCGGCAGCATCCAGAACCAGCCCAGCATCCATGTCGCGCAGAGCACCACGATCAGCGCCGGGAAGATGCGCCGGATCCGTCGGTTGTAGAACTCAACAACGCTGAAACGGCCGAGGTCCAATTCGCGCGTGATGATGCCCGTGATCAGGAAGCCCGAAATCACGAAGAACAGGTCGACGCCGATGAAGCCGCCCGACATGGCGTCCGGGAACGCGTGGAAGTTCAGCACCAGCATCACGGCAATGGCCCGCAGGCCGTCGACATCGGGCCGATATTTTGCTGAAGGCTGGAACAATGGAGAGCTGACCCGGGATCGCTGCGAACGGCAGAAAACGACGACAAGCCGCCGCGCCGCCTTCTCTAGCAGATCCGCGCCGGTCTGCCATTTGCCGCCGCGACGGCTGCCAAAAATCCGCACGCCGAGGCGCAGAATCAGCCGTCGAATCGCGCTTTTCGAAGCCTCCGGAATCGGCCTTTGGAGACCTTGAAAAAGGGTAAAAAACCACCATTTATTCAATGACTTGTGGACAGAGAGATTGCGCTAGGCGCGATGCCTCTTTCATGGCACAAATAGATCAATCAGCGCCTCATATTGCGCCGCTGATTCGGGACATCCTCGAAGGCCTCACATGACAGAACCTGCCCGGCAGACCCCTGCCGAAACTGAGCATCCCATTCCGGTCGAATATGGCGCGGAATCGATCCGGGTGCTGAAGGGCCTCGATGCCGTGCGCAAGCGGCCGGGCATGTATATCGGCGACACCGATGACGGTTCCGGCCTGCACCACATGGTCTATGAGGTCGTCGACAACGCCATCGACGAAGCGCTCGCCGGCCACGCCACCGCCGTCGAGGTCATCCTCAACGCTGACAACTCCGTGACGGTGCGCGACGACGGCCGCGGCATTCCGGTCGACATCCACAAGGGCGAAGGCATCTCCGCGGCCGAGGTCATCATGACCCAGCTCCATGCCGGCGGAAAATTCGACCAGAACTCCTACAAGGTTTCCGGCGGGCTGCACGGCGTCGGCGTCTCTGTCGTCAACGCGCTGTCGAGCAAGCTGCAGCTCCGGGTCTGGCGCGACGGCAAGGAGCATTACATCGAATTCGCCCATGGCGACGCGGTCGCCCCGCTCAAGGTCGTCGGCGAGGCCAACGGCAAGCGCGGCACCGAGGTGACGTTCTTTGCTTCGGCCGAAACCTTCAGCAATGTGGAATATGATTTCGCGACGCTGGAGCATCGGCTGCGCGAACTCGCGTTCCTCAATTCCGGCGTCAACATCCAGCTTTCCGACATGCGTCACGCGGTCGAAAAGCGCGAGGTGATGCAATATGCCGGCGGCATTGAGGAGTTCGTGAAATATCTCGACCGCAACAAGAAGGCGATCGTACCCGCCCCGATCATGGTGCGGGCGGAATTAAACGATATCGGCGTCGAAGCGGCGCTGTGGTGGAACGACAGCTACCATGAGAACGTGCTGTGCTTCACCAACAACATTCCGCAGCGTGACGGCGGCACCCATCTCGCCGGCTTCCGCGGCGCGCTGACGCGCCAGGTCAACGGCTATGCAGAGGCCAATGCGAAAAAGGAAAAGATCGCGCTGACCGGCGACGATTGCCGCGAAGGCCTCACCGCCGTGCTGTCGGTGAAGGTGCCGGACCCGAAGTTTTCGTCGCAAACCAAGGACAAGCTGGTGTCCTCGGAAGTGCGCCCGGTGGTCGAGAACGTCCTCAACGAGGCCCTCGCAGCGTGGTTTGAGGAGCATCCGACCGAGGCGAAAGTCATCGTCGGCAAGGTGATCCAGGCGGCTGCGGCGCGCGAAGCCGCCCGGAAGGCGCGCGAACTGACCCGCAAGAGCCCGCTCAGCGTCTCCTCGCTGCCAGGCAAGCTCGCCGATTGCCAGGAAAAGGATCCGGCCAAGTCGGAACTGTTCATCGTCGAGGGCGACTCGGCAGGCGGCAGCGCCAAGCAGGGCCGCAACCGGGAATTCCAGGCGGTGCTGCCGCTGCGCGGCAAGATCCTCAATGTCGAGCGCGTCCGCACCGACAAGATGCTGTCGAGCGAGCAGATCGGCACGTTGATCACCGCGCTCGGCACCGGGATCAGCGACGATTTCTCGGCCGACAAGCTGCGCTACCACAAGATCATCGTGATGACGGACGCCGACGTCGACGGCGCTCATATCCGCACGCTGCTGCTGACCTTCTTCTACCGGCAGATGCGCGAATTGATCGACCGCGGCCACCTCTATATCGCTCAGCCGCCGCTCTACAAGGTGACGCGCGGCAAGTCCGAGCAGTATTTGAAGGACGAGCGCGCACTGGAAGATTATTTGATCGCTACCGGCCTCGACGACTGCGTCTTCAAGCCGGCGACGGGGTCGGAACGCGCCCGCCGCGACCTGCTGTCGCTGGTGGAGGACGCGCGCGTCATCCGCGGCATCCTGCACAATCTGCATAGCCGTTATAACCGAAAGGTTGTGGAGCAGGCGGCGATCGCGGGCGTCCTGAGCCCGAGGATCACCAGTGACATCGAGACCGCTAATGCGGCCGCCGACTACATCGCCAAGCGCCTCGATGCACTGGCCGATGAAGTCGAGCGCGGCTGGGCCGGCCGCTTTACCGAAGGCGAAGGCTTCTTCTTCGAGCGCACCATCCGCGGCGTCAAGGATGTCGCCATCATCGACGACGCCCTGCTCGGCTCGGCCGATGCCCGCAAGCTCGATGATTACGCTGCGAAGCTGCAGGAGGCTTATCCCAAGCCCGGCGTGCTGCGCCGCAAGGATGCCGAGACCGTGATCCACGGACCGGTCAGCCTGTTCGAGGCGGTGACCGACGCCGGTCGCAAGGGCGTGGCGCTGCAGCGCTACAAAGGTCTCGGCGAAATGAACCCCGGCCAGCTCTGGGAAACCACGCTCGACGCCAACGAGCGCTCGCTGCTGCAGGTGAAGATCAAGGAGGTCGACGAGGCCGACGACATCTTCACCAAGCTGATGGGTGACGTGGTCGAGCCGCGCCGCGAATTCATCCAGGATAATTCGCTCAGCGCCAATGTCGACGTGTGAGGCAGGACGCAACCCGTGTCGCCCATTCAATACATCGTTGAAGGCGGCCACCGGCTTGCGGGAACGATCGAGCCGTCCGGCAACAAGAATTCTGCGCTGCCGATCATCGCCGCCGCCCTGCTCACCGAGCATCCGGTCACGCTGGAAAACGTGCCGCGCATCCGCGACACCGAGACGCTGGTCGAACTGATCCGCTCGGTCGGCGCCTCGGCCGAATGGAGAGAGCGCAATACGCTTGATATCCACGCCAAGGACGTCCGCGCCGCCGATCTCGATCCCGAGCTCTGTGCCCGGATCCGCGCCTCGATCCTGCTGGCCGGGCCGCTGCTCGCCCGCTGCGGCGAGGTGGCGCTGCCGCCGCCCGGCGGCGATGTCATCGGCCGCCGTCGCCTCGACACGCATTTCCTCGCCTTCGAGCAATTGGGCGCGACCGTCACCGCAACGCACCGGCTGGAATTCCGTGCGACCGGATTGAAGGGCGCGGACGTCTTCCTCGACGAGCCCAGCGTCACCGCCACCGAAAACGCGCTGGTCGCAGCCGTCGCGGCCCACGGCACCACCTATCTGCGTAACGCCGCCTCCGAGCCGCATGTGCAGGACCTCGCGCATTTCCTGGTCGCGCTCGGCGCCAAGATCGAAGGCATCGGCACCAACACCATCATCGTGCACGGCCCGGCGACGCTCGGCGGCACGCGCTATTCGATTCAGCCCGACCATATCGAGGTTGGCTCCCTGATCGGGCTCGCTGCCGTGACGCGCTCGCCGCTGCGCATCGCGAAGGCCGGCGTCGAGCATCTGCGCTCGATCCGGATGGGCTTTGAGCGGCTCGGCATCGTCTGCGGCGTCGAAGGCGACGACCTCGTGGTGCCGTCCGGCCAGACCATGAAGATCCACGACGATTTCGGCGGCCACGTGCCGAAGCTGGAGGACCAGCCCTGGCCCGCCTTCCCGGCCGACCTGATGTCGATTGCGATCGTCACCGCCACGCAATGCGACGGCGTGATCCTGATGTTCGAGAAGATGTTCGAGTCGCGGATGTTCTTCGTCGACAAGCTGATCTCGATGGGCGCCCGCATCGTGCTGTGCGATCCGCACCGTGCGATCGTGGCCGGCCCGAGCCGGCTGCACGGCGCGCCAATGACCTCGCCCGACATCCGCGCCGGCATGGCCATGCTGCTGGCAGCGGTCGCCGCCGAAGGCACCTCGACCATCAACAACGCCGACCAGATCGAGCGCGGCTATGAGCGCATCGAAGAGCGGCTCAATGCGCTGGGTGCGAAGATCACGCGTGTGCCGGAACGAGGCGGCGGATAGGCCGCAGCGCGTCACTTTTTCGACCCTCGGCGGTGGTAGTCTGTTGCAATGACCTCGCTCGACAAAATCGAACGCGCAACCGTTGCGCAGCGCCCTTCTGCGGCCGTGCCCGGCCGTCACCTCGCAATTGAACTCGCCGAGACGCTGAAGCTCGCGGTGCCGATCGCACTGACGCAGCTCGGGCAGATCGCGATGATGACGACCGACATTGCCATGATCGGCCGCCTCGGCGCCGAGGCCGTGGCTGCGGCGTCGCTGGCGCACACCGTGCTTTTCGTCAGCTTCACCTTCGGCATGGGCCTGGTGTCGGCAGTAGCTCCACTGGCGGCACAGGCTTTTGGTGCGCGCAAGCCGCATTTGATCCGGCGTTCCCTCCGCGTCGGCCTGTGGGCTGCGCTGTTGATCTCGCTGCCGCTGATGGCGCTGCGGTTCTGGGCCGAGCAGGTCCTGCTGATGCTGGGACAGGCGCCCACGACCGCGCATCTTGCGCAGGAATATCTCGCCGGTCTGGTCTGGACCATCCTGCCGGCCCTGTGGTTCCTCGCGATCCGCGGCTTCATGAGCGCGATCAACCGCCCCGAACCGATCCTGTGGATCACGCTGGCCGCGATCCCGGCCAATGCGCTGCTGGTCTATTTGCTGCTGTATGGCGCGTTCGGCCTGCCGCAGCTCGGCCTGTTCGGCGCGGGGCTGGCGACCTCCATCGTCAATCTCGGCACGTTCCTGGCGGCCTTGTGGTTTGCCGCATATCGCCGGCCGTTCCGGAAGTATCATGCGTTCGGCTATTTCTGGCACATCGACTGGCGGCTGATGTGGCAACTCATCGTCATCGGCGCGCCGATCTCACTTTCCTTTCTGCTCGAATACGGCCTGTTCGGCGCCGCGGGTCTCCTCATGGGCCTGATCAGCACGACCGCGCTGGCCGCGCACCAGATCGCATTGCAGGTCGCGGCCATCCTGTTCATGGTGCCGTTCGGCATTGGCATGGCCGCTACCATACGCGTCGGCCACGCCATCGGCCGCGGCGACGCCGGCGCGGTGCGGCGCGCGGGCTATGTCGCAACCTGGCTCGGTATCGCGCTCGTCGCCATCCTGACGCTCGCCGTGATCGTCAGCCGCTTCGGCATCGCGCAAGTCTTTCTGGGCGAAAGCACCGACGCGACCGCCGAACTCTCGGCGACGCTGCTGCTGGTCGGATCGACGTTCTTCATCGCCGACGCTATCCAGACCGTCGCCGCCGGTTCGCTGCGCGGCATGAACGACACGCGGGTACCGCTGTTGTTCGCGATTCTCAGCTATTGGCTGATCGGTTTCGCCTGCGCCTGCTGGCTCGGCTTCCGGACGCCATCAGGCGCGGTCGGCGTGTGGATCGGGCTGTCGATCGGAACCGCAATTTATGCGGTTCTTCTGCTGTTGCGCTTCCGCGTCCTCGCCAGCAAGCTCGCATTCCCATGACCGTCCGCGAAGTTACCCCTGCCGTCGATGCCGATGCGCTGCTGGCCGGCGCACAATTCGCCGACGCTTTTTGCATTGACATCGGCGACCGCCATCTCGACGCCCGCCGGGCGGCCGAGCGGATGATGGCACGGCAGCCGCGATGGGCCGAGGCGCTGTTGTCGCTGCGCAATTTGCTGGTCGCGCCGCTCGGGCTGAAAACGTCGGGCGCAGGACACGCCGCGCCCCGCGACATGATCGGAATATTTCCGGTCGTCAGCGAAACGCCGGAGCGCCTGATCGCCGGCTTCAACGACCGCCATCTCGACTTTCGCGTCGTGGTGGACCTGACGCCGCCCGGCAGCGTCAGGCAGGTCACCGCGACGACGCTGGTCAAGACGCACAACTGGCTCGGCCGGACTTATCTTGCGATCATCATGCCGTTTCACCGGCTGATCGTGCCGGCCCTGCTCCGCCAAGTGGGCTGAACGTCATTGCGAGGAGCCCGCTAGCCCGTCGCGCCGGCCGGCTTCCCGCACCAGTCGGCATTGCAGCGGTCGAGATCGTTCAGGTTCTGCCGCATCTGTTCCAGCGAGAATCCCAACGCGAAGAATCTCTCCGCGACATCGACGGGCACGCCGCGGATCAGGCCCTCGCTGCGCAACGCGGCGACTTCAGCGGCATAGGCCTGCAGCGCCGCATCGACAGGCCGGATGTCCACGGCGCCACTGCCGTTTTGCAACGATACCGCCGCCGCGCGCATATAGTCGACGATCGCTTTGCTGACATCGGACAGTGGCCGCGCTAGCCTTGCCTGCACATTGGCCGGCAGCGGCACGACGCTGGCGCGCCCGATCATCACGACATCGTGGCGCAAGCGCTGGATGGTGCGCAGCAACGGGCCGGTATCGGGTCCCGACGATAAATGCGCCGCGCGCTCGCGCTCGGCTTCCAGGCCGGTCGCATGGAGGCTCGCCATCGCGGTGCCGATACCATCCTGGATGCGGTGCAGGGCGTCGTTGTCGAGCCCGCGCGTCAGGCCTGCGAGCAGCTCGGCGAACGCGGCTGCCAGCAGCTCCAGAAGCTGCGCCGCATTGATACGAATCTGGCTGACCGCCCGTGATGGCAACACGAGAAATGAAGTCACAAGCCCGGTAAGCGCGCCAACGGTGACCTCGAACAGCCGGTCGATCGTGGAATCCAGCGGGTTGGCGTGGTTCATCGCCGGAACCAGCAGCACGATCACGGCCGTCACCGTAGCGGCGCTCAGGCTGGGATTGATGGCGCCGATGAAGGCCGTCGGCACCACCGCCAGCACCAGTAGTGCCAGCAGGCCACCCTCGCCGGAATGCGGGATCAGCATCGCGATGGCGCCGCCATAGACTGCGCCGCCGACCGTGCCGAGCATGTAGTCTCGGGTCGCTTTCAACGATCGGCCGACGCTCATCTGGGTGACGATGAGCGAGGTGAGTACCGCCCATAGCGGCAGCATCAGATGCAGCGCTCGGGCGATCGCGTAGGCCGCGACCGCGGCGACGGCGAGCCTGACCGCCAGTGCCAGTTGCGTCTTGCGGCCGCGGAGCGATCCAAGCATGCGTTTTGCGAAGGCCATCATGCGCCGCTTTCCGGAAATTGCCCGCCGTGCCCGTGCTAGACGACGTTCGGCATGGCTGATGCCCGCGGCGGGAAGGCGACTTGAAAGCTCAGATCCGCCCGCCTACCCTGCCCGGCAAAACGAGGAAACACGATGGCCAACGAAACCGCAACGCTTGCAGCCTATGTCGCCGGCCTCAAATTCGAGGACATCCCGTCGAAGGTGCTGGAACGCGCCAAGGTGCTGACGCTGGATTTTCTCGGCAGCACGATCCGGGCGCGGCGCGATGCGGAATCCACCCCCTCGCTGCTCGGGATGCTGGAAGCGCTGGCGCTGGACGGCAAGGGCGAGGCCACTGTGTTCGGCGACACCAAGACCTGGACGCCCGCGGTAGCGGCGCTGCTCAACGGCGCACTCGGCCATTCGCTCGATTTCGACGACACCCACGCGGACTCCTCGCTGCATCCGAGCGCGCCCGTGGTGCCGGCGGCGTTTGCGGTCGGCGAAATGGTCGGCGCATCGGGGCGCGATGTGCTGACCGCGATCGTGGCCGGCTATGAAGTGTGCTGCCGGCTCGGCAACGCGCTCGATCCGACTTCGCATTATGCGCGCGGCTTCCACCCGACCGCAACAGCGGGAACCTATGGCGCCGCGGCGGCGGCGGGAAAATTGTTTGGTCTGTCCAGGGATCAGATCATATCCGCCTTCGGCGTTTCCGGCAGCCAGGCCGCGGGCTCGCTGCAGTTTCTCGTCAACGGCGCCTGGAACAAGCGCTACCAGGTTGGCGCCGCGGCGATGAACGGCGTCATCGCCGCCACGCTGGCGCGCAACGATTTTGTAGGCTCGAGTGAGTCCATCGAGGGCAAGCATGGCCTCCTGGTCGGCTACAGCGACGACTCTCATCCCGACAAGGCGACCGCCGGCCTCGGCAAGACCTATGAGACACTGAAAATCGGCGTAAAGCCGTATCCGAGCTGCCGCTATACCCATGCGGCGCTGGATGCGCTGATCGCGATGCGACGGGAGCACAATCTGACGCCGGACCAGATCAAGCGCGTCGAGATCGGTCTGCACCGCAATGGCATCACGTTGACGGGTGACGCCGCCACCAAGCGCCATCCGACGTCGATCGTCGGCGGGCAATTCTCGATGTTCTTCACCGGCGCGCTGGCGCTGGACCAGGGCCGTTTCGGCTGGGACGATTACGGCCGGCTCGGCGATGCCGCGGTCAATGCGCTCGCCGACAAGTTCGACGTGGTGCAGGACGATCGCCTGGAGGTCGGCCGCACCCATCCGTTCGGCGCGCGCGTCTCGATTACCACCGAGGACGGCGTGCATGAGCGGCTCTATGCCGATCCCTCGGGCGAGCCGGATACATTTCCGGACGCGCAGGCGATGCAGCAGAAATTCCTCACGCTCGCCCGCCCCGTGCTGAACAACCGCGCCGACCAGCTCGCCGACGCGATCTTGTCGCTGGAGAGATTCGATCGCGTCGAGAAGGCCACGCAGTTGGGAAGGCAGTAGGCTGAGCTAGCGCAGCATCGGCGGTACCACCTTCTCCCACAAGGGGAGAAGGAGGATTCTCCGCATCGCGTTCAATTCGCGCCGGCGAGCTTTGCCTTGCTTCCCGTCGCCGCGACCACGTCGCGCACGAGGTCGAACACACCATCGGCTTCCGGCGGCCAGTTCGGCGAACGGCCGAGCCGGACGATGACGAGCCGTTCGGAAGGCACGATGATGACGTATTGCCCGACCGTGCCCTTGGCGAAGAACGCATCGCGCGGCCAGCCGCGTTCGATGCGATACGTCGCGCCGAAGCTGTCGCCGAGATTGGTCCAGAAGCCGGCACCCTGGCCGACCCAGGCGTGCGGCGTCGGCGTCGCCGAATATTTTACCCAGCCTTCGGGGAGGATGCGTTTTCCGCCGGCCGTGCCGTCATTGAGATAGAGCTGGCCGAACCGCGCCCAGTCGCGCGCACTGGCGAGCAACTGGCTTGATCCTTCCGCACTGCCCGACGCGTCGAACTCGAGCGTCACGTTGTGCATGCCGAGCGGCTCGAACAACTCCTGCCGCGCAAAGCGCATCATGTTGGATGCGCTGCCGCCGGTGGCCTGGCGGATCAGATGCGCGAGGATGACGGTATTGCCGTCGTGATAGTTCCACACCGCACCCGGCGCGGTTTCCAGCGGCATGCTCTTCGCATAGGCGGCCATGTCAGGCTCCATGAATTTCATCCGGTTGACCGGCTCAAGCGCGGACGCCAGCGACGCCTGCAGCGAACTGCCAAGCGCGAGCCCCGCGGTATGGCGCAGCAGATGATCGAGCGTGATGGTGCGCCTGGCATCGCCGTTAGCCTGCCACGCCGCAATGGACACGGGCTCATGCAGCCGCAGCGCACCCTTGCGCACGAGGATGCCGGCAAGCGCCGAGATAACCGATTTGGTGGCGGAGAATCCGAGCAACGGCGTGTCGATGGCGATGCCGTCGGCATAGCGCTCGGCAATGACATGCCCGTCCTTCAGGATCACCACCGCGCGGGTGTTGCGCGGTGTCGATTTGTCCGGCTCGGCAAAGGCACGGTCGAGCGCGGCAGCCAGTTTCGACGTTTGCGGCGCGACGATCGAGGGGCCGGCGATGTCAGGCAGCCGCGCCGGCCCGGCCTCCGCTGGCGGCAGTGTGATGTCGGCCACGGCGCCGCCGTGATCGAGATAGCAGCCGAGACCTTCGCCGCGGTGGACCGCGTGGCTTCGGCCCAATCCGAACAGCGTCACGGTGACGTCCTTGCGCGCGCGATCGACGCGGTAGTCGAGCGCCCAGGCAATCAGTCCGGCTCCCGGCATCGCCGATGTGGTTTCGGTAAACACCCGCACCGGGTCGAGGCCTGAGACGAAGGTATCGGTGCAGAGCACGTTGGCGACAAAGCCGGTCGCGACTTTCGCCACATCGCGGGCGCGGGCGGCCGACAGCGCGAGGGCGCTGAGAGCGGCTGTCGCGGCGAGGATAAGGATGAGCTTTCGTCGTTTCACGAGGGCCTCCGGCAGGACGCATCAGCGCGTGCCGGGATGATGGCGAGGTTGCCATTGGCCGCTCGCCGGATTTCAAAATCGCGTTGGCCGAAGCTGAAACCGCCGCGCCGATTCCAGAATTACACAGTAATTACAATATCATGCCGATCAGGCCGCGCTGGCCTTGAGCCGGCGGTATTCGGTCGGCGTGACGCCCGTGACGGCCTTGAAGGCGCGGTTGAAGGGCCCAAGCGACTGGAAGCCGGCATCCATCGCGATCGTAATCACGGGGACCTCGACCTGGCTGGGATCGGCCAGCGCGGCTTTGGCCTCGGCGATCCGGTGCTCGTTGAGGAACACATTGAAATTGCGGTAGCCGAGCCGCTGGTTGATCAGCCGCCGCAGCCGGTATTCAGGAATGGCGAGCTTGGTCGCCAGCGTGCCGACGGTGATGTTGTCGTGGCGGTAGATGCGCTCGTCGCCCATCAGGCGCATCAGCGCATCGATCAGCTTTTGATCGGCGCTGGATTCAACCACGGCCGCTTCGCTTGCCTCGGCCTGAACCTCAGGCGCCGCCGGAAACAGATCGGCGCCGTCGACGCGCATCATCGCAATCGAGATTGCCGCGACCACGCCGGCCAACACGGCCGAATTCACCGTGTTGGCAATTTCGGCCGCGCCGCTGCCGAACATCGAAATCTGCAGCACCGCATTGAGCCCGCCATACAGCGCCGCCGCGCTGACGATGAAGACGCGGACGCGGCGGCGACCCTCGACCAGGTCCGACGACCAGGACGCGATGGTCTGCGCGACGGCCAGGACGATAAAGCCGAGCGCCAGCAGATTGACCGCGATGATGGACAGCCGCACCCCGGATGCCGGCGCCAGCCACATGCAATTGACAAAACTGAAAGCTGCGACGGCCGCCCAGATCAGCGCGTGCCACCAGCGCGGCCGGAACGTCTCGTCGAACAGCGCCCGCGTGGACAGCCAGAACACAACGGCGTTGCCGGTCGACAGCGCGATCACAGGCGCATTCGAGATCGAAATCGGCGAGGTGGCGCCAATCCAATTGCTCACGGCATGCGCCGCCGACCCCAGCGCAAAAGCCGCGGCCAATCGCCCGCCAAGCACCGTTCCGAAGCCGCGAAACAGCGACGCCGCCAACACCAACAGCAGCGCCACGGTGGCGCTGCGCAATGCGATGTCGATGGTGGAGAGCATCATCCGGTCAGGTCCGTTCGCGCGGTCATCGGCGCAGCATCAATCTAGTGCGAATCGTCGCGTGGTTCAATTTGCCTCAACCCTTCCACGTCGCGCGCGACGTCACCCAGCGCTCACTGGTCTTGCCGAATAGATCGACTTCGCCATCCTTCCGCGCGCCCAGCCGCCGCGCGACGCTCTTGGACGGTTCGTTGCTGGCTTCGATACAGTGGATGATCTCGTCGGCCTCGAAACTCGCGAACACCCAGTCGACCGACGCCCGCGCCGCCTCCACTGCATAACCCTTGCCACGGTGTTCACGATCGATGCCCCAGCCGACCTCGAAGCCCGGCCATCCCGGCGGGCACCACGGTCCGACCCGGCCGATATATCGGCGGCTCGATTTCTCCTCGACGGCAAACATGCCGAAGCCATGCAGCGCCCAATGCCCCGATATCACGGCGGCGTTGCGCCAGCCGCCGATCTCGCTGGTAATCGCGATACCGTCGGGCGTGATGTAGCGCGCGGTGCCGGGATCGGACAGCATCGCTGTATTCGCCGCAATGTCGTCGCTGCGCCATGGCCGCAGGATCAGGCGCGCGGTCTCGATGACGGGACCGTCGACCTTCAACAGTTTGGCGCCGGGCTTGAGCGGAGGGATCATGAGTTTCTCATCCTGCGTCGTCCCTGCCTAGTGCGCAATTGCGCACGGGCGCAGGGACCCATAACCACCGTTTTCGATTGTTGGGGACGATATCTACCATTGGTGCCAAACGATAGGACACGGCGTATGGGTCCCTGCGTTTCGCAGGGACGACATGATGAGGCATTTGAACCCGCCCCGGCAATTGCTGTTATACTCGCACAAAACGCCAAGGAGTCTCCCATGAGCTGGCAACCCTCCAACGATCCCGTGCTCGGCGATCCCAAGACCTGCGACGCACTTGATCTCATCATCGTGCCGCGCACCCGCGATCTCGGCGATGGATTTGCGGTGCGGCGCGCATTGCCGCACGGCAGGCGACAGATGGTCGGGCCCTTCATCTTCTTCGATCATTTCGGCCCGGTGCAGTTCATGGCCGGCAAGGGCATGGACGTGCGCCCGCATCCGCATATTGGCCTTGCGACGGTCACCTATCTGTTCGACGGCTCGATCATGCACCGCGACAGTGAGGGCAACATCCAGGAGATCCAGCCCGGCGCGATGAACCTGATGACGGCGGGCCGCGGCATCGCGCATTCCGAACGCACGCCCGACGTGCAGCGCCGCGACGGCCAGAAGATGCTCGGCCTGCAAAGCTGGATCGCGCTGCCCGCGGGGTCGGAAGAGATCGCGCCGTCGTTCCAGCACTACGCCGCCGAAGCGCTGCCGACCGTGAAGGAGAGCGGCTTCACCGCGCGCATCATCGCCGGCCACGGCTTTGGCGTGAAATCGCCGGTCAGCATGGTGTCACCGTGGTTCTATAGCGAAGTGACGGCGCGGGCCGGGACCATCGTGCCGCTCGACCCCGACCATGAGGAGCGCGGGATCTACCTGGTCGACGGCGAGGTCGAGATTGCGCGCGAGCGCTATGAGGGGCCGCGCCTCCTGATCTTCCGGCCGGGCGACCGCATCACCGTAAAGGCCGTCCGGCCGACGCGGATGATGTTTCTGGGCGGCGACGCGCTGGAGGGGCCGCGGCATATCTGGTGGAATTTTGTCTCCTCCAGCAAGGAGCGGATCGAGCAGGCCAAACAGGACTGGAAAACCGGCCGGTTCGCCGCCGTTCCGCAGGAACATGAGTTCATTCCGCTGCCGGAGTAGGCTATTGCTCCGCTTTCTCATTTGCGCGCTGGCGCCTGCGCCGGCACGCCTGCCCGAAAGCAAGACCTGATGAACGCGATGCTCGCCAGCGATTTGCCCCTGCCGCGGATCGGCCGCGGCAAGGTCCGCGATATCTATGCCGTCGGCGACGACCGCGTGCTGCTGCTCACCACCGACCGCATCAGCGCGTTCGACGTCGTGATGGCCGAGACCATTCCGATGAAGGGCGCGGTGCTGACCCAGATCAGCACGTGGTGGTTCCGCCAGCTCGAAGGCGTGGTGCCGCATCACATGATCAGCGCCGATGCCGACGAGATCATCCGCGAAGTGCCCGCGCTGAAGGATCACCGCGCCGATATTGTCGGCCGCGCGATGCTGTGCCGGCGCACCACCGTCTTCCCGGTCGAATGCGTGATCCGCGGCTACATCTCCGGCTCGGCCTGGAAGGAATATGCCGCATCCGGCACGCTCGCCGGCGAGGAGCTGAAGCCCGGCCTGGTTGAAAGCGAGAAGCTCGACGTGCCGATCTTCAGCCCGGCCACCAAGGCCGAAACCGGCCATGACGAAAACATCACGGTCACCCGGGTGCGCGAACTGCTGGGCGATGACGTCGCCGGGAAGCTCGAGAGCATGGCGCGCACGGTCTATAATTTCGGCGAGCGTATTGCCCGTCATCAGGGCATTATCATCGCCGACACCAAGTTCGAGTTCGGCCGCGCCGCGGACGACCGCATCATCCTGATCGACGAGGTGATGACGCCGGATAGTTCGCGGTTCTGGGCCGCCGACGTCTACAAGCCCGGCCGGCCGCAGCCCTCCTTCGACAAGCAGCCGCTGCGCGACTATCTCGACGCCGAGCGCCGCGCCGGCCGCTGGAACGGCGACGCCCCGCCCCCACCGCTGCCGGCGACCGTGATCGATGCGACCAGCAAGCGGTATCTCGAAGCATACCGGCGTGTGACGGGGAGTGAGCTGCAAGTCTAGCACCGTCATAGCCGAGCACATACAGGATTGCCCATTAGACCCATCCGGTGCGAAGCTCGTTCCCTGAAAAATGCAGAGGGAGCGCCTCATGACCGAAGCCAACGCCGTGCTCGTCGAACGCGATGGTGCCGTGACCATCGTTTCCATCAACCGCCCGCATTGCCGCAACGCCGTCGACGGCGCAACCGCGCGGAAGCTGTATGATGCGTTTCTTGCCTTCGACGCCGACGAGAGCGCATCGGTCGCGGTGTTTACCGGCACCGCCGGATATTTCTGCGCGGGCGCGGACCTCAAGGCAGTGGCGGCGGGCGATCCGAACAAGCGGCGCGAGTTCGGCGGGCATGATTCGATTGCGCCGATGGGGCCGAGCCGGTTGCGGCTGTCGAAGCCCGTAATTGCCGCAGTGGAAGGTTTTGCGGTGGCCGGCGGCATGGAGCTGGCGCTGTGGGCGGACATGCGCGTGGTCGCAGAGGATGCGACCTTCGGCATTTTCTGCCGCCGTTTCGGCGTACCCCTGATCGATCTCGGCACCATCCGCCTGCCGCGGCTGATCGGTCACTCGCAGGCGATCGATCTGATCCTCACCGGCCGCCCGGTCGGCGCGCAGGAGGCGCTGTGCATGGGCCTCGCCAACCGTGTTGTCGGCCGTGGCGAGGCGTGCGCGCATGCGATCGCGCTGGCCAAGGAGATCGCGCGCTTCCCGCAGACCTGCCTACGGGCAGATCGGCTATCGGCGCTGCGGCAATGGGACCTTTCCGAGGAGGAGGCGATCGCCAATGAAATGCGCGGCGGGCTCGAGGTGATCGCCTCGGGCGAGACGCTGTCCGGCGCGACGCGCTTTGCGTCCGGCGCTGGCCGCCATGGCGCGTTCGGCGGCGACGTCGGGAATGGTTGACGCGGGACTGGCGCTGACGCCATCCGGGGGTTCGTTGTCATGAAAATCTTGTTGGCGCCCTGCTCCGCTGTCGTCTACGACTGACAGCGGAAGCAAGGGGCAAATGGTCAGTCGATTTGTTAATTTTGGTCCGCGGGCGCGCCGCGCACTTGGTGATGTTCTCGGCGGTGGCGCCGCCAGCATTCTGAGCATTACGTTCGGCCTTTCCTACGCGCTGCTGATCTTTGCCGGGCCGCTGACGCCCTATCTGTCCTATGGCGTCGCCGCCACGTTCATCACGTCGGCCGTGCTCGCCGCCGCGCTTGCGCTGGGCAGCTCGCTGCCCTTTGCGATCGGAGGTCCTGAGAGCTCGACGGCGGCAATCACGGGCATATTGGCCGCTTCGCTGGTCGAACGCATGGCCGCGACCGACCCCTCGGCGCCATTGCTCGCGCCCGTGCTGATCACGCTCGGCCTTTCCACCATGGCAACCGGCGTCGTGCTTTGCGGTTTTGGCGTGACGCGGCTGGGCCGGGCCATCCGCTATGTGCCCTATCCCGTGGTCGGCGGATTTCTCGGCGCGACTGGCCTGTTAATCGTTCTGGGCGCGATCCGAGTGATCACGGGTCACCAATTGCAATTCGGAACGTTTGACCAGTTCGCAAACATCGTCACACTGTCCGAATTGAGCGCCGCCTGCGCCATGGCGCTGATCCTGTATTTGACCTGGCGCCGTTCGCGCCATTCGCTGGGGTTGCCGGCCACTTTGATCGGCGGCGTGATCGCCGCCCACCTTGCATTCTGGATCTTCGGCATCTCGCCGGAAGTGGCTCAGGCGTCAGGCTGGACCTTCCAGCCGCCACCACCGACCCACTTCAGGCTGCCGTGGAGCGCAGGCGAAATCCGCCACTATCCCTGGTACGCAATACCGGACCTGCTCGGCAATTTGATTGCCGTCATCTTCGTCACCGCCTCGAGCACGCTTTTCAACACCACCGGTATCGAAGTCGCCGTCCATCGCGAGGCCGATCTGGAACGTGAACTGAACGTCACCGGCCTCGCCAATATCCTGGCAGGCGCGTTGGCGGGCTATCCCGGCTGCGTCTCGATCAGCCGCTCCGTTCTCAATCTCGGAAGCGGCGGCCGCGGCCGCCTTTCCGGCCTCACGGCTGCAGCCATTTCCGCGCTAATGCTGGCGGTCGCGCCGGATCTGCTCGGTTATATGCCCAAATTCGTTCTCGGCGGCCTCCTGATCTATCTCGGTGCGGATCAGTTGCATAGATGGATCGTCGAGTCGCGTAAGCGGCTTTCGAAGACAGAATATGTATCGCTGCTGGCGATCATCGTCATAATCGTGGGGTGGGGCTTCGTCCCCGGCGTGCTGATCGGCGTCGTGATCGGCTGCGCGACCTTCGCGCTGAGCGCGGCGCGGATCAAATCGATCAAATACAGCTTTGACGGTTCGGAATACCGCAGCTCGCTGGATCGTTCGCGCGGCGACCAGCAGGTGCTGCTGGCGCATGGCGGCAAGATCCAGGGGCTGAACCTGCAGAGCTATCTGTTCTTCGGCTCGGCCAACCGGCTCTATCAGCACGTCAAGGCGTTGCTGCAGCGCTGTCCCGAATGCCGCTATCTCATTTTCGATTTCAAGCTCGTCACCGGCATCGATTCATCGGCCGCCTACAGTTTTGCGCAAATCAAGCGCAGCGCGCACGACCTCGGCGTCAAGCTGGTACTGGTGCATCTTTCCGCCACCGCCGAGAAGGTCTTGCGGTCGAGCGAGTTCATCTCGAACGAGGTGAATGTCATTCCCGAACTGGATCATGCGCTGGAATGGTGCGAGAACGAGCTCATCACCCAGCATCAGGGACTCGCACGGGAATCGGCCAATCTGCGCGATTGGTTCGTCCAGATTCTAGGCAGCGAGGACGATGCCGACGAGCTGATCCGCCGCTGCCAGCGCATCGAGGTCAACACCGGCGAGACCATCGTGCGCGTCGGCGACGCCGCCGATTCCATGCATTTCATCCTCGACGGTCGTGTCGGCATCATGGTGCCGGCCGATGATGGCCGCACCACGCGGGTGCGCAGCCTCGGCCGCTACACCACGATTGGCGAGATGGGCCTCGTCTCGCACGCGCCGCGCAGCGCGACGATCCAGGCCGAGGTCGCCAGCGTGCTCTATGTGCTGAACACGCATCAATTCGAAGCGATCAAGACCGACGATCCCGAACTGAGCCAAAAGCTCCTGACGTACTTTGTCTCCGTGATGGCGGAGCGGCTCTCGTTCGCAAACCGCACCATCGCCGTGCTGCGGCGGTAACGAACGTGGCCCGGGTGATTCCTACACCCCAGCCATCATCACGTATTTGATCTCGACATATTCCTCCATGCCGTGATGCGAGCCCTCGCGGCCAAGCCCGCTCTCCTTCACGCCGCCGAAGGGCGCCACTTCCGTCGTGATGAGGCCGGTGTTGACGCCGACCATGCCGGCTTCCAGCGCTTCGGCGACGCGCCAGACGCGGCCGAGATCGCGCGCGTAGAAGTACGACGCCAGGCCAAACGGCGAGTTGTTGCACATCGCGATCACGTCGGCCTCGTCCTTGAAGCGGAACACCGGCGCCAAGGGGCCGAAGGTCTCTTCATGCGCAACCAGCGCGTCCGCTTTCACATTTGAAAGCACGGTCGGCTCGAAGAAGCTGCCGCCGAGCGCATGGCGCTTGCCGCCGGTGACGATCTTCGCGCCGCCCTTGACCGCGTCGGCAATGTGCTTTTCGACCTTGTCGACCGCAGCCATATTGATCAGCGGGCCCTGCGTGACGCCGGCTTCCGTGCCGTCGCCGATCTTCATCGCCGCGACCTTCTTCGAGAGCTTTTCGACGAACTGGTCGTAGATCTTGTCCTGGGCGTAGATCCGGTTGGCGCAGACGCAGGTCTGGCCCATGTTGCGGTACTTCGAAATGATGGCGCCCTCGACCGCGGCATCGATATCGGCATCGTCGAACACCACGAACGGCGCATTGCCGCCGAGCTCGAGGCCGAGCTTCTTCACGCCCACTGAAGCCTGCTGATAAAGAATCTTGCCGACCTCGGTCGAGCCGGTGAAGCCTATGAAGCGCACGGCCGGGTGCTCGCACAGCACCTTGCCGATGGCAGATGAATTGCCGGTGAGGATGTTGAACACGCCCTTCGGCACACCGGCCTTTTCGGCGAGCGCGACCAGCGCCAGCGCGGTCAGCGGCGTCTCATTGGCGGGCTTGAGCACGACGGTGCAGCCCGCGGCGAGCGCCGGCGAGACCTTTCGGGTGATCATCGAGCACGGAAAATTCCACGGCGTGATCGCGCCGCAGACGCCGATCGGCTGCTTGATCGCGAGCAGCCGCGCATCCGGCCGCTGGGTCGGGATGGTTTCGCCATAGACGCGGCGGGCTTCCTCGGCGAAAAATTCGACATAGGCGCCACCGATATCGACCTCGCCGAGCGCTTCGGCCAGCGGCTTGCCCTGCTCTGAGGTCAGGATCAGCGCGAGGTCCTCGCGGTTCGCCGCGATCAAATCGAACCATTTGCGCAAAATGTTGGAGCGCTGCTTGGCCGTGAGCTTGGCCCAGGCCGGGAACGCGCGCTCGGCGGCTTCGACCGCTTGCGTGGCTTCCGCCGTGCTGAACGCCGGCACCTTTGCCAGTTCCACGCCATTGACCGGGTTGGTGACCGGGCGCGATGGCGTGCCGACCCAGGCGCCGTCGATGTAGCAGCGGTCGCGCAGCAGCGAGGGGTCTTTCAGGCGGTCGTGCAGCGAGGGGTGGGAGGTTTTCGAAGCGCGTGCGGCGACGGGCGGGGTCATGGCGTACTCCTCGGATTTTCTTGAGAGATTGGTCCGAGTATAGGCCCGTATCGTCAGCAATGCACCGCTCTCTACGGCAGGCCTGCGTCAACGAATGTTGAAGGCAATGGGGACCACCGTCATTCCGGGGCGGTCCGAAGGACCGAACCTCAGGTGTGCAATTGCACACCGGGGAATCTCGAGATTCCGAGTCTGGTGCTAACGCACCATCCCGGAATGACGACCTCAATCGCGTCCCGGAATGACGACGTAGGTCACGCCGCCCCGCTCATATAGGTTTCGCGGCGACCGATCATGCGTTGCGCGGCGGCCTTGGCGTCGGCTTTCGAGGAGGTCGCGCAGGTCCGGTATTCGAGATCGGGCAGCTTGGCGCTGTCACGGCGGCCGAACCAGGATTTGGACCCGACCGAAAGCCGCGCCAGTGCTTGGGCGACGTTATCGACCGCCTCGAAGGAGTGCAGCGCGCCGGTGCCGGCATAGCGGACTTCATAGAGGCCGGGGGTGATCGGCGCCTCGATATTCTCGCCCCGTCCGGCACGGGGATACCGCTTCCATTCACTCCAGGTCGAAATCATCGAAGTCGAAATCATCGCGCGCACCTTCGCACAAGCGGAAAATGAGATAATTTTGGTCAATTGGTCCAGCCGACGAGCAACGTTTGTGCTGGAATCTGAACGCTTTACTGCAAAAAATCGGCGACGGGAATCGTGGCGAAATCACGTTATCGTGGATGGTTAAGCCGGTCACCGACGGACGAGATCGTCCACCGCGGATTGTGGCGAGGTGTGGCAGTTCGGTGCCGCCCATACCGCGCCACCGCTGCCCACGCGGTTTGCCCATCACGAGATCGCGACAGCGGCGGCGGCCATCCGCGGCCGCTTGCCGGATCGCACAGCCGGGAGGAAGATCGCGCCACTCCATAAAAATCAAAGCGGGAGGTGACCCATGCAAGCCCAGATCGATCAGATTCTGCGTCAGAAGTGCGAGGCCCAGGAGATTCCCGGTGTGGTCGCGATGGCGGCGACCGGCAGCGAGGTGATTTATCAAGGCGCGTTCGGCAAGCGCGACCTCGGCAAGGACGACCCCATGACCGCCGACAGCGTGTTCTGGATCGCCTCCATGACCAAGGCGATTACGGCGGCGGCCGGCATGCAGCTTGTCGAGCAGGGCAAGCTCTCGCTGGACGAGCCGATCGGCAAGATCCTTCCCGATCTCGCCAACCCGCAGGTGCTGGAAGGCTTTGACGCCAGCGGTGAGCCAAAGCTGCGCCCCGCCACGAAGCCGATCACGCTGCGGCATCTCATGACGCATACCGCCGGCTTCTGCTACGAGATGTGGAACGGCGACATGGGGAAATACATGGAGAAGACCGGCACGCCCGGCGTCATCTCCTGCCTGAACGCCGCGCTGACGACGCCGCTGGCGTCTGATCCCGGCACGCGCTGGGAATACGGCATCAATATCGACTTCGTCGGCAAGGCGGTGGAAGCCGTCAGCGGCAAGAAGCTCGATGTCTACTTGCGCGAGAACCTGCTCGCACCGCTGGGCATGAACGACACCGGCTTCAAGATCACCGACAGCATGCGCCAGCGGCTGGTCGGCATGCACGCGCGCGGCGAGGACGGATCGCTCGCACCGATCCCGTTCGAACTCGAACAGGCGCCGGAATTTCACATGGGCGGCGGCGGGCTCTACGGCACCGCGGCCGATTACATCAAGTTCACCCAGATGATCCTCAACCAGGGCCGCGGCAACGGCAACCAGGTGCTGAAGCCCGAGACGGTGGCGCTGATGAGCCAGAACCACATCGGCGATCTCACCATGGGCAAGATGACAACGGTGATGCCGATCTATACCAACGATGTCGATCTCTTCCCCGACATCGTCAAGAAGTGGGGGCTCTCGTTCCTGATCAACACCGCCAAGACGGCGGAGGGCCGCAGCGCCGGCAGCCTCGCCTGGGCCGGCCTTGCCAACACCTATTTCTGGATCGACCCCGCGCGCGACGTCGCAGGCGTGATCCTGATGCAGTTGTTGCCGTTCGCCGACGTCAAGGCGCTGGAAGCCTTTGCGGGCTTCGAGAGCGGGATCTATGCCGGGCTCGATGCCGGCAGCGGCCAGCGCGCGGCGTGAGGAGCATCCGTTAGAGACCGTCATTGCGAGCGAAGCGAAGCAATCCATTCTTTCTTTATGTGGCACGATGGATTGCTTCGCTGCGCTCGCAATGACGGCTGTGATTGACGCACCTTCGATGGTTACAACGGCTGACATGATTTCGCGATCTCGCGACATGAAACTGCCCGAGGTTTGCATCTTCGTTCGCCCTCCCTTGAGAAAGAGGGCGCAGGGAAGACCGGGTGCGCGCTGCACCCGCGGTCTCGTGTGCAATTTGCGCAAAAAGCACGCACACGAGCATACAGGTCCAGCGGAGAGCATCCGGCCTTCCCTGCGCAATGGTTTTACGGCGTACTTCGTGCTCTCCCCGGTGTGCGAATTCCTTTAGCCACCGTCATCCGCGGATTGACGGATAGGGCCTGCCCGGTCGGGCCGGCACATCCTCCGCGGACTTGACACCAGCAACGGGTGCCAGGACCACACGACTTGGCCGTACGCGGCACGCCCTACGCCAAAACCTCGACGGGCTTGATACCCACCGAAGTCTCGCGCGAAGCGCTTTAGCATCGGTCGTCTGCGTGCCGTCCCTTCGCTCACGAACTCGGGAAGAGCCCGCCCTGCGACGACGTCTGCGCGCCCGACGCTGCCGCGTCCACCGCACCGCGTTTAGTGACGATCGCGAAACGCCCCTCTCTGGGGGACGGGATGGCGGAAGTTGTAAGGGTGATTTGGGGGAAACGCGAAGCGGATTATTTTTTCGGAAGATCGTTTTTTGATTTGTGGTGTCGGGCAAATCAGTGCTGGGGCGACAGGGAATAGATTTCTCCAGACGCGCCCTTACGCTGGACCTTCTCCAAGCGCCTTCGCGACATTGCGGAAGCGATCGAGTGCCGTTTCCAGACTTTCTACGATTTCGGCGGCGACTTCGTCGGGCGGCGGCAGCAGATCGGGATCGTCGAGCGCGTGATCCTTGACCCAGAAGATGTCGAGATTGACCTTGTCGCGCGCCAGCAAGGTTTCCAGCGGGAAGCGTTTGAATTTCTCGGACTCCTCGCGCTTCGCGCGATTCCCGGACTTATAGCAGGCTATGAAATCATCGAGGTCGGCCCGCACCATCGGACGCTCTTTCAGCGTAAAACGCTGATTGGTACGCAGGTCGTAGATCCAGAGATCCTTTGTGGCAGACGCCTCCGAAGGCGGCTTCTTATCGAAGAACAGCACGTTCGCCTTCACGCCCTGCTTGTAGAAGATGCCCGTCGGCAGCCGCAGCAGCGTGTGGAAATCGAAGTTCTTGAGCAATCTGCGCCGGATCGTCTCGCCTGCACCGCCCTCGAACAATACGTTGTCCGGCAGCACCACGGCGGCTTCGCCGTTCGGAGCGAGCACGGTCATGATGTGCTGCAGGAAGTTCAACTGCTTGTTCGACGTGGTGACGAAAAAATCCTGCCGGTCGTAATCCTCGCGCTCGCTGTCGATCTCGCCGTCGTCGCGAACGATGCGATAGCTCTGCTTCTTGCCGAACGGCGGATTGGTGAGGATGACGTCGTAGCTCTTGCCACCCGCACCCAACAGCGCGTCCTTGGCCTCGACGATCGAATCGACGCCGGTGATGCCGTGCAGATAGAGGTTCATCGCCGCGAGGCGCACGACTTCCGGCACGATATCGACACCGGAAAACTTGTTCTTCAGAGCCGAATAGACACCGCGGTCGCGCGCCTTCGTATGCTGCTTCATGCGATCCCATGCGGCGAGCAGAAAGCCCGCGGTGCCGCAGGCCGGATCGTGCACGGTCTGATGCGGCTCGGGGTCGACAACCTCAACCACGGCCTCGATCAGAGGACGCGGCGTAAAGTATTGCCCCGCCCCAGATTTGACATCCTCCGCGTTGCGGGCCAGCAGGCCTTCGTAGATGTTGCCCTTCACATCGACGGGAAGGCCGAGCCAGACCTCGCCGTCTATCAGGCCAACCAGGCGCTTGAGTTTCGCCGGGTCCTGAATCTCGTTCTGCGCTTTCAGGAAGATCGCGCCGATGATGCCGCCCTGCTTCGACAGCTTGTCGAGCAACTTTACATACGTCGCATTCAGCGCTTCGCCAGAGAGGTCCTTGATGTCGTCCCAGCGAGCACCGTTGGGCAACATCGACGCTTCACCGATCTGCGTAACGCGCTCCTCGTCCATCTTGAGGAAGAGCAGATAGGAAATCTGGCTGATGTAGGCCTGATAGGAGACGCCCTGATCGCGCAGCACATGCGCGAAGTTCCAGACTTTGGCAACGAGGGCTTGGGCGTTCATGCGGTGGACTTTCTGGCCCGCCCGCGCTTGGCGCGCATAGCGAGTGAATTAGCAGCGAGGCGCGAGAGCAACGCGGTTGCGGGTTCGTCGAGGGGATCTTGTGATACGAGGCGCCCCTCAAAGGCGGCCTTGAGGGTAGATTGCTTCAACCGGGCGGCATCGGCGGCTTCCGCGTCGAGCAACGTCAACGTATCGGCGGTGGCGGTGAGCGCGTCTGCGACGCGGCGGAGGATTTCTTCGGCTTCATCGGGGGGTGGAATGGGAATGGACATGCCTCTCAAAGTTCCGCCGCTGAGGTTAGCTTGGCCTACTTGTTGCGACTTGTTTGTTGCAATCCATTTCCTGCCATAAGCGGAGTTGATCCAAAGTGCGGCGAAGTCAGGCGAAATACCATCGAATCGCAGCCTTATGAGATAAGAGGCAAGCGAACATGGGCTGACTTCACCTTTGTATACAGCGCATTTCCCAACGAGTTCAGCGCTGTTGGTCCTGTTAAAAACGAGATCGCCTACCTGCAGTATGGGTAGCGCGGTATCCTTGGGTGCATACTTCAGCTTTGTGTAGAGGAGCGAGCCGAAATCGACATTGCCCATGCGCAGGACCGGAATCCCGCTATAACCGAAATCACATTTTTCCGATGTTCCGTACTCCATTTGTGAGATCACCTCGCCGACTCTTGCCCAAGCCCAGCTCTCCGGGAGCGTCGGGAGCGCGCTAATATCTAGCGACAAGGCATCTACGTTGTGACCGGTTCGGCCCTTAGCGGGAGCCTTCGTCGCACGAGCTTTTGCGATCCGGGCAAGGACGTCATGACCGGTTTCGGACGCGGGGTTCGCCGCACGCCAGCCCTTCGTGAGTTCGCCAGTGACCGCAGCTTTCAACAGCGCACGGCGGAAGATGTCGAGACCCTTCCTCGCAGCTACCAGCGCCGCCTCGCCGTCGGCAATCTCAGCAAATAGCGCATTCATTCGCGCCGCAATGCGGCGTTGTTCTGCGAGGGACGCTAGGGGAATATCAAATTCGCGCAAAGACCCTAGAGTAACCGTTTTTTGTGCCACACCTCTCGCCGCTCGGTCGGCTTGTCGTCGCAGTACCGGGGAGTTCAGCGCGTAGCAGAGATAGGTGGGATCAACGAGCGCCTTGTCGGGTCGCAAATATGCGATGTGGCGCTGAAACATGAATTCGCGATCATCAAGAACTCTTATCGCAAGACCATAGCTTCCCACTGCTGTGTATAGGACGTCATCTCGCGAAGGACGCAGGCGCTTGGATTCGCTTAAGTAGGTCGAGGGCGACACCCATTTGCTAATAGACGACCAATCTATTCCATCGCCTGAAACGTTACCGATCACCACAAACGGAATTCCGCTTGCTGTGAACTTCGGAGGCTGATGGGTTCCATCAGTCAGACGCTCAACAATTTGTTCAAGCTTCGTCGTAGCCCACCCCTCCGGAAGCATCCACGGCCCTTCCGCCTCCGCCAGATCTTTCACCCTCTCCACCACCGCCCCACCGTCCGCCATCACGCCGCCCAATCCGCTACAATCAATCCCGGCACGCGCGAAAATTCCCTGACATTGAGCGTCACCAAAGCGGCGTCACGCCGACGGGCCTGCGCGGCGATCAGATAGTCATAGTGGCCAATCGGCGTGCCCGCGCTTTCCAGCCGAGCACGGATATCGCCGGCATGCGCGGCGTCCTCCACCTCAAAAGGGAGAACATCGACCCCGAGACCAAGAAATTTTTCGAGCAGGCGCTCGTTATGTTCACGTCGGCCGCTCTTGGCAAGCCCGTAGCGCATTTCGAACAGCGCGACGACCGGCAGCGCGATCGCCGTGCCTCCCCGCATCTGCTCTCCGAGCCGATGGCGAAGCGACGAACTGCGTCCGTTCACGATCGCGATGACGATGTTGGTATCGAGACAGATCATTCTTCGAAGAAAACACGCGGGTCCGACTCGGCCGGCGCTTCGTCCGGGATGCCGTCCGGCAGGAAGTCCCTCGCTCCAAGCGCGTCGAGTTCGGCCCAGAACTTGTCGAGATCGACGGGCTGCTTCTTGAGGGGCTCAAGGATCACCTTGTCGCCTACCTTGCTGACGAGCACTTCGCTGCCCTCGAAACGAAATTCCTTAGGCAGACGCACCGCTTGACTGCGGCCATGCATGAACAATTTGGCGGTTCCACTCATCATCCGCCTCCTTCAATACGGTAGATACCAATGATATATATCACGCGACCAGCGTGTCCGTCAACTCGTCCAGCAGGGCCGGCAGCCGCGCGCCAAACAACGCCCGCGCCCGGACGATGCCGCCGCGCGCGGAAAATTCCGGCGCATCCATCAGGTCCTCGGGCCTGATTTCGATATTGACGCCAAGATGATCGCGGATCGCCATCAACCAGCCCCGCTGTGCGTCGGTATAAGTGCGGCCTGCCTTTTCCTCGCGGCCAAGCCATAGGTTGAAGCGACCGGCGACGAGCGAGGACATCGGCTCCAGCGATTCCGCTTGTCCAAGCGCATAGCGCACCAGCATGACGATGTCAGCCAGCGTTCCGGCCGGATTGCCGCGCACCTTGTCGGATGCGAGCCGCTTGTAGGCGCGCCAGATGTCGACGGGCTCCAGCAGCCATGGCGGGCGCTTCAGGGCCTCCTTCAAATCGTCCACCGCCTCATAGGTCAATCGCCTCTGCGCATACGGCAGCCGATAGAGGATTTGCAGCGCAGCCAACTCGTCGCGGCGTTCTTCCAGAAAACGCGTAAATCGCTGCACCGAGTCGGTGGCCTTTTTCTCGTCCCAGCCCGAGGAGACCACGGCATCTGTCGAGATGGTGTCGATGCGGATGTCGGCGGCAGCCTTGACGTCCTTCAGCAAGGCTCGCAGCTTGGGATCGTCGAAAATAATCGCTGCCGCATCCTTTGCGGCTTCACGCGCCTTCTTTTGCTCCGGTTCCGTGGCGTCGGCCGGCAGACGCTGGGCCAACGCATCGGGATCGATGGCGTCGAGCAGGCGTGAAGCAATACCGGAAAGATCGACACCGCCCGAGGCTTTGACGATTGCCGCGCGGTCCTTGTCCCCGATCCGCCGGTCGAGGGCCGCGAGGCGTGCCGCCAATGTGGCAAAGGCGTCATCATCCCGGCGGCCGGCCGCGATTTCATCGATCAGCCTATCGAAAGAGACGGCACGATCCCGCTCCAGCGGCTGCGATACGGTCTTGAGACTTTCCGACACGCCAACTGCGTCGATCAGCACGAAGCGGGTCTTTGCCTCGGCATCGGGCGTCACCTCGCGCAATTTTTCTGCGGATATGGTGCGCGCGCCGCGCCCCTTCATTTGCTCGAAATAAAGTTCGGATTTCACGTCGCGCAGAAAGATCAGCACCTCCAGCGGCTTCACATCCGTACCGGTGGCAATCATGTCGACCGTGATAGCGATCCGCGGATTGTAGTCATTGCGAAAGCAGCGGATCAGTTCTTCCGGGTCCTGCCCGTCGGTCTTGTAGGTGATCTTCTTGGCAAAGTCGTTGCCCTTGCCGAAAACCTCGCGAACGATTCCGGTGATCTCCTCGGCATGGTGATCGTCCTTGGCAAAGATCAGCGTTTTCGGGACTTCGGTGCGGCCAGGAAACAGCTCGGTGAACAGCGAATCGCGATACGTTTCGAGCACGGTGCGGATCTGATTCGGGACCAGCACCGTGCGGTCGATCTGGTCGGGCGTGTAACTGAAATCGGCGTCCAGCGTCTCGTAGCGCTCCGCCCGGGTGCGCTTGTCGCGAACGGGCAGATCGTAGCCCGCTTTCACCGTGCTGCCGCGTTCGCCGATCTCGGTGCGGATGCGGAAAATTTCGAAACCGACGTTGACGCTATCGACGACAGAGCGCTCATATGGATATTGCGCGACAAGATTCTTGCCGAAGAAACCGAGCGTGTGCAGCGAGGGCGTCGCGGTGAGACCGACGGTGAAGGCGTCGAAATACTCCAGCACCTGCCGCCATGTGCCGTAAATCGAACGGTGGCATTCATCCGTGATGACGAGGTCGAAACTTTCGATCGGGATCGACGGATTGTAGGAAACGAGCCGCTCGGTATCGGCCCTCGATAGTTCGAAGGACGAGGCCTCTTCCTCTTCCTCCGGCAATTCCTTGCCGGTCAAAACGGAATAGACGCGCTGGATCGTCGCGATCACGATCTGCGCCGACTTATCCAATCCGCCCGCCCCCAGCTTCTGCACGTTGTAGATTTCGGAAAACGAGCGTCCGGTGCCGGGCGGGCGATAGGCGAGATATTCATCGCGCGTCTGGCGAACGAGATTGGCACGATCGGCCAGGAACAGAATTCGCTTGAACCCTGCATGTGCCAGCAGCCGGTAACTCAGCGTGCAGGCGGTGAAGGTTTTCCCGGCACCAGTCGCCATCTGCACAAGTGCGCGCGGACGATTTTGTCCCATCAAGCCTTCGAGCGCGGACACGGCGTCGATCTGGCAGGCGCGCAAACCATCGGTGATGAATGGCGGCATGGCCCGAAGCCGGCCCCGCACAGTGAGCGGCTCCCTTAGCAGACGCTCCAACGTTTCCGGCCGATGGAAGGTGAAGACATGGCGCGAAGCCGGATCAGGATCGGCGTGATCCCGGAAGATGGTTTCGGAGCCCGACGCGACATATTCGAAACGAACCTGACCTTCGTCATGGACGAGGTGCTTGGGCATGCCGGCGATATAGCGCGACGCCTGCTCCGAAAAGCCGGAAAGCGTGCTGCCTTCGGCCTTGGCTTCGATCACGCCGCAGAGCTTGCGCCCGACGAACAAGCCATAGTCCACGGGGCCAGAGGCCGTCTGGAATTCGCGTACCGCCACGCCGAGCCCGGCGCCAAGGTTCATTTCGGCCTTGGACTGTATCAACCACCCACAAGCGAGAAGACGCTTGTCGATCAATGACCGGGCCTTGTCCTCGGGATGGAAGGCGAAATCACCCATGATCAACTTCTAAGCGAAGTTGAGCCTGACCGGAAGCCCGCAGACCTCGCGTGGCACGTAAGACAAGACGTGAATGCCCGGGACAAGCCCGGGCATGACGGTGGAGAGGTCGCGCCCTCTCCCAGCCCTACGCCGGCAGCCCGTTCTGCCCCGCCAACTCCTTCAGCGAAACCTGCGGCCGTGCCCCGATGTGCTGGATCACCTCGGCCGCCGCCAGCGCGCCCAGCCGGCCCGCCGCCTCGTAGCCCGCGTCACGCACAAGTCCGAACAGGAAGCCGGCGGCGAACAGGTCGCCGGCGCCTGTGGTGTCGACGAGCTTTTGAATCGGAAACGCGGGCACCGATGTGACACCGTCGTGGCCTGCGACCACGCAGCCCTTTTCGCTGCGGGTGACGACGGCGAGTTTTGTATCCTCGCGGAGTTGCTTCAGCGCGCCCTCGAAATCCGAGGTCTGGTAGAGCGAATGCAGTTCGGCCTCGTTGGCGAATACGAGGTCGACGGTGCCCTTGCGCATCAGGTCGAGGAACTCGTCACGGTAGCGATCGACGCAGAAGGAATCCGACAGCGTCAGCGCCACCTGGCGGCCGGCAGAGTGCGCGATGCTGGCCGCCTTGACGAAGGCTTCCTTGGCGTTCTTCGGGTCCCAGAGATAGCCTTCGAGATAGACGATGCGCGCGGCGGCGATCTGCGCTTCGTCGATGTCTGATGCGTTAAGATCCTGCGCGGCGCCGAGATAGGTGTTCATGGTGCGCTCGCCGTCCGGCGTCACCAGGATGTAGGAGCAGCCGGTAGCGGGGCCGCTTTCCGCCGCCTTCGTTTCGAAGGCGACGCCGGCGGCGCGGATGTCGTGGCTGTAGAGGGTCCCGATCTGGTCGGCCTTGACCTTGCCGATGAAGGCGGTGCGGGCGCCGAAGCCGGCGACGCCGACGATGGTGTTGGCGCCGGAGCCGCCGCTCATCTCGGTCGCCGGGCCCATCTCCTGGTAGATCGCTGCAGCGCGGGCCTCGTCGATCAGCGCCATGCCGCCCTTGGTCATGCCGTGGCGGGCGAGAAAGCCCTCGTCGGTCTGCACCAGCACGTCGAAAATCGCATTGCCGATCCCGAGAACGTCGTATTTTGCGTCAGTCATCGTTGCGTCCTGTTTACGGCTGTTTGCGATGAGGGTCGGGCTACCACGGCGGGGCCCGCGGCAGCAAGGCTGCCTGTTCCTCATCCTGAAGAGCGGCGCTCGCGCTGCGTCTCGAAGGATGCAGGCCCGTCTGTGGCCGCATCCTTCGAGACGCCGCTCCGCGGCTGCTCAGGATGAGGGTCTGCTGGCAGCAAGCTAGGCTGCTGATATAAGGCCCTCAATGATCCGCTCCTTTCTCACGGTCTCCTCGGGAACGCTGGCGTCGCGGCTGCTTGGATTCGTGCGCGATTCCGTGCTCGCGGCGCTGCTCGGCGCTGGCGCGGTTGCGGACGCGTTCCTGGCGGCGTTTCAACTGGTCAATGTGATCAGGCGGCTGTTGACCGAGGGCGGGCTGAACGCCGCGCTGGTGCCGGCATGGCTGCGGGTGCGCGAAGCCGGCGGCGCTGTGGCGGCGGCGGCGTTCGCGGGGCGCGTGCTCGGCACCATCGCAACGATCCTGATCGTTGCGACCGCCTTGCTGGCGCTGGTGATGCCGCTGGTCATCGCCGTGCTGGCGCCGGGATTTGCCGGGCGCGAGACGATGCAACTCGCCACCGACAATGCCCGGCTGATGCTGCCGTACCTCGCCTTCGCGGGTCCCGTGACCGTCATGATGGCGCTGTTGAACGCGCAGGGCCGTTTCGCGCTGACGGCGTTTTCGCCGCTGCTGTTCAACATTGCGCTGATCAGCGTCATGGCCGTGCTGCTGGTCGCGAAGCCGGAGCCGGCCCGGGCCGCGCAGATCATCGCAGCCACCGTCGGCATCGCCGGGCTGTTGCAGCTCTCCGTGCTGGTGCTGCGCCGTGGCGAGAGCATTGCAACGCCGCTGCGCATTTCCTTCGACAAGGAGCTACGCGGCTTTCTCGGCAAGGCGGCGCCCGGCATGATGGCATCGAGCGCTCCGCAGTTGCTGATGGTGGCCGGCGCGATCATCGCCTCCTCGTCGCCCTCGGCGGTGTCGTGGCTCTATTTCGCGGGCCGCCTGGTCGAACTGCCGCTCGGCATTGTCGGCGTCGCCATGGGCACGGTGCTGATCCCGGAATTATCGCGCGCGGTACGCAGCGAAGATCACGCCGCCACGGCAGATGCGGAATCGCGCGGGCTCGAACTCGCCGTCGGCCTGGCGCTGCCCGCCACGCTCGGGCTGATGGTGCTCAGCGAGCCGATCGTGCGGCTGTTGTTCGAGCACGGCGCCTTCACGGCTGATGATAGCGCGGCGACCGCCCGCGCGCTGATGTGGCTGACGCTGGCGCTGCCGGCGCATGTGCTGGTCAAAGCGCTGTCACCGGCGTTTTTCGCGCGCGAGGATACGCTGACGCCTTTGATCGCCGCGCTAAAGGGCGTGGTGCTGGCGGTCGCTGCGGCCTTCGTGCTCAGCCATTGGTACGGCGCCGACGGCATTGCGGCGGCGATCGCGCTCGGCGCCTGGAGCATGGCGCTCAGCCTGATCCGCCGCGGTGCGGAGACATTTGGATTCTCGATCGATGCTAGCGCGAAGCGGCGGCTGCCGCGCATCATGCTGGCAGCGCTCGCGATGGCCGCGCTGCTGTGGCTGGCGACACGGTCGCTGCCGGCGCTCAGTTCGGGCGCGCATGGGCTCGTGCAGGCCGTTCTGCTACTGGCCGTGATATCGGCGGGAATCGCCTTCTACGGCCTGTTCTTAAGGCTTTTCGGCGTCACCGGCTGGCGCGAGGCGGTCAACGGGATCAGGCAAACAAATGGCTAGACCGTCATCCTGAGGTGCGCGCCCTTGCGCGCCTCGAAGGATGAGTATGGCCCGTGGCCCATCCTTCGAGGCTCGCTGCGCTCGCGCCTCAGGATGACGGCGGAGGCCCATCTGGCGGCTTGCGCTGACAGCCCCTGCGTGGCAAACGACGGCGCGAAACAGGCATCCTCGGGAAGCTTAAAATGGCTTTTGTTGAACGGGTTTTTTCCGGCGTCCAGCCGACCGGCAATCTGCATCTCGGCAATTACCTCGGCGCGATCGTCAACTTCGTGAAGATGCAGGAAACCCATAACTGCATCTATTGCGTCGTCGACATGCACGCGATCACGATGGGGCTCGACGTCTGGGGCGGCCCGGCGGAGCTTGCCCGCAACACCCGCGAGGTCACCGCGGCCTTCATCGCCGCCGGCATCGATCCGAACAAGCACATCGTGTTCAACCAGAGCCAGGTCACCGGCCATGCCGAGCTGACATGGATCTTCAACTGCGTCGCGCGCGTCGGCTGGCTCAGCCGCATGACCCAGTTCAAGGAGAAGGCCGGCAAGGACCGCGAGAACGCCTCCGTGGGTCTCTACGATTATCCGGTGCTGATGGCGGCGGACATTCTGGTTTATCGCGCCACGCATGTGCCGGTCGGCGAGGACCAGAAGCAGCATCTGGAGCTATCTCGCGACATCGCGCAGAAGTTCAACAACGACTTCGGCGATTCGATTCGCAGCCGCGGCTACAATGACGGCCTGTTCTTTCCGCAGCCGGAACCTTTGATCACCGGACCGGCGACGCGGGTGATGAGCCTGCGCGACGGCACCAAGAAAATGTCGAAGTCGGATGCCTCGGACAATTCGCGGATCAACCTGACCGACGATGCGGACACGATCGCGCAAAAAATCCGCAAAGCCAAAACCGATCCGGAACCGCTGCCGTCGGAAGAAAGGGGCCTGGAAAACCGGCCCGAGGCCGACAACCTCGTCGGCATCTATGCCGCGCTGTCCGAGCGCAGCAAGGCCGACGTTCTGAAGGAGTTCGGCGGCGGGCAGTTCTCCAGCTTCAAGAACGCGCTGGTGGAACTTTGCGTCACAAAGCTCTCGCCGATCGCTTCCGAGATGAAACGGCTGGTCGCCGACCCCGGCCATGTCGACAAGATCCTGGTCGACGGCGCCGACCGGGCGCGCGTCATCGCCGATGAAACCATGCGGGCGGCCAAGGACATCGTCGGCTTCATCCGAAAAAGCTAGCTTTCCTTGTAGCCTGACAACAGCGACGCCGCTTGTCGAAGGCGGCTGCGCCGTGGCAGCATGCGGCGGTTTGGCGCAGCACCGGGATATGCATGACCACCCAGCGACGAAGCTACGAGACGGGTCACAAGCCAAAATGCCTTGTCATCGTTGACGACACCGCGGAATGGGACCGCGCGGTTTATTATGCCAGCCGCTGGGCCATTCGCGTCGGCGGCGGCGTGGTGATGCTGCGCATCATCGAAATCGAAGATCAGAACCAGCAATGGCTGGGCGTTGCCGACCTGATGCGCGCCGAGGCCGAGGACGCTGCGAACGAGGCGCTCGATCGCGCCGCGGGGCGCGCCAACGGCATCGCCGCGATCACGCCGGAACGGGTGATTCGCGAGGGCGACCCGACCACCCAGATCCTCGACGTGATCGACAAGGACGTCGATATTTCGATGCTGGTGCTGGCGGCCAATCCGGGCCCCGAGGGGCCCGGCCCGCTGATCAGCATGATGGCGCAGGCCGCGGGCTCGTTCCCGATTCCCGTCGTCATCGTCCCCGGCGACTTAAGCGATTCGGACATCGACGGGCTTTCTTAGGCCTTTGCTTAAGGCTTGATACGCTTACAGAATTGCTGGTTTGCGCCCCTTGATCGTGCGCTGGCGGTCGCCATCTGCTACAGGAGACCCCACGCGCCGGCCTTGAACCGGCGACGCCGGAGAAAAACCATGTTCATTCAGACCGAAGCCACGCCCAATCCCGCCACCCTGAAATTCATTCCGGGCCGTACCGTGCTCGATACCGGCACGATGGAATTCGCCAACCGCGAAGCCGCCGCCCGCTCCCCGCTTGCCGAAAGACTGTTCGGCGTGCCCGGCGTCTCCGGCGTGTTCTACGGCTACGATTTCGTCACCGTGACCAAGACGGATGGCGACTGGCAGCACCTCAAGCCCGCGATCCTCGGCGCCATCATGGAGCACTACATGTCCGGCGCGCCGCTGCTCGCCGATGGCACTGCGGGCAATGACGAGGCGGCGGACGAAGAGGGCGAATTCTTCAACGAGGCCGACGCCGATACGGTGGCGACCATCAAGGACCTGATCGAGACGCGGGTGCGGCCGGCGGTCGCCAATGACGGCGGTGACATCACCTTCCGCGGCTTCAAGGACGGCGTCGTCTATCTCAACATGAAGGGCGCCTGCTCCGGCTGCCCGTCCTCGACGGCGACATTGCAGCACGGCATCCAGAACCTCTTGAGGCACTTCGTGCCCGACGTGGTCGAAGTCCGGCCGGTGTGAGAAAAAGCGAATGGCAAGCAGCGAGTGGCGAATAGAGACGAACACCGATAATCTATTCGCTATCCGCCGCTCGCCATTCGCCTTTCCATGCTGATCCTCGCCATCGATACCGCGCTCGATGCCTGCGCCGCTGCCGTGCTCGACACCGGCGCAGGCGGGGTCGTCGCGCGGGAATCGAAGCCGATGAAGCGCGGTCATGCCGAAGCCCTGATGCCGCTGATCGCCCGCGTGATGAAGGCGTCAGGCGTTGCGTTTGCCGCGCTCGACCGCATCGCCGCGACGACCGGTCCCGGCAGCTTTACCGGATTGCGGGTCGGCCTTTCCGCCGCTCGCGGCATTGCGCTCGCCGCCGGCAAGCCGGTCGTCGGCGTGACGACGCTGACCGCGTTTGCCGCCCCCATGGTCAGCAAGAACGACGAACAGCATCCCGTCATATCAGTCATCGACGCGCGGCATGATCACGTCTATTTCCAGGCGGTGGCCGGCGACGGCCGTTCATTGATCAAGCCGAAGGTGGCGCCGATCGCGGAAGCGCTCGACGCAGCGCGCTTCGGGGCGCCACATCTGGTCGGCAATGCAGCAAAGATTCTGGCCGACCGCTGGCCGGCCGAGGCGCCGCCGCCTTTCAAGATCGATCAGCAGGCAGCGCCCGACATCGCCTGGGTGGCGTGGCTCGGCGCCGCCGTCAGTCCCGAGAGTTCACCGGCACGGCCCTATTACCTGCGCGCGCCCGATGCCAAGCCGCCGAAGGATCCGCTATCCGGCCCCGCGCAGCCGCCGGCATCATGATGACATGGCTCTCCGATTGGTGGGGCGGCGGCACGGCCGTGATCGAACCGGCCGGCCCGCGCGACGCGGCGCGCCTGGCGCAACTGCACGGCGCATCGTTTCACCGCGGTTGGGGCGAAGGCGAATTCGAGGTCATGCTGACCGAGCGCAACACGCTCGTTCACCGGCTCCGACAGGGGCGCAAGATCATCGGCTTTGCGGTGTCGCGCATGGCGGCTGACGAGGCGGAGCTGTTGTCGATCGCCATCGATGCGACCCAACGCGGCCGCGGCCTGTCGCGCAACCTGTTGCTGACGCATCTCGGTCACCTCGCGGGCCGCGGCGTAGGCAAGGTGTTCCTCGAGGTCGAAGAAAACAATCAGCCCGCGCGGCGCCTGTATGAATGGGCCGGATTTGAGGTGGTTGGCCACCGGGAACGCTATTATCAGCAGCCCGGCGGCGAGCAATTGAATGCGCTTCTGATGCGGCGTGACTTGTCGTAATATGTACCGGGTGGCAAAACACCCCCGACCTGACGTCCCAAGGCCTCGAGACCATGCCCGTACTGAAATCCCCGTCTGCGCACAAGAATACCGGTATCGAGGCCCGCTGCGCCGCCACCGGCATGCGCATGACCGAACAGCGCCGCGTCATCGCGCGCGTGCTCGCCGATTCGGTCGATCATCCGGATGTCGAGGAACTTTACCGGCGCTGTGTCGCGGTCGACGACAAGATCTCGATCTCGACGGTGTATCGCACCGTCAAGCTGTTCGAAGATGCCGGAATCATCGAGCGGCACGATTTCCGCGAGGGGCGAGCGCGCTATGAGCAGATGCCCGACAGCCATCACGACCATCTGATCAATCTGCGCGACGGCAAGGTGATCGAATTCACCTCCGAGGAGATCGAGAAATTGCAGGCCGAGATCGCTCGCAAGCTCGGCTACAAGCTGGTCGATCACCGGCTGGAACTGTACTGCGTCCCGCTCGACGATGACAAAACCTAGTTTTCGTGAATCCTGATCTCATCATCTTCGATTGCGACGGCGTGCTGGTCGACAGCGAAGTCATTTCATGCCGCGCGCATGCGGAGACGCTGACGCGGCATGGCTATCCGATCACGGCGGAACAGGTGCTCGAGCGGTTTCTCGGCCGCTCGATGCGCCAGGCGACGGTCGAAGTTGAAGCCGAGCTCGGCCGCAGTCTGCCCGACGACTTTCAGTCCCAGACGTACGCCGAGATTTTCCGACTGTTTGCGACTTCGCTGGAAGCCATGCCCCATATCGGCGAAGCGCTGGCCCAGATTGCACTGCCCGTCTGCGTCGCATGGAGCGGGCCGCCGGAGAAAATCAGCGCCAGCCTCAATCACGTTGGCTTGTACGATCGATTTGCGCCGCACATTTTTTCGGCGGTACAGGTGCGCCATGGCAAGCCGGCGCCGGATCTGTTTCTGTTTGCCGCCGAGCAGATGCAGACCGCGCCTGCGCGTTGCCTCGTGATCGAGGACAGCGTCGCCGGCATCGCGGGCGCCGTCGCCGCCGGGATGCCCGTGCTCGGGTTTCACGGCGGCAGCCACTGCCGCCCCGGTTATGGCGACAGCCTGCGCGCGGCCGGGGCCACTGCGACGTTCAACGATATGCGGCAATTGCCCGTTTTGATCACGCAAATGGGCCAAAAACCGGGCCAGATCGCTGGATTTCCAGCGGTTTAGCCTATAACTAAGCCTCGCGCCGGATTGGCGCCATTCAATACCAGCACTTACAGGTTCCATGAAGCCGCCGCGCAAGCTGCATATCAAGTCCTATGGCTGCCAGATGAACGTCTACGATGCGCAACGCATGGTGGACACGCTGGCTCCGGAAGGCTTTGTCGAGACTCAAAGCGCCGAGGATGCGGACCTGGTGATCCTCAACACCTGCCACATCCGCGAGAAGGCCTCCGAGAAGGTCTACTCCGAACTTGGGCGGCTTCGCGTCGCCAAGGATGAAGCCGCCCGCAACGGGCGCGATATGCGCATCGCGGTCGCCGGCTGCGTCGCGCAGGCCGAGGGCGAGGAGATCATCCGCCGCGCGCCGACCGTCGACGTCGTGGTCGGGCCGCAGAGCTACCATCATCTGGCACAATTGCTGGCGCGCGCGAAAAGCGAGGGCCGTGCGCTGGAGACCGAATTCCCGGTCGAGGACAAGTTCGGTTTCCTCCCCGCCCCCAAACCGGATGCGATCCGCGCGCGCGGCATCTCCGCTTTCGTCACTGTGCAGGAAGGCTGCGACAAGTTCTGCACCTTCTGCGTGGTGCCCTATACGCGCGGCGCGGAAGTCTCGCGCCCGGTGGCAAAGATCGTCGACGACGTGAAGCGGCTGGCCGACAACGGCGTCCGCGAGATCACCCTGATCGGGCAGAACGTCAACGCCTATCACGGCGAAGGACCCGACGGACGGACGTGGCCGCTCGGCAAGCTGCTGCACCGGCTTGCCGAAATCGAAGGTATCGTGCGGCTGCGCTACTCGACCAGCCATCCCCGCGACGTCGACGATTCGCTCATCGCGGCGCATCGCGATCTCGCCGCGCTGATGCCGTTCGTGCACCTTCCGGTGCAATCCGGGTCCGACCGGATCCTGGCCGCCATGAACCGCAAGCATACCGCCGATGATTACCGTCGCGTCATCGACCGTTTTCGTGAGGCCCGCCAAGATATTGCTTTTTCATCGGATTTTATCGTCGGCTTCCCCGGCGAAACCGAGGGAGAATTCGCCGCGACCCTCGCGCTTGTCATGCAAATCGGATACGCTGCGGCGTATTCGTTTAAATATTCGCCGCGGCCCGGCACGCCGGCGGCGGACATGCAGGAGACGGCGTCAGCGGCTGAAATGGACGAGCGATTGGTGCGGCTCCAGGAATTGATCGACAGTCAGCAATCGGCCTTCAACAAGGCCATGATTGGCGAAACCGTCGATGTGCTGTTCGAACGCGCGGCCCGCAATCCCGGCCAGATCGTCGGCCGCACCGCGTACCTTCAGCCCGCGCATGTCTTTGCCTCGCCTGACATCATCGGACAGGTGCTGCCGGTTACGATCGGGAGCCTGGAGCGCTACAGCCTGCTTGGCGAACTTGCCGGAGCACGCGCTGTGCCGTCGACGCGTTCACCCATGACCAATTCTTCTCAAGAAACCAATCCTTCTCAAGAAACTCAGGGAGCCTGAACCCTTGCCAAAAAGCGCATCGGATTCATCTTCGCTCGCTCCTAGCCGCAAATTTGATCGCGACATGCAAATTCCGCCCGAGACCCAGGTCGTCATCGACTTCGACGACAACCGCGCTGCTTCAGCGCTTGTCGGCCCCTACGGCCAGAACCTCGCGCTGGTCGAACGGCGGCTCGGCGTCGTCGTCGATTCCCGTGGCAACCACATCACCATCGCCGGCAGCCGCGACGGCTGCGACGCCGCGCGGCGCGTGCTGGAGACGCTCTATGCACAGGCCGTGCAAGGTCACGACCTCTCGCAGGGCGAAGTCGAGGGTGCGATCCGCGCCGTGCTCGCGCAGGGCTCGCTATTCGAATACGACGCCAAGACCGCCAAATCGTCGTTCGAAACCATAAATTTGCGCAAACGCCCGGTGCGCGCACGCACGGCGGCGCAGGATTCCTACATCCGCGCGTTGAAGCGCCACGAGATGGTGTTCGGCGTAGGCCCCGCCGGCACCGGCAAGACCTGGCTGGCGGTGGCGCATGCCGCGCAATTGTTCGAACGCAAGGAAGTCGATCGCATCATCCTGTCGCGGCCCGCGGTCGAGGCCGGCGAGCGACTCGGCTTCCTGCCCGGCGACTTGCGGGAAAAAGTCGATCCTTACTTAAGGCCGATCTACGACGCGCTGTACGATTTGATGGATTCGCGCATCGTCGAGCGCGCGCTGCAGGCCGGCGAGATCGAGATCGCGCCGCTGGCCTTCATGCGCGGCCGCACGCTGACCAACGCCGTCATCATCCTGGACGAAGCGCAGAACACCACCTCGATGCAGATGAAGATGTTCTTGACCCGGCTTGGCGAGAACAGCCGCATGATCATCACCGGCGATCCCTCGCAGGTCGACCTGCCGAACGGACAGGCGTCGGGGCTTGCCGAAGCGGTCAAGCTGCTCGACGGCGTCGAGGGCATTGCGCAGGTGAAATTCACTGCGGAAGACGTCATTCGCCATGAACTGGTGGCGCGGATCGTCGCCGCCTACGAGGGGTTGCCGCAGAAACCGGCGACCGGAAAATCTTGACCCAACAATCTTCGGCCGTGGACCTGCCGCAGGCAGGCCGCGGCCGTAACCCCAACTCTGAAATGCAAAGCGCTGGAACGCCCGTGTCGTCCGCCCTTCCCCTTACCGAGGTTCTCGTCGTCGCCGATTGCTGGCAGACGGAGCCGGAAGCCGAGGCGGTGATCCATCGCGCCATCAATGCCGCGGCCGAAATCGCCGATGCCGATGTCGGCGAGGCCGAGCTCGCCGTCATGCTGACCGACGACGCCGGCATCCGCACGCTCAACAACAACTGGCGCGGCATCGACAAGCCGACCAACGTGCTGTCGTTTCCGGCGTTGCAGGCGACCGCGGGCGCGCCGGCGGATGCGCCGCGGATGCTCGGCGATATCGCCATCGCCTATGAGACCACGCGGAAAGAGGCCGATGACGAAGAAAAGCCGTTCGATCATCACCTCAGCCACCTTGCGGTCCACGGGTTCCTGCATTTGATCGGATACGATCACGAGAAAGACGACGACGCCGACACCATGGAAGGTCTCGAACGGGAGATTCTCGCCCAGCTCGGCATTCCGGATCCGTATGCGGATCGAGATCCCCATGCGGACCGGGAGCGGATGGACTGAAATGCCGGACTCCGACCCGATACAGGACAACCCGCGCGATACGCGCAACCTGCCAGTGGTGGTGCAGGAAGGCGAGGTGCTGCGTCCGACCGCCGATAGCTGGCTGATGCGCGCGATCCGCACGCTGTTCGGCTGGAGGGCAGGATCGGTCCGCGCCGATCTCCAGGTCGTGCTCGACGCCTCCACCCCGGATGATGTCGGCTTCTCCGCCATCGAGCGCACCATGCTGCGCAACATCCTCGGCCTGAACGAGCGGCGGATCGCCGACGTGATGGTGCACCGCGCCGACATCGTCGCGGTGAAGCGGGATATTCCGCTCGGCGAACTAATGAGCCTGTTCGAGAGCGCGGCGCATTCGCGGCTCGTGGTCTACAACGAAACGCTCGACGACCCCGAGGGCATCGTTCACATCCGCGACCTCCTGGCGTTCATGACCGCGAAGGCGCGGGTCGGCGATACGACCAAGCCCAAGCGCAAGAAGCCGTTCCCGGCGGGCCTCGACCTGCGCGCGGTCGACCTCGCATCGCCGCTCGCCGACGCCAACATTATTCGCAAGCTTTTGTATGTGCCGCCGTCGATGCGGGCGATCGACCTGCTGGTGCAGATGCAGGCCTCGCGCATCCACCTGGCGCTGGTGGTCGACGAATATGGCGGCACCGACGGGCTGGTGTCGATCGAGGACATCGTCGAGCAGATCGTCGGCGAGATCGACGACGAGCACGACAGCGACGAGCCGCCGTCGATCATCCGGCAGGGAGATAATGCATTCATCGCCGACGCCCGCGCCAGCCTCGAGGATGCGCGCAAGATGATCGGCGAGGAATTCATCACCGGCGAGGCCGGCGAGGAAGTCGAGACGCTGGGGGGCTACCTGGTGGCGCAGGTCGGCCGCCTGCCGGTACGCGGCGAGGTCATTGCGGGCCCGGGCAATTTCGAGATCGAGGTGCTCGATGCCGATCCGCGGCGGGTCAAGCGGCTGCGGATCGGGATCCGGAAAGAGCGGCCGGCGCCGCGCGCGACGCGCGAACGAAGCCGCCGCGAGGCTGCGCCCGACAGCAGCGTGCCGCCGACCAATGACAATACACCGCCGAGCTCCGGCGATGGAGCCGGCTCGCAGTGATTTCATCCAGCAGATTTCGCCTCGCGGGACTTTCGATCATCCTGGCCTGGGGCTGGAAGCGCGCGGTGATCGCGCTTACCGCCGGCATGCTGTCGGCGCTTGCGATGGCGCCGTTCAATGCCTGGCCGGTGCTGTTCGTGACCTTTCCGGTCGTGGTCTGGCTGATCGACGGGGCGGCGGCCGGAAAACGGCGCGGCGTGCCGGCGGCGGCGATGTCGGGCTTCTGGTTCGGGCTCGGCTATTTTGTGCCCGGGCTCTACTGGATCGGCAACGCCTTCCTGGTCGACGCGCCGACTTTCGCCTGGCTGATGCCGTTCGCGGTGCTCGGCCTGCCGGCCTATCTTGCCTTATTTCCGGCGGTCGGCTTCGCGCTGGCGCGGCTGATCTGGACGCGGGATGCTTCGCGGGTGCTGGCGCTCGCGATCGGGCTCACGGTCAGCGAATGGCTGCGCGGCTATGTGCTGTCGGGCTTCCCCTGGAATGCCTTCGGCTACGCGCTGTCGGAACCCCTGGCGCTGGCGCAAGCCGCGTCGCTGATCGGACTGTGGGGCATGACCTTCCTCAGCGTCGCGATCTTTGCCAGCCCGGCGGCGCTGATCGACGGGTCTTCGCGCGGCCGAAAACCCTGGATCGCGCCGGTGGCGGCGCTGTCGCTGCTCGTTGCCATGGGGGCCTACGGCGCCGCACGGCTGTCGCTGCAGCCGACCGAGTTGACCAAGGTCAAGCTGCGCATCATGCAGCCGAACCTGCAGCAGGACGTCAAATTCAACTACGCCGCCAAGGCGGAGGTGATGCAGAAATACCTGACGCTTTCCGACCGCGCTTCAGGACCGCAATCCACCGGCGTGCGCGACGTGCAGATCCTGATCTGGCCGGAATCGGCTTTCCCGTTCTTCCTGACCCGCGAGGCGGACGCGATGGCGCAGATCGCCGAGCTGCTGCCCAAAGGCACTGTGCTGATGACCGGATCGGTGCGCGCGCCCGACGGCCCCCCCGGCGCCCGCGTCAGCCGTGCCTACAACTCGATATATGTGATCGACCATGACGGTGGCGTGCTGTCGGTTTACGACAAGCTGCATCTGGTGCCGTTCGGCGAATATTTGCCGTTTCAGGAGTGGATGGAAAAGCTCGGCTTCGTGCAACTCACAAAGGTGCATGGCGGCTTCATTCCGGGCACGCGGCGGCGCGCGATGGAGATACCGAACGCGCCGCGCGCGCTACCATTGATTTGTTACGAAGCGATTTTTCCCGGAAATGTTGCAGCGCGTGACGATCGCCCCGGCTGGATCGTCAATTTGACCAATGACGGCTGGTTCGGAAATTCGACCGGCCCCCATCAGCACCTGCAGCAGGCGCGGCTGCGTGCGATCGAGGAAGGGCTGCCGATGGTGCGCGCCGCCAACACCGGCATCTCGGCGGTGATCGATCCTTCGGGGCGGATTGTGGCACGGCTCGGCCTCGGCATCGAAGGTGTGCTGGACGCCGGCCTGCCGTCGCCGCTGCCGCCGACGATTTATGCTCGTCTTGGAGATATCCCGGCCGCCATCATCGTGGCCGCCGCCCTGCTGTTAGTCGTCAGGCGCCGCGCTGCAAAGCAGGCTGCCTGAGATTTGCTCATCGCTGGCTGTTGCTGGTTTACTAAAAAAGCTGACTGCGCGGTTCCACCAGTTGACAGACAGCCTGCGATTCGCTTTCTGCGGTTGCAAGCCAAGAACAACAACCAGTCACTTCATTGCTCAGATCGTCCCGCAATTCTACCCGATCCTCCGAGCAGGATATGACGGTCACGGCGCGCCTGAGGCATCGTCTTTCCACTGCCTCATTCCCGGCGCGCGATCCCAGGAGTGATCTAGATGTCCACCAAAGCGCCCAATCCGGTTGACAAATATGTCGGCAGCCGCGTCCGGATGCGCCGCATCATGCTGGGCATGAGCCAGGAAAAGCTGGGCGAAGCGCTCGGCCTCACCTTCCAGCAGGTTCAGAAATACGAAAAAGGCACCAACCGGGTCGGCGCCAGCCGCCTGCAGCAGATTTCCGAGATATTGCAGGTGCCGGTGTCGTTTCTGTTCGATGGCGGGCCGAGCGGCGCGGTGAATGGCGAGGGCTTCGGCGAAGGCGCCTCCCCGGCCTACGTGTCCGATTTTCTCGCCACATCGGAGGGTCTCGCACTGACGCGCGCGTTCACGCGCATCAGCGATTCCAAGATGCGCCGCTCGATCGTCGAGCTGGTCGAGCAGATTGCATCGCGCGATGGCCCGGACCCGCGCTGATTTTCATCCCGTGTCGGTTTGAGAATTTCGTATTTTGGAATATGCCATAATTCCCGGTGTGCTTTATTGCGCATCTGAGGCCCGCGTTGGCCCGGGCACGCGATACGCAATTGCACATCGAGGAATGACGCCGTATCGGATACGACATGACGATAACCAATCCGTTCGATTCCACGCCGATCCTCGAGGGCATCCGCCGCTGGGTCGAGATCGAGACCCCCACCGAAGCACCCGCGCAGGTTAACAAGCTCGCCGATCTCGTCGCTGAGGGTTATCGCGGCATGCCTGCGACGGTGGAGCGGATCGCCGGGCACTCCGGCTGCGGCGATCATCTGGTGGCGCGCTCGTCATGGGGGCAGGACGAACCGGGAATACTGGTGCTGAGCCACCTCGATACGGTGCATCCGCTTGGCTTCATCGAGCGCCTGCCTTTCCGGATCGATGGTGACAGCGCGTTCGGCCCGGGCATCTACGACATGAAGGGCGGCGCCTATCTCGCCTATCATGCGTTTCGGCAGGTCTGCACTGAGGGCGCGCGGCCGCCGCTCGGCATCACCCAGCTCTATGTCTCCGATGAAGAGATCGGCAGCCCGACCTCGCGCGCGCTGATCGAGGCCGAGGGGAAAAAGGCGAAATATGTGCTGGTCACTGAACCGGCGCGCGACGGCGGCAAGATCGTGACGGGGCGCAAGGGCGTCGGGCGCTTTGAGGTCTTCATCAAGGGCGTGCCCTCGCACGCCGGCACCCGGCCCGAGGACGGCCGCAGCGCCATCCGCGAACTCGGCAACGTCATTCAAACGCTGGAGGCGATGAACGATCTCGCGCGCGGCATCACCGTCAATGTCGGTGTTGTCAGAGGCGGCACAAGGCCGAACGTAATTGCGGAGGACGCCTATGCCGAGGTCGACTTGCGCGTGCCGACGATATCGGATTCCGAGGAGATCACCGCCAAAATCCTCAATCTGAAATCGCGCACCGAGGGCGTCACGGTCAAGGTGATCGGCGAGTTGAACCGTCCGCCTTACGAAAAGAGCAACGCCGGCGCCGCGCTCTACGAGCATGCCAGGACGATTGCGGCCGAGATCGGTTTCGATCTGGTCGATACGTCGACCGGCGGCGGCTCTGACGGCAATTTCACCGCGCCGCATACCGCAACGCTGGACGGGCTCGGTGTCGACGGCCAGGGCGCGCATACCCATCACGAGCAGATGTACATCTCCTCGATCGAGCCGAGGGCGCGGCTGTTGTACCGGCTGTACCAGACGCTGCGATGATGGTCTCACCGCGCGATACCGGCGACCGCGAGGCGACGCCGGATGACGGCGCGTCGGCACATGCGCGCGGCTCGTTCTTCGGCCGCCGCAAGGGCCACAAGCTCCGCATCCACCAGGCCGAGCTGATAGATCATCTGCTGCCGCATCTGGCGCTCGATATCGGGGCGCCCGCGCCGGAACATCTTGCCGATCTCTTCGAAGGCGAAATCGAGGATGTCAGGCTCGAAATCGGTTTCGGCGGCGGCGAGCATCTGATCGCGGAGGCGCAGGCCTATCCGAATATCGGGTTCATCGGGTGCGAGCCGTATGTCAACGGCATGGCCAAGATCCTCACCCAGATCGAGGTCCACAACATTAGCAACATCCGCCTCTATGCCGGCGACGCCGCGGAGCTATTGGCCTGGGCCCCGCCGCGATCGCTGGCGCGGATCGACCTGATCCATCCCGATCCCTGGCCGAAGCGGCGGCACTGGAAGCGGCGCTTCGTGCAGGACGCGACGGTCAACGCGATGGCGCGCATCCTTAAAGCGGGCGGCGAGTTTCGTTTCGTCAGCGACATCGACGATTATGTTGCATGGACGCTGGCGCACCTGTTGCGCTCGGCGGATTTTCTCTGGACTGCGGAGCGCGCTGCCGACTGGCAAAAGCCGTGGGACGGCTACACCATGACGCGCTACGGCCGCAAAGCGGAGCGCGAGGGACGCGTCGCGGCGTATTTGCGGTTTCGGCGGGTTGGGTAGATTACCGCGTCTTCCAGAATGCGACGACGCGCTGGGCGGTCGACGGCATCAGGCGCACGTAGTTGACCCGCGCGTTTTCGATGTCGGCGGGAGATGCCGTCCGGTTCGGACCGAGCCGAAGCAAAATCAGCGCGCGCACCGTTGCCCATTCGATATCGATGGACCTCCCGGCTATCAGGATCGGATCATAGCGGTCGCCGCTGATCAGGCGGTCGAGGGTTTCGATCTTGACGCCGGTCATCGCCGACAGCGCGGCGACCGACTCCTCGTATTTGAAGGCCTTGGCAAAGTTGAGCAAGGCGCCTTCGCCGAGCATGCCCTCGCGGTGGAGCTTCAGCACCGTGCGCTGTGCCGGCGCAAAGTCGCGCCGCTCCTCGCGTTCGGACGGGCCGGTGATCGCGGTCATTGCCTGCTTGATGTCGGCCTGCCGTTCGGGTTTGACGACCTGGAACAGGCGGCGGCGGATGACGTCGATGGAGCCGGAGAGCAGCTCCTTCAATTGCGTAGGCGACAGATCGTCGCGCTGGCCGAGCCTGATCGTCAGCACGCCATCCTGACCTGCGCGCTTGATCAGCGTCGAATAGCTGCTCGACGAGAAGGCGGCGCCTGCATTGCCGGCGGCGCGCCTGACAACGTCGCGGTCGCCGCGGGCGACGATGACGTCGGTGAGATCGGTTGAAAGCGTGGGCCGTTCCGTCATCGCCAGCAGATGATCCTGGCCCTTCACGGAAGCAATTTCGACCAGCATCTTTTCGTCGATGACCGGCGAGCGCCGCAGCAGCGGGCCTGCGATGGCAATTTCATCTTCATGGGCGAGTTGGCCGACCAGACCGCGCGGCGCGTTCGCCAGCATCGACAAGCGCTCAGCCAGTTCGGCGCGCGCTTCAATCTCGGCATGCGGGACGAGACTGGTCAGTACATCGTCAAACAGCTCGACATGGTCGGAGCGGAAGCTCGCCGCGCCCTGCAGGAAAAGCTCGCTGATACGACGCGCGGCATCGGCGCGGCGCTTGGGGTCGCCACGACTGACAATGTCGTCGAGTTCCGGGATCAGCGATGGTGAAATTATCATAAACCCATCCAAACCGGCCGAATTGGCTGGTTTTCGGGAAATCTAGGCAGCGTTCATGAATGAAGGGTTAGATTTCATCCCCCTCTTGCAGCTTGGCAAAATCGGACTTAACGGGATCGCGGGCCTTGTCGGATTGCGGAAAAACCGCTATATCCGCGGCAACTTATGGTTCTCATACGATCGCGTATTGAGAGTGGGCCCCGCGGGACCCGCTCTTTTTTATTACCTGAACCTGCCCTGCCCAGAATGGGCGGCAGGCGCGGCTCAGGGAACCGGCCGGATCGCGGCTAGACCCGGCCTAAACCCATGCAAGTAAGACGCTTTTGACACTGGACATGACCGATCCAACTGCTGGTTCCGTGGATGCCGAGTTGCTGGCCGAGCCCCGTCTCGTCGTCGAGCCGGGCGCGGCCGCGCGGGTGTCGGCGGTGGCCGGACCGGTTTTGCAGGGAATGGGCTACCGGCTGGTCCGGATCAAGATTTCAGGCGAGGCCGGCTGCACCGTCCAGATCATGGCCGAACGGCCCGACGGATCGATGCAGATCGAGGATTGCGAGGCGATTTCGCGGGCGCTGTCGCCGGTGCTCGACGTCGCCGATCCGATCGACCGCGCCTACCGGCTGGAGATATCCTCGCCGGGCATCGATCGCCCGCTGGTGCGCCGTTCCGATTTCGAGCGCTTCAACGGTCACCTCGTCAAGATCGAAATGGCGGTCGCCCATCAGGGCCGCAAGCGTTTCCGTGGTACGCTGGCCGGCGTCGAAGATAATGCCGTGCGGTTACATCGGGATGACACACGCGCGGATGAAGATGCCGACGTGCTTTTGGTGATGGAGGACATTTCCGAGGCACGGCTGGTTCTGACCGACGAATTGATTGCGGAATCGATGCGGCGCGGCAAGCAGGCCGAGCGCGAATTGAAGCAGAATCTCGGGTTGACCCCGCCGCCCCCGCCGCACGCAAGGAAGAGCGATCCGGCCAAGAGTAACAAACCGAAGCCCAAGATCGCAAGCAAGACCGGAAGCAAGCCCGGCACGAAGCCGGAGCCGACCAATACCAAGAAACACCGCCTCGCCGCAGAAAGACTGCGCAGAGGCGAGATCGATCCTACCGAAGGAGACTAGGCCATGGCCGTCAGTGCCAACAAACTCGAACTGCTGCAGATCGCAGACGCGGTCGCCCGCGAAAAGTCGATCGACCGCGGGATCGTGATCGCTGCGATGGAAGATGCCATCGCCAAGGCGGCCCGCGCCCGTTACGGCAGCGAGACCGACGTTCACGCCGAGATCGACGCCAAGAAGGGCGAGCTCCGGCTGTCGCGCCACATGCTGGTCGTCGAGCAAGTCGAGAACTCCTCGAACCAGATTTCGCTGGCAGACGCGCAGCGCGCCAACCCGGGCGCCCAAGTCGGCGACACCATCGCCGACACCCTGCCGCCGCTGGAATATGGCCGCATCGCCGCGCAATCCGCCAAGCAGGTGATCGTGCAGAAGGTGCGCGAGGCCGAGCGCGACCGGCAATATCAGGAATTCAAGGACCGCATCGGCGATATCGTCAACGGCGTCGTCAAGCGCGTCGAATATGGCAGCGTGATCGTCGATCTCGGCCGCGGCGAGGCCATCATCCGCCGCGACGAAATGCTGCCGCGCGAGGTGTTCCGCAACGGCGACCGCGTCCGCGCCTACATCTTCGATGTCCGCCGCGAAACCCGCGGGCCGCAGATTTTCCTCTCCCGCACCCATCCGCAGTTCATGGCAAAACTGTTCGCGCAGGAAGTGCCGGAAATCTATGACGGCATCGTCGAGATCAAGGCAGTGGCCCGCGATCCCGGCTCTCGCGCGAAAATCGGCGTGATTTCCCGGGATTCCTCGGTGGATCCGGTCGGCGCCTGCGTCGGCATGCGCGGGTCGCGCGTGCAGGCGGTGGTGAACGAACTGCAGGGCGAGAAGATCGACATCATTCCGTGGTCGCCAGACATTGCGACCTTCGTCGTCAACGCGCTGGCGCCCGCCGAAGTCGCCAAGGTCGTGATCGACGAGGATCGCGAACGGATCGAGGTCGTGGTTCCCGACACCAACAACCAGCTTTCGCTGGCGATCGGCCGTCGCGGCCAGAACGTGCGCCTCGCCTCGCAACTGACCGGCTGGGACATCGACATCCTCACCGAGCAGGAAGAATCCGAGCGCCGCCAGGCCGACTTCGAGAATTCCACGCGGGTGTTCATGGAAGCGCTGAACGTCGACGAAGTGGTCGGCCAGTTGCTGGCGTCCGAGGGATTCACGTCGGTCGAGGAACTCGCGCTGGTCGATGTCAAGGAACTGGCTGGCATCGAAGGCTTCGACGAGGAAACCGCCAACGAGCTGCAGAGCCGGGCGAAGGAATATCTGGAACAGCTCGAAACGGAGCTGGAAAACAAGCGCAAGGAACTCGGTGTGGAAGATGCAATGAAGAAGGTCCCCGGCGTGACCTCGAAGATGCTGGTGAAGTTCGGCGAGAACGACATCAAGACGGTCGAAGATCTGGCGGGCTGCGCCACCGACGATCTGGTCGGCTGGACCGAGCGCAAGGAAGGCAGCGAGCCAACCAAGCACCCCGGCATTCTCGACGCCAACGAGATCTCGCGCGACGATGCCGAGCGCATGATCATGCAGGCCCGCGTCATTGCCGGCTGGATCACCGAGGCGGAACTCGCCAAGCAATCCGAGGCGGCCGAGGCCACCGAAGACCAGACGGCGTAATGCGCGTGCTGCGCAACACCGAAACTCTTTTCTGCGCGCAGTCCGTGCGCAGATGACCGGAGCCACTAAACAGGCATGCTCGCTTTGGCTGACCCCGATCTCGACCATGGACCGCGGACCGACAAGTCCGCGACCATGCGGATGTGCGCGGTCAGTCGCGAGGTGCGGCCGATCGACGAACTGATCCGCTTTGTGGTCGCCCCGTCGGGCGAAGTAGTCCCCGATTTGAAGCGAAAATTGCCCGGCCGCGGCCTGTGGGTTTCGGCCTCGCGCCGGACGGTTGCGGAAGCGGTGCGGCGTCACCAATTTAGACGAGGGTTCAAGCGCGACGTCCGGGTCGCGGCGACCCTTCCCGCCGATACCGAGGCCCTGCTGGAACGGAGTTGCACCGAGGCGCTGGCCATGGCGGCCAAGGCCGGCCAGGTCATTTCCGGCTTTGCCAAGGTGGAGGGCCTGCTCGAACAGGGCAGGGCCGGAGCCCTGATTCACGCTTCCGACGGCGCGGCCGACGGAATCCGCAAATTGGACGCTATCGCCGGGCAAAGGAGCGGAAATATTGGTGAATCGCGGGGTTTACCGATCGTTACCGCTTTAACCTCGGCACAATTGGATTTGGCACTGGGCCGGGCAAATGTGATACATGCTGCGCTGCTCGCGGGCCCGGCGAGCAAGACGTTCCTGTCGCGCTGCCAGATCCTGGTTCGATACCGGATGGCCGATGACGACAAGACCGGGGATGGCGGCCAGAAATTCTGACGGACGACGACTGCTTCCGAAGCTTTGCATCAATGACTGTGCGAATGCGCACAACGTAACGAGATTAGGACTGCTGAATGGTTGATACCAAAACGCCTGGCGACAAGACTCTGAGTGTTCCGACCAAGACCTTGACGCTGAAGCCGCGGGTCGAGACGGGCACCGTGCGCCAGAGCTTCAGCCATGGCCGGACCAAGCAGGTCGTGGTCGAAAAGCGTGGCAAGCGCCGCCTCGGCGGCGATACGCCCGCAACCGAAACGCATGCGCCCGAGCCGGCCGCCGCCAAGGCAGCCGCCCCCGCTGCAAAGGCTCCCCTCTCCCGCCCCGCGGCAACGCCATCGGCCGCGCCGCGCAGCGGTTCGGGCGTGGTGCTGCGGACGCTGACGGAAGACGAGCGTTCCGCCCGCGCCAGCGCGCTGGCCGACGCCAAGGTGCGCGAAGTCGAGGAACGGCGGCTAGCCGAGGAAGAAGCCAAGCGCCGCGCCAGCCGTGAAGGCATCGAACAGGCCGAACGCGAGGCCGCCGAAGCCCGCCGCAAGGCCGAGGAAGAGCGGCACCGGCAGGAAGAGGAAGCCAAGCGCAAGGCCGAAGTCGAGGCCAAGAAGCGATTTGGCGAGGCCGAGGCCAAGCCCGCGGCGACGCCGGCACCCGCTGCGGCCCGACCGGCCGCAGCCCGCCCGGCTGGCGCCCGTCCGACTGCAGCAGCAGCGCCGCCCGCACGCGCCCCCGGCGTTGCCGCCGACGGTTCCGACGAGGATGAAGGTCCGCGCCAGATTCGCCGCGGCCCCGGCGGCGCCATGCGCCCCGCAGTGCCCCCCAAGACCACCCACAAGCCGGGCCCACAAAAGGAACGCGGCCGCCTGACGCTGGTCACCGCGCTCAACGCCGACGACGTGCGCGAACGGTCGATCGCGTCGTTCCGCCGCCGTACCCAGCGCCTGAAGGGACACGCCTCGAACGAGCCGAAGGAAAAGCTGGTCCGCGAGGTCACGATTCCGGAAGCCATCACCATCCAGGAACTCGCCAACCGCATGTCGGAGCGCGCGGTCGACGTCATCCGCCTGCTGATGAAGCAGGGCGCGATGCACAAGATCACCGACGTGATCGATGCCGACACCGCGCAGTTGATCGCCGAGGAATTGGGCCACTCCGTCAAGCGCGTCGCGGCGTCCGACGTCGAAGAGGGCCTGTTCGACGTCGTCGATGACTCCACCGATACCGAGCCGCGCTCGCCGGTCGTCACCGTGATGGGCCATGTCGACCACGGCAAGACCTCGCTGCTCGACGCGCTCCGCCACGCCAACGTGGTGTCGGGCGAAGCCGGCGGCATTACCCAGCATATCGGCGCCTATCAGGTGAGCTCGCCGGAAAGCGGCAAGAAGATCACCTTCATCGATACGCCCGGCCACGCCGCGTTCACCGCGATGCGCGCGCGCGGCGCCAAGGTCACCGATATCGTGATCCTGGTGGTGGCGGCCGATGACGGCGTCATGCCGCAGACAGTGGAAGCGATCAACCACGCCAAGGCCGCGAAGGTTCCGATGATCGTGGCGATCAACAAGATCGACAAGCCCGACGCCAGGGCGGAGCGCGTGCGCACCGAACTGCTGCAGCACGAGGTCCAGGTCGAGTCGTTCGGCGGCGAAGTCGTCGACGTCGAGGTGTCCGCCAAGAACAAGACCAATCTCGACAAGCTGCTCGAGATGATCGCGCTGCAGGCCGAACTGCTCGATCTCAAGACCAACTCGGAGCGTCCGGCGGAAGGCACCGTGATCGAAGCCAAGCTCGATCGCGGCCGCGGTCCGGTCGCCACCGTGCTGGTTCAGCGCGGCACGCTCAAGGTCGGCGACATCATCGTGGCCGGCGCCGAAATGGGCCGCGTCCGCGCGCTGATCTCCGACCAGGGCGAGAACATCGACGAGGCCGGACCTTCGGTGCCGGTCGAGGTGCTCGGCTTCAATGGCCCGCCGGAGGCCGGCGACCGCCTTGCCGTCGTCGAGAACGAAGCCCGCGCCCGCCAGGTCACGAGCTATCGCGCCCACCAGAAGCGCGAGAACGCCGCCGCATCGATCTCCGGCATGCGCGGCTCGCTCGAACAGATGATGTCGCAGCTCAAGACCGCGGGCCGCAAGGAATTCCCGCTGATCGTGAAGGCCGACGTGCAGGGCTCGCTCGAAGCCATTTTGGGTTCGCTGGAAAAGCTCGGCACCGACGAAGTTGCAGCCCGCATCCTGCATGCAGGCGTCGGCGGCATCTCGGAATCCGACGTCACGCTGGCGGAAGGTTTCAACGCTGCGATCATCGGCTTCTCGGTGCGCGCCAACAAGGAGGCCGCAGCAGCTGCCAAGCGCAACGGCATCGAGATCCGCTATTACAACATCATCTACGATCTCGTCGACGACATCAAAAAGGCGATGTCCGGCCTGCTCGCGCCGACGCTGCGCGAAACCATGCTCGGCAACGCCCAGATCCTGGAAGTGTTCAACATTTCCAAGGTCGGCAAGGTCGCCGGCTGCCGCGTCACCGACGGCACCGTGGAGCGCGGCGCCAATGTTCGCCTGATCCGCGACAACGTCGTGGTGCATGAAGGCAAGCTCTCGACGCTGAAGCGCTTCAAGGACGAAGTGAAGGAAGTGCAATCCGGCCAGGAATGCGGCATGGCGTTCGAGAATTACAGCGACATGCGTGTCGGCGACGTGATCGAGTGTTACCGCGTAGAGACCATCCAGCGCTCTTTGTAAGTCCAAATCTTGCGACGAGTCTGGAATTTTGAACTAACCGTCATGCCCCGCCTTGTGCGCAATTGTGCACTGGGGCGGGGCATCCAGTAGTCACCGCAATTAACGTTGAGCACGGAATACTGGGTCACTCGCTTTCGCGGGTGATGAGGACAATTGGGATTTCGACAAATGCCCCGCCATCACACCAAGGGTTCCGCCCCCGGCGGCTCGCAACGGCAATTGCGCGTTGGCGAGACCGTGCGCCATGCCGTCGCCGATATTCTGTCGCAGGGTAGCGTTCACGATCCGGATCTCGAAGGCCACATCATCACCGTCCCCGAGGTGAGGATGTCGCCTGACCTGAAACTTGCGACGATCTACGTGATGCCGCTCGGCGGCCGCGACACCGACATCGTGATCGCTGCGCTCGAGCGCAACAAGAAGTTCCTGCGCGGCGAGATCGCTCACCGCGTTAACCTGAAATTTGCCCCTGACCTCCGCTTCCGCACCGACGAGCGATTCGACGAAGCGGAACGGATCGAGAAATTACTGAGAACACCTGCGGTGCAAAGAGATCTCGCACCCGATTCGGACGACAAGTGATGATGATGCCCACCGCCAACGGCGTGATCGCGCAGCAAACTGCCGATTCGCACGACGCTGATAAAAATATTTTTTCGGGAGAGTCGGACGGCGACGACGAACGTCGCGCCGGCGACGAACGTCGCAACGATGAGCGCCGCGTCGATGAAGGCCAGCGCCGCAGCAACAACGATCCGCGCCACACCAAGCAGCCGCGCCAGAACAACCAGCCGCGTCGCGACAAGCGCGACGTCCATGGCTGGGTGATTCTCGACAAGCCGATCGGCATGACCTCGACGCATGCGGTGGCCGTGCTCAAGCGCCTGTTCCAGGCCAAGCGGGCGGGCCATGCCGGCACGCTCGATCCGCTGGCGTCCGGCGGTCTGCCGATCGCGCTCGGCGAGGCCACCAAGACGGTTCCGTTCGTGATGGACGGCCGCAAGCGCTACCGCTTCACGGTCGCCTGGGGCGAGGAGCGCGACACCGACGATACCGAGGGTCGGGTGGTCAAGACCAGCGAGCTCAAGCCGTCAGCCGACGCGATCCGGGCCCTGCTGCCGCAGTTCACCGGCCTGATCGAACAGATCCCGCCGCAATATTCCGCCATCAAGGTCCAAGGCGAGCGCGCCTACGACCTGGCGCGGGACGGCGAAACCGTCGAACTGAAGTCCCGGCCGGTCGAGATTCACGAATTAACCCTTGTAGAACATAGAGATAACGGCCAGTCCGTGTTCGAGGCCGAGTGCGGCAAGGGGACCTATGTCCGGGCCTTGGCCCGCGATATCGGCCGGATTCTGGGCTGTTTCGGCCATATCTGCGCGTTGCGGCGGACTTTGGTCGGCCCATTCCGCGAGACGGACATGATTCCGCTGGAAGAGTTGGAGGCTTTATGCAATAGAGCCGCGTCTGGCGAGGGAAGCCTCGCCGACGCGCTTTTGCCCGTTGAGACCGCGCTGGACGACATCCCGGCACTGGCCGTCACACGGGCTGATGCGGCAAGGCTCCACAGGGGCCAGGCCGTTTTGTTGCGCGGACGGGATGCGCCCAATAGTAGCGGCACAGTCTATGTCACGGTGGCAGGCCGTCTTTTGGCGCTTGCTGAAATTGGCAATGGCGAACTCATCCCCAAGCGCGTGTTCAACCTGACCGGGCTGACTGCCAGTCCCGGTCGCAGCAATGAGAGAGTTTGACGATGTCGATTACCGCCGAACGCAAAGCGGAAGTCATCAAGACGAATGCCAACAAGGCCGGCGACACCGGCTCGCCCGAGGTCCAGGTTGCGATCCTGTCGGAACGCATCAACAATCTCACGGGCCATTTCAAGACCCACGTGAAGGACAATCATTCACGCCGCGGCCTTCTGAAGCTCGTGTCGACGCGCCGTTCGCTTCTCGACTACATCAAGAAGAAGGACGAGGCGCGTTACAAGGCGTTGCTCGAAAAGCATAACATTCGTCGTTGATTTGAGAGTACGCGCGCGCAGCTTGCGCGCGTTTTCGCCTGATCTTCCGAAGAAAACGGACTCCCGTTTTGGGAGACGATCATGCGCAAGGAGCATCATCCGAGAAGGATCGTGCTCGACAAACGTCCAGCAGCAATCCGGCCGCTGGACAGGGCAAGGTGCCCGTGACTGCCGAGAGGATGGACGCCATCCGAAAGATGAAGACCATGGCAGGATCGCCGGATGCTGATCGCGCATTGCGACCAGCGTCCCGCAATCTTGCGCATGGTCTTTGTGTTTCTGGGCTCCGCTCTCTCGTGAACCCATGAAAGAAACCACTATGTTCAATAAGCATTCCGTCGAAATCGACTGGGGTGGACGTCCCCTCAAGCTGGAAACCGGCAAGATCGCCCGTCAGGCCGACGGCGCCGTGCTCGCCACGTATGGCGAAACCGTCGTGCTCGCCACCGTCGTCGCCGCGAAAGCGCCGCGCGAGGGCGTCGACTTCCTGCCGCTGACCGTCGACTACCAGGAAAAGACCTACGCCGCGGGCCGCATTCCCGGCGGCTATTTCAAGCGCGAAGGACGCCCGACCGAAAAGGAGACGCTGGTCTCCCGCCTGATCGACCGCCCGATCCGGCCCTTGTTCGCCGATGGCTGGCGCAACGAGACCCAAGTAATCGTCACCGTGCTCTCGCACGACATGGAGAACGATCCCGACGTAGTGGCGATGGTCGCCGCCTCCGCGGCGCTGACGCTGTCGGGCGTGCCGTTCAAGGGACCGATCGGCGCCGCGCGCGTTGCCTTCAGCAACGACGAATACATCCTCAATCCGACGCTCGATGAAATGGCCGACACGCAGCTCGAACTGGTCGTCGCCGGCACGTCGGACGCGGTGCTGATGGTCGAGTCCGAAGCCAAGGAGCTCTCGGAAGAGATCATGCTCGGCGCTGTGATGTTCGGTCATCGCCACTTTCAGCCGGTGATCAAGGCGATCATCGAACTGGCCGAGAAGGCCGCGAAGGATCCGCGCGAGGTCACCATCATCGACAACAGCGAGATCGAGAAGGAAATGCTCGGCCTGATCGAGCAGGAGCTGCGCTCCGCCTACGCCATCCCGGTCAAGCAGGACCGCTACGCCGCGGTCGGCAAGGCCAAGGAAAAGGTGATGGCGCACTACTTCCCGGAAGGGCAGGAGCCGAAATACGACAAGCTGCGCATCGCCGGCGTGTTCAAGGAGCTCGAAGCCAAGATCGTTCGCTGGAACATCCTCGACACCGGCAAGCGCATCGACGGCCGCGATTCCAAGACCGTGCGCAACATCATCGCCGAAGTCGGCGTGCTGCCGCGCGCCCACGGCTCGGCGCTGTTCACCCGCGGTGAAACCCAGGCGATGGTCGTGACCACGCTCGGCACCGGCGAGGACGAGCAGTATATCGACGCGCTGTCGGGAACGTATAAAGAGACGTTCCTGCTGCACTACAACTTCCCTCCCTACTCGGTCGGTGAAACCGGACGCCTCGGCGGCACCAAGCGCCGCGAAATCGGCCACGGCAAGCTGGCCTGGCGCGCGATCCATCCGGTCCTGCCGCCGCACCATGAATTCCCCTACACGGTGCGCGTTGTCTCCGAGATCACCGAATCCAATGGCTCCTCGTCGATGGCTTCGGTGTGCGGCGCCTCGCTGGCGCTGATGGATGCGGGCGTTCCCCTGAAGCGGCCGACCGCGGGTATCGCGATGGGCCTGATTCTGGAAGGTTCGCGCTTTGCGGTTCTGTCCGACATCCTCGGTGACGAGGATCATCTCGGCGACATGGACTTCAAGGTGGCCGGCACCGACCAGGGCATCACCTCGCTGCAGATGGACATCAAGATCGAGGGCATCACCGAGGAGATCATGAAGGTCGCGCTCGGCCAGGCCAAGGACGGGCGTATCCACATCCTCGGCGAAATGGCCAAGGCACTCACCAACGCCCGCGCCGAGCTCGGCGAGTATGCGCCGCGCATCGAGACCTTCAAGATCGCGACCGACAAGATCCGGGAAGTGATCGGCACCGGCGGCAAGGTGATCCGCGAGATCGTCGAGAAGACCGGCGCCAAGGTCAACATCGAGGACGACGGCACCGTCAAGGTCGCCTCCAACGACGGCGAGGCGATGAAGGCTGCGATCAAGTGGATCAAGTCGATCGCCTCTGATCCGGAAATCGGCCAGATCTACGAAGGCACCGTGGTCAAGGTGATGGAGTTCGGCGCGTTCGTGAACTTCTTCGGCGCCAAGGACGGCCTCGTCCACATCAGCCAGCTCGCTTCGGCGCGCGTGCAGAAGACCTCCGACGTCGTCAAGGAAGGCGACAAGGTCAAGGTCAAGCTGCTCGGCTTCGACGACCGCGGCAAGACGCGGCTGTCGATGAAGGTGGTCGATCAGACAACCGGCGAGGACCTCGAGGCCAAGCAGAAGGCGGAAGCGCCGCAGCGCGAAGCCGCCGGCGAATAAGGCATCGTCGGAGCCCGGTTCTGATGGATCAGAACCGGGCTCCAGTCTTTCCTTGACGCGTTTTCTTCACGCGAACCGGTAACCACTTCGCTTGAAAACGCTCTAAAATGTGAACAAAGGGCGGCCGAAAGGCCGCCCTTTTTTGTTATCCGCCGGCGTTACATTGGGAGTATTGAGGCACCTGTGCGGTTCCGCCGCAGGGCGCGAAGACAGAAAACGAAACCCGATTCCGATAGTCACCAGTAGCTTGCCGCGCGCAGCGGCGTACGGCGTCCCGTTCACAGGTACCCACACCAATTGCCCACAGGTAAGGAGAAACCGATGTCATTCATGTCCCGGCGTCAACTGATGTTTGCCGCAACCGGTGTCGCTGCCATGGCCGCGACCCCGCGCGTCGTCTTCGCGCAGGCCGCGGCGCCAGCCCCGGCGCCCGCCGCCGCAGCCGGCCCGTTCACGCTGCCGCCGCTGACCTATCCGACCAATGCGTTCGAACCCCATATCGACGCCAAGACGATGGAAATCCATCACGACAAGCACCACGGCGCCTATGTCGACAACCTCAACAATGTCGCCAAAACCAATGCCCAGTTGGGAACGGCGAAGATAGAGGACGTGCTCGGCAATCTGAATGCGCTGGACGACAGCATCAAGTTCACCGTCCGCAACAATCTCGGCGGCCACGCCAACCACACCATGTTCTGGGAAATCATGGGCCCGAACGGCGGCAAGCCCGAGGGCGAGGTGCTGGCTGCGATCGACCGCGATCTCGGCGGCATGGAAAAATTCCAGAACGACTTCAACGCCGCGGGCGGTCGCCAGTTCGGCTCCGGCTGGGTGTTCGTGACCGTCAGCAAGGACGGCAAGCTTGCGATCGAGACCCGGCCGAACCAGGACAACCCGATGATGGACGGCAAGCGCGCCTTGATGGGCAATGACGTCTGGGAGCACGCCTATTACCTGAACTACCAGAACCGTCGCGCCGATTATCTGAAGGCGTGGTGGAATACGGTGAACTGGGCCAAGATCGCGGAACGTTATGCCGCCGCGAAGGCCGGTACGCTCGGCGCGTAATCTGGATTCAGCGGCACGAAAAAGGGCGGCCTTTCGGCCGCCCTTTGTTTTGTCATTGCGTTTCCGCTAAGCCTCAGGCGACCTCGAACCGATCGAGGTTCATCACCTTGTTCCAAGCCGCGACGAAATCCTTGGCAAACTTCTCCTTCGAGTCCGTGCAGGCATAGACTTCCGCAAAGGCGCGGAGCTGCGAGTGCGAACCGAAGATCAGGTCGACGCGGGTGCCGGTCCACTTGACCGCATTGGTCTTGCGGTCGCGGCCCTCATACACGCCGTCGGAGCCGGCGGGCTGCCATTGCGTGCCCATATCGAGCAGGTTGACGAAGAAGTCGTTCGTCAGCGTGCCGGGCTTGTTGGTGAACACGCCATGCTTGGAGCCGCCGAAATTCGCGCCGAGGACGCGCAGGCCGCCGACGAGCGCCGTCATCTCGGGTCCCGTGAGCCGCAGCAACTGCGCCCGGTCCACCAGCGCCTCCTCGGGCTTCATGAATTGAAGCTTCTTGGCGCTGACGTAGTTGCGGAAGCCGTCGGCGCGCGGCTCGAGCGGGGCAAAGGACTCGACGTCGGTCTGGTCCTGCGACGCATCCATGCGGCCCGGCGTGAACGGCACCTTCACATCGAGCCCGGCGTCCTTGGCGGCTTTTTCGACCGCCGCGCAGCCGCCGAGAACGATCAGGTCGGCCAGCGAAACCATCTTGCCGGACTCCTTCTGGATCGCTTCGAGCTTCTGCAGCACCGTCTTGAGCTCGGCCGGCTGGTTGACCTCCCAGTCCTTCTGCGGGCTGAGACGAATGCGTGCGCCATTCGCGCCACCGCGCTTGTCGGAGCCGCGGAACGTCGATGCCGACGCCCATGCGGTCGTGACAAGCTGCGACACCGACAGCCCGGAGCCAAGAATCTTCGCCTTCAGCGCGGCGATATCAGCCTCGCCGATCAGCGGATGATCCACCGCCGGGATCGGGTCCTGCCAGATCAGCGTTTCCTTCGGCACCAGCGGTCCGAGGTAGCGCGCGATCGGGCCCATGTCGCGGTGCGTGAGCTTGAACCAGGCCCGCGCGAAGGCGTCGGCGAACTGGTCCGGATGCTCGTAGAAGCGCCGCGAGATTTTCTCATAGGCCGGGTCGAAGCGCAGCGACAGGTCGGTGGTCAGCATGGTCGGCACATGCTTCTTCGACTTGTCGTAGGCGTCCGGGATCGAGGCTTCCGCGCCTTTCGCCTTCCACTGCTTCGCACCCGCCGGGCTCTGGGTCAGCTCCCATTCGTTTTCGAACAGGTTCTCGAAGAACAGATTGCTCCACTTCGTCGGCGTCTGCACCCAGGTGACTTCCGGGCCGCCGGTGATGGCGTCTCGTCCGACGCCGGTGCCGTGCTTGCTCTTCCAGCCGAGGCCCTGATCCTCAAGCGCACCGCTTTCCGGGTCCGGTCCCACCAGCGACGGATCGCCGGCGCCGTGGGTCTTGCCGAAGGAATGGCCGCCGGCAATCAGCGCGACAGTCTCTTCGTCGTTCATCGCCATGCGGAAGAAGGTTTCGCGGATGTCCTTGGCCGCCGCGATCGGGTCCGGATTGCCGTTCGGCCCTTCCGGATTGACGTAGATGAGGCCCATCTGCACGGCGCCTAAGGGTTCGGCGAGCTGGCGTTCGCCGCTGTAGCGTTCGTCGCCAAGCCAGGTGCCTTCCGGACCCCAGAACAGCTCTTCGGGCTCCCAGACGTCGGCGCGACCGCCGGCGAAGCCGAAGGTCTTGAAGCCCATGGATTCCAGCGCAACGTTGCCGGCGAGAATCATCAGGTCGGCCCATGAGATCTTCCGGCCGTATTTCTGCTTGATCGGCCACAGCAGCCGGCGCGCCTTGTCGAGGTTGGCGTTGTCAGGCCAGCTATTCAGCGGCGCGAAGCGCTGTTGACCCGCGCCGGCGCCGCCGCGGCCGTCCGTGATGCGGTAGGTGCCCGCACTGTGCCACGCCATGCGGATCATCAGGCCGCCATAGTGACCGAAGTCGGCCGGCCACCACTCCTGCGATTCCGTCATCAACGCATGCAGGTCCTTGACCACGGCATTGAGGTCGAGGGTCTTGAATTCCTTGGCGTAATCGAACGCTTCGCCCATCGGATCGGACAGAGTGGAATTGCGGTGGAGAATCGAAACATCCAGAGCGTCCGGCCACCAGTCGCGGTTCTTGGGTCCGCGCGCGCCCGTGAACGGGCATTTGGTTTTGTCATCCATGATCGTCTCCTGGGGTGGTCCCTGTTCAGATTGGCGGCAATCTAAGCACGGCATGTCATCAGGTAAAGTTGATTTTAATGATCGAACCGATAAGATCACCTGATGATCCAGATGACGCTCAGACAGCTTCGCTACTTCGATGCGCTGGCACGTCACGGCCATTTCGGACGTGCCGCAGAGGCGTGTTCCATCTCGCAGCCGGCGCTGTCGATGCAAATCAAGGAAATGGAGGAAACCCTCGGCGGCGTGCTGCTGGAGCGAAGCGCACGGCAAGTGACGCTGACGAAATTCGGCGAAGAGATCGTCCAGCGCGTCCGCGAGATCCTGCGATCGGTCGATGAACTCGGCGATTTTGCACGCGCGTCGCGGGACCGGCTCGCGGGCCGCCTGCGCATCGGGATGATCCCGACGATTGCGCCCTATCTGCTGCCCAAGGTGATCGAGAACCTCGCGCGCATGCATCCGGAACTCGACATTCACGTTCGCGAGACGCTGACGCCGAAGCTGATCAAGGAAGTCGCCGAAGGCCGGCTGGATACGGCGATCGTGGCGCTGCCGGTATCGGAACCCTCGCTGACCGAGGTCGCGTGTTTTTCGGAAAATTTCCTGCTGGTGCGCCCGGGCGAGGATGAGGGAACGCCGGTGCCGAGCCATGAGACGCTACGCGAAATGCGGCTCTTGCTGCTCGAAGAGGGGCACTGTTTTCGCGACCAGGCGCTGTCGTTCTGCAACATGCAATCACCGCCGCGGGAGGTGCTGGACGCAAGCTCGCTGTCGACGCTCGTTCAAATGGTCGGCGCCGGCATCGGCGTTACCCTGATCCCGGAAATGGCGGTGGCGGTGGAAACACGCTCGGCGTCGGTCTCCGTCGCCCGCTTCAGGAATCCGCAACCGTCGCGAACCATCGGCATGGTCTGGCGCAAGACAAGCCCGCTCGCCGCACAACTCCAGCAGATCTCCGAAGTGGTATGCCTCGCCGCCGACGCGTTGCGCGAAGCGCGCACGGCGAAATCACCATCGCGGAAATCGCGAGCCTGACGAGCCAACCGTCTCGGGGATACAAGCCGTGTCACAAATCAGCATCCGACCAGCCCGATCAGACGAATATGACGAGATCGCCCGCGTCTGGATGAACAGCTGGGTCTCGACCGGGCTGGAAGGCGCCAGCGATACGCTGCTGGAAAAATTACGCGCGCGTGTCCCGATGGAAGTGGAAAAGGGCTGGAGCCTTTACGTCGCCGACGGCAATGGCGTGCTGGCCTTGCATCTGTCCAACCTGCGTCTCGACCAGTTGTTCGTCGCGCCGCAATATCAAAGTGATGGTCTCGGGCGGCGCTTGCTTGCCTTCACGCGACAACAATTGCCGGATGAAATCTGGCTGCGCTGCGTGCGCGAGAACGAAAAGGCCTGGCGCTGGTACGAGCGCGAAGGCTTTGCGTTCGAGAGGGAGCAGGTCGAGCCGATGACGGGCTTTGTGATGAAATACTACCGGTGGAAGAAAGAAGGAGCCGCCCCATGATGCGACTCTACTGGTCGCCGCGCTCGCGCCCGATCTCCGCGATCTGGATGCTTGAGGGCGTGCCCGGCGTTCCAGCGCGCGGAGAAGATCGCGGCGGGGTGAGGCGAACTCAAGCGGCCCGGATGGAACGCGTAACTGAAAGAGCGGTTTCCCGATCACGCGACGACGCAAGGGTCCACGTCCTGTGAGTAATCGACGCCGTCGATGCCAAATCCGAACAGGCGAAGGAATTGGCTCCTGTATTCAGGAAGGTCTGCCAATTCGCCGAGCGTTTCTGTGGAGAGGAGGGGCCATCGTCGCGACACCTCCGTCTGAACTTCGGGCGAAAGCTCCCAGTCGTCGAGTCTGACGCGCTGGGCCTCGTCAACTTCGACACTCGGGCCAAGGCGCGTCCGGAACAGGCGGTCGATCTGTTCGATGCATCCTTCGTGGAGCCCGAGCTGCTTCATGACCCTGAACAGCACCGTGCCATAGAGCGGCACCACCGGAATGGCCGAACTCGCCTGGGTGACCACGGCCTTCAGCGCCACCACACGCGCCGCGTCCTGGCCGAGCCGGTTCCGGATCGCTTCCGCCTTGCGGTCGAGATCGACCTTGGCGCGCCCCAAAGTACCTTGCCAGTAGATAGGCCAAGTCAGTTCGCTGCCGATATACGTGTAGTTGAGCGTCCGGAAGCCTGGCGCCAGGACGCCGGCGTCCGCGAGCTGGTCGATCCAGCGCTTCCAGTCATCGCCGCCCATCACCGCCACCGTGGCGGTCGCTTCATCCTCGCTCGCCGGCGTAATGGTCGTCTCGAAGACCTCGCCGGTTTCAGTGTTCAGGGTCTTGATGTCGACGGGGGCGCCGAGCGGCTTGATCGCCGAGCGATACGTCTGGCCCGTGTCCGGATCGGTCCGCACCGGAGCAGCCATGCTGTAGACCAGCAAGTCGAGCTGTCCGAACTTTTCGCGCACACGGTCGATGAAGGTTTTCTTCAACTCGTCGGAGAAGGCGTCGCCCTCCAGCGTGAGGGGAGATCGTCCGATCTTCCGGGCCTCGATTTCAAATGCGCGGTTGTTGTACCAGCCGGCGCTACCTGTTCTGCTTGCTGAGGGCTCGCGCTCCAGTGACACGCCGATGGTGTCTGCCCCTCCGGCGAAGGTCGCAACAATGCGGCTCGCGAGGCCATACCCCGTTGAACAGCCCAGCACAGCGACGCGCTTGGGGCACTCTGGAATGCCCCCCTGACGGAGAACATAAGCGATTTGATCGCGGACGTTTCTGGCGCAGCCGACAGGATGTGCCGTCGTGCAGATGAAGCCTCGCACGCGCGGTTCGATAATCATGCCTACCCCGTTTTGGATCGTTGCAAAGTCACCATCCGCGGCCTGCCGGTCTCTCACCGCAAGCGAGAGGAGGCAAGAACGAAATCACGCATCCATCCGCTTGAACACCAGCGTGGCGTTGGTGCCGCCGAAGCCGAAGGAGTTCGACAGCACAGTGCCGAGCTTGGCGTTGTCGATGCGCTTGCGCACGATCGGCATGTCGGCAAACACAGGATCGAGCTCGGTGATGTTGGCGCTCTCGCAGACGAAGCCGTTGTTCATCATCAAAAGCGAATAGATCGCTTCCTGCACGCCGGTGGCGCCGAGCGAGTGCCCGGTCAGCGCCTTGGTCGCCGAAATCGGCGGACACTTGTCGCCGGTGCCGAACACCCTTCGGATCGCTTCGATTTCCGGGGGATCGCCGGCGGGCGTCGAGGTCGCATGCGGGTTGATGTAGTCGATCGGGGTCTTCACGGTCGACATCGCCATGCGCATGCAGCGCTCGGCGCCCTCGCCCGACGGCGCGACCATGTCGTAACCGTCTGACGTCGCGCCATAGCCGACCACTTCGGCGTAGATGCGCGCGCCGCGCGCCTTGGCGTGTTCGAGCTCTTCCAACACCACCACGCCGGCGCCGCCGGCAATGACAAAACCGTCGCGGCTGATGTCGTAGGGGCGCGAGGCGGTGGCGGGTGTATCGTTGTATTTCGAGGACATCGCGCCCATGGCGTCGAACAGCACCGACAGCGACCAGTCGAGCTCCTCGCAGCCGCCGGCGAAGATCACATCCTGCTTGCCGATCTGGATCGTCTCATACGCGTTGCCGATGCAATGATTCGACGTCGCGCAGGCCGACGAGATCGAATAATTCACGCCCTTGATCTTGAACCAGGTCGCGAGCGTGGCCGACGCCGTCGACGACATTGCCTTCGGCACAGCAAATGGTCCAACCCGCTTCGGCCCCTTGCTTCGCGTGATGTCGGCGGCTTCGACGATGGTGCGGGCGGACGGTCCGCCCGATCCCATGATGATGCCGGTGCGGACGTCGGAGACTTCCTCCGGCGAAAGCCCGGAGTCCTGGATCGCCTGCTCCATCGCGATGTGATTCCACGCCGCGCCCTCGCCGAGGAAGCGCATCGCGCGGCGGTCGACCACGTCGGCCGGATTGAGCGTCGGGGCGCCCTGCACCTGCGAACGGAAGCCCAACTCGGCGTATTTGTCCGCGCGCTTGATCCCGGATTTCGCCTCGTGAAGGCTCGCAAGCACTTCCTGGGTGTTGTTTCCGATGGACGAGACAATCCCCATCCCCGTGATGACAACCCGCCTCATGATCGCCTCGTCCTGCCGTTTCCGTTTGTCCGTGAAGATATTTTGGTTGCGTGATCGCGCTGCTCAGGCAGGCGCGGTGCCCTGCTTGAACAGCCCGACCTTCAGATCCTTGGCGCGATAGATAATCTCGCCATCCATGGAAAGCCAGCCGTCGGCAACGCCAAGCACCAGCTTTGCACGCATCACGCGTTTCATGTCGACGTTGTACACAACCTTGCGGACGTTCGGCAGCACCTGGCCGGAGAACTTCAATTCGCCCAGCCCCAGCGCCCGGCCGCGTCCCTCGCCGCCGATCCAGCCCAGATAGAAACCGACCATCTGCCACATCGCATCGAGGCCGAGACAGCCGGGCATGACTGGATCGTTTTTGAAATGGCAGCCGAAAAACCACAGGTCCGACTTCACATCGAGTTCGGCCCGGATCAGGCCCTTGCCGAACTCGCCACCTTTTTCGGTAATTTCGGTGATGCGGTCGAACATCAGCATCGGCGGCAACGGCAGCTGCGCATTGCCGGGACCGAACATCTCGCCGCGGCCACAGGCCAGCAAATCCTCGTATTCGTAACCGCTGCGCCGTTCCAGCATGGTGTCCAGCCTCTCTCAACTCTCTTAAGATGTCCCGATAGAGCGCTTTTGAGCGAACCGGACCCGTTTCCCTACGGGAGAACGTTTGTTTCCCGCAAATTGGCGCTACTTGGGGTGCTATCGGCATTTGCCTCTGCCGAAATCGCATATGTGGTCCGCGCGCTCTGTAACATAGGCATCAGGGCCCGGCAAAGCACTGGAACGGGCTAAAACGCCGCGTATGCGCGCTGGTTCCTCCTTAACCTTGGGCTGGTTCTAGTTGCGAAAAACTTGCATCTACCTGATTTCCTTTTATATTGGGCAAGAATATTGCCCAAGTTAGCGCGTGTGGTGCCCGAAGTGGACATGAACGACCAAGCCTCGCCCCTGAACGACGACGGTATCGATCCGGCCGCCCGTGCTGCCGGACATCAGCCGGCGTTGACCGGCTGTCCCTGGCACGACGTCAACGAAATGCTGCAGGCCGCCGGTCTCCGGCCGACTCGCCAGCGCATGGCGTTGGGCTGGCTCCTGTTCGGCAAGGGCGCCCGCCATCTGACGGCGGAAATGCTGTACGAGGAAGCAACGCTGGCCAAGGTGCCGGTGTCGCTGGCGACCGTTTACAACACGCTCAATCAGCTTACCGATGCGGGTCTGTTGCGCCAGGTTTCGGTCGACGGCACCAAGACCTATTTCGACACCAACGTCACCGCGCACCACCACTTCTATCTCGAGAACAACCACGAGCTGGTGGACATTCCCGATCCGCATCTGGTGCTGTCGAAGATGCCCGACGTGCCGGAAGGCTATGAAATCGCCCGCGTCGACATGGTCGTGCGGCTGCGCAAGAAGCGCTGATCCTCAATCACTGCCATTCCTATTCAGTCGTCATGCCCGGGCTTGTCCCGGGCATCCACGTCTTTGTTTCAAATCAGCAAGAAAGACGTGGATGGCCAGGACAAGCCCGGCCATGACGAAGAATCACCAGGTCGCGCGGGTAAACAGGCGAGCTTAGCTCACTCCACCTTCTCGTCGGCGTAGACGCCCCACAGCCTTTGCTGCTCGATCCAGCCGTCAAAGCCGTTGCCAATCACGCGGCACCAGCCATTGGCGCATTTCTTGACCTGGGCGACGACCCCGACCTGCAGGCGGGCCGCAATCGCGCTGGCGGGATCCGGACGGTCATAGAGCGGGGCCAGCCCGTCCTTGGTCTTCATGGTGACGACCGCAGTGCGGCGACCGGACAGTAGCGAATGATAGACCCAGCCCTCCGAGCCTTCGGAATCGCGCACGCGGCGCCAGTTCTCGAACTCGGCGGTGATTTCGACCGGCAGGCCCGAACGAGTATAGACCCAGGCGACGTCGTTATCCTTGGTCGGACCGGCCCGGACATTCACATGGTCGGATTTGAGGCTGACATATCGCGGCACCGGCAGGCCGCTCGTGGTGATGGCCGAATCCTTGGCCGAGAATCCTGTGCTGACCGATGCCAAAAGCCAGCATCCCGCCAGCACCGCCACCGAACAGAAACGCCCCAACGCCATCAACCCGTCTCCTGCCGAGCTACCCGCAACCCGAATTCTTCGAGTCGAAAACGCCCGCTAACGCCCGAAAAACCCCAGACCCCTGTGCCCCGCTCTGGTCGCACCCCGGCTTGCGAACGTCCGAGGGGTTCTTGTCTTGGCCCGGCCTTCTGATAGAGAGGACGGAACGTCAAGAACCAGAACGCCCGGATTCTTTGCCTAAAATCCAAGGCAAGTATTGGGGAACCCAAGAGACTTACCCAAGAGACTTACCCAAGGGACTTACCTAAGGAAACAGCCGGATACCGGGACCGCGTGGCCATCGCAGTGTCGAACAACCGGGTTAATGAGGTCTGAACGGCGCGCTTCTCGCCGTCCCTCATGAGAGCAGAACATGTCGGTCAAGAAAAAACCTCTCGTCGTCGTCACCCGCAAGCTGCCGGACTCGATCGAGACCCGGATGCGCGAGCTGTTCGACGCGAGGTTGAATCTCGACGACACACCGATGACGCCGGAACAGATCGCGGACGCGGTCCGCACCGCCGACGTGCTGGTGCCGACCGTCACCGACATGATCAGCGAAGGGATCCTGAAAGATCCCGACTGCAAGCTGCGCATGATAGCCAATTTCGGCAACGGCGTCGACAATATCGACGTCACGGCCGCGCATGCGCGCGGCATCACGGTGACCAACACGCCGAAAGTGCTGACCGAAGACACTGCCGACATGACCATGGCGCTGATTCTTGCGGTGCCGCGGCGGCTGATCGAGGGCTCCACCATCCTGACCGAGGGCAAGAACTGGGAGGGGTGGTCGCCGACCTGGATGCTCGGCCACCGGATCGGCGGCAAGCGGCTCGGCATCGTCGGGATGGGCCGCATCGGGCAGGCCGTGGCCCGCCGGGCGCGCGCCTTCGGGCTGCAGATCCACTATCACAACCGCCGCCCCGTAGCGCCCATAATCGCCGAGGAGCTCGGCGCGACCTATTGGGAAAGCCTCGACCAGATGCTGGCGCGGATGGACATCATCTCGGTGAACTGTCCGCATACGCCGGCAACCTACCACCTGCTCTCGGCGCGGCGGCTGAAGCTGATCCGAAAAGACGCCTACATCGTCAACACCGCGCGCGGCGGGGTGATCGACGAGGACACGCTGATCAAGCTGATCGAAGCCGGCGACATCGGCGGCGCCGGCCTCGACGTCTATGAGCACGAGCCCGCGGTCAATCCAAAGCTGGTGCGGCTCGCCAAGGCCGGCAAGGTGACGCTGCTGCCGCATATGGGCTCGGCCACCATCGAAGGCCGCGTCGAGATGGGCGAGAAGGTGATCATCAACATCAGAACCTTCCTCGACAACCACAAGCCGCCGGACCGCGTGCTGCCCAGCATGCTGTGAGTTCTGAGCACCCGTAGCGCATGTAGCCCGGATCGAGCCAACGGGGCGCGCATTCGCGCGACCCGTTGGCTCGATCCGGGCTACGGCACTATCTGTTTTTCCGCCGCTCCCGCTTCCGCCACTCCGCGACAAAGGCCACGAAGGCGGCGAGCGCCGGCGGGGGTTGGCGGCGACTCGGGTAGTACAAGAACGGCCCGGGGAACGGTGGGCACCAATCGTCGAGCACGCTGACCAGCGCGCCCGACTTGATGCCGTACCGGACGTAGCCCTCGAACGTCAGCCAGAAGCCTGTACCGTCATGGACGGCACGTAGCGCCAGGCCTAGATGGGTCGCGATCAGCTTGGCTGGCGGTGAAACCTTCACAACACGACCACCCTTCTCGAATTCCCAGTCCAGCATCGCGCCGCTGCCGAAGCGGGTGCGGATGCAGGCGTGATCGAGCAGGTCCTTCGGATGTTTCGGCGCTCCATGCTGCGCCACGTATTCGCGCGAGGCCACCACCGCATAGCGCTGCGGCGCCCCGAGCGAGACCGCGATCATGTCCTGCGCCAGATGCTCGCCGTAACGCACGCCGGCGTCAAAACCTCCGGCCACGATATCGACGAACGAACTCTCGCCGACGATCTCCATGTCGATTTTGGGATGCGCTGCAAGAAACGGCGCGACCATCGGCGCCAGCACCAGATCGATCGCCGGCGGCGGCGCGTTGATGCGCAGACGCCCGGACGGCACGGCCCGCAGGCCGCGCACCTGATCGAGCGCCGCGCCGACATCCGACATCGCAGGGCCGACACGGGCCAACAACAACTCGCCGGCTTCGGTGAGGGCTACGCTGCGCGTGGTGCGGTTCATCAGGCGAACGCCGAGCCGCTCCTCCATGTCGCGCAGGCGCTGGCTGAGGCTCGAAACGGAGATGCCCTGCTCGACCGCGGCACGGCGGAAATTCCGGGTGCGCGCCACGGCAACGAAAGCATCGAGGTCGCGGAGGTCGAAATCCTTCATTGTTCGATATACTGAACACGCTATTTATGATTGTCCAGCTTATCCGCGCGACCCAAATCCCTCATATCGGCCTCGTCATCACGGCGCGGATGTCCGCCGCCGGTTTCGAGGAGAACCACTATGGAAAAACGCAAACTCGGCTCCACCGGGCCTACTGTCTCCACCATCGGCCTCGGCTGCATGGGCATGTCGGACTTTTACGGCCCGGCCGACCGTAGCGAGAGCATTGCCACTATCCACGCCGCGCTTGAGGCCGGCATCACCCTGCTCGATACCGGCGACTTCTACGGCATGGGCCACAATGAAATGTTGATCCGCGAGGCGCTCGCCGGCCGCAATCGCGACAACCTCCAGATCAGCGTCAAGTTCGGCGCGTTGCGCGATCCCGCGATGGGCTTCCGCGGCATCGACTGCCGCCCCGCCGCGGTGAAGAATTTTCTCGCCTACTCGCTGCAACGGCTCGGCGTCGAGACAATCGATATCTATCGTCCCGCGCGGCTCGACCCGTCGGTGCCGATCGAGGAGACGATCGGCGCCGTCGCCGACATGGTGAAGGCCGGACACGTCAAGCACATCGGACTGTCGGAGGTCGGCTCCGACACCATTCGCCGGGCGCACCGCGTGCACCCGATCGCCGACCTGCAGATCGAGTATTCGCTGATCGCGCGCGGCATCGAGAACGGCATCTTGAACACCTGCCGCGAGCTCGGCATCGGCATCACCGCCTATGGCGTGCTGTCGCGCGGCCTGATCAGCGGGCATTGGTCAAAGGACCGTTCGGAGGCGCGGGATTTCCGCCAAGCGAGCCCACGCTTTCAAGGCAGCAACCTCGATGCGAACCTGGCCTTGGTCGAACCCTTGCGCGCCGTCGCCGACAGCATCGGTGCAACGCCTGCACAGGTCGCGATCGCCTGGGTGGCCACGCAAGGCAATGACATCGTACCGCTGGTCGGGGCGCGGCGACGCGATCGGCTGACGGAAGCGCTTGGCGCGCTCGCCGTCAAATTGACGCCTGCGCATCTCTCCACGCTCGCCTACGCATTTCCGCCTGAGGTCGCCGCCGGCACGCGCTATGCCGCCGAGCAGATGGCGCATCTCGACAGTGAGAAACGGTGAATGCGATAACGGCCGGTGAATGCTAGGCCGCGTGCCCGCTCAGATCGGTGATGACAGGCGTATCGCCGTTGAGCGGGTTTTGCGGATCGCGCGCGTAGCGCAACGTCTCGAAGCGCATGGCGCGCGCGTCCACCATCACCAGCCGTCCGACCAGGCTCTCGCCGAAGCCGACGATTTCGCGGATCGCCTCCAGCGCCATCATCGAGCCCAGCATGCCCGCCAGCGCGCCCATCACGCCGGCCTCGGCGCAGGCCGGCACGGTGCCGGGTGGCGGCGGCTCGGGAAACAGGCAGCGGTAGGTCGGGTTGAACTCGCCCTGCTCGTTGCGCTCATGGGCTCGGATGGTGGTCAGCGATCCGTCGAACTGGCCGAGCGCCGCCGTGATCAGCGGCTTGCCGGCAAAGAAGCAGGCATCGGAAACCAGATAGCGGGTTTCGAAATTGTCGGAGCCGTCGAGCACGAGATCGTAGCCGCCGATCAGCGACATCACGTTCTTTGCATCGAGACGCACCGCATGCGCCTCGAAGTGAACATGGGGATTGAGCGCGTGAATCACTTCGGCGGCGCTGTCGACCTTGCGCCGTCCGATATCGGGCGTGGTGTGGATGACCTGGCGCTGCAGGTTGGACAGCGAGACGATGTCGTCATCGACGGCACCGAGCGTGCCGACGCCGGCGGCCGCCAGATACATCAGGACCGGCGCGCCGAGGCCGCCGGCGCCGATCACCAGCACCGACGCCTCTTTCAGCGCGGCCTGCCCCGGGCCGCCGACGTCGCGCAGCACGATATGGCGGGCATAGCGCTCGAGTTCGTCAGCCGTCAGCATGATCGCACTACCTCAATCAATCCCCTGAACCGGGGCGCGGTTGTTGCCGACTAAGCAGATGTGCTTAATTGGCGCGACGTCAATGACCGCTCCCTATTCCACTCCGGCATTGTCCTGGATTTGTCATGAGATCGGTGCTTTCGGCAACATTGATGACCGCGGCCTTAGGTTTGGCCGCTTCGCAGGTCCAGGCGCAGATGATGCCGCCGTCCACGGCAGGGGCCAAGCCCAAGCCGGTCACGACGGTGCCGATCCGGCCAGCGCTGCAGAGGCCGGAGGATACGGCCAAGGCATTGGGGCAGGCCGAGCGACTGGCGCTGCAGTCGGATCTCGCCTGGGTCGGGCAATATAACGGCGCCATCACTGGCGACGCCAGCGAGCGCATGGTCAATGCCATCAAGGAATTCCAGAAATCCCGCGGGGCCAAACAGACCGGCGTGCTCAATCCGCAGGAGCGCGGTATTCTCGGCGATACCGCCAAGAAAAAGCAGGAAAGCGTCGGCTGGAAGATCGTTACCGATCCCGGCACCGGCGTGCGCTTGGGCATCCCCACCAAACTGGTGCCGCAGCAGGCCAGCGACGCCAACGGCACCAAATGGACCTCGCCGACCGGCACGATCCAGATTCAACTGGCGCGGCGCAAGGAAGCCGGCCCCGTCACGGCAAAGCTCGCCGAGCGCGAGAAGAAAGAGCCGGGGCGCAGCATCGACTACACCGTGGTCAAGCCGGACTTCTTCGTGCTGTCCGGCCTGCAGAGCCTGAAGAAATTCTATCTCCGCGGCACCTTCAAGGGCGACGAGGTCCGCATCCTCACCATCCTCTACGATCAGGCGACCGAGAATACCGTTGAGCCGGTCGTGATCGCGATGTCGAGCGCGTTCAACGCGTTTCCGGCCGCCGTGCAAGCGGCGGGACCTCTCCCGCGCAAGACCGTGGAATATGGCACCGGCGTCGTCGTCGGCGATGACGGCGCGATCATCACCGACCGCCAGATCACCGACGGCTGCCTCACGGTCGCGATCGCAGGGCTTGGCAATGCCGACCGCGTCGCCGAGGACAAAGAGCACGATCTCGCGCTATTGCGCATCTATGGCGCGCGCGGGCTGAAGGCGCTTAATCTCGCCAACGCCGCCACCAGGACGGCGCTCGACCTCACCGGCATTGCCGATCCGCAGAACCAGGGCGGCGGCGCCGCCGTGACCAGTGTGAAAGCTTCGGTGGCCCAGCTTGGCGGCGGCAGCGACATCGCGCTGACGCCCGCACCGGCGCTCGGCTTTTCCGGTGCGGCGGCGCTCGATGCCGACGGCAGGTTTGCCGGCATCGCGCTGTTGAAGCCGGTTCAGGTGGCGGGCCCCACCAATGGCGTGCCGGCGGCGCAGGCCGTGCTGGTGACCGCCGAAACGCTGCGCGACTTCCTCAAGGCAAATGGCGTCAACGCAGCCGGCGGATCGAGCGATGCGAAGGCGTCGGTGGTCCGCGTGATCTGCGTGAGGAAGTAAGTCACTCGTGTCCCGGACGCGGTGCAGCGCATCAGCGCTGCTCCGCAGAGCCGGGACCTATGCCGCACCAGCAAGTTGTCGTTTTTTCATCGGGCGCAAAAGCGCCGCCCGGCAGTATTTGCCCGGATGACCACAATTCCATAATCGGGCATCATTGCAAGCTGACTGATTCGGACTACCGCGATCCCCTGACCTTTGGATCGGGCTGGGCACGTCTGAACGAGCGCGTAACTCGGCGTCGCAGAATGCGGCGCAGCTCGTGTGGCGTAACCCCAATGCCTGAAAGCCATCCAAAGGATCTGAAATGCAGACGATCGTATTGGCCACCCAGAAGGGGGGCTCCGGCAAGAGCACGCTCGCCATCAGCCTTGCGCTTGCCGCCATCCGGGCCGGGCACAATGTCCGCCTGATCGAGACCGACTCGCAGGGCACGCTTTCGAACTGGCAGCGCCGGCGCCCCTGTGCCGCGCCGGTCGTCGAGCCGGTCTACGCGGCCAGGGAGGTCGAACAGCGCCTGCAATCGCTCGACCGCGAGGGCGTGACGGTAGCGATCGTCGATACCGCCGGCGGCGTCAGCGCCGCGACCAATTCAGCCATTCGCTATGCCGATCTGTGTCTGATTCCGACGCGCCCGAGCATCGCGGACATCGAAGCGACTGCCGCGACGCTCAGCGTCGTCAGGGCCTGGCACAAGCCGTTCGCCTACGTTCTGAACCAGACCCCGATCCGGGGCTCGCGCCTCACCAGCGCGGAGAATGCGCTGAGCGACGAGGCCGCGCGCGACATCGCCGAAATCATCGCCAGACCGTTCATCGTGATGCGCAACGATCACCAGGACGCGTTAAGCGCCGGCGTTGCGGTCTGCGAATACGCGCCGACCGGCAAATCCGCCGAGGAAATCCGCAGCCTCTGGCAGTGGATCGAGGCAAGGTTGGGCAACGCGGCGGCAGCTAGCGACGAGCCGATCATCGAGAAGTCGGTGGAAACGCCAGCGATTCTTCCCGCATTGGCCGCGCTCCCGTCCATCGGAACCGACAGCGCTCTCTTCCTGAGAGTGCCGGCCCGAAGCTGACATCCCGCTTCGCGCAATGTCATTACGCGAAGCGACGGCAGAAGTAATCCAGCCACCAGCCCCCGCTGGATTTGCTTCGCTTCGCTACAAATCCCGACGCAGCCAATTTTTCCGCGTCAAGCGCCATTTTTCCGCGCGCGTCTGGCCGTTGTGATGGGGAATCTCGATATAGCCGACGAATTCGGCGCCGGTCTTCTGCTTGACCCGGCGTGACGCTTCATTGGTAACGGCATTACAGAAGTGCAGGACGTCGACGCCCAGGACGCGGAAGGCAAAATCGTTCACCGCCGTGACGGCTTCGGTCATCAGGCCCTGATTCCAATAGCGCTCCGCAAGCCAAAATCCACGGTTGCCCTTTGGATCGTCTACCCATGGGCGCAGGCGAATATTCCCGATCGCCTCGCCGTCACCGCCGCGCAGCACCAGCATCCAATTATAGATCACTTCCCCCGCGGCGACCCTCTCCAGCTCCCTCGCGATGAAAGTCTCCGCGCCGTCCTCCGGATATGGCCAGGGAACGACCTGCGCGAGATGCTGGATGATGTTCCAGTTGTTGAAATGGCGCTGGATCGCCGGCGCATCCGAGAGCGCAAGCGGCCGCAGGATCAGTCGCTCCGTTTGAAGCGTCGGTGTAATGGTTATTTCTGACATTTCGGACACCAAAAAGTCGATCGGCCGTTCTGAACGAAGCGCCGGACGATGCCGCCGCAGCCCTTGGTCTGGCACTTCTCGCCCTCGCGGTCATATACCCCGAACGAATGCTGGAAATAGCCGAGTTCGCCCGAGGTCAGGCGATGATCGTTGATCGAGGAGCCGCCGGCCTTGATCGCCTGATTGAGCACCGAATGAATCGCGTTCACCAGCCGCCCGGCGTGATCGGTCGGCTCGCCCTGCTTGGTCGACAGCGTCGCGGCCAACCGGCGTGGCGAGAGATGCGACCGGTACAGCGCCTCGCAGACATAGATATTGCCGAGCCCTGCGACCACGCGCTGGTCTAGCAGCGCGGCCTTCAGGCTGGTCTTCTTGTTGAAGCACGAGCGCGCCAGCATCGCGGCGTCGAATTCGTTGCCGAGCGGCTCCGGGCCGAGGTCCTTCAACAGCGGTTCGTCCTCCAACGCGTTGCGAGCGATGATCTTCATGTAACCGAAGCGGCGCGGGTCATTGAACACGATAGCCGCTCCCGATGACATGTGAAACACCACGTGATCGTGCGCGCGATCCTCGCTTCGCGGATAGTGGAATTGGCCCGGCGTGGTGTCGCCGTTGCCTTCCAGCACCCGGAACGAGCCGGACATGCCCAGATGCATCAAGAGCACGTCGCCCGAGCCAAGATCCGCCATCAGATATTTGGCGCGGCGGCCGAGGCCAGTCACGGTCTGGCCCTCCAGCCGCGCGATAAAGTCTTTTTGAAAGGGAAACCGCAAATCCTTGCGCCGTGCTTCCGCTTTGAGGATTTTCGCCCCCTCCATGGCGGGTTGCAGGCCGCGGCGGACAGTCTCAACTTCGGGCAATTCAGGCATGCAGGCATTCACCTTATGGAAGTGACGTGATAGCGCCATTGCGGCGGGCGCGCTATGGTCGGCCGACGGAGTATGAGTTGATGGATCGGCCGGATCAAACCACCCATTTTGGCTTCAGGGACGTGCCCCTGGGGGACAAGCAGACGCTGGTGAACGACGTATTCCACAGCGTGGCCACCCGCTACGACCTGATGAACGATCTGATGTCGGCGGGCCTGCACCGGGTCTGGAAGGACATCATGATCAATGCGCTGAACCCGCCGAAGGGCGACGCGCCGTTTGCGCTGCTCGACGTCGCCGGCGGCACCGGTGATATCGCCTTCCGCGCGGCCGGGGCGGCAGGCGCCGGCTTCCACGCCACCGTCTGCGATATCAACACCGATATGCTCGAGGTCGGCCGCAACCGCGCCCTGGCGCGGCATCTCGACCACCAGGTTTCCTTCGTCGAGGGCAATGCCGAGGCGCTGGCGTTTCCGAACCGCAGCTTCGACGCCTACACCATCGCGTTCGGCATTCGCAACGTGCCGCGGATCGACGCTGCGCTCCGCCAAGCCTATCGCGTGCTGCGGCCCGGCAGCCGATTCCTGTGCCTGGAATTCTCCACCGTCGACGTCCCCGGGCTCGACCGGCTGTACGACTTCTTTTCGTTCAACGTGATCCCGCCGCTCGGCCGTGCCGTGACGGGTGATGCTGACTCCTATCAGTATCTCGTCGAATCGATCCGGAAATTCCCCCGGCCCAATGCATTTGCCGAGATGATCCGCGACGCTGGCTTTGCGCGGGTGAAGTGGGAAAGCCTCTCCGGCGGCATCGTGGCGTTACATTCGGGCTGGCGTTTGTGATTTCTGCGGCGACCCACATCGCGCGGCTCGTCCGCGCCGCTTACGTGTTCGCGCGCGAAGGCGTGTTCGGCGTGGTCGATCCGAGCCTGGTGCCGCCGCCCGGGCAGCTCGCGCTGCGGCTGGCGCGGCTGATCGAACGCCCCGGCGCCAAATCCGGCCCGCGGCTGTCGCGCGCGCTGACACGGCTCGGCCCCGCTTACCTCAAGCTCGGACAGTTTCTGGCGACCCGGCCCGACGTCGTCGGCGTCGCGATGGCGCGCGATCTGGAAAGCCTGCAGGACCGGCTGCCGCCGTTTTCGCAAAGCGAAGCCGAGGCCGTGATCGCCGCGTCGCTGGAACGCTCTCTGGCTAAAGCGTTTGTCAGCCTCGGCCCGCCGGTCGCCGCAGCCTCGATCGCACAGGTGCATCGCGCCGAGGTCGAGCGTGACGGCGTGCGCCAGCCGGTCGCCGTTAAAGTGCTCCGGCCCAATGTCGCCACGCGCTTCCGGCGCGACCTCGGCGATTTCTTCTTCGTCGCGCACAATGCGGAAGCGCATTCGGCCGAGGCGCGGCGGCTGCGGCTGATCGAGGTCATCAACACGATGTCGCGCTCGGTCGCGATGGAGATGGACCTGCGGCTCGAAGCGGCCGCCCTGTCCGAGATGGCGGAGAACACAAGGGACGATCCGGATTTCCGCGTGCCGGCCGTCGACTGGGATCGCACCACACACAACGTGCTGACGATGGAGTGGATCGACGGCATCGCGCTGAACGACCACGCGCGGCTCAAACAATCGCATGTCGACCTGCCCGATCTCGGCCGCAAGGTGATCCAGAGCTTTCTGCGCCATGCGCTGCGCGACGGCTTCTTCCATGCCGACATGCATCCCGGCAATCTGTTCCTCGACGATACCGGCCGGCTGGTGGCGGTGGATTTCGGCATCATGGGCCGGCTCGGCATGAAGGAGCGGCGCTTCCTCGCTGAAATTCTGCTCGGCTTCATCACGCGTGACTATCGCCGCGTCGCGGAGGTGCATTTTGAGGCCGGCTATGTGCCGGGTCATCACTCGGTCGAGAATTTCGCGCAAGCCATCCGCGCCATCGGCGAGCCGATCCACAACCGCACCGCCGAAGAAATCTCGATGGCGAAGCTGTTGACCCTGCTGCTCGAGGTCACCGGGCTGTTCGACATGCAGACCCGGCCCGAATTGATCCTGCTGCAGAAGACCATGGTGGTGGTCGAAGGGGTCGCGCGAGGGTTCGACCCCAAGCTCGATATCTGGAAGGTCGCCGATCCCGTGGTGCGCGAATGGATCGAGCGCAATCTCGGCCCGCTCGGGCGGATTCAGGGCGCGATGTCCGGCGCCGGCGAACTCGGCCGCGTGATGGGGAGCCTGCCTGCGATCGCCTCGCGGGCGGTTGTCGTGATCGAGAACATGGAGAAGATGACCCGGGAAGGCCTGACGCTGTCGCCGGAGACGATCGCAGCCATAGGCCGGGCCGAGAGCCGCAAGAACCGCTGGCGGACCGTGGCGCTCTGGATCATCGCGGCGACCTTTATCGGGATTCTGGTCGCCATCCAGCACTTGTGATTGCAATGCTGCCCCCATGTGATAGCATTGATTGCATAGCTCGCCGGAGGCACCAATGGCCAGCCTGACCATCCGAAAACTCGACGAAACCGTCAAAGCCTACCTGCGCGTTCGGTCGGCGGGAAACGGCCGTTCCGTCGAGGAGGAAGTCCGGGTCATCCTCGGAGAGCTGACACAGGGACGCCCCGACCTGGCTGGCGCAGCCGCCGCGTCGCCCTCCGCCGACGCCCCAGCGCAGGTCCCACGGCCGCTCACGCCCTCCGGCGAACGGAATGTCACCCTGATCATCGGCGGCGGCATCGCCGCCTACAAGGCGCTGGACCTGATCCGGCGGCTGAAGGAGCGGCACGTCAACGTCCGCTGCGTGCTGACCAAGGCCGCACAGCAATTCGTCACGCCGCTTTCAGCCAGCGCATTGTCGCTTGAGCGCGTCTATACGGATCTGTTCGACCCCGAGAGCGAATTCGATGCCGGTCACATCCGCCTGGCGCGTGAATGCGATCTGATCGTGGTGGCGCCGGCGACTGCCGACTTGATGGCGAAGATGGCGCAGGGCCACGCCGACGATCTCGCCACCGCGATCCTGCTGGCGGCGAACCGTCCGATTCTGCTGGCGCCCGCGATGAACCCCTTGATGTGGAACAACCCCGCCACCCGCCGCAACGTGCTGCAGTTGCGGCGCGACGGCATCCACATGATCGGTCCCAATGCCGGCGAGATGGCCGAAGCCGGTGAAGCCGGCGTCGGGCGGATGTCGGAGGCGATCGAAATCGCTGCCGCCGCCGTCGACATCCTGCGTCCGCCACGCCCGCAGCCGCTGGCGGGCAAGCGCGTCCTGATCACGGCCGGACCGACGCATGAGCCGATCGATCCCGTGCGCTACATCGCCAACCGTTCGTCCGGCAAGCAGGGCTTTGCCATCGCCGCCGCGGCGCGGACTGCGGGCGCCGATGTCACGCTGATCTCGGGCCCGGTCGAATTGCGCGATCCCGCAGGCGTCACGGTGATCCGCGTGGAATCGGCGCGCGACATGCTACATCGCGTGGAAGCCGCCTTGCCGGCTGATATCGCGATCTTCGCCGCCGCCGTGGCCGATTGGCGCGTCGCCAATGAGGGCGAGCAGAAGCTGAAAAAGACCTCTGCCGGCATGCCGCAGCTCGCATTGGTCGAAAACCCCGACATTCTCGCGACGATCGCGCAATTGAAGGACAAGCGCCCGCCGCTGGTGATCGGTTTCGCCGCCGAAACCGAGCATCTGATCGACAACGCCAAGGCCAAGATCGCACGCAAGGGCTGCGACTGGATTGTCGCCAACGACGTTTCGCCCGCGCTAGGGGTGATGGGCGGCGACCGCAACACCATCCACCTGCTGACACGCGATGACTCCAGCGATATCAAGGTTGATTCCTGGCCTGTGATGACCAAGGAACAGGTCGCAACCGAGCTGGTGGCGAAGATCGCAAAGAAGGTGGAGCAGAACTCGTGAGCGCGACCGTGAAAGTCGAAATCCGCCAATTGCCGCACGGCGAAGGTCTCGCGCTGCCGGCCTATCAGAGCGCGGATGCCGCTGGCCTCGATCTGCTCGCGGCAGTGCCGGCGGACACGCCCTTGATCCTGCCTCCTGGCAAATACGCGATGGTGCCGACCGCACTCACGATCGCGCTGCCTCCTGGATATGAGGCGCAGGTGCGACCGCGCTCCGGGCTAGCCGCCAAACACGGCGTCACGGTGCTGAACTCGCCAGGCACGGTGGACGCGGATTACCGCGGCGAAATCAACGTGCTGCTGATCAATCATGGCGATAGGCCATTCCCGATCCGGCGCGGCGAGCGCATTGCGCAGATGGTGATCGCACCCGTCGTGCAGGCGCAACTGGTTCCAGTGGTGTCGCTTTCAACAACCGATCGCGGCAGCGGCGGTTTCGGCTCGACCGGGCGCTGAATCGTTTAGTAAAGACGGCCCTAATCGGTAATCCGCTGAATTTTTCACAGCCAAGTTTGCGTTCACGGTCTGGACTCTTACCGCTCTTCTCCCGAAGGGGATACTCTCGACCCGATTCGTGCAGAGCGCGACCAGCAAAAGTGGGGTCCGGTTTTGCGTCCGGGCGCGCTCACTCCTATTGTTGGCTATTGTCGGCGCATAATCTCAACGCCAAACCGCTCACACTTTGGCGGATTATGCGCTGAGGGTAGCGCCGGGCCTGAAGTCGTGCGTTTTTGGGGCAAATAATGTCGGGCGTAGTCGCGGCGATGCGTCGAACCCTGCTGTCGTGCACCTCACTGGCGCGCCACGGCGTGATCGCGCTCGCCATCGGCCTTCCCGCATCGCTGGAACCCGCTTTGGCCGCTGATTTGACCATCACGCAGACGATTTCCGCGCTGCTCGACCTCAATCACCAGGAATTCGCCGCGCTGACGACGGCGTTATCGCTGCTCGGCTTTACCGTGGTGGCTGCGATCCTCTTGATGCGCACGCGCATTCGGGCCACCCGAATGGAACTCAGCCTGCGCTCCGACATCGCCGACCTGCAGGTGCAGGCTGACCGGCTGCGCGCGCTCCTGTTCGCCGAGCCCCAGATCCTGATCGCGTGGGCGGCGGGCGACAACCGGCCCCAGATCAGTGGCGACATCTCGCTTCTGATCTCGCAGGACGCGATGTCGAATTCACCGCAACGCATCCTCGCCTTCGGAACCTGGCTGCCGCCGGAGCCGGCGCTGCAGATGGACCATGCGGTCGATGCGCTGCGCGAGGCCGGCGAAGGCTTTCTGCTCAATCTCTCCACCTCGAGCGGCCGTGCCATCGAAGCAATGGGTCGCGCCATCGGGGGCCAAGCCATTGTGCGGATTCGCGAACTCGGGGGCTTACGCCGTGAGGTCGCCGAATCCAATCTCCGTTACCGGACGCTGTTGGAGGAGACCGAGCTGTTGCGCGAGTTCGCCGCCGCGGCGCCCTGGCCGATCTGGGCCAAGAGCGCCGAGGGCAATCTGCGTTACGCCAATGCGGCTTACGTGCGAGCCACCGAGGGCGCAAGCGTCGCGGATACGATTCGCCGCAACCTCGAACTCCTGGAGAATGACCAGCGCGTCGAGATGGGCCGGGTGCTGAACGACAATTCCACCTTCAGCGCGCGGCTGCCGATCGTGGTCGGTGGCGAGCGGCGCATCTATGACGTTCAGACGCTCAAGCTCGGCGGCGGCAGCGCCGGCATCGCCATCGACGCCAGCGAGGCGACCGCGTTGCGCGACGCCATGGAGCGGATGACGGAAGCCCATCGCCGCACCCTGGACCAGTTGTCGTCGGGGGTTGCCGTGTTCGACGGCCAGCGGCGGCTTGCCTTCTACAATGAATCCTACCGCAGGCTGTGGGGCCTCGATCAGGCATTCCTCGATTCCAATCCCGACGATTCAAGCGTGCTCGACCGCTTGCGCGCAGCGCGCAAATTGCCCGAGCAGCCCGACTTCCGGGCCTGGAAAGCCAAGCTGCACGAAGCCTATCGCGCCATGGAGCCGGAAAACTACACCTGGTTCCTGCCGGACGGCCGCGCCGTCAGCGTCGTCACCACGCCGAACCTCGAAGGCGGCGTCACCTATCTGTTCGACAATGTTACCGAGAGCCTCGATCTCGCACGCCGCTACGACCGGCTGACCCGGGTTCAGCACGAGACGCTCGACAATCTCGCAGAGGCCGTCGCGGTGTTCGGCAGCAACGGCCGCGTGGAACTGTTCAACCCCGCGTTCGTGAAAATGTGGAAGCTGTCGGCTGAATCGCTGAAAGAACAGCCGCACATCGAAACCGTGGAAGCCTGGTGCAAGCCGCTGTTCGAGGACGCGCTGACCTGGCGGGCCCTGCGCGAGGCGATCACCGCCATCGATAACCGGGCGCAGGTGGCGCTGAAGCTCGAGCGCAAGGACGGCAGCGTGCTGGACTGCATGACCATGCCGCTGCCCGACGGCGCCACGCTCTTGACCTTCCAGGACATCAGTGACACCGAGAATGTCGAACGCGCGCTGCGCGAGCGCAACGAGGCGCTGGAAGCCGCCGACCAGATGAAAGTCGATTTCGTCCACCACGTGTCCTACGAACTGCGCGCGCCGCTGACCACCATCATCGGCTTTGCACATTTCCTCAGCGATCCCTCGACCGGCCCGCTGACGCCAAAGCAGGCCGAGTATCTCGACTACGTTACCAAATCGACCAACGCGCTGCTCGCGCTCACCAACAACATCCTCGATCTCGCCACCATCGATGCCGGCGCCATGAAGCTCGAGCTCGGCCCGGTCAATATCGAAAAAGCCATCCGGGCTGCGGCCGAAGGCATTCAGGACCGGCTGGCGACCGACCGCATCGAACTCAAGGTCGACATCGATTCCAATATCGGCGACTTCACCGGCGACGAGCGGCGCGTGGTGCAGGTGCTCTATAATCTGCTCGCCAACGCCGTCGGCTTCTCGCCGCACGATGCCGCCGTCACGATCAGCGCGCGGCGCACCGAGCATCGCGTGATCTTTACCGTCAGCGATTCCGGCCCCGGTATTCCGGCTGATGTGAAAGACAAGGTGTTCGACTGGTTCGAGAGCCATTCCCATGGCTCGCGTCACCGCGGCGCCGGCCTCGGCCTGTCGCTGGTGCGCTCCTTCGTCGAACTGCACGGCGGCAAGGTGCGCGTCGATTCGGTGGTCGGCAAGGGCACCACGGTCACCTGCGACTTTCCGATCGACCAGAACGCCCATCGCAACGCCGCCGAATGACCGCGCCCGCGACATTCACCGTAGCGCTGGCGAACGAGACGGCGACAGCGCATCTGATGGCCGACCTCGCGCTGCTGGTCGGCCCGGGCGACGTCATCACGCTCTCGGGCGATCTCGGCGCGGGAAAGACCGCGGCGGCGCGCGCCATGATCCGCTACCTCGCCAACGATCCCGCGCTGGAAGTGCCAAGCCCGACGTTTACGCTGGCGCAGAGCTACGACCTGCCATATCCGATCGTTCACGCCGATCTCTACCGGATCAATGATTCGAGCGAGCTGGAGGAAATCGGATTGTCGCCGCTGCCCGAGGGCACACTGGCGCTGATCGAATGGCCGGAGCGCGCGCCCGATGCGCTGCCCGAAGATCGCATCGACATCGCCTTCAGCCATCGCCCGGCGCTCGGATCCACCGCGCGCGCCGCCGAAATCACCGGCCATGGCAAGGCGGCGGCGCAGGTGACGCGATTGAGCAGCTTGCGCAAATTTCTCAGCGATTCCGGCTTCCTGGATACCGTGCGCGAGCGCATGCCCGGCGACGCATCGACGCGCTCCTATGCGCGGCTGATCCGCGACGACGGCACCTCGATCCTGATGAATTCGCCGCGCCGCCCGGACGGGCCGGCGATTTATGACGGAAAGTCCTACAGCGCCGCCGTTCATCTCGCCGAGGACGTCAAGCCGTTCGTCGCCATCGACAACGGCCTGCGCGCGCACGGCTTCTCGGCGCCCGCCATCCGCCACGCCAACCTCGATTCCGGTTTCCTGATCACCGAGGATTTCGGCAGTGCCGGCATCGTCGAAGGCGAGCCGCCGCGGCCGATCGCCGAGTGCTACGAGGCGGCGACCGACATGCTGGCGGAGCTGCATCGCAAAGCCCTGCCCGAAACGGCGCCGCTGGCGCCGCAGGGCCCATACCAAATTCCGGTCTATAATATCGATGCATGGCTGGTCGAGATCGGCCTGATGCTCGAATGGTATCTGCCGGATCGTGGCGCCGAGGTCAGCCAGCAACGGCGCGACGAATTCGTCACGATGTGGCGAACGTTGCTGGAGAAGCCGGCGGCTGCGCCCCGAACCTGGGTGATGCGGGATTTTCATTCGCCCAACATCATCTGGCTCGGCGACCGCACGGGGATCTTGCGCGTCGGGATTATCGACTTCCAGGATGCCGTGCTTGGCCCTGCCGCCTACGATCTGGTGTCGCTGCTGCAGGACGCCCGGCTCGACGTTCCCGAACAGCTCGAATTGACGCTTCTGACCCGCTACATCAAGGCGCGCCGCGCGGCGGATGACCAGTTCGATCCGGCCAGCTTTGCCGAGCTTTACGCCATCATGTCGGCGCAGCGGAATACCCGCCTGCTCGGCACGTTTGCCCGGCTCAACCGGCGCGACGGCAAGTCGCAATATCTGCGCCACCAGCCCCGGATCTGGACCTATCTGAACCGTTCGCTGGCGCACCCGGCGCTGGCGGTGGTTCGCGAATGGTATGCCGCCAACGTGCCGCCGCCACGCCCCTGATTTACCTCCTGTTAGCCACCCCGCATTTAATCTGGAACCGGCCATGCTGTGGAGGCATGGCGCATTCGGTTTTGACACGGGAAGACGGCCATGGCGGGGGCGGAACGTCGCAAGGGAGATCGGGTCGTGTTCGAGCGCGGCTTTGCGGCGCACATGATGGGCATCGACGGCACCTGGCGGCGCGACTGCGTGATGGAAGACGTTTCCGAGACCGGCGCCAAGCTGACGGTCGAGGGTTCGGTCGAGGGCCTGCACTTGAAGGAATTCTTCCTGCTGCTGTCGTCGACGGGGCTGGCCTATCGGCGCTGCGAACTGGCTTGGGTCAACGGTGATCAGATCGGCGTCAACTTCCTGAAGCAGGGCGACAAGAAGAAGAAGGCGGCCAAGCGCGGGGCCGAGGGCGCTGAAGTCTGAGGTTTGGCCGCCGGCGGCCGTCGTACGGCCGTCATGTGCGGCCACTAAGGCCTCATGGTTGCTGGTTCAAGCGAATCGCCGTGGTATGATCCGCGGCCTGATTTTGATAGTTCGAGAAACTCCAGGAATGTCCGTTACGCCCGCCAAAGCCATGGTCCTTGCCGCCGGTCTCGGTTTGCGCATGCGCCCGCTGACCGACCACATGCCGAAGCCGCTGGTGCGCGTGGCCGGCCAGCCCTTGCTCGATCACGTGCTGGACAAGCTCGCCGGCGCCGGCGTCAGCGAAGCCGTGGTCAATGTGCATTACCTGCCCGACCAGATCATCCAGCACACCGCGAGCCGCGCCAAGCCCCACATCATTATCTCCGACGAACGCGACGAGGTGCTCGGCACCGGCGGCGCCGTGGTGAAGGCGCTGCCGCTGCTCGGCAACGAGCCGTTCTTCCATCTCAATGCCGACACGATGTGGATCGACGGCGTGCGGCCCAATCTGGAGCGGCTCGCCGAAACCTTCGATCCCGATCGGATGGACATCCTGCTCCTGATGGCGCCGACCACGAGCAGCATCGGCTACGCCGGCCGCGGCGACTACGCGATGCTGCCGGATGGCGCATTGCGCAAGCGGAAAGAGCATCAGGTGGTGCCGTTCGTCTATGCGGGCGCGGCAATCATGTCGCCCTCGCTGTTTGCCGGCGCGCCCGCCGGCGAGTTTTCGCTGACCAAGATGTTCGACCGCGCCAACGAGCAGGAGCGGCTGTTCGGCCTCAGGCTCGACGGCGTCTGGATGCATGTCGGAACCCCCGACGCGGTGCAGGCGGCGGAAGAGGCGTTTCTGGAAAGCGTGGCCTGATTCGACGCTGGACCGGCGTCGAACCGATCCGCCGTTAGCGCGAAGCATCAGCGATACGTGCTCCGCCCGCAGCGGCTCAGACAAAAAATCTCGAAAACAACCCCATGCAAAGTAGAATGGGCCCGGACTGCTTTGGCAGTGAGTAGCGGGGACGCCGCCCTTACCCGCATGACCTATCCCCAATCGCTCCCTATATTGCGCCTGACCTCGAATCAGGAAGCCCATGCGCGTTTTCAGCGTTCCCGTATCCGTGCCGTTCCTACGCACCGTAATCGCGGCGCTGGTCGACGGCCGGCTGGTCGAGGGATTCGAGGCACGCAGCAACCCGCTCAATCTCGCGACGGCGACGCTCTATCTGCCGACCCGGCGCGCAGGAAGGCTGGCGCGGGAAATCTTTCTCGATGAACTGCGGACGGACGCCGCGATCCTGCCGCGCATTGTGGCGCTTGGCGACATCGACGAGGACGAGCTGGCGTTTACGGAAGGCTCCGAACAATTCAGCGGCGTGGCGCCGCTCGACATTCCGCCGAGGCTTAGCGAATTGGAGCGCCGCCTGACGCTGGCGCATCTGGTTGCGGCATGGGCGAAAAGCCCGGTGTCGGCGCCGCTCGTGGTCGGTGGCCCGGCCTCGACGCTGGCGCTGGCCGGCGATCTGGCGCGGCTGATGGACGACATGGTGACGCGCGGCGTCGCCTGGGAAGCGCTCGACAAACTGGTCCCCGACCAGTTCGACAAATACTGGCAGCACTCGCTCGAATTCCTGCGCATCGCGCGCAAGGCGTGGCCGGAGCACCTGAAGGAAATCGGCCGGATCGAACCCGCCGAGCGGCGCGACCGCCTGATCGAGGCGGAAGCCGCACGCCTGACCGCACATCATGAGGGGCCGGTGGTTGCAGCCGGTTCGACCGGTTCGATGCCGGCGACCGCGAAATTTCTCAACGCCGTGGCCGGCCTGAAGCAGGGCGCGGTGGTGCTGCCGGGCCTCGACACCGATCTCGACGAGGAAGCCTGGCAGACGATCGGCGGCGTCAGGGACGCGCAAGGTAAGTTCACCACGCAGCCCTCCTCGAACCATCCGCAGTTTGCGATGCACGGATTGCTGGATCGCTTCGGCATCAAGCGAAGCGACGTCGAAATCCTGGGTACGCCAAGTCCGCAGGGACGCGAGGTGCTGGTGTCCGAGACGATGCGGCCGTCGAGCGCGACCGAACAATGGCACGATCGTCTGGTCCAGCCGGATGTTGCCGCAAAGATTGCCGGCGGCATGGCGCAGCTTGCCGTCGTCGAGGCGCCCAATTCGGAAATGGAGGCGCTGGCGATCGCGGTCGCGATGCGCGAGGCGCGGCACCTCGGCAAATCAGCCGCGCTGGTGACGCCGGACCGCGCGCTGGCGCGGCGGGTGATGGCGGCGCTAAGGCGCTGGAATCTCGAATTCGACGATTCCGGCGGCGACGCGCTGATGGATACGCCAAGCGGCATCTTTGCCCGCCTCGCCGCGGAAGCAGCCAGCAAGGGGCTTGAGCCGCCGACATTGCTCGCGCTCTTGAAACATCCGCTGTTTCGGCTCGGCCGCACATCCGGCGCGTTCAGACACGCCATCGAGATCCTCGAACTGGCGCTGCTGCGCGGCACCCGGCCGCAAGCCGGTACAGGCGGATTGGCACGCGACCTCGAACGTTTCCGCGTCGAGCTCAGGAAGCTCAGGAGCCATGAGACATCTTCTCTCCACGCTTCCGAGCTGCGCGCGAAATTAAGGGACGACGAGCTCGACCAGGTACAGGCGCTGATCGCGGCGCTGCAAAAGGCGCTGGCGCCGCTGGAAATCATGGGCTCGTCAAAACCGGTCGACTTCGCCGAACTGGCACAGCGCCATCGCGAAACGCTGGTCGCGCTATCCTCGGATCAAGACGGCATTGCCGTCGTCTTCGAGGAGGCGCAAGGCGCTGCATTGTCAGCGGCGTTCGATGACCTGCTTGCCGAACAAAAGCCGAGCGGCCTGATGGTCCAACTCGGCGACTACCCCGATGTGTTCCAGACCGCCTATGCCGATCGCATGGTGCGGCGGCCTGAATCGGCGAGCGCGCATCTGCACATCTACGGCCAGCTCGAAGCGCGGCTGACCGAATCCGATCGCGTCATCCTCGGCGGACTGGTCGAAGGCGTTTGGCCGCCGGCGCCGCGGCTCGATCCCTGGCTGAGCCGACCGATGCGCCATGAGCTCGGCCTCGATCTGCCGGAGCGGCGCATCGGCCTTTCCGCGCACGATTTCGTACAGTTGTTGGGAACGGACGATGTGATCCTGACCAATTCGGCCAAGGTTGGCGGCGCGCCGGCGGTCGCCTCGCGCTTTCTGCACCGCTTGGAGGCGGTCGCCGGCGAAGCGCGCTGGGACGCTGCCAAGGCCGCCGGAGAAAATTATGTCCGCTTCGCCGCCGAACTGGACCAGCCCGACGCGGTCGCGCCGATCGAGCAGCCCGCGCCGAAGCCGCCCGTCGCGACGCGGCCGCTGAAATTGTCGGTCACGGCGATCGAGGACTGGCTGCGCGATCCCTATACGATCTACGCGAAATACATCCTGCGGCTGGATCCGCTCGACCCCGTCGACATGCCGCTGTCGGCGGCCGATCGCGGCTCGGCGATCCATGACGCGCTCGGCGAGTTTACGCAAAAATTCGCCGACGCCTTTCCGCCACAGCCCGCGCTGGTGCTGCGCGGCATCGGCGAAAAATATTTCGCGCCGCTGATGGAACGGCCCGAGGCGCGAGCGCTGTGGTGGCCGCGGTTTCAGCGCATCGCCGCATGGTTTGCCGACTGGGAGCTGGCGCGGCGCGACAGGATTGACAGAATTGCCGCCGAGATCCGGGGCGAGATCAAGATTCCGCTCGGCAACGAACGCATCTTCACGCTATCGGCGCGCGCCGACCGGATCGAGCAGCGCCACGATGGCAGCTTTGCGATCCTCGATTACAAGACCGGCCAGCCGCCGACGGGAAAACAGGTGCGCATGGGTCTGTCGCCGCAATTGACGCTGGAGGCCGCGATCCTGCGCGAGGGCGGCTTTGAGAATATCGACGCTGGCTCATCCGTCGGCGAACTCGTCTATGTCAGGCTCAGCGGCAACAATCCGCCCGGCGAGCAGCGGTCGCTGGAACTGAAAATCCGGAACAACGATACGCCGCAGCCGCCGGACGAGGCGGCCGACTATGCCCGAGAACAACTAGAGGCACTGATCCGCAAATTCGAGAACGAGGAGACGGCCTACACTTCGCTGAACCTGTCGATGTGGTCGAACCGCTACGGCGCCTATGACGATCTCGCCCGGATCAAGGAATGGTCGGCGGCCGGCGGACTGGGGATCGAGGAATGGTGAAGGCCGCCCGCATCATTCCCGACGCCGTCCGCGCCACGCAGGCGCGTGCGTCCGATCCGGCGGCCTCCGCCTTCGTCTCGGCAAATGCAGGCTCGGGCAAGACGCATGTGCTGGTGCAGCGGGTGATCCGGTTGCTGCTCGACGGCGTGGCGCCGGAAAAGATCCTCTGCATCACCTTCACCAAGGCCGCTGCCGCCAACATGGCGGAGCGCGTGTTCACCACCCTCGGCCATTGGGTGACGCTCGACGACGATGCGCTGGACGCGGCGATTCGCGATGCCAGCATTCCCAATCCCAGCGCGCGCTTGCGCAAATCGGCGCGCAAACTGTTCGCCTGCGCGCTGGAGACGCCGGGCGGGCTGAAGGTGCAGACCATCCACGCGCTGTGCACGCGGCTGCTGCAGCAATTCCCGTTCGAGGCCAATGTGCCGGCGCGGTTTGCCGTGCTCGACGACCGCGACCAGAACGAGATGATGGAGCGCGCCAATCTCGCCGTTTTCCTCGAGGCGTCGCGCAACCCTGACAGCGCGACCGGGCGCGCGCTGATGACGGCGATGGCGAGCGCGGCCGACGTCACCTTCAAGGACGTGGTGCGCGAGGCCTGCCTCAGCCGCGATCATTTCATGGCCTGGACCGACGCCGCCGGCAGCGCGCACGCCGCCGCCGCGCAGATCTCCGCGGCGCTCGGCGTGAGCCCCGACGATCGGATCGAGGACGTCGAACGTGACATCGTCGACGGACCCAATCTGCCGCGGTCACGATGGCAGGACATCGCCCTGGTTCTGGAAACCGGAAGCAAGACCGATCAGGATCAGGCGGCGCGGCTGCGCGGTGCGCTGATGTTCACCGGCGCTGCGCAGGTCGACGAATATCTCGGCATATTCCTCACCGACGCCGACCGCACACCCCGCAAATCGGTGGTGACGAAGAAATTCTGTGACAATAATCCGGCCATTGGCCGGTTGATTGAATCTGAAGCCCGTCGAATCCTTCCCCTGATCGAGCGCCGCCGCGCGGTGGTGGCGCGCGACCGCACCGAGGCGCTGCTTCATATCGCAACCGCCGCGGCGGCCAATTATCGCCGCGAGAAGCAGGAACGCGGCCTGCTCGACTATGACGACCTGATCGACAAGACGCTGGACATGCTCAACCGTGTTTCCTCGGGCTGGGTGCATTACAAGCTCGACCGCGGCGTCGACCATGTGCTGATCGACGAGGCGCAGGACACCAGCCCCCGCCAATGGGACATTGTCGCGCACATCATCTCCGAATTCACCTCGGGCGCAGGCGCGCGCGACGGCGTGGTGCGAACGGTATTCGCGGTCGGCGACGAGAAGCAGTCGATATTTTCGTTTCAGGGCGCGGCGCCACGCGAATTCGACCTGCGCCGCCGCGCCCTGCAGAGAAAGTTCGAGGGCGCCGGCCTGAAGTTCGATCCGGTGTCGTTTACCTACTCGTTCCGCTCGGGACCGGCGATCCTGCATGCGGTCGACCGGGTGTTTCGCGAGCAGGATATCTTTCGCAGCATCCATGCGGTCGATATCGGAAATCCGATCCATCATTCGCTTGCCGACGCAGGTCCGAGCCAGATCGATCTCTGGGAACTTGCGGAGGCCGACGACCGGCAGGACCTCGAAGGCTGGCGTGCGCCGTTCGACGGCGTCGCCGCGACCAGCCCCGAGGTAAAGCTTGCCCGGCGCATTCAGGCCGAGATCAAGGCGCTGGTCGGCAGCGGCGTGATGACCGGCAGCAAAGGCGACCGCCGTCGGCTGCGCTATGGCGATATGCTGGTGCTGGTGCGGCGGCGCGGCAATGCGTTCGATGCCGTGATCCAGGCGCTGAAGCACGCTGGCATCCCGGTCGCCGGCGCCGATCGCCTCAAGCTGACCGAGCACATCGCGATCATCGATTTGATGAACCTCGCTGACGCGCTGTTGCTGCCGCAGGACGATCTGGCGCTGGCGGTGGCGCTGAAGAGTCCGCTGTTCGGGCTATCCGATGACGACCTGTTCAAGATCGCCTGGCAGCGCAGGGGATCGTTGCGCGCAGCGCTGGCTGAGCGCGCTGCAGCGGACGGCCGGCTGAGGGATGCGCTGTGGCGGCTCGAACAATGCGAACGCCGCTTTGCCAGCGAGCCACCGTTCGCGTTCTATGCCTGGCTGCTCGGCGGCGACGGCGGCCGCGCGCGAATTTTGCGGCGGCTCGGACACGAGGCGAACGACGCGCTCGACGAATTTCTGGAACTCGCACTGAGCTACGAACGCAAGGCACCGGCCTCTTTGCAGGGCTTCATGGCGTGGCTGCGCACGGCCGATCTCGAAGTGAAGCGTGACATGGAAATCTCGCGCGACGAGGTCCGCGTCATGACGGTGCACGGCGCCAAGGGCCTCGAGGCTTCCGTCGTGTTCCTGGTGGACACCACGACCTCGCCCTCGGATACGCAGCGGCTGAAACTCATCCACCTGCCGCAGGGCAATGCCGATCCGCATGCGCCGGGTGTCGTGGTCTGGGCCGGCCGCAAGGCCGAGGATCCCCCAGCGGTCGTCGCGGCCCGCGCGGCGATGATCGGCGATACCGAGGATGAATACCGCCGCCTGCTCTATGTCGCGATGACGCGCGCGGCCGACCGCCTGATCGTCGGCGGCTGCCTGCCCGGCAACATGAGGAGTGTCCGGCCGCTGTCCTGGTACGACCTGATCACCAAGGGGCTCGACGGTTCTGCCTTGCAGCTTCAGGAGATCGAGACCGCCGCAGGCCGGGTGAAGCGCTATATGCGCGCGGAGGAGGCCGCGCCGTCGGCCGCTCCGGCGGCTGCACCGCCCGCGCCGGCGCCGACGGTGCTGCCGAACTGGCTGCTGACGCCGGCACAGCCAGAGATTTCCACGGAAAGTCTGTTGCGGCCCTCGGACCCCGCCGACAGCGAGCGCCATCCGGTACGCACGGCCGAATCGCTCACCCAGCGCGCCCGTGCCCTGCAGCGCGGCACGCTGGTGCACCGGCTGCTGCAATCGCTGCCCGACATCGCCGCCGAGCGGCGCCGCGAGGCCGCGCTGGCCTATCTGGCCCGCAATGCCGATGGCTGGACCGACGAGGAACGGCAGGCGCTGGCCGAAAGTACGCTGGCCCTGATTGCCGATCCGCGATTTGCGCCCGTCTTCGCCCCTGGCAGCCGTGCCGAAGTCTCGATCGTCGGGCGGCTGGAGCGGCCGGGCGGCCGGCCGGTGTTGGTGTCCGGGCAGATCGACCGCCTCGTAGTTACTGATAGCGAGGTCCTGATCGTCGATTTCAAGACCAACCATGCCCCCCCTAGCCGGCCTGACGAGGCGCCGCGGGGCTATGTCCGCCAACTCGCGCTGTACCGGGCAGTCCTCGCCAAGCTTTATCCCCAGCAGGCGGTTCGCGCGGCGCTGCTTTGGACCGAAAGCGCTGAATTAATGGAGATTTCCACTGCCGCGCTGGGAGCCGAGCGGGCATCCATCATCTCGGCGTGACCCGTGCTTGACCCGGCAGGATCGCGTTCATAGGTTTGATCCTATCATGCTGGGCGCGATTCTCACCCGCGCCCCTTAATTCCTAACCGAACGAGGTATTCCATGGCCGTTGGCAAGGTTTCTGACGCCGATTTCGAAGCCGAAGTGCTCAAGGCGACCGGGCCAGTGGTCGTCGATTTCTGGGCCGAATGGTGCGGCCCCTGCCGCATGATCGCGCCTGCGCTCGACGAGATTTCCGGCGCCATGGGCGACAAGGTCAAGATCGTGAAGCTGAACGTCGACGAGAGCCCGAAGACGGCCTCGAAATACGGCGTGATGTCGATCCCGACCCTGATGATCTTCAAGGGGGGCGAGATGGCCTCCCGCCAGGTCGGCGCCGCGCCGAAGGCGAAGCTGCAACAGTGGATCACCGCTGCGGTCTGATCGGGCTTCGATCGATCATTGTGATGAAGCGGCCGGCGAATCGCCGGCCGTTTGTTTTTGTGGCGGATGATCTCGCAGCCCCGTTGGCTCCATCCGGATCTACGAATTTTTCAACGGATCCATCCCGTCGAAAGCGCGGATGCAAACTCAGCGTCGCCGTTCCGTCGCGCCAATGCTGCCATCGCATCGTGATCGTAGGGCACATGGCGAAAGGTTATGCGCCAGGACGCATCGGCGAATTCCAGAATCGCGTAGCGCGCATCAGGCGTGCCGGCTTCAATCAGATGCGGGAACGGAACGTTGTAAGAAAAGCCGGGAACGCCGACGCTACCGGGATTGACCACCAGGCGTCCGTCGCCGAGCCTGACCGCGCGCGCGATATGAGTATGGGCGCACAGAATCAGCGACTGCGAAATTCCCTCCGCCTCTTTCTCTATCGCCTCCAGCGGCGACATCCTGACCGAGCCATCAGGCGTCACTGTCTCGAGCCAGTAGACGTTATCGTCGGCAGGCGTAGCGTGACAGAGAAACACGTGATCGCGAACTATCCGCGTTGATGGCACCGTGCGTAACCAGTCGAGATGCTCGGTGGTGAGTAGCGCATGAGCCGGCCGGTCCCATGATCCCATTTTCTCCGGCGGCCGATCGATCAGATAGCGATCATGATTGCCGAGCACGTGGACGGCATCGAGCGCCATCAGCGCGTCCATGGTTCGCCGCGCATCGAGCGGGCCGCTCGCCATGTCGCCGAGATTGACGATGTCGCCAATGCCCTGCGCGTGGATGTCGGCCAGCACGGCCTCCAGCGCGAGATAGTTTCCGTGCACATCGGCAATCGCGGCAAAGCGCATGTTAATTTTCAATTCAAGGTTTTGTCGGGTGCGATCGGACGACCGTGCAGGAGCGATACTATGGCGATTTCCCTCATTTGGGTGAAACCGGCGCGCAACATTCTCTTTTGGTTCTAGCATGGAACCCGGGTTCCGACTCGCAGTTCGCGGGTGTCTTGGCTAGTCTTTGCAAACACCGGGGCTGGTTAGTTCATAAGCAATCAATATTTCTTCCCGGGCGGCCGCTGGAAGCAATTTCAGCGGCCATTTAATTTCTATCCCGGCGGCGTGCCGTTGATATCAAGTACATGGCCGGCGAGATAGAGCGAGCCGGTAATCAGGATGCGCGGCGGCACTTCGTAAGCCAGCCGCGACAGCGCGTATAGCGCGGCTTCGACGCTTGCAGCATTTTCCACGCGCATGCCGAGCGCGCGTGCCGCATCCGCCAGCCGGTCCGTCGGCATCGCATTGTCGCGGCCGGGGATCGGCACCGCCATGATGTGGCGCGTCAGACCGGCGAAATTGGCGAGGAACGCGCCCGCATCCTTGTTCGCCATCATGCCGGCGATCACCACCAGCGGGCGCGACACGCGCTCTTCGAGATCGCCGAGCGCCGCGGCCGTGACGCGTCCGCCTTCCGCATTGTGCGCGCCGTCGAGCCAGATCTCGCACCCCTTCGGCCCCTGATCGACCAGCGCGCCGGAAACCAGCCGCTGCATCCGCGCCGGCCATTCGGCGTTGACAATGCCGGCCTCGAACGCCGGCATTCCGATTTTGAACGCCTCGATCGCCCGCAACGTTGCGATGGCAAGACCGGCGTTGTCGAATTGATGCCGCCCGAACAGCTTTGGCGCCGCGAGATCCATCAGGCCGCGCTCGTCCTGATAGACCAGCCGCCCGCGCTCGACGCCGACATGCCATTGCTGTCCCGCCGCATGCAGCGGCGCGCGCATGCGCTTTCCCTGCGCCTCGATGACAGCCATGGCTTCCGGCTCCTGCTCGGCACAGATCACCGGCGCACCGCGCTTGATGATGGCGGCCTTTTCGCCGGCGATGGCAGTCAGCGTGCTGCCGAGAAACTCGGTGTGGTCCATGCTAACCGGCGTGATAACCGTCGCAATCGGCCGGTCGATGACATTGGTAGCGTCAAGCCTTCCGCCGAGACCGGTTTCGAGCAAAACGACATCGGCGTCATGCTCCGCGAACAGGCAAAACGCCGCCGCGGTTTCCATCTCGAAAATCGTGATCGGCTCGCCCGCATTGACCTGCTCGCAGTGCTCCAGCACCCGGCGCAACTCGGCATCATCAGCCAGCCGGCCGCCGGCTTTCTCGCCGATGCGGAAGCATTCGTTGATCCTGACCAGGTAAGGCGAGGTATAGACGTGCACGCGCAGGCCTGCGGCCTCGAGGATCGCGCGCAGATAGGCGACCGTGGAGCCCTTGCCGTTGGTGCCGGCGATATGGATCACCGGCGGCAACACGGCTTCCGGATGATCGAGCCGCGCCAGCAGGCGGTGCATGCGATCGAGGCTGAGATCGATACGCTTCGGATGCAAGGCAGACAGCCGCGCGATCAACTCACCAAGCGGGCGGGGTTTGGCGGCAGGCAGGCTCACGCGTGGGGCGCAGCCGGCACGGCTTCCGGCGCCGAGACGATCTGCGCCGGGTCCGTGACCTGGGGCGAAGGTTTTGAGGCGGCTTCGAGCGCAGGAGATTTCGTCAGCAGCCGGCACAGCCGTGCCAGCGTCGGACGCATCTCGTGGCGATGCACGACCATGTCGACCATGCCGTGGTCGAGCAGATATTCGGCGCGCTGGAACCCTTCCGGCAGCTTCTCGCGGATGGTCTGTTCGATCACGCGCGCGCCGGCGAACCCGATCAGTGCGCCGGGTTCGGCGATCTGCACGTCGCCCAACATGGCGTAGGATGCGGTGACGCCGCCGGTGGTCGGATTGGTCAGCACCACGATGTAGGGCAGCTTCGCTTCCCGCAGCATCTGCACGCCGACGGTGGTGCGCGGCATCTGCATCAGCGAGAGAATGCCTTCCTGCATCCGCGCGCCGCCGGAGGCTGCGAACACGATGAATGGCGACTTCTTCTCGACAGCAAGCTCCAGCCCGCGGACGAGCGCCTCGCCCGCCGCCATGCCGAGCGAACCACCCATGAAATCGAAGTCCTGCACCGCGATCACGACGCCGGCGCCCTCTAATTTGCCATAGCCGACCTTGACGGCATCGTTCAGCCCGGTCTTGGTGCGGGCGTCCTTGATGCGGTCGACATATTTACGCTCGTCGCGAAACTTCAGCGGATCGGGCGTCACCTCAGGCAACGCGATGTCGTACCAGGTCTCGTTGTCGAAGATCGACTTCAGCCGCGCCACCGCGCCCATGCGCATGTGGTAGTTCGAGCCGGGGATGACGAACTGGTTGGCCTCGACGTCCTTGTAGAACACGAGCTGCCCGGAATCCGGGCATTTGATCCACAAATTCTCCGGCGTCTCACGGCGCAGGATGTTGCGAATCTTCGGCCGGACGACATTGGTGAGCCAATTCATGGTTCGCTCCGAAATGCGGTTAAACGCATCAAGTGGAATATATGGCGGCCCGAATCACTCCGGGCAAGGCCGCCCCTTTCGGCCAATTGGCAGGCAATTGTGGCTTATTCAGCCGCCTGCTTCGCGCCCCGGACACCCTGCGCCAGGGAGGCCACGAGATCGGCCACAGCCGCGACGGTCCTGCTGGTCGCCTGCCCCGTCGTGTCCAGGCTGTCGCGCAACGCGTCGACCAGCGCGGTACCGACCACGGCGCCGTTGGCCTTCTCGGCAATCGCCCGCGCCGCCTGCGGGGTACGGATGCCGAAGCCGACACACACTGGCAATTTGGTGTGGCGCTTGATCCGTTCTACGGCGTCCCCGACGACCGTCGAGTCGGCCGCCGCCGCGCCGGTGATACCGGTGATCGAGACGTAATAGACAAAGCCGGAGGTGTTTGCGAGCACCGCCGGCAAGCGCTTGTCGTCGGTGGTCGGCGTCGCCAGCCGGATGAAGTTGAGCCCGGCCTTCAGTGCGGGAATGCACAGCTCGTCGTCTTCCTCCGGCGGCAGGTCGACGATGATCAGGCCATCGACGCCGGCCGTCTTGGCATCGGCGAGGAACTTGTCGACGCCATAGATGTAGATCGGATTGTAGTAACCCATCAGCACCAGCGGCGTGGTGCTGTCATCCTTGCGGAAGCCGCGCACCATCTCCAGCGTCTTCGTCAGCGTCATCCCGCCCCTGAGCGCGCGCAGGCCCGCCGCCTGGATCGACGGACCGTCTGCCATCGGATCGGTGAAGGGCATGCCGATCTCGATGATGTCGGCGCCCGCCTTCGGCAGCGCCTTGATGATGTTGAGCGAGGTTAAGGGATCGGGATCGCCGGCCATCAGGAAGGTGACCAGCGCCGAGCGGCCCTCGTTCTTGAGTTCGGCAAAGCGTGCGTCGATGCGGGTGGTCACTGCTTCTTGCCTTTCAAAATCTCCGTGATCTGCGGAATGTCCTTGTCGCCACGGCCGGACAGATTGACCACCATCAGATGATCTTTCGGCCGCTTGGGCGCGAGCTCCGTGACCTTGGCGATCGCATGCGCAGATTCCAGCGCCGGCGGAATGCCTTCCAGCCGCGACAGCAGCATGAAGGCGGCCAGCGCTTCGTCGTCGGTCGCCGACAGATAGGTGACGCGGCCGCTCTCGTGCAGCCAGGAATGCTCCGGCCCGATGCCGGGATAGTCGAGCCCCGCCGAGATCGAATGCGCGTCCTGGATCTGACCGTCGTCGTCCATCAGCAGATAGGTACGATTGCCGTGCAGCACGCCTGGCCGTCCGCCGGCAATCGACGCCGCATGCAGTTGCGTCAGGCCGTGACCGGCGGCTTCGACGCCAAAAATTTCGACGGAGGGATCATCAAGGAATGGATGGAACAAGCCCATCGCATTGGAGCCACCGCCGATGCAGGCTACCAGCGAATTCGGAAGGCGGCCTTCGGCCTCTTGCATCTGCTTGCGGGTCTCGTCGCCAATGACCGATTGGAAGTCGCGCACCATCATCGGATAGGGGTGCGGGCCCGCCACCGTGCCGATGCAATAGAACGTGTTATGCACGTTGGTGACCCAGTCGCGCAGCGCCTCGTTCATCGCGTCCTTCAGCGTGCGCGTGCCTGACTGCACCGGAACGACCTTGGCGCCCAGCATCTCCATGCGGAACACGTTCGGCGCCTGACGGGCGACGTCGACTGCACCCATATAGACCACGCATTCCAGCCCAAAGCGCGCGCACAGCGTCGCGGTGGCAACGCCATGCTGGCCAGCACCGGTCTCGGCAATGATGCGCTTCTTGCCCATGCGCCGCGCGACCATGATCTGGCCAAGCACGTTGTTGACCTTGTGCGAGCCGGTGTGGTTGAGCTCCTCGCGCTTCAAATAAATCTTGGCGCCGCCGAGATGCTCGGTCAGGCGTTCGGCAAAATAGAGCGGCGACGGCCGGCCGACATAATCCTTGAGGTAGCCGTTCATCTCGGCCTGGAACGCCGGATCGGCCTTGGCCGCCGCATAGGCCTTTTCCAGATCGAGGATCAACGGCATCAGCGTTTCAGCGACAAAGCGGCCGCCGAAATTGCCAAAATGCCCGCGCTCGTCGGGACCGGTGCGGAAGGAATTGCGCAGGTTTGGATTCATCGGACCATCAATTCTTCGGTGGCGCGCGCGGCGCGAATAAAATTACGGATCATCTCAGGGTCCTTGACACCCGGCGCGCTTTCGACGCCGGAGGACACGTCGACGCCGCCGGCGCGGGTGACGCGGACGGCCTCCGCGACATTGTCGGCGGAAAGCCCGCCCGAGACCATGAAGGGCAGTTGGAGATCGAGCTTTTCCAAGACGTGCCAGTCGAACACCGCCCCTAACCCGCCGGGGCGGGTAGCGCCTTTCGGCGCGCGGGCATCGAACAGGATGCGGTCGGCGACATCAGCATAGCCCGGCAGCGCGGCGAGATCGGCCGGGGTTTCGACGGCGATCACCTTCATGACCGGAAGCGCGAACTTCGCCTTGATGTCGCGCACGCGCGCGATGGTTTCCTTGCCGTGCAGTTGCAAGAGATCCGGCCGCAGCGTCTCAACGATGTTTTCAAGCGTCGCGTCGTCGGCATCGACCGTCAAGGCCACCTTGGCGGCGCGGCCCTTGGCCTGCCCGCCGAGCTCTCGCGCGGTCTCGAGGCTGAGATGGCGCGGCGACGGGGAGAAGAACACGAAGCCCACCATGTCGGCACCCGCCTCAAGCGCAGTCTCGAGCGTCTCGCGCGTGGACAGGCCACAAATTTTGACGAGCAGGGACATGGTCTCTCAGGGGGCGGACATAAGCCGCCAAGGCAAATTGGAACAAGCTGACGGGGCGGGTTCTACAACGTCGCGCCCTGCTTGTCTCGCCCTGCGGACCCATAGAACCCGTACTGGGAGGGCGCTGGAAGCCGCTGCTGATCGGCCCGGGAAACCGCCGCCGCAGCCCGCAGATCGGCCGTCTCCGCCCTTGCTCGGCGGGCATCCGCCTCATGCTGGCGCGCCGCGCGGCGCCAGTGGCGCTGGCGGAACCAGGTCGCCATGCCACCAGCCACCACCCCCAGGATGGCCACCGCAATGATCACGGCAAACAGCGGCATCGACACCGCGATCGTCGGGTCGGTCGAATTGAAGGGATCAAACGACACCGTCACGAAATGGCGATTGGCGACCGCGAAGACGATGAAGATGAGGCCTAAGGGAATGACGACCAGCGCCGTGAAGAACTTTCGCATGACCTTCTCTCGTCGTGATGGAGAAAGGCGGGGCTTAAGACCCGCAACACGGCTACATCCAGTCGAACCGAAAAGCGCCTAGGCGCCGGCCTCGGGCGAGCCATTGTCGCGGTTCAGCCGCTCGCGCATCTCCTTGCCCGTCTTGAAGAACGGGACGCTCTTCTGGTCGACCGGCACATGCGCGCCGGTGCGCGGATTGCGCCCTGCGCGCGCTGGGCGATGCTTGACCGAGAAAGCGCCGAAGCCGCGCAGCTCGACACGGTCGCCGCGCGCCAGCGCTGCCACGATCTCGTCGAGGATCGCGTTCACAATGTTCTCCACATCCCGCTGGTAGAGGTGCGGGTTGTGCTCGGCGATGCGCTGAACAAGTTCGGATTTGATCATCGAAGTTGGGATCCGGGGTCGTGCGGATATCCATTTCCGTGAAAATACCTTGAACTGTCAAGACGCTAAATCACTTTTGGGCAACCCGAAATCGCGTGACAGGCACCGCGGCAGGGGTCTGTCACGACACCCGCAGTGCGGGAGAATGTGACAAAGACCAGCCGGTGCGGCTCAGTTGGGGGCTGCGGGGCGCCACAATGCCAGCATGCCGTCGAGCGAGAGCTGATCGACCGCCTGTGCGACGCCACCCTGCTCGATCTGGCGCGCGATGGAACTCAAGCCGAGTGCGTCGAACGCGATCGAGGCCGCCGTTCGCAGGAACGTCAGGTCGCCGAATCGCGGGTTAAGCTTGTAATCGCGCACCGGCAGATCGCTTTTGATCTTCTTCTCGGCAACCAGCCATGCGACGGCTGCCTTTTCGTCGCCGAGCTGATCGACCAGCTTCAGTTCGACCGCCTGGCGGCCGGTGAAAACCCTTCCATCCGCGACCTTTTCCAGCAGGCCGTCATCCATGCCGCGCCGCTCCTTCACCAGGCCGCGGAACCAGGCATAGGAATCCTTCACCAGCGCGTCGAGGGCTGCGCGCGCCTCCGGGCTGGTCGGCTCAAAACCGTTGGGCGCGGCCTTCAACGGCGAGGATTTCACCTCCTCGACCTTGACGCCCACGGTCTTCAGGAGCTCGGAGAAATTCGGAAACTGAAACAACACGCCGATCGATCCGACCAGCGAACTCTGGCGCGCGACGATGTGATCGGCGGCGATCGCCGCGATGTAACCGCCCGATGCGGCGAGCCCCTCGACCACCACGACAACCGGCTTCTTGGCCTTCAGCCGCGCCAGGGAGTCGTAAAGCTGCTCGGAGCCGGCCGTGGTGCCGCCCGGCGAGTTGATGTGGACGACGACGGCAACGTGGTTCGATTTCTCCAGCCGCTCCAGCGCCTCGACGCGCTGCTGGTCGCTGCGGATCAGTCCCTCGATGTTGACCCGCGCGATCGATCCCGATGCTGCCAGCGCAGCCGGCCCGCTCGTCGTCGCGACGGTGCCGACAGTAACGATCGCCGCGATCGCAACCAGGCCAGCCACGACGCGCCAGAAGGTCAGCTTGCGGCGGATCCTGCGGCGATCGACGATCACGTCCGAATCGAGCGACATCGAATTTCTCCTGAACTAATCACCGCGTTTTGCATCCGCAGCGTGAGCGAAGCGTTAGTTGATTACATCAATTGCGACGCAATTTGAAGAAAACAAGGCCCCAGGATCATCCCTACGGCCGTCATGGCCGGGCTTGACCCGGCCATCCACGTCTTTGTCGCAAAAAGCAAGACGTGGATGCCCGCGACAAGCGCGGGCATGACGGAGAAAGTCGTGCAGATCAAGAAAAAGGCCCCAGTCGAGACCGGGGCCTGATGTTCGCGGAACGACTCAGCGATACGCTTACTTCTCGCGGTTCTTGAGCGCAGTGCCGAGAATATCGCCCAGCGTCGCCCCCGAATCGGAGGAGCCGTACTGTGCGATGGCCTCCTTCTCTTCGGCGACTTCCAGCGCCTTGATCGAGACCTGCACCTTGCGGGCCTTCTTGTCGAACTGGATCACGCGGGCATCGACCTTCTCGCCGACGGCGAACCGCTCGGCGCGCTGATCGTTGCGGTCACGGGCGAGCTCGGAGCGCTTGATGAAGGTGGTGAAGTCGGTGCCCGAGATCTTCACCTCGATGCCGGCTTCCTTCACTTCGAGCACTTCGCAGGTCACGACCGCGCCCTTCTTGACGTCGCCAGGTTCTGCGAAGGGGTCGCCTTCGAGCTGCTTGACGCCGAGCGAGATGCGCTCCTTTTCGACATCGACGTCGAGCACCACGGCCTTGACCATGTCGCCTTTCTTGAAGTTGTCGATGACCTGCTCGCCCGGAAGCTTCCAGTCGAGGTCGGACAGATGGACCATGCCGTCGACGTCGCCGTCGAGACCGAGGAACAGACCGAACTCGGTCTTGTTCTTGACCTCGCCTTCGACCACCGAACCAACCGGGAACTTCTCGACGAAGACTTCCCAGGGATTGCGCATGGTCTGCTTGAGGCCGAGCGAGATGCGGCGCTTGACCGAATCGACTTCCAGGACCTGCACTTCGACTTCCTGCGAGGTCGAGACGATCTTGCCGGGGTGCATGTTCTTCTTGGTCCACGACATTTCGGAGACGTGGATCAGGCCTTCGATGCCCGGCTCCAGTTCGACGAACGCGCCGTAGTCGGTGATGTTGGTGACGCGGCCGGTGAAGCGCGCGTTCAACGGGTACTTGGCCTCGATGCCCTGCCACGGATCGTCCAGCAACTGCTTCATGCCGAGCGAAATGCGGTGGGTCTCGTGATTGATCTTGATGATCTTGACCTTGACGGTCTGACCGATGGTGAGCACTTCGGTCGGGTGGTTGACCCGGCGCCATGCGATATCGGTGACGTGAAGCAGGCCGTCGATGCCGCCGAGATCAACGAACGCACCGTAATCGGTGATGTTCTTGACCACGCCGTCGATCACCTGGCCCTCTTCGAGGTTCTGCACCAGTTCCTGGCGCTGCTCGGCGCGGGTCTCTTCGAGAACCGTGCGGCGCGACACCACGATGTTGCCGCGGCGGCGATCCATCTTGAGGATCTGGAACGGCTGCGAGTTGTTCATCAGCGGCGCGACGTCGCGGATCGGGCGGATATCGACCTGCGAGCGCGGCAGGAAGGCGACAGCGCCGTCGAGATCGACCGTGAAGCCGCCCTTGACCTGGTTGAAGATGACGCCGTGAACCTTCTCGTTGTTGTTGAAGGCCTTCTCGAGCTTGCCCCAGCTTTCCTCGCGGCGCGCCTTGTCGCGCGACAGCACGGCCTCGCCGAGCGCATTCTCAATCCGGTCGAGGAACACCTCGACCTCATCGCCAACCTTGAGATCGCTTTCACGGCCGGGGCCGGCGAATTCGCGCAGCGCCACGCGGCCTTCGGTCTTCAGGCCGACGTCGATGACGGCCATGTCCTTTTCAATTGCAACCACCTTGCCCTTGATGACGGAGCTTTCCTGCAGATTGCCGCCGGCGAAGGACTCGTCCAGCATTGCAGCAAAATCGTCGCGGGTAGGATTATAAGAAGCAGCAGTCGAAGCCATATGTTCTCCAGATGCGGTATTGCCGGCCATTCGGGTTAAAGGGCGTATCGCGCGTGAAGTGTCGGGGTCCGCAAATCCCAACGACCGCTGTTTGCGGGAGGCGCAAAAGCGGGCCGGCAGCATGCCTGCACGTTCGGTACGTTTGATGTCGCGCATTCCGCAAAAGTGGGTACCGGTTTTGCGAAAGAATGCGCGTAGCGTCAGAAGTCCGGAGCCTGAAACGAGCGTATCGACTTCAAGAACCTGGAGCGGGCTTTCCTCCAATGACAGCGGGGGTTCAAACCTCCCGCCGGCCCGCTCGGACAGCCCTGATCGTATCGATGGCGGCCCGGATGGGCGTGGATATAGCCCCAAGGGCCATTTTCGGCAAGCCGGAAATGCCTAATCTATCGGCCCTTTCGGGCTGGCAGGAGGGCTGCCAAGCCGCTCGAAAATCGTCCCTTTAGCGCTTGGCGCGGACGGCCTCGACGATGGCGATGGCGGCGCGAACGCCGCCTTCGATGTCGAGATGGGAATTATCCAGAATGTGCGCGTCGGCGGCCGCCTTCAGCGGCGCTGCGGCGCGGTTCTTGTCCCGTTCGTCGCGCTTGAGGATATCGGCCAGCACCAGCGCCTCGTCGACCGCTTCGCCGCGCGCGCGGGCTTCCAGCGTCCGGCGGTGGGCCCGCACCTGCGGGTCGGCGACGACAAAGATCTTCACGTCGGCATTCGGGCAGATCACGGTTCCAATGTCGCGCCCGTCGAGCACGGCGCCCGGCGGGTCGGCCGCGAACTGGCGCTGAAAACTGACCAGCGCCTCGCGCACGCGGGGTATTGCCGACACCACTGAGGCGGCATCGCCGATGCGTTGTGTCTTCAGCTCCGGATGCCCGAATTTTTCGGGATCGAGCTCCATCGCAACCGCTACCGCCCGCGCCTCATCGGTGAGGTCAAACCCCTCGTCCAGCAGCGCCTTCGCGACCGCGCGATAGATCACGCCGGTGTCGAGATGGCGATAGCCGTAGTGGTGAGCGAGCCGCTTGCCCAGCGTGCCCTTGCCGGATGCCGCCGGTCCGTCAATGGCGATGATCATGAAAACTCTGCTCCCAGCGAACGCATCATCGGAATGAAATCCGGGAAGCTGGTGGCGATGAAGGCGGTGTCGTCGACCTTAACCGGCTTGTCGGCGGCCAGTCCCATCACCAGCGCGGACATCGCGATGCGGTGATCCATGTGCGTGGCGACGAGGCCGCCGCCGGGCACGTGGCCGCGGCCCTCGACGATCAGATCGTCGCCTGCGACCTCGACCTTGATACCGTTGACGCGCAGCATGTCGGCGGTCGCCTCCAGCCGGTCGGATTCCTTGACGCGCAGTTCCTGCAGGCCGCGCATGATGGTGGCGCCCTCGGCAAAAGAGGCTGCGACCGCCAGCACGAGATATTCGTCGATCATCGAGGGCGCGCGCTCCGGCGGCACCTCGACGCCGCGCAGTTTGGAAGCGCGCACGCGCAAGCGGGCCATCGGCTCGCCGGCGTCGCCGCGGACTTCGCTCTCCTCGATGGAAGCGCCCATCTCGCGCAACGTTGTGAGCAACCCCGTACGCAGCGGATTGGTCATGACGTCGGAGAAGGTCACGTCGGAGCCCTGGACAACCAGCGCCGCCACGATCGGGAACGCCGCCGACGACGGATCGGCGGGCACCACGACGTCAGCGCCATGCAGTTCGGGCTGGCCGGTGAGTGCGATCTTGCGGCCGTGCGGGCCTTCCGTGGTCGAGATGATCTCGGCGCCGAAATGTTTCAGCATCAACTCGGTGTGGTCGCGGCTGGCTTCCTGCTCGATGACCGTGGTGACGCCGGGCGCGGCAAGTCCTGCCAGCAGCACCGCCGACTTGATCTGGGCCGAGGCCACCGGGGTCCGGTAGAGGATCGGCACGGGATCGCGCGCGCCGTGCAGCGTCAGCGGCAGGCGGCCGCCTTCTTTGGCTTCGCCGGCCTTTGCGCCCATCAATTCGAGGGGGTCCAAAATTCGCCGCATCGGGCGGGAGCGCAGCGAGGCGTCGCCATCGAACACCGCCGTGATCGGGCAACCCGCCACCGCCCCCATCACCAGCCGGCACCCGGTGCCGGAATTGCCGAAATCCAGCGGTGAGGCCGGCTGGCCGAAACCCGCCACGCCCACGCCCGCGACCTTCCAGGCAAACGGTCCGGTCCGCTCGACCCTGGCGCCCAGCGCCTGCATCGATTTGGCGGTGTTGAGGACGTCCTCGCCCTCAAGCAGGCCGGAAATCCTGGTTTCGCCGACCGAAAGCGCCCCCAGGATGAGGGCGCGGTGCGAAATCGACTTGTCGCCGGGAACGCGGACCTTGCCGCTCAGGGGGCCGCTTGCGCGGGATTCCAGCGGCGTTTGGGTGTTTGAACGGGTCAAGATTGGGGTCCTCCGCGAGGGCGGCAGTATCACATGGACCCCCGCACGTCACGCTGCCGTCAAATGCGACAAACTGCTATTGACACCAGCCCCTCAACTAGCCAAGTGAAGCACCGTTTTTCAGAATTTCCCAGGATCCACACGTGGCCAAGTCCGATCTCGGAACCAAACGCATTTGCCCGACGACGGGTAAGAAATTCTATGATCTGAACAAGAACCCGGTGATCTCGCCCTACACTGGCGAGGTCGTGCCGATTGCGCCGGTTGCGCCGCCGCGGGCCGCCCGTGGCGATGCCGCACGCGCCGCAGCCGCCGCTTCGGCCACTGCGGCAGCCGACATGCCGGAGGCCGCCGAGGCCGAAGAGCTGGTCTCGCTCGAGGAGGCCGATGCCGAGGAGAATACCGGCAAGGTCAAGGCCGTGGTTCCCGAGTCAGAAGACGACATCGAGATCGACGAAACCATCGAGGACGATGACGACGACGATTCCACCTTCATTCCCGACGAGGAAGAGGGCGATGAGGACGTCACCGACATCATCGGTGATGTCGGAGGCGACGAAGAGACTTGAGATCGGCCCTGAACTGTGGTTCAGGGTCATTGCCCGCACGCTGATTTGAAGCGCTGCGATTCTACGGGGCCATAGCTCAGCTGGGAGAGCGCTTGCATGGCATGCAAGAGGTCGGCGGTTCGATCCCGCCTGGCTCCACCACGCTTCGCCCTTCGGGCTACGCGTGGCGCAGCCGCGCGGTGCCCGAAGAGCGAAGCGTGCCCGGCGTAGCCCAAAGGGCGAAGACGGGCTGGCGCAGCCCGAGACAACCCTTCCCTTGCAGCGCGACTGGCTAGCAGCACGATGTGGTATGTCTACATCATCCGGAGCGTTGAATTTCCCGATCAGGAATACACCGGCGCAACCGAGGATCTGAAACGTCGGATCTCAGACCACAACACCGGCAAATCCGCGCACACCGCAAAATTCAAACCGTGGAAGCTGATCTGGTACTGCGCCTTTCCCGACAAATACAAAGCACTTGAGTTCGAGAAGTACCTAAAATCCCACTCCGGCCGCGCCTTCGCCAAGAAGCGCCTTTAGTGACCGCCCCTACTCATCCAACACCGCATTCAATCGATCGCGCAATGCGACGATCTCGTTCTTCATCGCCATAAGTTCGCCGACCGAGCAGGCTGACGCCGCCAGAATCGATTGCGGCACGGCCCGCGCTTTCTCCTGCAGCGCCTCGCCCCTTGCCGTCAGCGCGATCAGTACCTGCCGTTCGTCTTCGGTGCTGCGTGTGCGCCTGATCAGTTCGGCCGCTTCCAGCCGCTTGAGCAGCGGGGTCAGCGTGCCGGAATCGAGGAACAGCCGCTCGCCGATGTCTTTGACCGGCACGCCGTCGCGCTCCCACAGCACCAGCATGACAAGATATTGCGGATAGGTCAGCCCGAGGCTGTCGAGCAGCGGCTTGTAGACGCGGTTGAAGGCATGCGCGGTGGAGTACACCGCAAAACAGAGCTGATTATCGAGCCTGAGCGGCAGGTCGGCCGAATGCTTTCTAGCCATCACAACCTCTTCATCTGATGGCGCCGTGCCCGGATTCAGCGGCGTAAGCGCCTGATTTCAATTGCATACAATTAAATTGCGCCGACTGCAATAATTTGTATTGTGCACAATCTAATTGTGTGCAATACGGTTGCCACAACAAACCCAAGGGAGACCCAAACATGTCTGTGAACGTGCTCTACAAGACCAGCGCCAAGGCCACCGGCGGCCGCGATGGCACCGCTGCGACCCTCGATGGCGCGCTCGACGTCAAGCTTGCCACCCCGAAGGAACTCGGCGGCGGCGGTGGCGCCGGCAACAATCCCGAGCAACTGTTCGCGGCCGGCTATGCCGCCTGCTTCATCGGCGCGATGAAATTCGTCGCTTCGCAAGGCGGCCCGAAGGTGCCGGCGGACGCCACGGTGACCTCCACCGTCGGCATCGGTCCGCGTTCGGAAGGCGGGTTTGGCCTCGATGTCGAACTCGCCGTCTCGCTGCCCGGCGTTGCCAGGGCGGACGCGGAAGCCCTGGTCGCGAAGGCGCATCAGGTGTGCCCCTACTCCAACGCCACGCGCGGCAATGTGGACGTGCGCCTGACGGTCGTCTGACGACGTGATCCGACCGGCCTGCCGTTGATGCCGGCGGGCTGTTCGCGGCCCTACGGAATTTTCCGTAGCTTTGCTACGGCGGCCGCGTCATGCGCCTGTGCGCGTGACGCCATTGCCGCCGCGCCTGAAGACCGCTAGCTCAGGATTTCCATTGTCATCCTGAGCGAAGGCTTTCTCCATGAGTTCTACCGGCGCAATGACCGGCCTGCGCGTGATCGATCTGACGCGCGTGCTCGGCGGCCCCTATTGCACGCAAATCCTCGCCGACCACGGCGCCGACGTGATCAAGGTCGAACCGCCGGCCGGCGACGAGGTGCGCGACTGGGGCCCTCCCTTCCACGAGGAGGATGCGGCCTATTTCGTCGGCATCAACCGCAACAAGCGCTCGATCGGGCTCGACCTCGCTTCCGAAGGCGGACGCGCGGTGCTGCTGAAAATGCTGGAGACCGCCGACGTCCTGATCGAGAATTTCAAGCCGGGTACGCTCGACAAATGGGGCATCGGCAACGACGTACTGCGCGTGAAATTCCCAAAGTTGGTGCATTGCCGGATCTCCGGCTTCGGCGCCGACGGTCCGCGCGGCGGCAATCCCGGTTATGACGCGATCATCCAGGCCATGACCGGCATGATCGCGGCGACCGGCTCGCCCGAAAGCGGCCCGATGCGGATCGGCGTTCCGCTGGTCGACATCACGACAGGACTTTACGCGGCGATCGGTATTCTGATGGCGCTGTCGGAGCGGCAGCGTTCCGGCCTCGGCCAGTTTCTCGAAACCACGCTGTACGAAACCGGCCTTGCGATCATGCATCCGCACACCGCGAATTATTTCATGCATGGCAAGCCGCCGGGCCTTACCGGCAACGAGCATCCCAATCTCGTGCCGTACGCGATCTTTCCGACCAAGACCGACAATATCTTCATCGGCGTCGGCAATGACGGCACCTTCCGCAAGCTCGCCAAGGAGATCGGCAAGCCCGAGCTGGGCACCGATCCGCGCTTTGCCCGCAACAAGGACCGCATCGCCAACCGCGAGGCGCTGCGCGCCGAACTCGCCGCCGTCTTCAGCCAGCACGAGGCCGAACCGCTCTGCAATCGCCTGCTGGCGGCAGGCCTCCCGGCGGGCCCGGTGCAGAAGATCGACCAGGCACTGGCCAATCCGCATACGCTGCATCGCGGCGATATCATTTCAAAGGACTGGTACAAGGGCGTCGCCTCCCCGATCCGGCTGGAGCGAACCAAGTCGAGCCTGCGGCGGATACCGCCGAAATTCAGCCAGCACACATCAGAGGTGCTGGGCGAGTTTGGCTTCTCGGAGGGCGAGATCGACGCCATGGTCGCCAGCGGCGCAGTCTGCGGCTCCGAGCGCAAGCGCTGACGACAATAGTGTTGTCGTCCCTGCGAACGCCGGGGACCCGGCCCGTTACCCCATCTACGGATCTACGTCCCAACAACGCACCCCCTGTCGTTATGAGCCCGTGCGTTCGCAGGGGCGACGCCGCGTTGCGTTCATCGGTCTTCGCCTATTTTCCGGCTTCCCTCCGCGCCCGCTTTCCCAATACCATCCTTTCGCTTATACGGTCATTTGCACGTCATCCCGCGCTGTTATCGCGCGAAACGAAGGTGACGGCCCCAACCCGGAGGAATTCCATGGCACTTCGACAATTCGGCGCAGCGGCGGCAGTAAGTGTTGCGCTGGCGCTGGCAACGCCTGCCCACGCTGCGACCGAGATCCAGTGGTGGCACGCCATGACCGGCGGCAACAACGACGTCGTCAACAGGCTTGCCGAGGAATTCAACGCCAGCCAGGCCGACTACAAGGTCGTGCCGTCCTACAAGGGTACCTATGCCGACACCATGAACGCCGGCATTGCCGCGTTCCGCGCCGGCAATGCGCCGCATATCATGCAGGTGTTCGAGGTCGGCACCGCCACCATGATGAGCGCCACCGGCGCCATCAAGCCGGTCTACCAGCTCATGAAGGATGCCGGCGAGCCCTTCGACCCCAAGGCCTATCTGCCGACCATCACCGGCTACTATTCGACCTCGAAGGGCGAGATGCTGTCCTTCCCCTTCAACTCGTCCTCCATGGTGATGTGGATCAACAAGGATGAATTAAAGAAGGCCGGCGTCACCGAGATTCCCAAGACCTGGCCGGACGTGTTCGCCGCCGCCAAGAAGCTGAAGGCGGCCGGCCACGACACCTGCGGCTTCTCCAACGCCTGGGTTTCCTGGGCGCATATCGAGCAATTCTCGGCCTGGCACAACGTGCCGATCGGCACCAAGGCCAACGGCCTGGATGGCTTCGATACCGTACTGAAATTCAACTCCCCGCTGCACGTGAAGCATCTGCAGAACCTGGTCGACCTGCAAAAAGAGAAGGTCTACAGCTACGGCGGGCGCGACAGCAAGAACGAGGCCCGCTTCGGCTCCGGCGAATGCGCGATTTTCCTGACCTCGTCGGGCTACTACGGCACCGCGAAGGGCACCGCGAAGTTCGACTTCACCTCGGCGCCGATGCCCTATTACCCTGATGTCGCCGGTGCGCCGCAGAACTCGATCATCGGCGGCGCTTCGCTGTGGGTAATGGGCGGCAAGAAGCCGGAAGAGTACAAGGGCGTCGCAAAGTTCTTTGCCTTCCTGTCCGACACCAACCGGCAGGCCAAGCTGCACCAGGAATCCGGCTATCTGCCGATCACCAAGGCGGCCTACGAGAAGTCGATCAAGGACGGCTTTTACGAGAAGAACCCCACCCTGCAGACTCCGCTGAAGGAGCTCACCAACAAGGAGCCGACCGAGAACTCGCGCGGCCTTCGCTTCGGCAACATGGTGCAGATGCGCGACCTCTGGGCCGAGGAGATCGAGTCGGCGCTGGACGGCAAGAAGACGCCCCAGGAAGCCCTCGACGCAGCGGTGGCGCGCGGCAATGCCATGTTGCGCACCTTTGAGAAGACGGCAAAATAGACTGAGCTACTACCGGCGCTCCCTCCCGTGATCCGGGAGGGAGCGCTTGCATCACCCGGCAGACCGCGGCGCCTGAATGGAAAAGTCCACCGTCTTCAATAACCGCCTGCTGCCGTACCTGCTGCTTTTGCCGCAGCTCGTCATCACTGTCGTTTTCTTCTATTGGCCGGCGAGCCAGGCGGTCTGGCAATCCTTTCTGCGCGAGGATGCGTTCGGTCTCGTCTCCGAGTTCGTCGGTCTGGAAAATTACCAGGCGCTGTTCGCCCAGCCTGAATATTACAAGTCGATGCTGGTAACGGTGATCTTCTCGACGCTGGTTGCCGCGCTCTCGCTCTCTATCGCGCTATTGTTCGCAACGCAGGCCGACAAGAGCCTTAAGGCCGCGCCGGCCTACAAGACGCTGATGATCTGGCCCTATGCTGTAGCGCCCGCGGTCGCCGGCGTGCTCTGGTTCTTCATGTTCCAGCCCTCGCTCGGCATGCTGGCGCGGCCGCTGCGTGGCATGGGCATCGACTGGAATCCGCTGCTCAACGCCAACCATGCCCTGCTCCTCGTGGTGATGGCCGCGGTGTGGAAACAGATCTCCTACAATTTCCTGTTCTTCCTCGCTGGCCTGCAGTCGATCCCGAAAAGCGTGATCGAGGCCGGCGCCATCGACGGCGCCCGCCCGATGCGCCGTTTCTGGACCATTATCTTCCCGCTGCTGTCGCCCACCACCTTCTTCCTGCTCGTGGTCAATATCGTCTACGTCTTCTTCGACACGTTCGGCATCATCGACGCCGTGACCGGCGGCGGCCCCGCCGGGGCCACCACCACCATGGTCTACAAGGTCTATGCCGACGGCCGGCTCGGCGGCGATCTCGGCGGCTCGGCGGCGCAATCGGTGGTGCTTATGGTGATCGTGATCGCGCTGACCGCGATCCAGTTCCGCTATGTCGAGCGCAAGGTGCAATACTGATGGTCGAGCACCGCCCGCTGAGCGATTTCATCGCCTATGCCATCCTGACCCTGGGCGTCTTCATTGTCGCCTTCCCGGTCTGGCTGGCGCTGGTCGCCTCGACCCACGACGCCGCGACCGTGGTCGGCGGCCACATGCCGGCAATGCCCGGTACGCACGCGCTGGAGAATTACTACCGCGCGATCTTCGTCGGCGGTTCGCGCACCAGCCGCGAGCCGGTCGCCAACATGCTGATCAATTCCTTTGTCTCGGCGATCGGCATTGCGGTCGGCAAGATTTTCATTTCGATTCTCTCCGCATACGCGGTCGTCTATTTCCGCTTTCCCTTCCGCAAAACCGCGTTCTGGATCATCTTCATCACGCTGATGTTGCCGGTCGAGGTGCGCATCTATCCGACCTACAAGGTGGTCGCCGACCTCAAGATGCTTGACACCTATGCCGGCCTGATCCTGCCGCTGATTGCGTCCGCCACCGGCACGCTCTTGTTCCGCCAGTTCTTCATGACCGTGCCGGATGAACTCTTGGAAGCCTCGCGCATCGATGGCGCCGGCCCCTTCCGCTTCTTCAAGGATACGCTGCTGCCGCTGTCGGTCACGACCATGGCGGCGTTGTTCGTGATCCAGTTCCTCTATGGCTGGAATCAGTATCTCTGGCCGCTTTTGATCACCACGCAGGATTCAATGCAGACCATCGTGATTGGCATCAAGAAGATGCTGGTGGCCACGGACGAACTCGCCGAATGGCAGCTCGCGATGGCGACCGCGGTTCTCGCCATGCTGCCGCCGGTCGCGGTCGTCATATTCATGCAGCGGCTGTTCGTGCGCGGCCTGGTCCAGACGGAAAAGTGAAATGGCCAACGTCACCCTCCGCAACGTCCGCAAGACCTATGCCGGTGGCTTCGAAGCCATCAAGGGCATCGATTTCGACGTCGGCGACGGCCAGTTCTGCGTGCTGGTCGGCCCGTCCGGCTGCGGCAAGTCCACGCTCTTGCGCATGGTCGCGGGGCTTGAGACCATCACCGGCGGCGAGATCGATATCGGCGGGCGCGTTGTCAACCAGATCGAGCCGGCCGACCGCGACATCGCGATGGTGTTCCAGAACTATGCGCTCTACCCGCATATGAGCGTCTACAACAACATGGCCTACGGCCTGCGCAACCGCCGGATGGCGGAGGGCGAAATCAAGACGCGGGTGGAAGAGGCCGCGCGGATTCTCGAACTCGGCGCCATGCTCGAGCGCAAGCCGCGGCAATTGTCCGGCGGCCAGCGCCAGCGCGTGGCGATGGGCCGCGCCATCGTGCGGCAGCCGAAGGTGTTCCTGTTCGACGAACCGCTGTCGAACCTCGACGCCAAGCTGCGCATCGCCATGCGGGTCGAAATCCGGAAACTGCAGCGCCGCCTCTCGACGACCTCGATCTACGTTACCCACGACCAGCTCGAAGCGATGACGCTGGCCGACATTCTCGTGGTCATGAACGGCGGCCAGGTCGAGCAGATCGGCAATCCGCTCGAGATCTACCAGAAGCCCGCGACCACGTTCGTCGCCTCCTTCATCGGTGCGCCGCCGATGAATCTGATGCCGCTCCGCTCCGACGAACTGAAGTCGCAACTGACCGGCGATGCCCGCATCGCAGAAGCTGCCATTCTCGGCATTCGCCCTGAGGATTTCGTCATCACGAACGAAACGGTTGCCGGCGGCGTGGCGCTCGGCCTTACCGTGGAAGCGATCGAACGCGTCGGCGCCGAAACCTTCATCTACGGCACCCGCCAGCAGGAAGTTCAGGGCGTCGCTGCCACCCCGGGCGAATTGCCGCCGGGGGAAATCATCGTGCGGATTCCCGGCGCCGTCGGTCCGGCGATCGGTGAGCGAATCAGGGCGGTGGCCGCCAGCGACAAGCTGCATCTGTTTACCGCCGACGGCCGCAAGCGTGTGGGTTCCTGAACCGGTCAGTTTCCTGCACAAAAGCCTGTGAAAACCCCGCCGCGGCCGATTTACGCAGCTTTCAGAGGCGCTTGAACCCTTCCCAAATCACCCCCATATTGTTCCTTGACCGGACGGCAAGTCGGCCGGCCGGTTGAATGGGGCGCCGCAAGGGCCCCTCAAAGTCGCTTCGAGAGGACTTTGGAATGTCTCGTGTTCCCTCGTTATCCAGTCCGTTCCTGCTTGGGTTCGACGAAATCGAGCGTGCGCTCGATCGCGTCGTCAAAGGCGCCGACGGTTATCCTCCCTACAACATCGAGCGGTGTGACCGTGCCAACGGTCAGCCCGAACGGTTGCGTATCACGCTCGCGGTGGCGGGTTTTACCCGTGACCAACTTGATGTGACCATTGAGGAAAACCAGCTCGTGATCCGGGGCCGCCAGCAGGACGACAAGGCCCGGCAATACATCCATCGCGGCATCGCCGCGCGCCACTTCCAGCGCACCTTCGTGCTGGCGGAGGGGATGCACGTGCTGGGCGCGGATCTGAAAAACGGGCTGTTGTCGATCGACCTCGCCAGGCCGGAGCCTGAAAGGGTCGTTAAGACAATTGCTATCAATGAGCACGAATAATGGAACAAGTAGCGGACTCGACCGCTTAGACCCAGAAGGAGTCGAGACCATGAGTGACGTGAGTGTTACCTTCGAATCCGAAAAGGTTTCCGTTGAGGCGCTGGCCCATCTCGGTGAAGGCCACATCGCCTACGTGAAACAAGTCCGTTCCGAGGACGTGCCGGGGCTGTTTCCGCAGGCGCCGAAAATCGCGCCAGGGCTGAAACTGTTCGCGCTGCATGCCGCCGACGGCACCCCGATCATGCTGACCGACAGCCGTGAGGCTGCGATCGCCAATGCATGGAGCAACGAGCTTCAGGCCGTCAGCGTGCACTGACGAAACTTCGCCGGCGTCGCTGATCTGATGCCGGGCGAATGTACGAAGAGGGTTTCGGATACGCGGGCATCGCCCGCGTATCTTTCTTCATAACAGTTTTCGATCAGCTTACGCCGCGCGCACGGTCGAGAGGAATTTCTCCACCTCGCCCTTGAGATGATTGCTCTGTCCGAGCAGCGACCGGGCCAGCCCGTGCACATGCGTCGATGCCGCGCCGGTATCGGTCGCTCCGCGATTGACGTCGGTGATGCTGCCGGCGACCTGCGTGGCGCCCTGCGCCGCCTGCTGCACATTGCGGGAGATTTCCTGCGTCGTGGCGCCCTGTTCTTCCACGGCGGCTGCGATCGCCTGCGAGATTTCCGCGATGCGGCCGATGGTGCCGCCGATTTCCTGAATCGCGGATACCGACTGATTGGTCGCCGACTGCATCTGGCCGATCTGCTCGCTGATTTCCTCGGTCGCTTTCGCCGTCTGCGCGGCAAGCGCCTTGACCTCGGATGCGACGACGGCAAATCCCCGTCCCGCCTCGCCGGCGCGCGCCGCCTCGATCGTGGCGTTCAGCGCCAGCAAATTGGTCTGCTCCGCGACCGCGCTGATCATCTTGACCACTTCGCCGATCCGACTGGCGGACTGGGCGAGATCGGCAATCCGCGCATTGGTCTGCTCGACCTGGCTTACCGCCTCGCGCGATATCCTGTGCGAATCCTGCACCTGGCGACTGATCTCCGACACCGATGAGGCCATCTCTTCCGCGGCTGCCGCAGCGGACTGTGCATTGGCAGAGGATTGCTCCGAAGCGGAGGCAACCGTTGCCGAAAGCACCTGGGTCACTTCGGCGGTCTTGGTCAGTTGTCCGGCCGATGATTCGAGTTCGGACGAGGCGGTCGATACGGTCCGGATGATTTTTCCGATCGCAGAATCGAAGCCGTCGGCCATCTGCTGCATCACGGCCTTGCGCTCGCCTTCCGCTTTCTGCTTCAGGCTGGCCTGCTCCTGTTCCATCGACTGAACGCGCAGCGCGTTGTCCTTGAAGACCTGGACCGCGCGCGCCATGGCGCCCACTTCATCGCCGCGGCTGAGCGCCGGAACCGAAACGTTGAGGTCGCCACCCGCGAGCCCCTTCATCACGTCGGTCATTGCGGCGATCGGGCGAATGACGCCGAATGCCACGCCGAAGATGCCCGCGCCGATGACGAGAAACACCGCGGCCGAAACACCCCACAATACAAACGTGAATGTACTGACGCGTCCCGTCGCCGCGACTTCCGTCGCCGCGTTCTGGTCGTTGGTCTGCTTGACGATGTCGTCGATGATGGCGCGGTGCGCGGTGTAGCGCGCGGTGATCTCGTTATAGGATTTTGCGGCTGCGGCGCTGTCGCCCTTGGCGAGCGCGGGCAACAGACCGTCCTGGATCGCAGTCCAGAAGCGACGCACCTCGCTGTCGGATTTCTCCACCAGCTTCGCCTTGAGCACCGGATCGAGATCGGATTTGACCCAGAAATCCCACCGCTCGTCATATTCCTTCTTGAGCTGAGCAAGCCTGTCGCGATGCGCCGCAAGCTGCGCCGGATCGTGCAGCACGAGGGTGGACTCGAGATAGGCTTCGATGACGTATTCCGGTGGTGGCAGAATGTCGGCAATGAGGTCATTGCCGAGCTTGATCTGGTTGTAGAGCGGACCGCCGACCTTGAGCTGTGACAGCCCGTAAACACTGGTGGCAATCACGGCACCCAGACCCAATGCGGTAACCAGTCCAAAAATCAATATTGCGCGCGAAATCGTCAGGCGCAGCGTCATGGCAATGTTCTCCGGGTAAGAATAAATCCCAGCGAACGAAATAGCCGCCATTTAGCTTAAAATTGCGTTTACCCGATGCGCTACCAAACGGAGAATCGCTGGTTCCAGGAACTAGGCCGCGCTCGCCGGCGGCAACGCCAGCACAGAATAGATCGCCTGGGCGTCGCGCGAGGCGCGCAGCTTCTTGGCGACGTCCTGGTCGCGCAACAGCCGCGCGATTCGCGCCAGCGCCTTCAGATGATCGGCGCCGGCGCCTTCCGGCGCCAGCAGCAGGAAGATCAGGTCGACCGGCTGGCCGTCCATTGCCTCGAAATCGATCGGGCGCTCGAGCCGGGCGAACAGCCCGAACAGCTTTTCCAGTTTCGGCAGCTTGCCGTGCGGAATGGCAACGCCGTAGCCGACGGCGGTGGTGCCCAGTTTCTCCCGCTGCAGCAGCACCTCGAACACCGAGCGTTCATTCTGGCCGGTCAAGGCGGAAGCGCGCGCGGCCAGCTCCTGCAGCGCCTGCTTCTTGCTGATCACCTTCAAAGCGGGGAGAATCGCCTCGGGTGCGACCAGATCGGTAATCGTCATGGGGCGTTCCGAGGTGAATTAAGGCGTCAGGTTGCGAGATAGGTTGTAGAACCGGGGCGTCAAGAAGATGAGACAGGAGGCGGGCTTAGATCCGGGTCCCGATTTGGGGGCTTCTACTCCAACGCATGCGCCGTGCCAACTCCCGAAGGACCAGTTCCTGCGCCCTATGCTTAAGGGCGGCGGACCATAGGTAGGGTGGATGGGGGGCGTCAATGCCATGGGGCATATATCTCAGGAGCTAACCGAGGGGGGATCGACCCAGCCGACATTGCCGTCTGCGCGGCGGTAAATGATGTTCACCCGGCCGCTGGAGCCGTGCTGAAACACGACGCAGGCGGCCCCGGTCAGGTCGAGTTCCATGACCGCCTCGCTGACCGAAAGCCGCTTCAGCGACGTGGTCGCCTCGGCAATGATGACCGGGCTATAGGAGGTGACCTCCTCGTCGCCTTCCGCGGGCGCCTCGATCACATAGCTCGGCGCATCGAGCCCGGGCCCATTCATCTCGGCGAGCGCCGCGGAGGCCGCATAGGCCTTGCGGGCGGAGCGGTCCTTCAGCCGGCTCTTGTAGCGGCGCAGGCGCTTCTCGATCATCAGCAGCGCCTGGTCGGCGCTGGCATAGGCATCGGTGGCGTTGGAATCGGCCTCCAGCGTAATCCCGGAATCCAGGTGCAGCGCGCAATCGGTGCGGAAGCCGAAACCGTCCTTGCTGAGCGTAATGTGGCCGGAATAATTGCCGTCGAAATATTTTCTCAAGACCTCATCGGTGCGCTCGCTGACACGCGAACGAAGCGCCTCGCCGACACTGATGCTTTTCCCGGAGATTCGAAGGGTCATTGGATGCCTCGCTGATGCCTCGATTACTCTGGTGTTGCCGGAGCATGATCCCTTTCGGAAAACCGGTGCCGGCTTTCCGGATCACGCTCTGTCGGGAAACCGACACTATCGCGATTTGACGCGAACGCAATCAGGCCGGAGCCGTATCACGGGACCGGTCGGAGTAAGTGGCGGGAGCGGAAAGTGCGTTACCGAGCATGCTCTGTTTATCGCGGCGGCGCTGGACCGAGGACGGGATACGCATCGCTTCGCGGTATTTCGCGACCGTGCGGCGGGCAATATCAATGCCGGATTCGCGCAATCGTTCCACGATGGTATCATCGGAGAGGATCGCGCTTGGGGCTTCCGCATCGATCAATTGCTTGATGTGGTGGCGGACCGCCTCCGCCGAATGCGCTTCCCCACCGTCGGCCGATGCAATCGAGGCGGTGAAGAAATATTTCAGCTCGAAACTGCCGCGATTAGTCGCCATATATTTGTTGGCGGTCACCCGCGACACCGTCGATTCGTGCATCTGGATCGCATCCGCCACCGCTTTCAGATTCAGCGGCCGCAGATGCGCAACGCCGTGCGTGAAGAAGCCGTCCTGCTGGCGGACGATTTCGGTGGCGACCTTCAAAATGGTGCGGGCGCGCTGATCGAGCGCGCGGACCAGCCAGGTCGCGTTCTGCAGACAGTCGCTGAAATAGGATTTGTCGCCGTCCTTGCGGATCGTCTTCGACAGCTCCGTGTAATAGACTTGATTGACCAGCACGCGCGGCAAGGTGTCGCTGTTGAGCTCGACATGCCAGCCGCCATCCGGCCCCGGGCGCACATAGACGTCAGGCACCATGGTCTGCGTGCGCGCCGAGCCGAATTTGAGGCCGGGCTTCGGATCGAGCCGCCGGATCTCACCGATCATGTCGGTGATGTCTTCGTCGTCGACGCCGCACAATTTGCGCAGAGACGCAATGTCACGCCTCGCGAGCAGATCGAGATTTTCGACCAGCGCCTGCATGGCGGGGTCGTAGCGGTTGAGTTCGCGAAGCTGGATGGCGAGGCACTCGCTCAGGTTCCGCGCGCAAACGCCGGGCGGATCGAACTTCTGCAGCACTGCAAGCACGGCATCGACGTCCGCCTGCGCGGCGCCGAGGCGCTCGGCGGCCTGTCCCAGATCCGACGGCACGTAGCCGGCATCATCGACGAGATCGATCAGATACTGCCCGATCATGCGCTGCGCCGGCGCGCTGAACGCGACCGCAAGCTGTTCTGCGAGATGGCTGCCGAGCGTTACCTCGGCGGCGACGAAGGCTTCCAGATTGTAATCGTCGTCGTTGGAGGCACCGCCGCCCCATTCGGTGTAGGCGGTCGGTGCCGCGTCCTGCGCGGCGCGCGCGGCGGCTTCGGCGGGCTCTTCGGAAAAGACGTTGTCGAGCGGGCTATCCAGCGTCTGCTCGATCTCGGTACGGCTGCCGAGGTCGCGGTTCAGCCAGTCCTCCTGGCCGGGCTCGAAGGCCTCGCCGCTCAAGCCTGTGGCCATATCGGAGGCATCGCTGCCGCCTTCGTCGCCATAACTGTCGGAATCGGCGAACTCGGCGCCTTGCGCGGCTGGCTCGCCCGCAACCGGGGGTTCGGGGCCGTCGCTGGCGCGCTCCAGCAGCGGATTGCGCTCCAGCTCCTCCTCGACAAAAGCCGACAAATCGAGATTCGACAGTTGCAGCAGCTTGATCGCCTGCATCAATTGCGGCGTCATCACCAGCGACTGCGACTGGCGGAACTCTAATCTTTGCGTCAGCGCCATGAGGCCAAGAACCGATCCACTGAAAGTTGGTCCGATTCTTGCTTATATTAGTCCCAAGCCCTTGTACACGGCTTGACGTATGCAAAAATTGGGCTATAGCGCGATCCGCAAAAATGGGAGCCGGTTTTGCGTCCGGGCGCGTCACAGATTCTTAAGTGAACGCAAGAGCTTACCGCGAAACCGCCCACACCCTGGGGCGTCTCGTGCGCTAGAGCCGGAATTCCTCACCAAGGTAAAGGCGGCGTACATCCGGATCGTTGACGATTTCTTCCGGGCTGCCTTCGGTCAAGATCTGCCCGGCATAGACGATATAGGCGCGGTCGGTCAGGCCGAGCGTTTCGCGCACATTGTGGTCGGTGATCAGGACGCCGATGCCGCGGTTGGTGAGGTGACGGACCAGGTCCTGAATGTCGCCCACCGCGATCGGATCGATGCCGGCGAAGGGTTCGTCGAGCAGCATGTAGTTGGGGCGCGTGGCCAGCGCGCGCGCGATCTCGACGCGGCGGCGCTCGCCGCCTGACAGCGCGATCGACGGCGATTTACGTAACCGCGTGATGTTGAACTCATCGAGCAGCGAATTGAGTTCGGCCTCGCGCTTCTTTCGACTGGGCTCGACCACCTCAAGCACGGCGCGGATATTCTGCTCCACGGTGAGACCGCGGAAGATCGAGGCTTCCTGCGGCAAATAGCCGATGCCGAGCCGCGCGCGCTGATACATCGGCAGCTTGGTGACGTCATGGCCGTCGAGCTCGATGGCGCCGCGATCCGCCTTGATCAGTCCGGTGATCATGTAGAACACCGTGGTCTTGCCGGCGCCGTTCGGACCGAGCAGGCCGACGGCTTCGCCGCGGCGGACATAGATGCTGACGCCGCGCACCACCTGGCGGGTGCCGAAACTCTTTTCAACGCTGTGCACGGCGAGGAGGCCGGGCCGCTTGATCAAGCGCGGCGCTTCGCCGCCATTGGCCTTCGCGTTGGACCTGGGACGGGGCGCCTGCGCGCGAGGACGCGGCTCGCGCGGCGGCTCGACATCGGCGGGCTGCGGCGGCAACTCCAGCCCGGACAGTGAGGCAGAGCGCGCCATCGGCGGCCCATCGCGCACGGGACTAGTCAGCATGTCGCCAAAGGAATCGCCGAGCGCGGTGATGTCGTCGCGCGAACGCGCAAAGCCGGGGGCGCCGCGTTTCGCGGGGCGTCGACGGAACATGCCGAATAAATCCACCATCCCGCTTCGCTTACGCCTTTCACGGTGATTCCGCGACGCGTCCGCCGGCGAATCGCTTCGCTAGCGAACCATGAATGAGTGGATGTCCTCTGCCCAGCGAAACACCCCGCCGTGCGCCCAGTAGATACAGGCTGGCGCCATCGGCTTCAACCGTACGGGCCCCAAATAATATTTAAGATACTGATATATCTTATTTTTTTCCGGGGATTAGCGACGGTATCTGTACCGGAGCCGGAGCCGGCTTCGATCCGCCCGATCCCGACCCGCAATCCTGGCCCTGGATGAACATGCCCTGGACCTTGTTGCTGTCGGATTCGACCCGCGACACACCGGTGGTCATGTCAACCTTGAGGCGGTCGCCCTTGAGCACGTTCTTGCACTGGGTGAGCACGACCCCACCCGCCATGGTGATGAGGTTGGCACGCGGGTCGAAGATCGCGGTCTCGCCGGTCACAACCTGGTCCTTCTGCGTGACCACGACGGAGCCCCTGGCTTCCAGCCGGCGGATCGACGAACTGCCGCCGGGCCCGGGCGTCGCGGACTGCATCGACGCGGATTTCGATCCCTTCGGCGCGGCGGGCGCAGGTGCGGCCTGTGCCGGGCCGGAATCGTAAAACACCACCAGCGACTTCGAGGTCATGATGGTGTCGCCCTGCACGACCTTCACGTTTCCGGAGAAGGTCGCCTCCTTTTTCTTGTCGCGCATTTCGAGCGACGCCGCCTCGATCTGAATCGGCTGGTCGCGGTTCTGCGAAAAGCCCTGCATCGCGTTCGGCACGCCCGACATGGCGCCTTGCGCGAACGCATCACCGGAGGCGGTCAACGCGAGCGCAAGCGCTGCGGCCGCAAAACTGCGCGAGAAGAACTGCATCATAAATTTCATTTCGTGTTGGCGGACTTGCCGGTGACGGACCGCGTCCTCGGCGGTGGCGCTGGTTCAGGCTCGGGCTCAGGCGCCGGAGGGCTTTCCATGACCAGGTTCATCACGACATTGCCTTCGAAGCGCACCACTTCGCCGCTGTTGATGATCCTGAGCCGGTCGGCGGTGAGCGTACCGTTCAGCAATTTGACGTCGACATGCTCGTCCGACGTCACCGTTCCCTTGTTGATGTCGACATAGGCCTGCGAAAGCCTGGCTTCATAGCCGGTGGAGGATTGCAGGAAGATGTCCTTGCGCAGGTCCAGCATCTGCTGCTTGCTGTCGAAAAATCCCGTGCGCGCATCCATCGTCACCGTGCTCTTGTCCTCCATCATCACCTTGGTCCGCAGCGTCCGGAGCTCGACGTGATCGGGGTCGGCCAGGTCCTGGATCGCGGCCTTGGCCCACAATTCGTAGGGGCGCTGGTCGGTCGAAAAGCCGGCGAGGTGCGGCGTTTCCATCGTGATCTTGGTGCCCGACACCACGAGATTGCTCATGTCGACGGGCAGCTTCGCGAGCCCCGTGATGCGGAACGGGTTGAACACCGAGATCGCGACGATACCCGCCATGGCCAGCAGCACGGCCGCCGGGACCGCGACCCGCAGCAACCGCACCATCCGGCTGTGGCGGGCGGCCGCGGCAAAGCGGGCCTCCATTCCGGTGGCATAGGCTGGGTTCTGTATCGAGTTCACCGCGGCTCCAAGGGGCGCCAAGACGCCAAGACAGCGCCATTCTACTCGCAATCGCGGGATTATGCAGCCTGGACACGCGCTATGAGTGTGACCGAAACGGGGCGGAGGGAGCTACCCCGGCGCTTCAAATGGTCTCGGTCACGAATGCGCGAAGATGTCCTCGGCCTCCCAGCCGCCGAGATCGAGCTTGGCCCGGGTCGGCAGGAAGTCGAAGCAGGCCTGCGCCAGAGGCGCGCGGCCTTCGCGCGCAAGCATGGCGTCGAGGCGCTCGCGCAAACCATGCAGATGCAGCACGTCGGACGCCGCATAGGCGAGCTGCGCCTCGCTGAGGCTCGCTGATCCCCAATCGCTTGACTGCTGCTGCTTCGACAGATCGATGTTGAGCACCTCGCGCACCAAATCCTTCAGGCCGTGCCGGTCGGTATAGGTTCGCGTCAGCCGCGAGGCGATCTTGGTGCAATAGACCGGCTGCGGCATCACGCCGAAGGTGTTGTAGAGCGCCGCGAGATCGAACCGCGCGAAGTGAAAAATCTTTATGATGGCAGGATTGGCCAGCAGCGCCTTCAGGTTCGGCGCATCGGTGTGGCCCTTGGGAATCTGGATGACGTCGGCGCTGCCGTCGCCATTCGACATCTGCACCACGCAGAGCCGGTCGCGATGCGGGTTGAGCCCCATGGTCTCGGTATCGATCGCCACCGAATCCTTGTAGCGGGACAAATCGGGCAGATCGCCGCGGTGCAGGCGGATGGTCATGAAGGAAAGCCTCGTGTCTCAGGTCGATTCGACGGAAACACTAGCGCCCGGAGCCGCGGGAGGCGAGCGGGTGAACATGGCTTATAGGACGGGAAATGACGGCTTCGTGGCGATTTTAGTCGCTTATCCGGCGTTCGGCTGCTTTGCGCGCCGTAGAGCCTTGCCGGGATGCCGCCGGTTGCGGCCGGCTTCAAGTCGGCCGAGTCCATTCAGGCCGTCTTCGTCGGGTGATGTCGGTGGCTGAAGCTCCGGACTGTTGGCCCAGCGGTCGAGATTTTCGATGACGTCCGCATGGCTCGCCGCCGCGGCGGCAGCGATTTCTGGCTCTTCGGACAGCTTGCGCGGTAGCTTGATGTTCTCGGTCATGGCATGCTCCACGCCAAAATTATGCCCCCGCGCAGACGATAAATCAACTATTAACATATTGTTTTTATTGATATATTTGTCTTGTTTCGGAATTTCGCGAGATGGAACCAACGCCAGAGACGGACGGGACACACCCACGGTTCCGACCAGGATCCGGCGGTATAGCCCGCCGATCTATCGCGGTCGCGGGGCTGCTCGCGGATCGTCCTGGTCGCAAAAATCCCGCTGCTCGGCTGGTAATTCGATGACCGCGACCTCGCCACGGTTTACATGGCGCGCGGGCGCCATCTCGCCGCCAACGGCGATCTCGATACGGCGATCGGCAATTTCGGCAAGGTGATCCGGCTCAAGCCGCGCATGGTCGGCCCCTATGTGCAGCGCGGCGGCGTGTTTCGTGAGCGTGGCGCGCACGACAAGGCGCTCGACGACTTCGCGCTCGCGATCCGCAACGCGCCAATGCAGGCGGGCCCCTACGTCGAGCGTGCGCAAAGCCATGAAAAACTCGGCCGGTTGCCGGAAGCGCTCGACGATTTCCGCATCGCGCGCGGCCTCGACCCGCAGATGCCTGCCGCGAATGAAGGCTATGCGCGCGTCGAGGCAGCGTTCGCGGCGAGCGGCCGGCCGAAGCCGTCAGGGAAATCCCTGAGTTCGGTGCGCAAGGGGCCCCGGTATTGTGTACCCCGGAATTCAATAATTGGTATTAATCTGGGCAGGCGAAGCGGAGAGATCGCATGGCAATGAGTGCTGATTTGGGAGAGGCGCTTGAAAGCTTCGTGACCAGGCTCGTGGCGTCCGGTCGCTACCATTCCAAGAGCGAGGTACTGCGCGAAGGCGTGCGGCTCATCCAGGAACGCGAAGCAAGGTTGGCTGCGCTCGACGCCTCGATCGCACGCGGTCTGGCTGATGCAGATGCCGGGCGGGCGAAGACAAGCTCGGAGGTTTTCGATCGCCTGGAAGCAAAATTGGCGGCCAGGACGGATCGCAAGTGATCGTCGTCGTCACGGCGGAGGCCGAGGCGGATCTGGAGGAAATCGCAGCGTATGTTGCTGAGCAAAGCGCGCGGAGCGCGCTCACTCTGGTCCGCGAGTTGCGGGAGAGAGATGCGAGGCGTTGCTGGACGCCCCCCGTTGGCACCGCGCTACGAGCATCTCGGCATTCGCCGCCGCCCCTTCGGCCGGTTTCTGATTTTCTACCGCGTCAATAAGGATGCGATTGAAGTCGTCCACATCCTGCACGGCGCCCGAGATTACGAATTCCTGCTATTCCCAGGGGAATAGTCCGGCACTACCGCTTCTTAATTCCGGCCAAGCACATGAGGGCAAGGGCAATGGTGCCCAGGAAAGGACTCGAACCTTCACGGCCGTGAAGCCACTGGCACCTGAAGCCAGCGCGTCTACCAATTCCGCCACCTGGGCCCGGGCGGGTTAGTAAGGAACGGTCACGCGCTTGTCAAATCGCTTCAACGCCGTCTGATTGCGCTGTACAGCGGGGCCACGTTGGCGTATCGCGAATCCGCTAAATACCACCGATATCTCTCGAATTTGACCGGCAGGAGTTCGCCCCGATGGCATCGAACCTGGATACCCTCGTCACGATTTTCGGCGGATCCGGCTTTCTGGGGCGAAACGTGGTTCGGGCGCTCTGCAAGCGCGACTACCGTATCCGCGTCGCGGTACGGCGGCCCGAACTGGTCGGCCATCTGCAGCCGGCCGGCAAGGTCGGCCAGGTCCACGCCGTTCAGGCCAATCTGCGCCATCCGGCCTCGGTCGAGGCCGCCATGCGCGATTCCCACGTCGCCATCAACCTTGTCGGCATCCTGACCGAGAGCGGCGCGCAGACCTTCGACGCCGTGCAGACCAAGGGCGCTGAAACCGTCGCCAGGGCCGCGAGCGCCGTCGGCGCCCGCATGGTGCATGTATCCGCGATCGGCGCCGACGAGAATTCCGCATCGCACTACGCCCGGGCCAAGGCGGCCGGCGAGAAGGCGGTTCTGGCTGCCGTCCCCTCGGCCACGATCCTGCGGCCGTCGCTGATGTTCGGCCCTGAGGATCAATTTACCAATCGCTTTGCGGCGCTGGCCCGGATCTCGCCCTTCCTGCCGCTGATCGGCGGCGGCGTGACAAGGGTGCAGCCAGCCTATGTCGCCGATGTCGCGACGGCAGTTGCCGATGCCGTCGACGGCAAGACCAGGGCGGGCGCGACGTACGAACTCGGCGGGCCCGAAGTGCTGACCATGCGCGAGATCATGGAAATCATTCTCGGGATCACCGAGCGCAAGCGCATGCTGCTTTCGCTGCCGTTCGGGCTGGCCCGGCTGCAGGCGATGTTCCTGCAATTTGCGCCGGGACCGTTCAAGCTGACGCCGGACCAGGTGGTGATGCTGCAATCGGATAATGTGGTGTCGGACGCCGCCAAGGCCGCGGGCCTGACGCTGGAAGGGCTCGGCATCACGCCGGAGTCGATGGAAGTGATCGCCCCGCAATATCTCTGGCGCTTCCGCGCCGCCGGGCAGTTTCAGCGCAAGAACGCGTAGCATGTAGGGTGGGCAAAGCCACCGGGTCGCGCGAATGCGCGCCCGATGACAGGCTCCGCGTGCCCACCATCGCGAGCACAATGTTGGATGGTGGGCACGGCGCTGACGCGCCTTTGCCACCCTACAATTCCGAAATCTACTTCCCCAGCGCCAGCGCGATCAGGCCGAGCGTGCCGATGATGACGCGCCACCACGCGAAGAACGTGAATCCGTGGCGGGTGACGTAGGTCAGGAACGTCTTCACCACGATCATCGCCGTAATGAACGACACCACGAAGCCGATCGCGATGACGCCGATATGGTCGACCGTCATCTCGCCGCGGTTCTTGTAGAAATCATAGGCAAACGCACCGACCATGGTCGGGATCGCCAGAAAGAACGAGAACTCCGCCGCCGAGCGCTTGTCGCCGCCGAGCAGCATCGCCGCCACGATGCTGGCGCCGGAGCGCGACACGCCCGGGATCATCGCCACGCACTGCGCAATGCCGATCCACAGATACATCAATAGCGGATAGCGCGTGGCGTCGTCCTCGATCGGCTTGAGGTCGAGCTGATCGACCCACAAGAGAATCGCGCCGCCGACGATCAACGTGAAATTCACCACCCACGGATTGAACAGCAGCTCCTTGATGTACTTGCCGGCAATCAGGCCGACGACGACTGCCGGCAGGAACGCCACCAGCACGCCGATCACGAACCGGCGATCGTCGGGATTGCTGAACATGCCAAGCGCGACGCGCGACAGCTTGACGAAATACAGCATGACGATGGCGAGGATCGCGCCGAGCTGAATCAGGATCACAAAACTCTGCCAGAACGCGCCCTCGCCGAGGCCGAAGAAGCGTTGCGCCAGCAGCATATGGCCGGTGGAGGAAACCGGGAGAAATTCCGTGATACCCTCGATGATGCCGAGAATCACCGCCTTCACTGCATCCGACATCATGATGTGGTCCGTTTGGCTGGAAAAGCGCGTTCTTCTCGCCTATTCCTCCCCATGCCGCAATCGCAAAAAAACGCCAAACATAGGTTGCCTCATACGTCCGCTTGGCTAGTGTCCCGATTCGCTTGACGCGGTTTGAGGGTTCCTCAGGCCGCGATTTTACCTCAAGGGTTTCATGTATACGCTCTACCATCATCCATTCTGCCCGCATTCGCGCTTCATTCGCCTGGTGCTGGGCGAACACGGCCTTGACCTGCGCCTGGTGGAAGAGCGGGCCTGGGAGCGGCGCGAAGGGTTTCTCGTGCTCAATCCCGCGGCCGCCACGCCCGTCTTGATGGCTGACGGCTTTCCGCCGATCCCCGGCGCCGGCGTCATCGCCGAATATCTCGACGAGACGCACGGCCTGGAGGCGGGCGATCGGCGGCTGTTGCCGGCCTCGATGGCCGAGCGCGTCGAGGTGCGCCGGCTGATGGCGTGGTTCAACGAAAAATTCTTCGAGGAGGCCTCGAACCCGCTGGTAACCGAGCGCATCTATAAGCGTTTCATGAGCGAGGAGAATGGCGGCGGGGCGCCGGCGGCCGACGTGATCCGCGCAGCCAAGGCCAATGTGCGCTATCATCTGGCCTATATCGGCTGGCTGGCGCAGACGCGGAATTTCCTCGCCGGCGACCGGCTGAGCTACGCGGATCTCGCCGCCGCGGCGCATCTTTCGGCGATCGATTATCTGGGCGACGTGCCATGGAGCGAGGACGACGCGGCAAAGGCGTGGTACGCGCGGGTGAAATCCCGCCCGTCGTTCCGCCCGCTGCTCAGCGAATGGCTGGCGGGCGTGCCGGCATCGCGCACCTACGTGGACCTCGACTTCTGAACAAGGCCGTCAAACTTTCCGCTGATGACCTGAAGGCCGCGCTCAAGCGCGAAGCGGAGACGCTCGGTTTCGACTGCATCGGCGTCACCGGCCCGGACGGGATCGGCGAAGCCGGAAAATATTTCCAGAAGTTCCTCGATGCCGGCGCGCATGGCGACATGGACTGGCTCGCGGCGCAGCCCGAACGGCGGACGGACCCGCGCGTGCTGTGGCCCGGCGTGCGCTCCATCATCATGCTCGGCGTCAATTATGGGCCTGCGGAAGATCCGCTCTCGCTTCTGGCGAAGCGCACGCGCGGCGCGATCTCCGCCTACGCCGCAGGGCGACGACTATCACGACGTCATCAAGAAACGCCTGAAGACGCTGGCGCGTTGGTTCGTCGCGGCCTCCGGCGAAGAAGTAAAAGTGTTCGTCGATACCGCCGCCGTGATGGAAAAGCCGCTGGCGCAGGCGGCGGGACTTGGCTGGCAGGGCAAGCATACCAACCTCGTGTCGCGCGAATTCGGCTCTTGGCTGTTTCTCGGTGCGATCTTCACGGCTGCCGACCTCCCGCGCGACGACGCCGACACCGATCATTGCGGTTCCTGCAACGCCTGCCAGGAGATCTGCCCGACTGCGGCTTTCCCCGCACCCTACAAGCTCGATGCGCGGCGCTGCATCTCCTACCTGACGATCGAGAACAAGGGCCCGATCCCGCACGAATTCCGCAAGAGCATCGGCAACCGCATCTATGGCTGCGACGACTGCCTCGCCGTGTGCCCGTGGAACAAGTTTGCGCAAAAGGGCCGCGAAGCCAAACTGGCCGCACGTGCGGAGTTGCGTGCGCCTTCGCTTGTCGAGCTGGCGCGGCTCGACGACGCCGCCTTTCGTACGCTGTTTTCCAAATCGCCGGTCAAGCGCATCGGCCGCGACCGTTTTGTCCGCAACGTGCTGATCGCGATCGGCAACGCCGCCGACACGTCGCTGGCCGCTGAGGCCGAGCGCCTGCTGGACGATGCAAATCCGCTGGTTCGCGGCGCGGCGGTATGGGCGCTGTCGCAATTGATGGAGCGGGACAGGTTCGAAGCTCTGGCTGTGAGGGCGCTTGGCGCCGAGGCGAATGAAGATGTCCGCGCGGAATGGCAGCAAACCTCCATCGTCATGCGCCGCGAAGGCGGGGCATCTCCGCCGTAGCAATGCGTCCGTCATTCCGCGGCGCGCGAAGCGCGAGCCCCGGAATCAATTTCTCCTCGGCTTATGCAGCCAAATGGATTCCGGGCCTGCGCCTTGCGGCGCATCCCGGAATGACGGCGGAGAGAGCACGCCGAACTCACACCAGATGCCGCTTCATCTCCGGCCGCGCCTTCAGCGCCGCGCCCTGTTTCGCAACGATCTTGGCGATGCGCTCCGGCGCAAACTTGATGTCGACGAAAGCCGGCGCGGTGTTGGCGACTTCATGGTACTCCGCGATTCTGCCGTCGCGCAGCCGCATGATCGCGACGCCCTCGAACATCGCGCGCGCGCCCTCGGCTTCCGGCAGTGTCGAGCGGTAGCTGAAGGTGTAGCGCGCATAGAGCATCTCGCCGTCGCTGACGGGATCGTGCATGTCCCAGCGGAAATCGGTGGCTGTGCGGTAGAACCAGTCGTCGATCATTTCCGCGATTCTCGCGCGCCCTGCGAACGCGCCGTAGAACACATCGTGATAGACGCCGTCTTCGGTGAACAGTTCCGAGAAAGCCTTGCCGTTGCGCTGCTCGACGGCGTCGCAGAACGCGCGGAGCATGGTGGATGTGTTCATGGCGTTGTCTCCCTATCTTACGCGGCCCACCCTTCGAGGTTCGCTGCGCGCGCCTCGAAGGGTGGAGACTTGCTCAGATCTCCGCCACCGCCGCGAGAATCCGCGCGATGTCCTGCGGGCGCGACAGGCGGTGGTCGCCGTCCTGGATCATGGTCAGCACCACGTCCTCGGCCGGCAGCCGGTGCGCCAGCGCGAAGGCATGCTGCCAGGGCACATCGGGATCTTGCGCGCCCTGCAGGATGCGCACGGGACATCCGACCTCGATGGCGCTGCCGAGCAGGAGATGGTTTCGGCCCTCCTCGATCAGTGCACGCGCGATCGGATAGGGCGCGCCGTCGCCATACTCCGACGGCCGCATCCACACGCCCTTGGTCTTGATCTCCTCGCGGACCTCGTCGGAGAATGCGTTCCACATCAATTGCTCGGTGAAGTCGGGCGCCGGCGCGATCAGCACCAGCCCGGCAAACGTCGCGCCCGCCGCCTCGCGCTTGGCGATCGCCCGCGCCAGCAAGAGCGCCATCCAGCCACCCATCGACGAGCCGATCACGACCTGCGGCCCCCGGCAGAACTGCTCGAACACGGCGATGGCCTCTTCCAGCCAGCGTCCGATGGTGCCGTCGATGAACGCGCCGCCCGATTCGCCATGGCCGGAGTAATCGAACCTGATACAGGCCCGGCCATGTTCCGCGGCCCAGGCGTCCAGCGCCAGCGCCTTGGTCCCCCGCATGTCGGAATTGAAGCCGCCGAGCCAGAACAGCCCGGGTTCGCCGCCGGCACGGGCGCGCACGGCGATCCGGCGGTGGCCATCGCCCTCTCCCACCTCGATAAAGGTCGGTTCCTCGTCGATTGGTGCTGAATTGGTCATGGATCTGTCACTCTCGCCCCGCAGCTTTGTCCGCGAGCCCGCTTCATCGGTCAAGCACGACCGCCCGGCGCTTGCGGATCGGCCCGCCGCGCTATATTTGCCGCACGTGACCGAAATGCCTCGCATTTGACGGTTTTCGGGCGCAGACCGTGAGTTCGCTTGCTGTTATTAGCGTATTGCTTCAAACTACCACCCTTCCTTTCACAACTTTGGAGAGTTACCCATTCGCCGTCCCAACAGAGCCCCGCCCGCTGCAACCAAAGACGGGCCGCGCACCAATGACGATATCCGCAACGCGCAGATCCAACTGATCGATCAGACCGGCCTCAACCACGGAACAGTCGAAACCGTGGTCGCCATCAAGATGGCCCTCGAGGCGGGCATGGATCTCGTCGAGATTTCGCCGAACAACAATCCTCCCGTTTGCAAGATCATGGACTACGGGAAGTTCAAGTATTCGGCACAGAAGAAGGCCGCCGAGGCGCGCAAGAAGCAGAAGATCGTCGAGATCAAGGAGATCAAGCTGCGGCCGATGATCGACGATCACGATTACGACGTGAAGATGCGCGCGATGCAGCGCTTCTTCGAGGAAGGCGACAAGGTCAAGATCACCTTGCGCTATCGTGGCCGCGAAATGGCGCACCAGGAAATCGGCACCAAGCTCTTGGACAAGGTCAAGGCCGATGTCGCCGAGTTCGCCAAGGTCGAGCAGGACGCGCGTTTCGAAGGCCGCCAGGTCGTGATGGTGCTGGCGCCGCGTTGATTCGAGTTGGTTGGGATTGATGCAGAGCGGCCCGTCGGATGATCCGGCGGGCCGTTTCTCTTTACGCGGACGGCCCGAGCTGGACGCCTAGCTCCGCGCGGCCTGCCAAGTGCCGCTGCAACGGTCGCCGGTGATGATGCCGCGCCACCAGCCCGCGCCGTAGCTGCCCACTAGCCGGCCGCCGCCGCTGGCGCGGGATGCGCCGACCGAAACCCTGACCGCAACAACACCGGCGCGACTGACTGATCCCGAAACCCTGCCGCCGCCAGCCGATGAAACCCGGCTGCCGATGACGGTGAAGGGAACGCTGTAGCCTGAACTGCAATTGCCCCGCGTGGTAGCGAAGACCACGTTCCAGGTTCCGTCGTAGGCTCGGATTGCCCTGGCTCCCCTCGGCGCGGCTTCGGCCGTGACCGGGGTCGCCATGACGGCCAGCGCGGCGAAAACGGGAAGGCAGCGCGCGTTGCGAAGGCCATGAGAAGCGTTAAAGCAGGTAATCGATCGCTGAAAACGGGTCATTTGTTCCTGCTCCACACCGAGGTGTTAATGACATACGCGGGCATACGGGGGTAGGTAGCAGCACCGGCTTGCGCGGTTCATCATTGCCAATTGACGCTTCCTCTGCCATAAGCCCGACCTTCATCGCCCGGCTGATCAAGGGCTGCCGTGTCGATGTCCGTGCGGGTTATCTCGTTTTCTGGGAAAGCCTGAGCACTTTCAACGCTCTAACGAGCATTTTAAGCCGCAAAAGCGCCCCTCGGGCGCATTTTTCTGTGGCCGATAGGAGAGCCAAATGCCCAAGCTGAAGACCAAGTCAGGCGCTAAAAAGCGCTTCAAGGTGACTGCCACCGGCAAAGTGATGCACGCCCAGCGCGGTAAGCGCCACGGCATGATCAAGCGGACGAAGAAGCAGATTCGTCAGCTCCGCGGCACCCGCGTGCTGTTCAAGACCGACGGCGACAACGTCAAGAAGTACTTCTTGCCGAACGCCTGATCGCGCTCGCACTCCGCTAAAGCCGGCCGCGTCCGCGCGGCGATCCATCACCGATTTAAAATTCAAGGATAGCAGTCATGTCTCGCGTCAAACGCGGTGTGACCTCTCACGCCAGGCACAAGAAAGTCTACAAGGCCGCCAAGGGTTTCTCCGGCCGCCGCAAGAACACCATCCGCGCCGCCAAGGCCGCCGTCGAGAAGGCCGGGCAGTATGCGTTCCGCGACCGCAAGCGCAAGAAGCGCACCTTCCGCGCGCTCTGGATCCAGCGCCTGAACGCGGCCGTGCGTCCGTTCGGCATGACCTACAGCGTCTTTATCAACGGCCTGTCGAAGTCGGGTATCACGGTCGACCGCAAGGTGCTGTCGGATCTCGCCATCAACGAGCCGGCGGCATTCCAGGCGATCGCCGAGAAGGCCAAGGCCGTGCTGGCGGCTTGAGCTCGCAATCGCTACGGCGTCTTGCAATTGCGGTGTCATGCCCCGCGCAGGCGGGGCATCCAGTAACCACCGACTGACATATTGACCCCGGGGGTTACTGGATCATCCGCCTTCGCGGATGATGACGATCCCGTATGGACTGCGAGCGCACGTTGCCCAAAAGGTATCCGTCGCCATGTCCGACCTCGCCACACTCGAACAGACCATTCTCAGCCAGATCGCCGCCGCCGGCGATGAAGCAGCCCTCGAGGCCGTGCGCGTGGCAGCGCTCGGCAAGAAAGGCTCGATCTCCGCATTGCTCGCTACCCTCGGCAAGATGTCGCCGGAGGAACGCAAAACCCAGGGCGCCGCGATCAACCTCGCCAAGGACAAGGTCACGCAGGCCCTTTCCGCGCGCCGTGACATCCTGAAATCGGCGGCACTCGATGCCCGGCTTGCTTCGGAAACCATCGACGTCACGCTGCCGCTGCGCGAAGCCGCGGCCGAGCAGGGCCGCATCCATCCGCTGAGCCAGGTGTTCGAGGAGGTCAACACGATCTTCGCCGACATGGGATTTGCGATCGCCGAAGGTCCCGATATCGAGACCGACGATTACAACTTCACAAAGCTGAATTTCCCCGAGGGCCATCCGGCGCGGGAGATGCACGACACCTTCTTCTTCAATCCGAAGGAAGATGGTTCGCGCATGCTGTTGCGCACGCATACGTCGCCGGTGCAGGTGCGCACGATGTTGTCGCAGAAACCGCCGATCCGCGTGGTCTGTCCGGGCCGCACCTATCGCATCGATTCCGACGCGACGCACACGCCGCAGTTCCACCAGGTCGAGGGCCTCGTCATCGACAAGGGCTCGCATCTCGGCCATCTCAAATGGATCCTGCACGAGTTCTGCAAGGCGTTCTTCGAGGTCGATCACATCAACATGCGGTTCCGCCCGTCGTTCTTTCCGTTCACCGAGCCCTCGCTCGAGGTCGACATCCAGTGCCGGCGCGACAAGGGCGAGATCCGCTTCGGCGAGGGCGAGGATTGGCTCGAGATTCTCGGCTGCGGCATGGTGCACCCGAACGTGCTGCGCGCCTGCGGCATCGATCCCGACGTCTATCAGGGCTTTGCCTGGGGCATGGGCCTCGACCGTATCGCGATGCTGAAATACGGCATCGCCGACTTGCGGCAGTTGTTCGACAGCGACGTCCGCTGGCTTTCGCATTACGGCTTCAAGCCGCTCGACGTCCCGACGCTCGCGGGGGGGTTGAGCACGTGAACCTCGCCGAGACTTCCGTCGCGGAGAGAGCCCGCACCCTGACCCTCGCCCACATCTGCCTTCGCCAAGACTTCGGCGGACTGGCGCGGGAGCAGGGACAAGAGAAGCAAAGACCATGAAATTCACGCTCTCCTGGCTGAAGGAACATCTCGACACCGACGAGCCGCTGGAAAAGCTCGCCGACAAGCTCACCATGATCGGGCTCGAGGTCGAGAACATCGAGGACAAGGCAAAGGCGCTGGCGCCGTTTTCGATCGCCCGGGTGATCTCGGCCGAGCAGCATCCGAATGCCGATCGCCTGCGGGTGTGCATGGTCGATACCGGCAATGGAGCTGCGCCGGTGCAGGTGGTCTGCGGCGCGCCGAATGCGCGCGCCGGCCTCGTCAGCGTGTTCTCTCCTCCCGGCACCTTCATCCCCGGCAAGAACATCACGCTCGGCGTTGGTACCATCCGCGGCGTCGAAAGCCGCGGCATGCTGTGCTCGGCGGCGGAGCTCGAGATTTCCGAAGATCACGACGGCATCATGGAATTGCCGGCCGATGCACCGATCGGCAAGGGCTATGCCGAATGGGCAGGCCTCGGCGATCCCGTGCTGGAAATCAATCTGACGCCGAACCGCCAGGACTGCACCGGCGTGCACGGCATCGCGCGCGACCTCTCCGCCGCCGACATGGGCAAGCTTATCGATCCCGGCATCAAGCCGGTCAAAGGTGAATTCCCCTGCCCGGTGAAGGTGACGGTGGAAGACGCCACGCTGTGCCCGGGCTTTGCGCTGCGGCTGGTGCGCGGCGTCAGGAACGGACCCTCCCCTGAGTGGCTGCAGAAGCGCCTGATCTCGATCGGGCTGCGCCCGATCAATGCGCTGGTCGACATCACCAACTTCATGACCTACGACCGCGCCCGGCCGCTGCATGTGTTCGACGCCAGGAAGGTGAGCGGCAATCTCACCGTGCGCCGCGCCAAGCAGGGCGAAAGCCTGCTGGCGCTCGACGGCCGCACCTACACGCTCGATCCCTCGATCTGCGTGATCGCGGATGAACATGGCGTCGAATCGCTGGCCGGCATCATGGGCGGCGAGACCTCCGGCTGCGACGAGAACACCACTGACGTGCTGATCGAATCGGCGCTGTGGAACGAGATCAACATCGCGCAGACCGGCCGCAAGCTCGGCATCAATTCGGATGCGCGTTATCGGTTCGAGCGCGGCGTCGATCCGGCCTTCATGGTGCCGGGGCTGGAGCTTGCGACCAAACTCGTCATGGAGATGTGCGGCGGCATGCCGTCGGAGAGCGTGATTGTTGGTAACGCGTTCGGCGACGATCGCATCATCGATTTCCCGCTGACCGAGGTGAAACGTCTCGCCGGGATCGAGGTGCCGCTGGTCGAGATGCGGCGCATTCTCGGCCATCTCGGCTTCATGGTCGCCGGTAGCGGCCCGGTGGTGAAGGTCGCTGTCCCCTCCTGGCGCACCGATGTGCACGGCAAGGCCGACATCGTCGAGGAGATCGTGCGCATCGTCGGCGTCGACAAGGTGCCGATGACGCCGTTCGAGCGCGGCGACGAAGCCCGCAAGCCGGTGCTGACCACGATCCAGAACCGTACCCGTCGCGCCAAGCGCGCGCTGGCGGTGCGCGGCATGGTGGAAGCCGTGACATGGTCGTTCATTTCCAAGCCGCATGCTGAGATGTTCGACGGCGGCCAGGCCGAACTCGCGCTCGCCAACCCGATCGCCTCCGACCTCTCGGACATGCGGCCGAGCCTGTTGCCGGGCCTCGTCGCGGCGGCGCAGGCCAACGCCAACCGCGGCACCTCCGATGTCGCACTGTTCGAGGTCGGGCAGATCTTCAAGGGCGACAGGCCCGAGAACCAGTTCGTCGCGGCCTCGGGCGTGCGCCACGGCTTTGCATCGTCGAAAGGCATGGGGCGGCATTGGTCCGGCTCGGCGACGACTGATGCGCTCGACGCCAAAGCCGACGCATTCGCGGTGCTTGGGGCTGCCGGCGCGCCGATGCAGGCGTTGCAGATCGTTCCCGGTGGACCTGCGTGGCTGCATCCCGGGCGTTCCGGCACCATCCAGATCGGTCCGCAAAACGTGCTCGGCTATTTCGGCGAGCTGCACCCGCGCACGCTGGAAGCGCTCGGCGCCGACGGCCCGCTGATCGCATTCGAGGTGATCCTCGACCGCATTCCCGACGCCAAGACGAGGGCGACCCGGGCCAAGCCGCTGCTCGAACTCTCCGCGTTCCAGCCGGTGTCGCGCGACTTTGCCTTCATCGTCGACCGTACCGTGAAGGCTGGTGACATCGTGCGATCGGCGCAAGCCGCAGACAAGAAACTGATCACGGATGTGACCATATTCGACGTCTACGAAGGCAAGGGCATCGATCCGGACAAGAAGTCGGTTGCGATCGCCGTGACGATCCAGCCGCGCGAAAAAACCCTGACGGACCAGGAGATCGACGCGGTGGCGGCCAAGATCGTGGCCGAGGTGACGAAGAAGACCGGCGGCACCTTGCGGGCATGATGCCGCATGAATCCTGCGGCGCTCATACCGGGTGAAATCGGCATCAACGCGGCGATCGCGATCTGCGCGGTCGCCTTCGTCTCGGGGACGGCGCGGGGATTTTCCGGGTTCGGTTCGGCGCTGATCTTCATGCCGCTCGCCAGCTCGATCGCCGACCCACGGCTGGTCGCGGCGCTGCTGCTCATAATCGATTTCGTCGCCGCCGCGCCGCTGCTGCCGGGCGCGTGGCAAAAGGCCGACCGCAAGGCGACGGCGGTCATCGTAACCGGCGCGCTGATCGGCGTGCCGATCGGGACCTATTTTCTTTCCCGCCTCGAACCTGTGACGACACGCTGGATCATTTCCGTCTTCGTGTTCGCACTGCTGCTGCTTCTGCTCTCCGGTTGGCGCTATCGCGGCAAGGATCACGCCGCTATTTCGGTCGGTATCGGCGGCTTGTCCGGCTTTTGCAGCGGGCTGGCCCAGACCGGCGGCCCGCCGATCGTCGGCTACTGGCTCGGCCGGCCCATCGCCCCCGTCGTTGCCCGCGCCAATATCGTGCTGTTCTTTGGCGCGTCGGATTTCTTCTCCGCCGTCAGCTACGCCGCGACCGGACTGATCACGCTGGACGCGATTCTGTTCGCGTTCGTGGTCGGCCCCGTCTACGCCGTCGGCGTCTGGTTCGGCGCCTCGCTGTTCGGCAAAGCCAGCGAAACCATCTTCCGCGCGATCTGCTACGCGCTGATCGCGGCGGCGGTTATCTTCGGATTGCCGGCATTGGATGGCGTGCTGCGCTGACGCGCGAGCTGCGTAGGGTGGGCAAAGCGTAGCGTGCCCACCATTCCACGCGCAGTGCGTGTGGTGGTGGCATGGCGCAAGTGCGCCTTTGCCCACCCTACGATTCCGCGCTATGCCATCACCAGATCGCAATACGCATAGCCGTCGCGCTCGACGCGTTCGCCTGGTGTCACCGCAAGCCGCCGCGAAAACATCGGCCCCGCCACCACGCAGGTGTGAAACTCGCCATTCTCGCCGCAGGGATCGACACCTTCGGGCAGATCAACCAATAGCCTCGCATCGAATGCGCGACCGGCAAACGCCGCCGGCAGCTTCTTCAGGTCGACGGTGGCGATATGCGCTTCGAGGCCGCTTGCGATCATCGCCTGCGCCAGTTCTGCCGTCGGCCGCTCCCACAGTGGAAACACCGGCGTGATGCCGGTGCCCGCCAGCTTCTGTTCGCGATAGGCGCGAATGTCAGCCAGATAAAGGTCGCCGAAAATCATATGCGTGATCCCGTCAGCAACAGCCTGCGCGACCGCTTCCCCCATCCGCGTCTCGTAAATCTCGTTCGGGCACGGATAGGGGATCGGCACGATCCGCGGCGGCAGGCCGGCCGCCTCGCATTGCGCCTGCAATATCTCCTGCCGCACGCCGTGAATCGAGACCCGGCCGAACGTCTCGGTCACCGTGGTCAGTGCGCCGACCACATCGAACTCACCCGCGCGCATCACCTCATGCAGCGCAAAGGCCGAATCCTTGCCGCTCGACCAGGAGATCAGTGCTTTCGGGCGCATCATCAGTTGATCGGGGACCCGCGCCGCCGCTGTTTTGCCGGCCGTGCCTCCGGCTCCGGACCTTTCAAGGCACCGATCCGCCGCAACGCCGCTTCCGCGGCGCGCTCGCCGCTTTCCCAGGCGCCGTCGATCGTTCCCCACAGCGTTTCATGGGTCGCCTCGCCGGCGAGATAGATGCAGCCGAACGGTTCGGCCAAAACCTTTCGCGAAGATTGCGCGCCGGGACCGGCCGCCGACATCGCGCCGAGCGCGAACGGCGCAGCGTTCCAGCGTGTCGCGCTGGATTTCTTCACCGCCGCGGCCGCCTCGCTGCCGAACAATTTCGTCAGCCATTCCGTTGCAAACGCCACCATGGCCTTCTCGCCCTGTGCGGAAAGATCGCGGCCGAACGAGCCGCCGACGTCGATCACGCAGAGCGACGAGCCACCCATATTGGCTGATATCAGCGCCGTCTTGGTCGAATTGCTCTGCTCGATGACGACGTCGTCGCGCGCCAGCCCGAGCGGATTGCCCGGCATCTGCAGCGCGATCCGGTCATAGCTGCCGAGGCTCAGTTTCGAGGCGGCGTCGAGCGTGCGCTTCGGGATGTCAGGCGCGAATTTGATGTTGCCCGCCGTCAGCACATTGGTCGACACGGTGACCACGGCGGCACGCGCGGCGATCCTGCCCGCCGGCGTTTCCACGCTGACATCGCGGTTGCTCCAGACCATGCGATTGGCCGTCGTCGACAGCGACAGCGGCACCTGCTCGCCGAGCTTTGCGATCAGCGTGCCCAACCCCTGGCGACAGCCGATCGCGATATTGCGATCCTGCGCGCGGGACTTGTCGCCGACTGAGACATCTTTCAAATCCTTGCCCGAGAAACTGGCCCCCAGCACGAACTCCGCCGCGCCGGCCCAGTCACCGAGATCCTTCGGCAGCACGGAGGCACAGGAGACGTCGAACCGCCGCGCGGCATCGTCGATGGCGCGGTTGGCGCGCACCAGCGCTGCAAGGAATTCTTCGGTCTCGCCGGCGCGGGCGTTGCGGCGGCCGATGCGGATCTTCTGGCCCGAGGGCGCCGTCGTGATCTCGAGGCCCGCGGCACGCGCCAGCTTGATCATCGGATTGGTCTCGGGATTGTGCATCCAGCGCGCGCCGCGATCGAACGGCACGTCGAAGGTGGAAGCGTCGGTCTGGCAGCGGCCGCCGATCTGATTTGCCGCCTCCACCACGATCACCTTGCGGTTCGCCGCCATGATCCGCCGCGCCGCAGCAATGCCGGCCGCGCCCGCGCCGATCACGACGATGTCAGCTTCCCGCGGCAACGGTGCTGCGCTCGCACGCCGCCCGCAAAAAACCGGAACCGCTGCCAGACCTGCGGACGCCGACAGGAAGGTGCGGCGGGTCATTGTCATGTCATGGTTTCCGGGACCTGAAGGAAGCGAGAACAGCTAGCGAACTGTGCCGCATCTCACGTGACGCAGCAACACTCATGGTAAATCAATCATGATTGATCCATTTGACGCATGAACTAAATTGAAACGGCTTGCGACCATGATAAGGAAACAAAAAAAGCGGGAGAAAACCGCTCTGGGGGAGTTTCATGGGCGTAATGCTCGACACGATCGGCCAGGTGATTGCGGGCTACCTGCAGAAGGAAGTCCCGGGCTATGAGCCGTTCACGCCCAGCGACCCCGAGCATCTGCGCGGCGTCATCGAGCCCGGCGACGTGCTGCTGGTCGAGGGCAACAACCGCATTTCCGGCATCATCAAATACCTCACGCAGTCCACCTGGTCGCATGCCGCGCTCTATGTCGGTCCGGTCGATGGCGCGACCGAGGCCGACGGCGAACCCCACGTCCTGATCGAGGCCAATATCGGCGAAGGCGTGACCTCGGCGCCGCTGTCCAAATATTATCCCTATCACACCCGGCTCTGCCGCCCGATCGGACTGTCCTACGAGGACCGCACCACGGTGTGCCGCTACGCCATCAACCGGATCGGCTTCGGCTACGACACCAAGAACATCGTCGACCTGATGCGCTACCTGATCCCGCTGCCGGTGCCGCAGCGCTGGCGCCGGCGCATGATCGCGTTCGGCTCAGGCGATCCCACCAAAATCATCTGCTCGGCGCTGATCGCGCAGGCGTTCGACGCGGTGCGCTACCCGATCCTGCCCAAGATCACCCGCGCCGCCTCAAGGAAGGCCCGGCGCGAGATCCTGCATATCCGCGATTCCTCGCTCTACATGCCGCGCGATTTCGACATCTCGCCCTATTTCGAAATCGTCAAACCCACCATCGTGCACGGCTTCGACTACACGGCCCTGCACTGGGCCGACAAGCAGAAGCCGCTCCAGGAGGTAGCGGGCGAATTCGCTGTGTTTCCAGAGGTCAAGTCGCCGCCGCTTGTTCCTGAAGAGATTGACCAAGAGGCGCCGCTTCCGGCTGCGGCTGAAGAAGTGACAATTGAACAGGTGGCAATTGAGGAAGCGACCTGCGAAACCACAGTGATCGAACGCGTCACTGTGTCGGAACATTATCTCGCCGTCGAATACGTCCCGGTCCGCCCGCCGGAGCGCCGCACGAAGCCGCGCGAGATGGTGGCGTAGGGCAAGAACCGTAGCCTGGATGGAGCGAAGCGCAATCCGGGTAGCTCGCTCCGCCGGATAAACTGTCGCGGATCACGCTTACGCTCCATCCGGGCTACAAGATTCCCTAGAACCTTCCTGCCAGCGTCAGTCTCACCGCCAGCGGTTCTGCCGGATGCACATGCCGGTCCGCGACGCCGCCGATCGGCTCACCCGGCAGCCGCGATAGATAGTAGTACTCGATCTGGTTGGTGCGCGCGTTGAAGAGGTTGAGCACGTCGAGCTGCAGCCGCAAGCCGTTGTCGAATTTGTAACCCGCACGCGCATTGAAAATCAGCGACGCCTGCGAACGAACGCTGTCATCCTCGACCAACGGACGCGGTCCAAAATACCGCCCACGCAAGGCGCCGAACCAACCGGTCGCTTCGCCGAACGTCACGCCGCCGCTCGCGACCCATGCCGGCGCGCCCGGGATGAATTGGCCCGCGGGATCGAAATCGGTGAAGCGGGCGCGCGTATAGGCGACATCGAGATCAAGCCGCATCCACGGCAGCGCCTGATACTGGTTGGTCCATTCGACGCCGACGCGCCGGCTCGGCCGGCTGGCTTCGGTCGTCCCGGCATCGCCGACGAACAGCAATTCGGAATCGAAATTCAGCACGAACAGCGCGAGCGAACTGGTGAGACCGTCGACCGCCCTGGTGCGGATGCCAAGCTCGGCGCCCTTCGATCGAACCAGCAGCGGCACAGGATCCTGCGGCGTCACCTTGTCGATCGGATCGACCGTGATCGTCGCACCTCTGATATCGTTGGAGTGCAGGCCGTAGCCGGCATTGCCGTAGAACTCGGTCCGGTACCACGGCCCCAGTACGAATCCGGCCTTGGGGCTCGCCATCGACGCCTGTGCGTTGCCGGAATTTTCGGGCGTGTCGCTCAGCACCCTCCCGGCAAAATAGTCCTCGCGGATGCCGACCGTGGTGCGCATCCAATCGGTCCAGCGCGCCGTCGTATCGGCCCACAGGCCGACATTGCCTTCCCTCACGTCGTCTTCGCGAACGGTCGAGAGCGGCTCGCGCTGCAACGTCTTGAACAGTCCGACCCGGATATCGTCGCCACGCGCTTGGAGGCCAATGCGGGTCTGGGTTTCGATGCCGGCCACGCGGACATCGAAGGCATGGCTGGCATTGAAGCCATAGACCGTGCGCCGATCCATCTGGCTGAACTGATCGCCATTGACGGGATCGTCGAGAAAGTAGGTGAAATTGTTGTAGAGCCGCAGCGACGCGTTGATCGCGTAGGCGTTGACCTTGCTCTGCCCGTATTCGCTCGATTGCGCCCATGTGCCCGACAGCGAGAATCGGCTTGAGACGCCGCCATCGGTCGGATCGAGCGAACCGAAGCGGCCGATCAGTGCCTGGTCGAGCGCGCGCTGCGCCACCTGGTCGGTCGAATTCCAGCCATTGGAATAGGCCATCGCCGACAGCATGAACCCGTCCGTGGCGGTGCCCTGGCTGTAGCGCAGCAGGCCGTTCAGCTTGCGCACATGGTCAGGCACATCCCACGGACCGTTATACCCGACGCCCTCGAAGGCGGCGAGCAGCGTGCCCGCGCCGACCGCCGCCGATCCTGCCGCCAGCGTGCGGCGGTAGCCAAAGCTGCCGAACGTCAGCTCGGCGATGTTCTTCGGCAGCCTGTTGATATAGTCGATAGCAACCGCGCCCGCGGAAGCGAAGTCGCCCTGGTCCGCGAAGTAAGGCCCTTTGCGCACAGTCACTGACTGCACCAACTCCGGAATCAGGAAATTGATGTCGGCATAACCCTGGCCGTGGCCATGGGTCGGCATGTTGACCGGCATGCCGTCGATGCTGATGGCGAGATCGGTGCCGTGGTCCAGGTTAAAGCCGCGCAAAAAATACTGGTTGGCTTTGCCCTCGCCGGAATGCTGGGTAACGATCAGACCCGGCACCACTTCCAGTGCCTCGCCGACGCGCGAGAAGGGCCGGGCGTTCACCTCCGCACCGCCGATGGTCATCGCGCTGGCGGCGGTCGGCTGGAGATATGCCGGCCCCGCAGTCGCGGAGCCCGACGTCACCCCGCTACTGAGCTGCGGTGGCGCAGGTACGCTCGGTTGAACCGCGGCTGGATTTCGCGTGGTCCGCCCCCGGCGCGGCGGCTTGGTCCGGTGGCGCGGCCCCGCTTCGGGCGGATCCACCGTCACCGCGGGAAGCTGGCCGGGCGTGACAGCCGCCACGCTCTGGGCGTCCACTGACGGCGCCATCACAATCAGCGATGCGGCGGCGGAAAATATCCGCCAAACAGCCTTACGCAAGGTCATGCCCCGCACGATAATTGCTACAGTCGGCGCGCGACCGCATCAGTTCGACTTAAACTTGGCGCTGCACGCTAACAAGCACGGTATGACGAGACAATCAAAATATCATACCGGTCAGGACGGAAATTTGGGATGCAACGGATCACCATCACCATCGAAGACGAGCTGCTGACCGAGATCGATGCCGCGGCGGAAGCCCGCGGCTATCAAAACCGCTCCGAGATCATCCGCGATCTCGCCCGCGCCGGCCTGCAGCAGAGCGCCGAGGATACGGCCCCATCAGGCCAATGCGTTGCAGCCCTGGTCTATGTCTACGACCACGCCGCGCGCGACCTTTCGAAGCGGCTGGTGCAAAATTTCCACGGCCACCACGATATGTCGCTGGCGACGCTGCACGTCCACCTGGACGACGACTCCTGCATGGAAGTGACGGCGCTGAAGGGCGCCAGCGGCGAGGTAAAGCACTTTGCCGACCACATCATCGCCGAGCGCGGCGTGCGCTATGGCCGCGTCGTGATGATCCCGACGGCATCCGACGAGAAACCGAAGGCGCGCAAGCGTGGCCATCACGACTAGCGTCGAGGCAAGAACGCGTGGCCCGGATGGAACGAAGCCCAATCCGGGACCTTTTCCGAGGATCCAAACATCCCGGATTGCGCTGCGCTCCATCCGGGATACGAACCCGGGTTACCTGTCGGAGCGGCCGATCACGGCCATCAGCTCCGCGATCTTTTCGCGCTGATCGGCCTTGTTGCCGCTGGTGATCGCGTGTTCGACGCAATGCGACACGTGATCCCGCAGCACCTCCTCCTCGACGCGACGGAGCGCGGCCCTGACAGCGGAGATCTGGGTCACGATATCGATGCAGTAGCGATCCTCCTCGACCATCTTGGAGAGGCCGCGGACCTGGCCCTCGATCCGGCTGAGACGCTTTTGACAGGATGCCTTGATGTCTTTTCTCATGCGTGCCTATATACCCCTGTAGGGTATAGGTTACAAGAGCCGGAGCAAATGATGAACAACAACGAAAACGCCGACCGAAGCGGCGCGTCAAAGGGCGCCTGCTGCGGCGGCCACAGCCAGGCCGGCCGCGACCACAGCCATCACGATCATCACGCACATGCCGCTACAACCGTGCGCGACCCTGTCTGCGGCATGACCGTGAATCCCGCGACCAGCAAGCATCGCTTCGACTATCGCGGCGAAACCCATCATTTCTGCTCGGCCGGCTGTCGCACCAAATTCGCTGCCGACCCTGTCGCCTATCTCGATAGAGACAGCCGGCCGAAAGCCGCCGTGCCGGAAGGCACGATCTACACCTGCCCGATGCATCCGGAGATCCGCCAGGTCGGCCCCGGAAGTTGCCCGATCTGCGGCATGGCGCTGGAGCCGGAGGTCGCGAGCCTCGATGCCCCGCCCAATCCGGAACTCGCCGACATGACGCGCCGCTTCTGGATCGGCCTCGTGCTCGCGCTGCCGGCGGTCATCCTCGAAATGGGCAGCCATCTCGTCGGCGGTCACGGCTTGCTCGATCAGACGCTGTCGAACTGGATCCAGTTCGCGTTTGCCACGCCTGTGGTGCTCTGGGCCGGCTGGCCGTTCTTCGTGCGCGGCGGACAGTCGCTCGTAACGCGCAATCTCAACATGTTCACGCTGATCGCGATGGGTACCGGCGTGGCCTATGTCTACAGCGTCATCGGCGCGGTTGCGCCCGGAATTTTCCCAGCCACCTTCCGCGGCCATGGCGGCGCGGTTTCAGTGTATTTCGAGGCGGCCGCCGTCATCACCGTGCTCGTGCTGCTCGGCCAGGTGCTCGAACTTCGCGCACGCGAAGCAACCTCGGGCGCGATCAAGGCGCTGCTCCAGCTCGCACCAAAAACCGCCCGCCGGATCGGCGACGATGGCGCCGATCATGAGGTGGAAATCGATGCGCTGGCGGTCGGCGATCGTCTGCGGGTGCGCCCGGGCGAGAAGGTGCCGGTGGACGGCATCATCGTCGAGGGCCGCTCCTCGCTCGACGAATCATTGGTGACCGGCGAATCCATGCCGGTCACCAAGGAGTCCGGCAGCAAGGTCATTGCGGGCACGCTCAACCAGTCCGGCGGGTTCGTGATGCGCGCCGACAAGGTCGGACGCGACACGCTGCTGTCCCAGATCGTGAAGATGGTGGCGGACGCGCAGCGCTCGCGGGCGCCGATCCAGCGGCTGGCCGATCAGGTTTCCGGCTGGTTCGTGCCGATCGTAATCCTCGTGGCGCTGATCGCGTTCGGCGCCTGGGCCTGGTTTGGCCCGGAGCCGCGCATGGCGTTCGGCCTGGTCGCCGCGGTCAGCGTGCTCATCATCGCCTGCCCCTGCGCGCTCGGCCTCGCCACGCCGATGTCGATCATGGTCGGCGTCGGACGTGGCGCGCAGGCCGGCGTGCTGATCAAGAACGCCGAAGCGCTGGAGCGGATGGAGAAGGTCGACACGCTGGTGGTCGACAAGACGGGAACGCTGACCGAGGGCAAGCCGAAGGTGGTCGCCATCGTGCCGGCAGACGGATTTGACGAGACCGACATTCTGCGGCTGGCTGCGACCGTCGAGCGCGCCAGCGAACATCCGCTGGCGGACGCCATCGTGCGGGCGGCCAGGGAGCGCAATCTCGATCTCGGCAAGGTCGACGAATTCGACTCGCCGACGGGAAAGGGCGCCACCGGCAAGGTCGACGGCAAGACCATCGTGCTCGGTAACGCGAGCTTTCTGCAATCGCTCGGCATCGAGACCGGCTCGCTCGGCGAACAGGGCGAACGTCTGCGCCGCGACGGCGCCACCGTCATCAACATCGCCATCGACGGCAAGCTCGCAGGGTTGTTCGCCATCGCCGATCCGGTGAAAGCGTCGACGCCGGATGCGCTGAGGGCGCTGGCGGCGGAAGGCATCAAGGTCATCATGCTGACCGGCGACAACAAGACGACGGCGAACGCCGTCGCACGCAGCCTTGGAATTGCCGACGTCGAGGCGGAAGTGCTGCCCGACCAGAAAAGCGCCGTGGTCGCAAAACTGCAGAAGGCCGGACGAATCGTCGCGATGGCCGGCGACGGCGTCAACGACGCGCCGGCGCTTGCCGCCGCCGAAGTCGGCATCGCCATGGGCACCGGCACGGATGTCGCAATGGAAAGCGCGGGAGTCACGCTGTTGAAGGGCGATCTCGGCGGCATCGTTCGCGCCCGCCGCCTATCGCAGGCGACCATGCGCAACATCAGGCAGAACCTGTTCTTCGCCTTCATCTACAACGCCGCCGGCATTCCGATCGCCGCAGGTATTCTCTATCCGGCTTTTGGATTGCTGTTGTCGCCGATCATCGCCGCGGCGGCGATGGCACTGTCGTCGGTAAGCGTCGTCGGGAATGCGCTGCGCCTAAAGGTGAGGCGGCTCTAATGCCCGGGGCAGAAGCCGAAGCGCGTCTCCGCGCTGGATGTCCCGGGCATCCACATCTTGACAGCAAGAGAGACGTGGATGGCCACAAGCCCGGCCATGACGAGAAAGTAGTTCACGCTGCCTTGGCCGCCGTCCGGCCTGGCAATCCGGCGCGCGCCAATCCGCCATACAGCGCTTCACCCGGCATTTCCGATTTCAGGATTCCGCGCACCGCGATCAGCTTCTCGATATCGATGCCCGTTTTGAATCCCTTGCTCTCGCACAGGAACACCAGATCCTCGAACACGACGTTTCCGGTCGCGCCCGGCGCGAACGGGCAGCCGCCGAGGCCGCCGAGCGATCCATCCAGCACGCGCGCGCCAGCATCCAGCGCAGCCGAAGCATTGGCGATGCCCATGCCGCGCGTGTCATGCAGGTGAATGCAGATCGGTTTTGCGCCCGCAATCTTCACCGCGGCCGAAGTCAATTCCCCGACCTGCTTCGGTCCGGCATAACCAACCGTGTCGGCAATCGCGACCATGTCGACGCCGGCCTCGAACAGTTTTTCAGTCAGCCGCAGCACTTCCTTCGGATCGACTGCCCCGACGATCGAGCAACCTAGTGCCATCGAGATCGCGGAGTTCACCACCGGCCTGTGCGCACTGGCGTCGCGCAGTTCACAGAGCCGTTTGACGTTGGCAATCGCCGACTCGCGCGAGCGGTTGGCATTGGCCTGGCTGTGCTCCTCGGTCGCTGACACCACCGTCGCCACCTCGGCGACGCCAGAGGCCAGCGCTTCGTTCGCCCCGCGCTCATTCAGCGTCAGCGCAACGCCGTAAGCGCCGGGCAGCGAGGCCACGGTCCCGATGATGTCGCGCACGTCGGCGAATTGCGGAAATGTCTTTGCCGGCAGGAACGAGCCGACCTCGAAATGCCGCACGCCCGCGGCATATTCGTCGCGGATCCAGCGCTGCTTGGCGGATGTCGACGGAAACGTCTTCACGAGCTGCAGGCCGTCGCGCAGGCCGACCTCGCGCAGGACGATCTTGTTGTCGGGATAGAGTTCCTGGACGCGGGTCATGGCAACCTCTTGCGGCGTTGTTTTTGATTGCAGTCTTGTTTCCCCGGGGGGCGGCAAGCCCTTGCCGAAGCCCCTGCCTGTATCTACCTCTCGCGAGGGTTTTTTCACAAGAGGCAAGACCGCCATGCTGGACGCCGCCGTCAAGGCGCTTTCGCAGATCCTGTCGCCGCCGATGCGCTCCATCCTGTGGCGCTCGATCGGGCTGGCGCTGGTGCTGATCACGGTGCTGGCAATCGGATTGCAGCGGCTGTTGAGCTGGTTTGCCGATTACGGCGAGGGCTGGGCGGAGGCGATGCTCGGGCCGGGCTTTCACACCTCACTCCACATCCTTGCCTGGATCATCTCGATCGCGGCCGGCCTTGGCGTCGTGCTCGGCGGCATTTTCCTGATGCCGGCGGTCACCTCGCTGATCGCGAGCGTGTTCGTCGATGATGTCGCCGAGCACGTCGAGCGCAAACATTATCCGGCAGAGCGCCCCGGCGACGCGCTGCCGCTCGGCGTCGCGATCCCGGAAGGAATCAAGACGGCGCTGCTGACCATTTTGGTCTATCTGATCGCGCTGCCCTTCGTGCTGTTCGCGGGCGCGGGCTTTTTGATCTTCTTCATCGCCACCGCCTGGCTGCTCGGCCGCGAATACTTTGAACTCGCGGCGATGCGTTTCCGCTCACCCGCGGAAGCCAAGGCCATGCGCAAGGATAATTCGGCGACCGTGTTCACCGCGGGCCTGTTCATCGCAGCCTTCGTGTCGATCCCGATCGTCAATCTGGCGACGCCGGTGTTTGGCATGGCCTTCATGGTCCACATGCACAAGCGGCTGTCCGGTCCGAGACCGGAGCTGATCGAGCCTGTGCGAAAGACGGGCATGCCGGTGGCTTGATTGGGTTCGTCATTCCGGGATGGTGCGTTAGCACCAGACCCGGAATCTCGAGATTCCGGGTTCGGCGCTTCGCGCCGCCCCGGAATGACGTGAAACACTCACACCGTCTTTTCCGGCCAACGACAGAGATCGTTGATCAGGCACACCTCGCAGCGTGGCTTGCGCGCGAGACACGTGTAGCGCCCGTGCAGGATCAGCCAATGGTGGGCGTGCCGCATGAATTCGGGCGGAATCACCTTTTCCAGCCCTAATTCGACCTCAAGCGGCGTGCTGCCGGGCGCCAGCCCGGTGCGGTTGCCGACGCGGAATACATGCGTATCGACCGCCATGGTGTGTTCGCCATAGGCCATGTTGAGCACGACATTGGCGGTCTTGCGGCCGGCGCCGGGCAGCGTCTCGATCTCGGCCCGCGTGCGCGGCACCTCGCCGCCGAATTCATTGATCAGCTTTTCCGACAGCGCGATGACGTTCTTCGCCTTGTTGCGATAGAGCCCGATCGTCTTGATGTACTCGCGCACTTTCTCTTCGCCGAGCTCCAGCATCTTCTGCGGGGTATCGGCCACCGCAAACAGCGCGCGCGTCGCCTTGTTGACGCCGGCATCCGTTGCCTGCGCCGACAGCACCACGGCGACCAGCAGCGTATAGGGGTTGAGATGCTCGAGCTCGCCCTTCGGCTCCGGATTGGCCTTGCGGAAGCGGCTGAAGGCCTCTTGGATCTCGGCCGGGGTCCAAGGTTTTTGCTTTGAAGATTTTGGTTTGGCTGATGGCTTCGCCACACGCCTTGGCCCCGCCTTGGCGGCCTTCTTTGCCACTTTCTTCGGCACCGACGGAACGCTGGATTTTTTCGCGCTGATTGAGCGGATGATTTTGGCCATGATCGGGATATACTGATACGCGATGACCGCAGGCAACGACTTTGATCCGGCGCTTGACCAGCCGACACTGTTTTCGGCGCGGGTGACGCCGCATCGCTCGCTCAATCCCACCGGCTTCCTGGTGCTGATGACATTCATCGGCGCGGTGAGCTTTGTCGCCGGCATCGCATTCTTGCTGATGGGCGCCTGGCCGGTGCTCGGCTTTTTCGGCCTCGATGTGCTGGTAATCTACTGGGCGTTCCGGATCAATTTCCGCAGCGCTGATGCCACCGAGGATGTCGTGGTGACGCCGTCGGAATTGCGGGTGCGGCGGGTCAGCCATCGCGGCCATCTGATCGAATGGTCGTTCAATCCGCTCTGGGTGCAGCTCGAGCAGACCGGCGACCCCGAATTCGGCATCGAGCACCTCTATCTGGTCTCCCGCGGCCGCCGGGTCCCGATCGGCCATTTTCTCGGGCCGGACGAAAAGGCCAGCTTTGCCAAAGCCTTACTGGCTGCGTTGCAGACCGCCAAGCGCGGTATCACATACAATCCGGTCGACTAAGGCTTTTCTCTTTTTGACGCGTTTTTCTTCACGCGAACCGGTTCCCACTTCGTTCGAAAACGCTACGTTGGCTTGTCAGAAATCGGGTGGTTTGGACCGCGAATGAGCCCTAAATCAGACCCCATGATGATATCAGCCATACATGACCAGCGCCTGGCCAGGCCGGGCCACCAGAGCGCCGCGCTGCGCGACTACGACTCGGTGCGGCGCGCCATCGCGTTCATCTCCGAGCACTGGCGCACGCAGCCGACCATCGAGGCGATGGCGGATGCCGCTGCCGTGACGCCGGATGAACTGCACCATCTGTTCCGCCGCTGGGCCGGGCTGACGCCAAAGGCTTTCATGCAGGCGCTCACCCTGGACCATGCGAAGGGCCTGTTGCGCGATTCCGCCAGCGTGCTCGATGCCGCGCTCGACTCAGGGCTGTCGGGCCCGGGCCGGCTGCACGATCTGTTCGTCACCCATGAGGCGATGTCGCCGGGCGAATGGAAGAACGGCGGCGCCGGCATGACGCTGCGCTACGGATTCCATGCTTCTCCCTTCGGCACCGCGATCGTGATCGCCAGCGGCCGCGGGCTGGCAGGGCTTGCCTTCGCCGATCCCGGCGAGGAGCCGACGGCGTTTGCCGACATGAAGCGGCGCTGGCCGAACGCGACCTATGTCGAGGACCACGACGGCACGGTCGACCTCGCGCAGCGCATCTTCGATACGCGGCTGTGGCGGCCGGACCAGCCGCTCCGCGTGGTCCTGATCGGAACGGACTTCGAGGTGCGGGTGTGGGAGACGCTGTTGAAAATCCCGATGGGCCGCGCGGTCTGCTATTCCGACATCGCCAACAAGATCAAAAGCCCGAAGGCCTCGCGCGCGGTTGGCGCCGCCGTTGGCCGTAATCCGGTGTCGTTCGTGGTGCCCTGCCACCGCGCGCTCGGCAAAGGCGGCGCGCTGACCGGCTATCACTGGGGCATCACGCGCAAGCAGGCGATGCTCGGCTGGGAAGCGGGACAGGTCGGGCTGCACTGACGGTGTGGTTCGCAGGGTGGGCAAAGGCGCATCGCGCCGTGCCCACCATCTATCCCGATGACGACTGAATGGTGGGCACGCTACGCTTTTGCCCACCCTACCAATCCAGCTCACGCCGCCAGATCGACTTTCGTTGCCACGGTCGAATCCGCATTCAACCGGTAGATCACCGGCACGCCGGTTGCGAGCTCGCGCTTCAAAATCTGCTCGGGCGTCAACTTCTCCAGCACCATGATCAGCGCGCGCAGCGAATTGCCGTGGGCGGCGACCAGCGTGCGCTGTCCGCGCAGCACGCCGGGCAGGATCTCCTGCACATAATAGGGCAGCGCGCGCGCCAGCGTATCCTTCAGGCTTTCGCCGCCGGGCGGCGGCACGTCGTAGGAGCGGCGCCAGACCAGCACCTGGTCCTCGCCCCATTTCTTGCGGGCGTCATCCTTGTTGAGGCCCGACAAGTCGCCGTAGTCGCGTTCGTTGAGCGCGAGGTCTTTCGTCGTCGGCAGTCCGGTCTGCCCGATCTCGGCGAGCATCAGCTTCAGCGTATGCTGCGCCCGTGTCAGGTCCGAGGTGAAGGCAACGTCGAACGTCAGCCCTTGCGCCTTCAACTTGCGGCCGGCCTCCTTGGCCTCGGCAACGCCCTGTTCGGTGAGATCAGGGTCCTTCCAGCCGGTGAACAGGTTTTTCAAATTCCATTCACTTTGCCCGTGACGCACGAGCACAAGAAGACGTTCGCTCATTGAAGGGATTTTCCGTTGTTCGATTTCTAGAAGTCGGTGAGCCCCAGCACGTCGGTCATCGTATAGAAGCCGGGCTTCCTGCCGTGCGCCCACAACGCGGCCTTCACGGCGCCCTGTGCGAACATCGTTCGGTCTTCCGCGCGGTGGGTCAGTTCGATCCGCTCCATGGTGCCGGCGAAGATCACGCTGTGATCGCCGGTGACGGTGCCGCCGCGCAGCGAAGCAAAACCGATATCGCCCGGCTGCCGCGCGCCGGTATGTCCGTCGCGGCCGCGCGCCGAATGGGTGTGCAGGTCGACGCCGCGGCCGGCGGCGGCGGCTTCACCCAGCAGGAAGGCGGTGCCCGACGGCGCATCGATCTTGGCCTTGTGATGCATTTCGACGATTTCGATGTCGAAGCTTTCATCCAGCGACTGCGCGACGCGCTTGACCAGCGCGGCGAGCAGGTTGACGCCGAGGCTCATATTGCCTGATTGCACCACCACGGCGCGGGAGGTAACGCTCTTGATCACGGCCATGTCGGATACCGACAGCCCGGTGGTTCCGACAATGTGCACGAGGCCGCGTTCGGCGGCGATTGCGACATTGGCGATGGTGGCGGCCGGCACGGTGAAATCCAAAATGCCGTCGGCATTGGCCGACAGCTTCCACAGATCAGCCGAGAGTTTGACCCCATTCTCCGGCAGACCGGCGAGCACGCCGGCATCCTTGCCCAAAAGTTCCGATCCCGGCGCTTCCAGCGCACCGGTCAAAACCGCGCCCGGCGTCTCCGAAATGACGCGCACCAGCGCGCGGCCCATCCGGCCGCCGGCCCCCGCAACGATCAATCGCATATCGGCCATGGTTTCACCTCTTTACGCCCTATAGCGGGACGAGGCCGTTCCGGCAACCAATCAGGCGGCCGTCTGAGGCTTCCGAGCGGCCATGCGGGCTGGGCCCTGGATGGAGAGAGGGGGCAAGAAGGACAGCGATCCTGCCCGGACATTTATTTCGATCTGGCGACGATCAGTATGGTCAGCGCCCATGGCTCGCCGGATCAAACCAGATGCCCCGAAGACCGGCTACCTCTCGCTACTAGAGGGTGAATTCCATGTCTTTCTTCAGGACGACCCGGCCGTCGCGCTCGACAACATAGGTGGCCTTGTAGGTGCCACGATCCCAGCCGGCCGCCGGACGCTTTCTGCCGGTAAACAACAGGAACTGCGCCTTGTTCGCCTGAAGTTGCGGGGCTCGATTTTCCGCGACGACGTTTCCGAGTGGGTCCTGGATCACGAGTTGTTGCGCGTCGCCCGTCTTCAGACCGATAACACGAACAAAGGCAACAATCGCCGCGGCGCCGGCGGACGGCGATTCCTTGTCCGCACTTCCATCCTCTATGAGCTCCATCGTCACCGGACCGCTCGCGAAGCCGGCGTTTAGAATGGCTCGCTCCTGATAAGCGAGTTGCGCGTGAAGCGCGGGGCGCCACAGCGGTTCGCCACTACCGCATGAGCCGGGGGCGGCGCCATAGGCGAAAGGATCGACGATTGCCCCCTTGTGCCTGACCGTGAAATGCAGATGAGGATATTCGGTCAGTCCTGAAAGACCTACGCGGCCAAGCGGCTGCCCGGCCTCAACCACGTCGCCGGGCCTCACCGCCAGGCTGCCGCTGGCCATATGGCAATACTGGGTTTCCCAGTGCTCCGGATGTTCGATCACAACGCCATTGCCGCATTCGACATCGCGAACGGCTTCGCGCGCCGATCTGCCAAAGGCGCCATCTGGCGCGCCGTCTCGTGTGCGAAGAATGCGGCCACTTGCGGAAGCGAGGACTTCCACGCCTGCCCTTTGCGACGCCAGTGACGGCAAGCGAAAGTCGGTCCCGTTATGGCCGTCATACGTCAAGGTGCCGCATTTGAAGTCTCGCGCTGACGCTGACGGATCGGCATCAATGTAATTCTGGATGTAGCAGGTCCGGCCAGGTTCGCAGGCGATTGGCATCCCCAATTGAATGCTCTGGGCGATCACTTCGGAAGAAAGGCCGAGTGCCGCCGCAAAGGCAAAGGTCCGAGAAAAAGTCGCAACGCGCATGAAATCCCGGGCCATCATGGGGCGGCCTGTGCATCAATCCAGTGGCCGGCTGCCGGCCGCGTAAAGGTCAATCTCACTGTCGCCGTTCAACCGGCCATCAGATGCCACCGCCCCGATAGCCTTCTCGCGCGTCCCGGCGCCGAACGGCGATTGCGTGAGATGATAGAGCAGAAAGAACTCTGCCTGCCGATTGATCCCCAGTTTAAGCATGATGCGCTTGGTGTAGGTTCTGACCGTTGCCTCGGTCAAGCGCAGGTCGGCACCGATGTCCCGTGGACTTTGGAATTGAAGAATCCGGGCGATGATTCGCTCTTCGGCCCAGTTCAACCCGAAGGCCGATGCAATTCGGTGCGCCCCCAGCACTTCATCGAATTGCGGCACGATGACCAACGCTTTTCGCGCGTCGCAATGCGTTGGTGCGGCTCCGATCTTGGCGAAGGCAAACTGCTGGCGCTCGGTCGAGAGAGGTACAGTCGTATTTAGCCGAACCTGACCGGGCCGTGGAATCAACGCCTCCCGGATTGCCTCCCTCAAACTCTCCGTTACCGGTCCGCTGGACCCCGCCAGCCTATCACCATCCAGGCTGATAAGTTCGCCCTTTGCCAACAGCGCCCGTCCGCCGCGATTGACCTCATGAATATGCAGACCGTCGTCCACGATGAGGGCGGGAAAAGCCAATTTTTCCAGCCAGGTTTCCGCGTCCGAATGTCGATCCGGTGGCCGCCGCGCAAGGGAATGCGCCGTCTCCCAAACCGTACGCACCGCGCGCGCAAGGCAGGGAATTTCGGCCCGGGCGAGCGTAGCCCGCCGCCATCCCGCTACAAATACCACAGTTGACCTGTCGCGAGAGGCAAACCTCCCTATGACGGAATGACTGTTTGTTCCTGGCTCGGAGCCGATCAATTTCCGCACAAAAGTGGTGCGCGCGTTGACCGGTTCGAGGAGAGCGCAATCTGCACCAGCGCCCTTGCGGGCAATTCGCGCGACGGTCGTGGTGCACGACGGATCGATTGTGGCGTGTCCGATCCGGACCTCTCGAAGCTCCGACGCGCTCGTGCTCGACATGACCGCGACGTAGCAACTGCTGCATTCGAAAAGCTCGGCAACAGCCCTGCCGAAATATTCCATCGCACTCCGGTTGGGACCTTGCTCCGTAGGCCCCGCTATCTGAGGATCATCGGTGTTCTGATGAGGCTCGCCGTCCACAGTGGTGTTGAAGCGAAATCCACCCTGCCTGAATGGTAGCGTCTTGTTATTCCCATGCATGGGCGCCTCCCGCAACAAGATGCACTCGAACTCATGTCGACGGCTTAGTGCTCCTTAAACGCGCGATTGATGCGCAGTTCCATTGGCTGCAATAAATATTCGGCAAAGGTTCTTTCTCCCGTCTCTATAAATATCTCTACGGGCATTCCGGGCAATAGCGAAGAAAGATACGAGGCGGTCGGCGCGTTGATATCAAGTTCCAGTTCCGCCATGTAAGACGTAACGCCACTCTTGGCGTCGGTCAGCGCGTCTGCCGCCACGGCGACGACCTTTCCATCCAGCATAGGCCGACGACGGATATTCAACGCGTGAACCCGCACGCGCGCAGTCTGTCCGGCATAGACCTCTTCCCGATCTATTGGTTTCAATGCTGCCTCGATGACAAGTCGATCTTCCATCGGAACTATTTCCAGGAGCGTTTCGCGGGGCGCAAGCACAGCGCTAAGGTCTCTGCTGTTGAGGCCGACGATCTTTCCACTCTCTGGGGCGCGCAATTCAGACCGACCAAGCTGATCGCGCAACGCGGCAATTCGATGTCGAAGATCACCGATCTCCTCGCTCGTCGCATGCAGCTGCTTCGCGATTTCCTGATTCTGATTGAAGCCGAGCTGTCGACGCCTGTCCTCCAGCTCCGCCATTTTGCCTCTCATCTCGGCCACCGACGACGAGTTGCGGCCAATCTGGCCGCTGGCCTCGGCTTCGGCTCGCTTCAATGCCAACACGCGTGGCTTTCGGGCGAGGCCCTTTGCCAGCAGGTAGCTCGTATCAGCTATCTCTTCCTGCAATAACTTAAGTTGTTGCTCGACACCTTTGGTGTTGCTTTCGAGGCCTCGGATCGAGTCCGCAAGTTGCAGCATCTGCTGATCGATCATCTTGCGCTGATTCTCGATCGCGGTCAGTCGCGCTGCAAACTCGGCTTCCTGAGTTTGCATGGCAATCCGCGCGGACTCATGCCTCTCGTTCTTCTTCAGTTCGTCGGGAAACAAAATCGATTCGGCGCGAGTCTGTTCCGCCACCAGCCGCGCCTCCATCGCGAGATCCGCAAAGTATTTTGTCTTTAGCGAGCCGAGGGTTGCTTCGATCTGCGTGGTGTCGAGCCGCGCGATCAACTGACCGGTCTCGACCTGATCGTTTTCCCTGACGTGAATTGACTTTATTATCCCTCCCTCGAGATGCTGGACGGCCTTGCGCTTCGAATGAACCTTTATGACACCTGATGCCACAACCGCGCCGCGAAGCGGGACTGTCATGGCCCACACCCCGAAGCAGCAGAATTGTAGAACGAGCAGCACACAGCCCCATCCGATGATCCGCCGCATATCGGATCGTGGCCGTTCCTTGCTGAAAACGGCGACTGCACGATCTTGACCTCTTTCCGTCATCGAGCAGTTCCCCTCGTGGCCAGTTTCGGAGGTTCCGTACTGTGCCGGACTACGTGCGGCTTCGAGACGGGGGTGCCGGGCAGGCGGAGGACCTCAGCAGGCGACCCGAAAGCGACCTGCACGCCATCCCTCAAAAAGAGCACCGCATCTGCGATGGTCAATAGTCGGGGCCGATGGGTGACAATGACCAGTGTGGCGCCGCGCGCTTTCGCCCGCTCAACGGCGGAACACAGCGCTTGCTCGCCCTCGGGGTCGAGATTGGCATTTGGTTCATCCAGCAGGATCAATTTGCGATTGCCAAAGAAGGCACGGGCAAGACCGATGCGCTGGCGCTGACCACCAGAAAGCTTGTTGCCGTCGCGCCCTATTTCGGTCTGGTAGCCTGCGGGCAGCGACAGGATCATCTCATGCGCCTGCGCGAGCGTAGCCGCGGCAACGATGTCGACGTCACGCGCCTGCTCTTCAAAGCCGGCGATCGCTTCGGCCACTGTGCCGCCGAGAAGCTGCACGTCCTGAGGAAGGTAGCCGACAAACTGACCAAGCTGGTCAGGATCCCAGTTATGCAGAGCCGCGTCGTCCAGCCGGATCGTACCCCCGTTTGGTCGCTCCAGCCCCGCCATCAGCCGCAGCAACGTCGATTTTCCGGCGCCCGTCGGGCCGATCACGACGACTATCCCGGAAGGCGGGCATTCAAAGTTTATGCCTGCGAGAATCGGGCGCGACGTTGCAGCCGTCCGATATGTCACCCGCTCGACTTCAACCCTGCCGGACGGGGACGGAAGCAGCGTACGTCTCTCTCGAACCAGGACCGGCGCTGCGGCCGTCTGAACCTGCTTCCAGGCCTCGTGCGCTGATGTAAGCGCGCGGCGTGCCGAGATCAGGCCCTCCATCGGCTGCAGTGTACGGGCGATCAGGATCGAACTCGCAATCAGACTGCCGGCCAGCACTTCGCTCTGGAGCACCAGCCAGGCGCCAACGCCGATCGCGGCAACCTGCAACGTCGTTCTTACCATGCGCGCCGCAGCGCCGATCGCATAGACGCGCTCGCTGCCTCGAACGACGGGAGACAAGGCCTGGTCGTTGAGGTCCATGAATTCGCGGATGGCACCTCTGGTCCAGCCCATCGCACGCACCAGAGCGGAATGCCGGACAATTCCGTCAAGGGTAGCCTGGGTCTTCTGTGCAGCCTGGGACGCCTGCGCGATTTCATTGCGCGCGATCCAGCTGCTCGCGATGCCCATCGCGAGCAGAACCAACGTTCCGACCAGCGCAATCAGTCCGTACCAGAGGTGCAGGAAAAAGAGGATGAAAACAAATGCCGGAAGAAAGGGAGCATCGAGCAGCGATGCAATCGCTGTGCTGGAAAGAAACGTCCTCAGCTCACGCAGCTTTACAAGATCCTGAGCCCTGTTGTCGCCGCGATTTGCGGTATCAACAATCATGCTTTCAAGCACGATGGGAGCGAGGTGGCGCTCAAATCTGACCGCAAAGCGACTGAGCAGCCGGCTGCGCAGGATGTCGAACGCAGCACTGAAAACAAGAGCAATTGCGGCGATGACGGTGAGACCGACAAGGGTTTCGATGCTACCGCTGCTGATCACCCGATCGAACACCTCGATCGAGTAGAAGGGCACGACCAGAAGCAGCATGTTGATCGACACGCTGAAAGCGACGATCCACATAAATGCGGATCGTCCCGGAATCAATCCAAGCAGCGATCTTTGACCAGACGCTGAGATTTCACCACGGTTACGCGAGTACATGTGCGGCCGGCACTATCACTAACTGAGTACGGCAGAAGGCAGGAGCGGGGCGGCTGCCGGGCCGCCCCGCCGAATTGGATGTTAGACGACTTCGATAGCCGTATAACCTGCGGCAGTGTTGATGTCGGCGATCGACTCGAATTCCGTTCCGGCGCCACCCGTAACGCCGTCGAGCGTGATGGTGCCGAAGCCGAAGTCGAGCACGGTGTTGGTGCCGTCGTCATCCACCACGATGGTGGTCGAATCGAACGCCGGATCGGCATCGACGTTAACTTCATCCCCGTCAGCAAAGCTCAGGTCGGTGACTTCATCGTCGCCGAAGTTGGTGGCAGTGTTGTCGCCGAAATTGTGCACGTCGGTGCCTGCACCGCCTGTCTGCACATCATCGCCGAGACCGCCGTTAAGTTCGTCGGCACCGTTGCCGCCGTCCAACTCGTCATCGCCGTCGCCGCCGTTCAGGACGTCGTTGCCTGCGTCGCCTGAGAGCATATCGGCGCCGTCGCCGCCATTGAGCAAATCGACGCCGGCACCGCCGGCGAGCGTATCATCTCCGGCATTCCCCTCCAGCAGATCGTCGCCGGCGCCACCGTCGAGTTCGTCCGCGCCATCGCCGCCGGACATCGCGTCATTGCCGTCACCACCGGCCATGGTGTCATCGCCGGCATCGCCGAACATGAGATCGTCACCGGCGCCGCCGTTCAGGATATCGTCATCCGCGCCGCCATTGAGCGTGTCGTTGCCGTCATCGCCGTTCAGCGTGTCGTTGCCGAGGCCTCCGTTCAGGAGATCGTCATCAGCACCGCCATTGAGCGTGTCGTTGCCGATGCCGCCGTTCAGCGTGTCGATTCCTGCATCGCCGTTCAGGGTATCATCGCCAGCGTTGCCGTTTAGCGTGTCATCGCCGTCGCCGCCGTTCAGCGTGTCGTCGCCGGCATTCCCGTTCAGCGTATCATTGCCGGCGTCGCCGGAGAGGGTATCGACGCCCGCGCCGCCGTTGATCTCGTCATCGCCAGCTCCGCCGACGATGGTATCGTCACCGGCGTCACCGTCGAGCACATCGTTGCCATCTCCGCCATCGATACTGTCGTTGCCGGCGTTACCGTGGATCGTGTCGACGCCGGCGTTCCCGGACAGCAAATCATCTCCCGCGCCGCCGTTGATCTCGTCATCGCCATCGCCGCCGACGATGGTATCGATGCCGGCATTGCCGTTCAGGATATCGTTGTCGGCGCCGCCATCGATATTGTCATCACCTGCGCCACCATTGACAAGGTCGGCACCGGCCAAAGCGGTTATGGTGTCATTGCCTTGCAGACCGTTGATCTCATCGGGATCTGGCGTGCCAACTAGTACATCATTGCCTGCTGTTCCATCGATAAGTGCCATGAACCTACTCCTTCACGCATAGCCCTCCGCGCGGCGGGTCCGCTTGCGGCCCGTCATGCGCGTCGGGATTTTGTGTTTTGTGTTGGCTCGATTCCATTCACGATCGAAGTGGGGTTCCACGATCGATGTGGGTACGATGGAGGCGACCTTGGATGAAGGCGAGGTGGCGTCGCAATCCCCATTTGGGGACAAAAGAAATACCAGCTAGCGAACACATGGCCCGCAGGCCACGCGTCCACTGCAGGAATGATGGTCAGCTATTTGATTTTTTCGACCGCACCCGATTAGCGAAGCACCGGCCGGAAACATTCGCACACATTTCTTGATGCGATGATCTTGATGCGATGAGATTCCGTATGTCGACTACCCGACAGCGCGGCTTCTAACCATGTGTTCAGGGCTGCGGACCGTCATAGCCCTCGATAACGATGAGATCGGCGATCGAGTGCGGTTGCCGCACCTTGATGTTGGCCTGGTATTCCGGCGAATTGTAGCAGGCCAGCGCTTTCTCGTAGCTGTCGAATTCGATCACGACGTTGCGCGAGCGGCTTTGGCCCTCGACCGCGGTGAACTTACCGCCGCGCACGATGAAGCGCCCGCCGAATTTTTGGAAGATGGCGGGGTTGGCTGCCATGTAGGGCTTGTAGCCCTCCTCATTGCTGACATCGACGCGCCCGATCCAGTATCCCTTCGCCATCTCGATCTCCCGTTTCTTGTGTCACCGGTTTGGCTATAGCAACGCCTGCTTGATTTCCGCCTGAACGGCGTCCGCCGCCGCCTTGGGGTCGACGGCTTCCGTGATCGGCCGCCCGACTACGAGATAGTCCGCACCGGCGGCGATCGCACGTGCCGGCGTCATGATGCGCTTCTGGTCGCCGGTCGCAGCCCCCGCGGGCCGGATGCCCGGCGTCACCAGGTTCATCTGGTGGCCGATGATCTTGCGCAGCGCCGCCGCCTCTTCCGGCGAACTCACGAGACCGTCGACGCCGAGCACCTGCGCCTGCTGTGCCCGCGCCTCGACGAGGTCGGAGACGTTGAGCCGATAGCCCGCGGCGTGCAGGTCGCCGTCGTCATACGACGTCAGCACGGTGACGGCGAGAATCTTCAGGCCAGAACCTTGGCGCGCCTCGACCGCGGCCTTCATGGTCTGCGGATAGGCATGCACGGTGAGGAAAGTCGCGTCGAGTTTGGCCACGCTCTCGACGCCGCGCGCGACCGTATTGCCGATGTCGTGCAACTTGAGATCGAGAAAGACTTTTTTGCCGGATTTCGCCAATTGCTGCGCCAGCGGCAGGCCGCCGGCATAGCCGAGTTGATAGCCGATCTTGTAAAAGCTCACGCTGTCGCCGAGCCGCGCAACCATCGCTTCCGCCGCGGCCACCCCCGGCAGGTCGAGCGCGACGATCAGGCGGTCTTTTGGCGCGATATCGGCTGGCTGCATGTCACCTCACATCATGCGTTGGGAAACGTCGATCAACTGCCGTACCAGCGCCTTCAGCGCCTCGGCGTCCGTGGAATTCTTCAACCGTTCCATCTCGTCATAGGCATCGTCGGCAAACGCCAGCGCGAGCTGGTTCGGTATCACGGTCGCATGACAGGCCGACAGGATCAGCCGCAGCGCCGCCAGCGCGCGGGCGCCGCCGAGCCGCCCGCCGGAAGCGGAGGCGATCGCAAACACCCGCTCGCGAAATACCTGCCCGCGGGTCTCGTGCGGGTCCTGCACCCGACTCACCCAGTCGATGGTGTTTTTGACCAGCGCCGGCACCGAGGAATTATACTCCGGAGTCACGATCAGCACGCCATGATGGGCCGCCATCATGCGTTTCAGATTGACGGCGTGCTTCGGCACGCCGGACTTCGCCTGCAGGTCGCCGTCATAGATCGGCAGCGGAAAGTCTGACAGCGAGATGCGGGTGATTTCCGCGCCTTCCTGCGCCAGCGCATGCGCGGCGACGGCGGCCAGCTTCGCATTGAGCGAGCCTGATCGTAGCGATCCCGGGATCACGAGAATTTTCAGCGCGGACATCTTTGAATTCGTATTCGGGGCAAATGCCGCGCGAATACGCGGCATCAGCCCTTGCGATACACCCAGACCCGCGCGGGCGGAAGGTTCATCCAGATCCGCTCGGAGGCTTCTGTGGATACGCCCGGCAGCGATTTCGGGATCGGCGGCGCGACCGAATAGGTGAATTGCACGAAGGGGGCGCCGGGCGCGAGCGCCATGAAGGCGTCGCGGATCAGCTTCAGGCGCGTCAGCATCGGCTTGGTCACGAGCGGCAGGCCGGAGACCACGGCCGAGGCCGGCGCGTCCAGCACGTCCTTGAGCGAGGAACGTAGCGCGTAGGCGTCGCCCTGCACCACCCTGGCCTGCGGATAGCGGTCGCGCAGCAGTGCGCAGAAGCCCGGATTATACTCGACCAGCACAAGCCGCTTCTGATCGACGCCGTGCTCGATCAGTGCGTTGGTGATTGCACCGGTCCCGGGCCCAAGTTCGACGACCGGTCCTTGCGCTTGGACGTCGACATATTCAGCCATGGTCCGGGCAAGTAACTTGCTCGACGGCATGACCGCGCCCATGTGCAGCGGCTTTTCGATCCATGAACGAAGGAAGCGGACCTCATCATCGAGACGAGGCTTCTTCAACGCACGCACGGACGATTGCAAAGGCATGTCGCTACCAGGCGGGACCCCGCAACAAAGCAGGGAATGTCAGAAAACAGTCACAAACACGTATAGGTCGACGGGGATGTGGTCAAGCCAGACGGTAACGCGTCAGGCGTGCCAAAGTGCCCGCGATCTCGCGATAAGACGCTGTGCAAGCTGAATGAATCATGAGCGCGGGCGAGAACTTGCCCACACCGGCCCACTTCGGTCAGGTTGCGTTCGCGCTCAGGAGCCCGCGCGGTTGCCGAAGAAGTCCTTGACCTTGGTGAAGAAGCCCGCAGCCTCCGGCTGGGTGGCGCCGGACGACAATTTTTCGAACTCGGTGAGCAGTTCCTGCTGCTTCTTGGTCAGATTCTGCGGCGTTTCGACCATGACCTGGACATACATGTCGCCGGTCTGGCGCGAGCGGAGCACCGGCATGCCCTTTGATGCAATGCGGAAACGACGGCCGGACTGCGTCCCGGCCGGCACTTTCACCTTGGTCTTGCCCTTGTCGATAGTCGGAACCTCGAATTCGCCGCCGAGCGCGGCCGCAACCATTGAGATCGGAACCCGGCAATGCAGATCGGCTCCGTCGCGCTGGAAGAACTCGTGGGTGGCCAGCGACAGGAAAATATAGAGATCGCCGGGCGGTCCGCCGCGGACGCCGGCCTCGCCTTCGCCGGCCAGACGAATGCGGGTGCCGTCCTCGACACCCTGCGGGATGTTGACCGACAGCATGCGGTCGCGCGTCACCCGTCCCGAGCCGGAGCAATTCGGACAGGCGTCCTCGATCATCTGGCCGCGACCCTGACAGCCGGGGCAGGTTCGCTCGAGCGTGAAGAAGCCCTGTGCCTGCCGCACGCGGCCGGCGCCGCCGCAGGTCGAGCAGGTCTTGGGCTTGGTGCCAGCCTTGGCGCCGGTGCCCGAGCAGGATTCGCAGGTGACCGAGACCGGAATCTCGATCTGCGCCGTCTTGCCCTGAAAGGCTTCCTCCAGCGTGATTTCCATGTTGTAGCGCAGGTCGGCGCCGCGCTCGCGTCCGCCGCCGCGCCGCTGCCCGGCCATGCCGAACAGGTCCTCGAAAATATCCGAGAAGGACGAAGCGAAGCCGGCGCCGAAACCGGGACCGCCGCCGCCCATGCCCTGCTCGAATGCGGCATGGCCATAGCGGTCATAGGCGGCGCGCTTGTCGCCGTCCTTGAGAACCTCGTAGGCTTCGTTGATTTCCTTGAACTTCATTTCGCTGGTGGCGTCGCCCGGATTCTTGTCGGGGTGCCATTTCATCGCCAGCTTGCGGAACGCCGACTTGAGCTTGGACTCGTCCGCGTTCCGATCGACTTCCAGGGTTTCGTAGTAACAGCGCTTGGTGGACATCAGTCAGACCCGCCCGAACTTCACGCCGAAGGCGCGCTCAAAGATGCAGCCTTCAGCTTAACGAAAAATGACCCCCACCCATCGAACGCAAGCGGCGCGCTCTTTTGGATGAGGGTCATGATCCAAAGCCCGCTTACGCCGACTTCTTGTTGTTCTTGTCGTCGTCGACCTCGGTGAACTCCGCGTCGACCACGTCATCCTTGGCGGCATCCTTCTTGGCGTCCGCCTCGGCCTGCTGCTTGTACATGGCCTCGCCCAGCTTCATCGAAGCCTGCGCCAGCGTGTTGGTCTTGGCCTTGATCGCCTCGGCATCCTCGCCCTTCAGCGCTTCCTTCAGATCGCTGACGGCGTCCTCGATGGCGCGGCGCTCGCTTTCCTCGACCTTCGAACCGTGCTCGGCCAGCGCCTTCTCGGTGGAATGCACCAGGCTGTCGGCATGGTTCTTGGCGTCGACCGCCTCGCGGCGCTTCTTGTCTTCGGCCGCATTGGCCTCGGCGTCCTTGACCATCTTCTGGATGTCGGCTTCCGACAGGCCGCCGGATGCCTGGATCCGGATCTGCTGCTCCTTGCCGGTCGCCTTGTCCTTGGCGGAGACGTTGACGATGCCGTTGGCGTCGATATCGAACGTCACCTCGATCTGCGGCATGCCGCGCGGCGCCGGCGGTATGCCCATCAGGTCGAACTGGCCGAGCACCTTGTTGTCGGCCGCCATTTCGCGCTCGCCCTGGAAGACGCGGATGGTGACGGCATTCTGATTATCCTCGGCGGTCGAGAACACCTGGCTCTTCTTGGTCGGGATCGTGGTGTTGCGGTCGATGATGCGGGTGAACACGCCACCCAGCGTCTCGATGCCGAGCGAAAGCGGGGTGACGTCGAGCAACAGCACGTCCTTGACGTCGCCCTGCAGAACGCCGGCCTGGATCGCAGCGCCGATGGCAACGACTTCATCCGGGTTGACGCCCTTGTGCGGCTCCTTGCCGAACAGCTGCTTAACGACTTCCTGGACCTTCGGCATGCGGGTCATGCCGCCGACCAGCACCACTTCGCCGATTTCGGCGGCGGTGAGGCCCGCATCCTTCAGCGCCTTGCGGCAAGGCTCGATGGTCTTCTGGACGAGATCGTCGACGAGGGCCTCGAACTTCGCGCGCGTCAGCTTCATCGTCAGATGCTTCGGCCCGGTCTGGTCCGCCGTGATGAAGGGCAGGTTGATTTCGGTCTGCGTCGTCGACGACAGCTCGATCTTGGCCTTTTCAGCGGCCTCCTTCAGGCGCTGCAGGGCCAGCTTGTCGTTGCGCAGGTTGATGCCCTGCTCCTTCTGGAACTCGTCCGCGAGGTAGCTGACAAGGCGCATGTCAAAATCTTCACCGCCGAGGAAGGTGTCGCCGTTGGTCGACTTCACCTCGAACACGCCGTCGCCGATTTCAAGAATGGAGACGTCGAAGGTGCCGCCGCCGAGGTCGTAGACGGCGATGGTGCCGGATTTCGACTTGTCGAGGCCGTAGGCAAGGGCTGCAGCCGTCGGCTCGTTGATGATGCGCAGCACTTCGAGGCCGGCGATCTTGCCGGCGTCTTTGGTGGCTTGACGCTGCGCGTCGTTGAAATAGGCGGGGACGGTGATGACGGCCTGCTCGACCTTCTGGCCGAGATGAGCTTCCGCGGTCTCCTTCATCTTCTGCAGGATAAAGGCCGAGACCTGCGAGGGCGAGTAGGTCTTGCCGTCGGCTTCGACCCAGGCGTCGCCGTTCGATGCCTTGACGATCTTGTAGGGGACGAGCTTCTTGTCCTTCTCGACCATCGGGTCGTCATAGCGGCGGCCGATCAGGCGCTTCACGGCGAAGAACGTACGCTCGGGATTGGTGACCGCCTGGCGCTTGGCGGGCTGGCCGACGAGGCGCTCGCCATCATCGGTAACGGCAACGATCGAAGGCGTCGTGCGCATGCCCTCCGCATTCTCGATGACTTTTGCAGTCTTGCCGTCCATTACGGCGACGCACGAATTCGTGGTGCCGAGATCGATCCCAATGACCTTTCCCATGGTCCTCATATCCTTCTTTTTGCGGCAGGTTGGCTGGGCCCTGGACGGCGCACCTAACCGAACCCCCAACGTTCAAATACTCGCGATATTGCGGTGGTGAGCCTCATATAGGAGGGGGGGTCGGGCCTGCAAGGACCGAACGCAAGCTTAGGGCCTGAAAAGGCTGGCGTTTGAAAGATTGTGTCAGGGGCGCGCCGGCAGGCCAGCCTCTAGGGCGGCATTAAGAAATCGGCAAGGGCCGTTCATCAAGGCAGCTTGTCGCTCGCGCCGCCGAGGCGTTGCATAGCCATGCGGCATCCTCAGACCGAGCGGGGCCGGCTGCCATCGGAGGCGGGAGCGGTATTTGGCCGCTGGAAGCGCCCCAAAAAGAGCTCGGAGACCGGGCAGAATCCGGCAAAAAAGCCGGCATATCGCAACGTAACGGAGGAACGGACGCCCACCCTGCCCTGTTGCAGGGACATCAAAACCGCTAAAAGCGGGCCGACTGGAACGACCCTGTCGTACCCGAGGCCCCAAAGATTCCGCGAAGCTTCCAAGAACTGCATTGTCCGAACCAACGGCCTCCATGCAAACCCGGTAGATCCTCCATGACGCCACTTCGACACTTCGCTGCGGTCGCCCTGATCGTTGCCGCCAATTCTTTGGTGGTTTTTTCCGCGTTCGCTGCCGACCCGGTCTTTCCGCCGGGCGCCAGGGTCGGCATGACGCCGCTGGTCGGCCTCAACAAGGCCAGAACGTTCGTGGGATTCGAGACCGAGGACCAGGGCGTCAAGGTGCTGGTTACCGACCTGCCCGCCGAGGCCTATGGCGAGGTCGCCAATGCCTTCAAGGCCAATCCCGGCGGCACCGGCGGCATCAAGCCGGAAAGCATCGAGACCCCGGCCGGGCTCGCCTATTACACCATCGAAAGCGCCAAGGACGGCGCCACCAATGTAAAACGCTATTCGATGATCCTGCCGGGCCCTACCTTCTCCGGCTATGTTGCCGCGCAGGTGCCCGAGAACGCCTCCAAGATCTACACCGACGACGCCGTGCGCCAGATGTTCGCGACCGCCACGATCCGGACCGAGGTTCCGGTGGAGGAGCAGCTCGGGCTGATGCCGTTCAAGGTCAGCGAGCTCTCGAGCTTCAAGAATGTCCGCATGCTGGCGCCGGGCGCGCTCATTCTCGCCGACGGCGACGAAAAGACCGGCTTCGAGGTCGCGCCCTTCATGATCATCGGCCTGATCGGCTCGACCGCGGCATCGCCCGACGATCGCGGCCGCTTTGCCCGGCAGATCGCGACCACGATTCCCGGCGTGCGCGACGGCAAGATTACGATGTCCGAGCCGGTTCGCATCGACGGCCAGCCCGGCTACGAGACGCGGATCGACGCCACCAGCGGCAAGGAAAATACGCCGGTTACGATCGTGCAGTGGGTGCGGTTCGGCGCCCAGACCTCGATGCGCATCATCGGCTCTTCGCCGCGCGACGACTGGACCAAGGCCTTCCCGCGCTTCCGCGCCGTCCGCGACGGAATTCATCCGCGAACCTGATCCGGAAATTTGCAAGCGCGCCGAAACTTCGGGCTTTCGTTCGTACACAAATGGAACTAGCCTTCGTCGCCGTCGGGTTCAAAACGGGGAGAAGCACTATGTTTACGCGTAGGCTGGTTTTGACAGGTTTCGGCGCGACGTCCGTCGCCGCCCTCGTCCCAAGCCCGCTCTGGGCTGCGCCGATCAAGCCCGACGAGGCATCCGCGCTGCTCATCATCGACGTGCAAAACTGCTTCCTGCCGGGCGGCAGCCTCGCGGTCAAAGACGGCGAGCAGGTCGTGCCCATCATCAACCGCATCTCCAAGGGCTTTGCCAATGTGGTGATGACGCAGGACTGGCACACGCCGGGCCATGTCTCGTTCGCGTCGACGCATTCCGGCAAGAAGCCGTTCGAGACCGTCAATCTCCCCTACGGCAAGCAGGTGCTGTGGCCGGATCACTGCGTGCAGGGCACCGAGGGCGCGTCGCTGTCGAAGGACCTCGCGATCCCGCATGCCGGGCTCGTCATCCGCAAGGGCTTCAACAAGAACGTCGACAGCTATTCGGCCTTCACCGAGGCCGACGGCAAGACCACAACGGGGCTCGCCGCCTACCTCAAGGCGCGCAAGGTGAAGCGGGTGTTCCTCGCCGGCCTCGCCACCGACTTCTGCGTGGCATGGAGCGCGCTCGATGCGCGCAAGGCGGGCTTTGAGACCTATGTGATCGAAGACGCCTGCCGCGGCATTGACACCCAGGGCTCGCTCGCAAAGGCGTGGGCCGACATGACCAAGGCCGGCGTCAAGCGCATCAAGTCGGACGATATCGCAGCTTAACCCGTATCACCTCGCGGAGACCGGGGATGTCCGATCTGGCGGCACCCTTCGCGTTCGAGATGATCCGTCGTGCGCCGTCACAGCGCACGGTGGGTCTGATCTCGGGCATGACCGGTTATCGTGAAACGGCGCGTGGCCGGTTTTTCCAGCGCGAAGCCGCAGGCCTGGTGGTGCCGCTCATCATCAGCTTCGGCACGCCGTTCCTGATCGCGCTCGACCGCGAGCCTGAGGCCGCCGACCGGCAGCCGAGCTTTGCCGCGGGGCTTCATCCCGGTCCGGTCTTTATCGAATCCGATGGCGGCGCCGAATGCGTGCAGGTGGATTTCACGCCGCTCGGCGCCTATCGCTGTTTTGGCGGCACTGTTGTCGATCTCGCCGCGCGCATGATCGACATCGGCGACGTACTGGGCCGCGAAGGCCGAGCCCTGCGCGAACGGCTTGGCGCGACAGATGGCTGGCAGAACCGCTTCGATCTGGTCGAGGATTTTGTAGCCGGTCGCGCCAATCATTTGCCCTCACCCCAAATCGAATACGCCTATCGCCGGCTGGCGCGCAGCGCAGGCGGAGCGCGGATCTCCGCACTCGCGGGCGAGATCGGCTGGAGCCGCAAACATCTGGTCGATCGTTTTCGATCCGAACTCGGTCTCGCGCCGAAGCCAATCGCGCGCATGATGCGCTTCCATCACGCCTGCCGGCTCGCCCGGGATGGAGGCTGTAGCGGCTGGGCCGGGATTGCGGCACACAGCGGCTACGCCGACCAGGCGCATCTCGTCCGTGAATTTTCAAGCCTCGCCGGCGAAACGCCGACGGCGTGGGCTCGCCGGCTGGCGCTCATTGACAGCCGCCTGCAAAGGCCGCTGGACGGGCTCGACGGCTCGATGTGAGCCTGGACCGTCCGGACGCGCGGTTCTTAAGTACGCCTGCGCTTCGTCAACATGGCTTCGTACTTGGCTTTAACGGCCGGCTCGTTGGTGTTGCCCAGAACCTCGTTGAGTTCGTCGTCTCGCGGGCCGCCATCCGGTAACAAATCTTCAAGCCGGCGCGGCGGTGCTTACGCATATTGGTGCGAGCTGCAACTAGCGAGGAGTTGTTCCGTGACCAGTCGAAGCGAAATCGAGCCGCCGCGCATCTATCCGACGATGCGCTGTCGCGATGCCGAGGCCATGATCCGCTGGCTGAAGGATGTAATCGGCTTCACCGAGTACGTCGTCTACCGCAAGGACGGCACGGTGCAACATGCCGAGCTTGCCTACGGCTCCTCGCTGCTGATGCTCGGCCAGAGCCGCGATGACGAATACGGCAAACTTGTCGGCGACATCGACGGCCGCCGCACCGATGCGCTCTACGTCGCCGTCGACGATCCGGACGCCCTGCACGCCAGGGTCAAGGCATCAGGCGCCAAGATCGAGATGGAATTGCACAACACCGACTATGGCAGCCGCGACTTCGCCTGCCGGGACCCGGAAGGCAATCTCTGGAGTTTTGGCAGCTACTGGCCGAAGACCGGTGAGAAACCGCTGAAGGGGTAAGCCGGCTCAGTTCGTGACGTCGGCGGCCGGCGCGACCTTCGCGCCGCCCTTGGACACCGCGACCAGCGCCGGGCGCAGTACGCGTTCGCCGATCATGAAGCCGGCCTGCACGACCTGGACCACGGTCCCGGACGGGACGGACGGGTCGGGCACTTCGTACATCGCCTGCTGGAAGTTGGGATCGAACTTCTCGCCCGACGGATCGAACTTCTTGACGCCGTTCTTCTCCAGCGTGTTGAGCAGCGAGCGCTCGGTCAGTTCCACGCCCTCGATGAAGGCTTTGATGCCGGGATCGGCGGTCTCCCTGGCCTCGGCCGGGATCGCGTCGAGCGCGCGCTGCAGATTGTCGGCGATATCGAGAATGTCGCGCGCAAAGCCGGTGATGCCGTACATCTTGGAATCGGCCACCTCGCGCCGCGTGCGCTGGCGCAGGTTTTCCATTTCCGCCAGCGTGCGCAGCATCTTGTCGCGCGCCTCGGCCAGTTCCTTGGTCAGTGCCTCATTCGATCCTTCCTCGGGATCGTCGGGCATGATGTAGGGTTTCGAGACCACGGGCTCGCCGGTCTGGGCCGGTTTCACCGCGTCATCATTCGGCCGGTTGGGATCGGTCATAAGACTGCCTTCTCAAAAAACGCATCTGGTTCGATGGGGATTTGTTAGGCGGGATATCGTGCTTTAATGGCCGAAAATCAAGCGCAACCACACCGGATTGAGGGCAATTTGGGGCCGGTTAGCCGCCCAGCATCCGGCTGACGATCCGGGCGGCGTAATCCACCGTCGGAATCACCCTTGCATAGTTCAGCCGCGTCGGCCCGATCACGCCAAGAACGCCGACGATGCGGCCCGCGGCGTCGCCATAGGGGGCAATGATGGTGGAGGAACCGGACAGCGAAAACAGCTTGTTCTCCGACCCGATGAAAATCCTGACACCTTCGGCACGCTCGGCCCGACCCAACAGATCGATCACGCCGCGCTTGGTCTCGAGATCGTCGAACAACGACTTGACGCGTTCGAGATCCTCCAGCGCGTGCAGGTCTTCCAGCAGGTTGGCGTGGCCGCGCACGATCAATTGCCGGTCCTCATGTTCGCCGCCGGACCAGCTCGCGATGCCTGCCGCGATCACCTTCTGGGTCAGTTGATCAAGTTCGGCGCGGCTTTGCGTCAGCGCGGTTTCGAGCTCGAGCCGCGCTTCCGCCAGCGTCCGTCCGCGAATCCGCGCATTGAGGAAATTGGTCGCTTCCGTCAGCGCCGAAGAAGGGACGCCGGGCGGCAACGTCAGCACGCGGTTTTCGACCTGGCCGTCTTCGCCGACCAGCACCACCAGTGCGCGTTCCGGCTCGAGCCGGACGAACTCGATGTGCTTGAGCCGCGAATTGGATTTGGCGGTCAGCACCACGGCCGCGGCCCGGGTGAGGCCGGACAACCGCGTCAACGCTTCGCCGAGCGCCGCCTCGACCGATTGCGCGCGCCCAACGGAAGCAAGTTGGCTCTGGATCGATTCCCGCTCGGGCTCGGTGAGGTCGCCGACCTGCATCAGCGCATCGACGAAGAAGCGCAGGCCGAGTTCGGTCGGCAGCCGCCCCGCCGAGGTATGCGGCGCATAGATCAGCCCGAGCGCTTCGAGATCCGACATTACGTTGCGGACGGAAGCCGGCGACAGTGGCATCGCGATCAGGCGCGAAATGTTGCGCGAGCCGACTGGTTCGCCGGTGGCGAGATAACTCTCGACAATTTGACGAAAAATGTCGCGCGAGCGCTCGTTAAGCTGGGCAAGCCCGGCAGGTGGTGCGATCAGGCCAATCGGATCGTGGTGGGCCACGGCTTAACTCCTTGGACAGCCCCTAATTTGTCGCTCCGGCGGGCCAATGACAAGCATCCGTTTCCCTGCCAAACCGGGCCAAAAGCCCTTGCCGCTGCGCACGCCCCCACCTACAAGCACCGCGAACGAATTTTCGCTCGATTTCGAAAGGATTTCCCATGCGGCCAAGCCGCCGTGCGCCTGATCAGTTGCGCCCCGTGTCGCTGGAACGCGGCGTGGTCAAATACGCCGAAGGTTCCTGCATGGTGAAATTCGGCGACACCCATGTGCTGGTCACCGCGACACTGGAGGAGCGGCTGCCGCCATGGCTGAAGGGCCAGGGCCGCGGCTGGGTCACGGCCGAATACGGCATGCTGCCGCGCGCCACGCTGGAACGCACCCGGCGCGAGGCCGCGGCCGGCAAGCAGGGCGGCCGTACCGTCGAGATCCAGCGGCTGATCGGCCGCTCGCTGCGCGCAGCCGTCGACCTCGAAGCGCTCGGCGAGCGCCAGATCACCGTCGACTGCGACGTGATCCAGGCCGATGGCGGCACGCGCACCGCCTCGATCACCGGCGCCTGGGTGGCACTGGCCGACTGCATTTCGTGGATGAAAGGCCGCAACATGCTCAAGGCCAACGTGTTGCGCGACAACGTCGCCGCGATCTCCTGCGGCATCTATCAGGGCACGCCGGTATTGGACCTCGACTATGCCGAGGATTCCGAGGCCGAGACCGACGCCAATTTCGTCATGACCGGCGACGGCCGCATCATCGAGGTGCAGGGCACCGCCGAGAAGACGCCGTTCTCGCAGGACGAGTTCCTCGCCCTGATGGAACTGGCGCGCAAGGGTGTCGCGCGTCTGGTGGACTTGCAGAAACTGGCCGTCGCGTAGTCTGATCGCACATGCACCGTCGAATCACCGGCGCCCTCGTGATCGCGACCCACAATCCCGGCAAGCTCGCCGAGATGCGGGAACTGCTGGCGCCGCATGGCGTCGAAGTGATCTCCGCGGGCGACCTGGGCCTAGGCGAACCCGAGGAAACCGGCCAGACCTTTCGCGCCAATGCCGCGATCAAGGCGATTGCGGCCGCGAAAGCCGCGCAACTCCCTGCCTTTGCCGATGATTCCGGCCTCGTGGTCGATGCGTTGGACGGCGCGCCCGGCATCTACTCGGCGCGCTGGGCCGGAGACGGCAAGGATTTCATGGTGGCGATGAGCCGGATCGAGCGCCTGCTGCAGGAGCGCGGTGCGACCACGCCGGACAAGCGCAAAGCGCATTTCGTGTCCGCGCTGTGCGTTGCCTGGCCGGACGGCCACCTCGAAGAGGTCGAGGCCCGCACCGACGGAACTCTGGTTTGGCCGCCGCGCGGCTCCGCCGGTTTCGGCTATGATCCGGCTTTCCTGCCCGACGGGCACGTCAGGACCTTTGGCGAGATGACCTCGATCGAGAAACACGGCCTGCCGCCGCTCGGCCTCGGCCTGTCGCACCGGGCGCGCGCCTTCGTCAAACTGGCGGAGATCTGCCTTGGCTAGCGCCGAACGCCATTACGCGAAGGGAGCCGCCTTCGGCGTCTACGTGCACTGGCCATTCTGCCTGTCGAAATGCCCGTATTGCGATTTCAACAGCCACGTTCGCCACGCGCCGATCGACGAAGAACGTTTTGCCCGCGCGTTTGCCCGCGAGATCGAGACGACAGCGGCGCGCGCGCCGGGGCGTACGGTAACGTCGATCTTTCTCGGCGGCGGCACGCCGTCGCTGATGCAGCCGCAAACCGTCGGCGCGATCCTGGATTCGATCGGCAAGCATTGGCGCGTCGCCGACAATGTCGAGGTGACGCTGGAGGCCAATCCGACCAGCGTGGAAGCTGGGCGGTTTCGCGGCTATCGCGCAGCCGGCGTCAACCGCGTTTCGCTCGGCGTGCAGGCGCTCGACGACACTTCGCTGAAGGCGCTCGGACGATTGCACAGCGCGCGCGAAGCGCTGGATGCGGTCGCGATCGCGCGCCGCGCGTTCGACCGCTATTCGTTCGATCTGATCTACGCCCGTCCCGACCAGACGCCGCAGATGTGGGCGGACGAATTGAAGCTCGCGATCTCCGAAGCCGCCGAGCATCTCTCGCTCTACCAGCTCACGATCGAGGAAGGCACGCCGTTCTTCGGCCTGCATGCCGCGGGCAAGCTGAAGACGCCGGACGAGGCGGTGGCCCGCGCGCTCTACGATGTGACGCAGGAAGTCTGCGCGCATCACGGCCTGCCGGCCTACGAGATTTCCAATCATGCCCGCGCAGGCGCCGCGTGCCAGCACAATCTGGTCTACTGGCGCGGCGAGGAGTATGCCGGCATCGGCCCGGGCGCGCATGGCCGGCTGGACATCGACGGCGCGAGACACGCAACCGCGACCGAGAAGCGTCCCGAGGCCTGGCTGATGCGCGTCGAGGCCAACGGCCACGGCGTCGTCACCGACGATACGCTCAACAGCGAAGAGCGCGCCGATGAATTTTTGCTGATGGGATTGCGGCTCGCCGAAGGCATAGACCCACGCCGTTATGCGGCATTGTCGGGTCGCGCGCTCGATCCGGGCCGCATCGCCATCCTGCGCGCGGAAGGCGCGATATCCGTCGATTCCGATGGAAGATTGCGCGTGACGAAGGACGGTTTTCCGGTGCTCGATGCTGTCGTAGCGGATTTGGCTGCGTAGAAGCCGTAGCCCGGATTTCGCTTCGCTCCATCCGCGCTACGAAAAAATCACGCCCCAAAACTCTTCGGCGAGCCGGCGACCGGCGTGCTGCCGCCGCTGGCGACCTTCATCACCGCAAGGCCGCGCTCATTGCTGCCGTCGGAGCGGAAGCGGAACAGGCCGTCGGTGCCGGCGAAGCCCGACGGGTTGGTCAGCGTTTCCGGGGCAAAGCGTTGGCCGCCCTGCTGCTTCGACAGCGCGGCAACCAGTGCGACCGCGTCATAGGCAAGCGTGGCGGTACGCACGGGGTCGGCGCCATATTTGGCGCGGTAGCGCCCGGAGAAGGCGCGGAAGCCCGACGGATCCGGCGCGGCATAGAGCCCGCCCTGCAGTGGAGCGCTCGCATAGACGCGCGGATTGTCCCACAGCCCGGTGCCGAGCAACTGGATGTTGCGCAGATTCGCGCCCGCCGCGGTCAAGGCATCCGCCGTCGCCACGACGGATTCGCCGTCATCGGCAATGAACAGCGCGTCCGCCGAGCCCAGCGACTGCGCCACGGTGCGCGCCGCGCCGGCGCGATCGGCGGCGTATTTCTCGAAGGCGACGATGCGCCCCTTGCGGCCGACCGCCTGCTTGAAGGCTGCTTCGACCACATTGCCGTAGGCATTGTCCGGCAATAGCGCCGCGAAAGATTTCTTTCCGATGCTGGCGGAATAATCGACGATCCGGTTGACGTCGGATTCGGGCAGGAAACTCAGGAGATAAACGCCGCGTCCGGCGACGCTGGAGTCGGTCGAGAACGCGATCACCGAAACGCCGCGCGCCCGCGTCAGTTGCGCGGTCGCCGGCACCGAGGCTGCGAACAGCGGGCCTAAAATGATTTCCGCGCCCTCGCCGAGCGCCTGTTGGGTGACCTGCTGGGCGCCTTGCGGGCTGCCGCCGTCATCCTTGATCAGAAGCTGGATGTTCGGATTCTGGAATTCCGCCAGCGCCATCTCGGCCGCGTTCTTCATCGATTGCGCGGCGACGCCGGCATTGCCGGCGGCCGAAAGCGGCAGGATCAGGCCGACCTTGACGTTTCCAGTGCCGACCGCAAGCGGCTGCTGCTGCGGACCTGGGGGCCCCTCGGGCTGCGACGGGCCGAACGGGCTGGAAATCTGGCCGCCGCTGCAGGCGCCGAGCAATGGCGCGCCGAGAATAAGTCCGACCGCCGTCCGCCGGGTCGGTCCTGACGGCCGAGGATCCGCAGATCCGGGCTTACGATTGAGCGGGCCTACCATCTTGTCTCTTCTCTTGACCGACCGCCGTCGGCCAGGATTTCGGCTTTCTGGGCCGAGGCACCTGAACCGCTACTGAACCCGAATGCGGGATTCTGCAATATTGTCGAGGATTAGTTAACCAAAACAAAAGGATTACGGGCCCGCCGGACATTGCACGTCGCCGGAAACTTACGCCCCTGTCCCCTCCCGCCGGACATGGCGCTTGCGCCAAGATCCCTTTAGATTGCCATTATGCGCGCAAAGCCCAGTTCCAACTACGGGTCTGATGCCGAACCGGGTTCGGCCAACAGAACATTTTCGATTAGCGGCTACATCCTGAACGCCCCGAAACCGGTTCCCGGCCTCTATCTGGTGGCTACCCCGATCGGCAATCTCGGCGACATCACCTTGCGCGCGCTGGAGATCTTGGCCGGCGTCGACATTATCGCCTGCGAGGACACCCGCATCACCCGCCGCCTGACCGAACGGTATGCGATCTCGGCGGAGCTCAAGCCCTATCACGAGCACAATGCGGCGATGGCGCGGCCGAAAATCCTGGAAAAGCTGACGCAGGGCGCCTCGGTCGCGCTGGTATCGGATGCCGGCACGCCCTTGATCTCGGACCCCGGCTTCAAGCTGGTGCGCGAGGTCTGTGCCGCCGGCCATGCCGTGATCGCGGTGCCCGGTGCGTCCTCGGTGCTGACGGCGCTTTCGGTCGCGGCCCTGCCCACCGACCGGTTTTTCTTTGAGGGATTTTTACCGGCCAAGGAAGTCTCACGGCGGAGCCGGCTCGCTGAATTGGCCCGGATCGACGCCACGCTTGTGATGTTCGAATCCGGCAACCGCGTCCAGGACACGCTGGCCGATCTTTCTGACATCATGGGCGGGCGCGACGCCGCGATCTGCCGCGAACTCACCAAACTGCACGAGGACATCAAGCGCGCGCCGATCGCGGAGCTGGCGAAGGCCGCCGACACGCTGGAAACCCGCGGCGAGTTCGTGCTCGTGATCGGCCCGCCCCGCGCCGATGAAGGGGTCATGACGCAGCACGATCTCGATGACCTCTTGCGCGCCTCGCTTGCGCGCGACAGCGTCAAGGACAGCGTCGCGCATGCGGTCGAGCTCTCGGGGCGGCCGCGCCGCGAGGTCTATGCCCGCGCGCTGGAGCTTGCGAAAGAAACCAGAGGCGACGATGGCGAAGACTGACGGCACCTCGCCGCCGGACGCTGCGGCAAAGCTCGCCGCGCCCGAGCGGGTCGCGGCCTTCCGCACCGGGCTTTCGGCCGAAAGCCGCGCCGCCGCCTTTCTGATGGCAAAGGGCTACCGCATCCTGGCAAAGCGCTTCCGCACCCCCTATGGCGAAATCGACCTGGTAGCGAAGAAGCGCAATCTGGTCGCCTTCGTCGAGGTCAAGGCGAGAGCCAGCCTCGATGACGCCGCCTACGCCGTGACCCCGCGCCAGCAGGCCCGCATCATCGACGCCGCGCAAGGGTGGCTGATGGCGCATCCCGAGCATGCCGAATTTGAGCTGCGATTCGACGCTGTCCTGATTGCGCCGCGGCGTCTGCCACGCCATCTGTTAGCGGCATTCGACGCCAGCGCTTAGAACCCCTCCAGAGACCCGGACCTTTCCATGAAACTGAATGTCGCCGTCCAGATGGACCCCATCGCGCGTATCAATATCCGCGGCGATTCGACCTTTGCGCTGTTGCTCGAAGCGCAGAAGCGTGGCCACAGCCTTTCCTATTACACCCCGGACAAGCTCTCGCTGCGCGGTGAGGAGCTGGTGGCGCCGGTGCAAAAGCTCACCGTGCGTGACGAAATCGGCGACCATTTTACCCTCGGCGAACCCAAACGCGAGCCGATGACCAATTTCGACGTCATCCTGTTGCGGCAGGAGCCGCCGTTCGATATCGCCTACATCACCTCGACGCATTTGCTGGAACGAATCCATCCCAAGACGCTGGTGGTCAACGATCCGGCCAGCGTGCGCAACGCGCCGGAAAAGATGTTCGTGCTGAACTTTCCGCAGTTGATGCCGCCGACGCTGATCTCGCGCGACCTCGACGAGATCAATTCGTTTCGCGATGAGCACGGCGCCGTGGTCATGAAGCCGCTGCACGGCCATGGCGGCGCCGCGGTGTTTCGCGTGATGCCGCAGGACATGAATTTCGGCTCGCTGTTCGACATGTTCCTGGTCACCTTCCGCGAGCCCTGGGTGATCCAGCGCTTCCTCCCCGAGGTGAAGCACGGCGACAAGCGCATCATCCTGGTCGACGGCGAATTCGCCGGCGCCGTCAACCGCGTGCCGGCCCCCGATGACCTGCGCTCCAACATGGTCCGCGGCGGCGCAGCCCAAGCTACCGAACTTTCCCCGCGTGAACGCGAGATCTGCGACACGCTGGGTCCCGCGCTGCGCGAGCGCGGGCTGTTGTTCGTCGGCATCGACGTGATCGACGGCAATCTCACCGAGATCAACGTCACCTGCCCCACCGGCATCCGCGCGATTGCCAAGCTCGGCGGGCCGGACGTCGCGACAAGGATTTGGGACACCATTGAGGCCAAGCGCGCCGGAAAATAGTTACGCGTGAATTTGCGTGCGCGCCGGCTGGAACCGAGGAGGAAAGCCGCCGCGCCGCCGGGCTGCGCCCGCCGGATTCCAGAACGTTGCATCATGTGAATCCGTATTCTTCCATGATACGGTCATTCTCTCCATCATACGGCCATTCTTTGGACAAAACTGGCCAGCGGGCGGGCGGGCTGGTCAACCTGACGGATGATCGACCGGCCGCCTTCGGATGACATTGGACGGAAAAGGGAAACGCCAATGAACTCCACACCTGACCCGAAAGAAACTGGACCCCACGGTGCCCCCATCGCGGGCACCGACGAGCGGCTGGCGCACGCCCACGAACAGATCAAGCACGCGGATGAACAGCTCACGCGGCTGACTGAACAGCTTGCAAAAATGGAGCAAGATGACGCGCGTCCACGTTCGGCTGGAGCTGGCCCGCAACCACCATCAGGAGGAAGGCCGGCGCTCCAGACCTCCGTGGGCTTGCTGCTGGCGGCGGGCATCGTTGTCGCTGCCCTGGTTTTGCAATCGTCGTATGGCGGCGGGCCTATGCCGGTTGCGCCGCAGCTCGTTTCAACGCCATCATTACCGCCGGAAAATCTGCCGCCTCCCGCACAACCCGCTCCATCTACCTTTCAAGTAGCCGCGGCGGAATCAACGCCACCGCAACCAACACCGCCGCAACCAACACCCTTGGCTCAGGCCGCACCGCAAGACGTCGCGCCGACAGCACCCGCAGCGCTTCCCGATCACACACAGTTGCTGCAAACGATGGCGCGCGACCTCGCGAATCTGGAGCGAAACATCGAACAGCTCAAGGCGAACCAGCAGCAAATGGCCAGTGACAATTCAAAGGCCATTGCGGAGCTCAAGGCGAGCCAGGAAGAGGTAAAGCGCGTGCTCGCGAAGGTTTCCGAGCAGAGCCAGGCCAAGGCGCCGCCGCCTCCGGCGCAGCCGGCTCCGACGTTGCGCAAGCCCGAGCGGACGCCTCCGCCGCAGGCGCGAGCACGGCCTCGATACTACCCACGGGAGTGGATGTACGACGATTGGTAGCCGTCGATGCGGTGATCAACGAAACCTTGTCCTGCAACATCGCCTCGACGCGATGCAGAGCGCCGTGCGCTCCGGGATACCATCGAGAAGAAGCGCGGCGCGAAATACGCCACGCGCACCCGCGTTTTCGCATCACACCTCTGCCGTCTCCTCCCACTTGCCAATTTCGGGGAGCGGGCGCAGCCTGTAGTCACGGATCAATCCGTCCGGGCATGTACTGCAATTTATAAAAATCAGTGGAGGAAGACGCATGACGACGAATCTTTCGCGACGGTCTTTGCTTGCGCTCGGCGCAGGACTCGGTGTGGGTCTTGGTGCCTCAACGATGCTCGGCGGCAGCGCGCTGGCCAAGGCGCCAAAACTCGGCACGCAGACGCCCTATTGGCACCGCTTCGTCCTCGGCGACGCCGAAGTGACCGTCGTCTCCGACGGCCCGCTGCCGCTCGGCGATCCCTCCGGCACCTTCACCGGCGTGCCGAAGGAGGAAGTGAAGAAGATGCTGTCGGACAATTTCCTCAACCCCGACAATGTCGTGCTGGAGCAGAACTCGCCGATCGTGAACACCGGCGACAAGCTGATCCTGTTCGACACCGGCATGGGCACCTTAAAGGCGTTCGGCCCGACCACCGGCCAGCAGCAGAAGAACATGGCGGCTGCCGGAATCAAGGCCTCCGATATCGACGCCGTGGTGTGCTCGCACGCGCATATCGATCACATCGGCGGCCTCGTCGGCGCCGACGACAAGCCGCTGTTCCCGAACGCGCAAGTCTATATCGCCCAGAGCGATTTCGATTTCTGGACCGATGAAGGCAAGCTCGGCAGCCCGCTGAAGGACTTCATCCTTCACGCCCGCAAGAACCTGATGCCGGTGCGCGACCGCATTGTGTTCATCAAGGACAACCAGGAGTTTTTGCCCGGCGTCACCGCGCTCTCAGCCCCCGGCCACACCGTGGGTCACACCATCTTCATGGTGAGTTCGAAGGGCAAATCCTTCTGCTTCCTCGGCGACCTCTCGCACCACGCCGTGCTGCTTTTGGAGAAGCCGCGGATGGAATTCTCCTACGACACCGATCCGAAGCAGGCGGCCTCCTCGCGGGTGAAAATGCTGGACATGCTGGCCGCCCAGAAGATTCCGGTGATGTCCTATCACTTCGCCTGGCCCGGCTACGGCCACGTCGCCAAGACCGGCGAGGGATTCCATTATTATCCCGAGCCGATGAACATGCAGCTCTAGAGACCCGACGTCCCGGGGGGCCGGTCGACAGGGCTGGTCCCCCATCGGCAATGCGCTGCCGGAAGCGCTCATGTGCGCCACTTGAAAGGGCCTGCCTTGGGAACAACCGCGGATCGCCGAAATTTGTTTTGCATGAGCGAGAGAGCATTATGAGACTGGTCGCGATCCTGTGTGCTGCCCGAACAAGGCAGCCCGAATCTCGACAGCTTGGCAGCCGGTATGGAGGCCCAGCATATGACCAAAGACTTCGTAGCTATTGGCGCTGGCATGCTCATCGTGGGATTGGGGGTGTGGAGCTTGTGGGGTCACCCGCACAACGCGAGGCTTGCGGAGACCCCGCAGGCGCGCGTTCTCGCCGATGATCCGGCACTGAAGCTTGTGTCAGAGCAGAACCCGTATATGCGGACGGAACGCTAGGCGAGGATGAAGCGTCAATGCCTCGGCGATCCGGCGGCCGGTTTGGCCGTTGCAGAAGCCACCTTGCGGCGCTAGGGACCGAACTCCGTTTGGCGTAAGTCTTGATCAGCGAATCATGACCGATGCGATCCCTGAGAAGCCCATTGACCGACCAACCGCCCGCCAAGCCGTCCGACCTGATTTACGAGGACACCGGGGCCGCGACTCCGCTGGTCTATTTCGACATCGTCGGCGCCTACGGCACCATGAACGGCTCGGTCGAGGTCGAGCTGGCGACCCGCATTCTGGTGCCGAAGCCGGACGGATCGACGGAGGTCAAATTCATCTCCTCCGGCCGCATCCGCTGCACGGCGAACGCCGCCGCCAATCTGCGCAACGGCCTCGACGCGGCATTGAAGATGCTGGAGCAGCCGCAAGGCAGCGCGGCGGCGATCGCAGCGGGGAAGCTGAATTGAGGAATTCTCTTGGTTGTGACTCTAGCAGGCGATGTGTTCCCGTAATGTTCTTGACTTTCCCCAAGGTTCCCCGCTACCCTCGATTGCGGAACAAGGGGCAGGCATGGTTGCGCGGGTTTCTACCGTAGCCTTTGAGGGGATCGAGGCCCGCGCGGTCGACGTGCAGGTGCAGGTCGCGCCCGGCTTGCCGGCGTTTGCGATCGTGGGTCTTCCAGACAAGGCAGTGTCGGAGGCGCGCGAGCGGGTGCGCTCGGCGCTGATCGCCTCGGGACTGGCGCTGCCGGCGCGGCGGATCACCGTCAATCTCGCGCCGGCCGATCTGCCGAAGGAAGGTAGCCATTACGATCTGCCGATCGCGCTTGGCCTGATGGCCGCGATCGGCGCGATCCCGCCGGATGCGCTGAACGGCTTTACCGTGCTCGGCGAGCTCGGGCTCGATGGCTCGATCGCGCCCGTAGCGGGCGTGCTGCCGGCAGCGATCGGGGCGAATGCGCGCGAGGAAGGGCTGATCTGTCCGGCGGCATGTGGAACGGAAGCCGCCTGGGCAAGCCCCGATATCCAGATCGTCGCGGCAAAGTCGCTGATCCAGATCGCCAACCATTTCAAAGGCACGCAGGTGCTGTCGCGCCCGCAGCCGAAGGTGCACGAGCCGGAAGCGACGCATCTCGACCTGCGTGACATCAAGGGCCAGGAAAGCGCCAAACGCGCGCTCGAGATCGCCGCGGCCGGCGGGCATCACCTTTTGATGATCGGCTCGCCCGGCGCCGGCAAGTCGATGCTGGCCGCGCGGCTGCCCTCGATCCTGCCGCCGCTGTCGCCATCCGAACTGCTGGAAGTCTCGATGATTGCCTCCGTCGCCGGAGAAATCCGCGACGGCGCGCTGACGGCACGGCGGCCGTTCCGCAGCCCCCATCATTCCGCCAGCATGGCCGCGCTGACCGGCGGCGGCATGCGCGCAAAGCCCGGCGAAATCTCGCTCGCACACCAGGGCGTATTATTCCTCGACGAATTGCCGGAGTTCGATGCGCGCGTGCTCGATTCGCTGCGCCAGCCGCTGGAGAATGGCGAGGTCTCGGTGTCCCGCGCCAATCACCGCGTCACCTATCCGGCGCGCTTCATGCTGGTCGCGGCGATGAATCCCTGCCGCTGCGGCCATGCCTATGATCCCGGCTATTCCTGCAAGCGCGCACCGGTCGACCGCTGCACGTCGGATTATCAGATGCGCATCTCGGGCCCGCTGATGGACCGCATCGATTTGCGCATCGAGGTGCCGGCGGTGACCGCCGCCGACCTGATCCTGCCGCCGCCTTCCGAAGGCTCCGCGGAAGTCGCCGCCCGCGTGGCCGCCGCCCGCGATCTCCAGCTCGCGCGCTATGCGGCTGCCGGCCTGCCGCAGATCCGCACCAACGCCGAAGCGCCGGCGTCTCTCCTGGAAACGATCGCGCAGCCGGATGCGCAAGGACAAAAACTGCTGCGCGACGCCGCCGAAACCATGAAGCTCACCGCCCGCGGCTATCACCGCGTGCTCCGCGTCGCCCGCACGCTTGCCGATCTCGACGGCGCGGAAAAGATCGGCCGGCTGCATCTGGCGGAGGCGCTTTCGTATCGCGCGCTGGCGGAGGATTTAAGAAGGGCGGCCTAGAACGTGATCTTTCCGGAAAGCCGGCACCCACTTCTCCGGATCATGCTCTAGGCGCTGCGCGCTCCGGCTAAATTTGCCCGACGCATCAACGTGATTTGGGTCGTCCAGCCCTTCGCGCAAAAATATTCCGCTTCCGTCATCGGGCAAATCAGTCGCATAACTCCGCCCGTCTCACCCGATTGAGGGGCGGCTCGCGATCGTCACGAACGTGCGGTGAGATGCGGTGGACGCTGAGGGCGCGATAGACGTACGCGCCGGAAGCGTACGGCGAAGTCGTGTGGTTCGGGCGCCGCGGTGCTGGCGCTAAGTTGGCGGGAAGTATCCCGCTGGCGACGGAGGCAACAGAGCCGTTCTCCGGGAAGAGCACGAAGTAAGCCGTAAAGCCATTGCGCAGGGAAGGCCGGAATGCTCCCGCTGCCCTGTATGCTCGTGTGCAGTTTTGTTTGCGCAAATCGCACGCGAGACCGCGGGTGCAGCAAGCACCCGGTCTTCCCTGCGCCCTTGTTCTCAGAGAGGGCAAACGAAATGCAAACCTCGGGCGCACTGCGCCGCGAGATCGCGAAGTCGTATTCGTTCGTAGCCCGCCTCACTCGCGATGAAGATGCCGAGTCGCACAAAAACAACCGGCGTCAACACGCCGGTAACTAGTTTCCTTTACGCTCTGCCAACCATAAGCCCCATGTCGTGGGCTTATGGTGAGCGAGTAGCGTGCCATGTTGCGTTTGAAGATCCTGGCCTCGGTGGTTCCGCTGGCGATTGTCGCCCTGTTCGCGCGCGGCGAGTTTTTGGCGGGGCCCAAGGCCTGCATCGAGATCGCAGGCACGTCGGTCCAGATCGCCGCCTTGTCCTGGCAGGCGCACCGGCACGTCAGCTTCACCAGCGATCCCTCCCGCGCGACGGTGCGGGTCCAGATTTCCGACAACGCGGAAGCGGCCGACTTCACCGTGATCGACGATATCGATACGACGGAGGCCGGCGCCTGCCGGAGCCACGCACCGCCGCGGCTGATCGCGATCTCCCGCAATCCTTCCGGCTCCGATCCCGTGATCTATCTTTCCCGGGACGGCCCGGCCGATTACCGGATCTTCGTGTCATCGAACAGCTTTTCGCTGCTCGATGCCGCCGCCCTGATCGTCGGCGCCCGCGGCGAGCGCCATCGCGTCGAAGCGGCGCTACTGTAAGGTTTGAGCATGGTCTTCGCGCAAGCGCATTCCGCGTTTGTCGCGAGGGAAAACCGGCTTCCACTTTTCCGGACCATGCTCGATTAACGCTTCATTTACCCTGTTCTCATCGCGGCCGTTACGCGCTGGGAGCCTCAAGCACTTTGCAACGTCGGCGCCGCATCGTCTGCCCCAGAGAAGCGGCGAAGCAGGCCGGTTCAGTTCAGGCAGCAAGCTCAGGGTCATTGGCGATGGAGCGGACTTTCCGGATCAAACTTCGCTTTCGCCGTTTCGGCCGCCGGCATCCCTGGCTGACCTTCACGGTTCGCTCCTTCATGATCTTCTCGACCGTGTTCGGCAGCGCCTATGGATTCATTGCCGGAGCCAAGACGGAAAATTCCGGCTACGACCCGCACGCCTTTGCGATCGGCGTCGCCTTCCTGTTTGCGATCGCCTGCGTCGCACTGGCCACGTTCAGCGTCCGGCTTCGCCTGATGCGCAAGAAAATGCGCAAGGTCGCGCTGCATAATGAAGCGCTGGCCGACCGGAACTGGGAATTGCAGGAAGCCGAGCAGCGCACCCGCCGCCTGTTCGAATCGCAGGGCGACCTGATCGTGCTGCGCGACGCCGAGAGCCGCATCACCTATGCCAACGATGCCTACTGCGAACTCGCGCAGATGCCGCGCGAGGCGCTGATCGGCACCGGCTTCGCGCTTGAAGTCCTCGAACAGGGCGACACCGCGCTCGAACCGAACGGCACCCGCGTTCACGACCAGCAGATCTCAGGTCCGCTCGGGCCGCGCTGGATCGCGTGGCGCGAGGGTCTCGTGCGCAACGACGCCGGGGGACCGGCGGAAATGCAGAGCGTCGGCCGCGACGTCACCGATCGCACCGAAAGCGAGCGCGCCCTGACGGAGGCTCGCGATCAGGCCGATGCGGCAAGCCGCGCCAAATCGCGCTTCCTCGCGATGGCGAGCCATGAAATCCGCACGCCGCTCAACGGCATTATCGGCATGAGCGGGCTGTTGATGGATACGCCGCTGACGCCGGAACAGACGACCTATGTCAAGGCGGTGAAGACTTCCGGCGAGGCGCTGCTCTCGCTGATCGAGGAACTGCTGGATTATTCCAAGATCGAAGCCGGCAAGATCGATCTCGAACATCGCCCGTTTGCCTTGTCGGGCATGATCGAGGACATCACCGAATTGCTGGCGCCGCGCGCGGAGGCCAAGAAAATCGAGATCGCCGCCTATGTCGATGAGCGGCTGCCGACGCACGTGATCGGCGACGCGGCGCGGTTGCGGCAGGTGCTGCTCAATCTCGCCGGCAATGCGATCAAGTTCACCTCGACCGGTGGCGTCGCGCTGATCGTCGAACCCGGCATCTGGCCCAATGAAATCAGTTTCCTGGTGCGCGACACCGGCATCGGCATCGCGCCCGAGGCGCGCGAGCGGATCTTCCGCGAGTTCGAACAGGCCGACGACAAGATCGCGCGCAGCTATGGCGGCACCGGGCTCGGCCTGAGCATCTCCGACCGCATCGTCAAGCGCATGGGCGGCCGCATCACGCTGGAGAGCCAGCCGGGCGCGGGCTCGACATTCGAAGTGTCGATCCCGCTCGCCGCCGCCGATGGCGAACAAATCTCCTTCACCGCGCCGGATCTCTCCGGCCAGTCGATCATGCTGATTTCGCCGCAGAGCATCGAGGCCTCGCTGACCGCGCGGCGGCTGCAGCGCTGGGGCGGGCAGGCCTGCATGGTATCGGACGTCGATGTCGCGGAAGCGCTGCTGCCCGAGCGGCCCTGGCACGCCGTGCTGATCGATCACGCGCTGGGGCTTTCCGATATCGAACGGCTCGGTGAGGCCGCGCGCCTGCATGCCACCCAGCGCATCGTGATGTTCACGCCGGCGACGCGGCAGGAATTGCAGCCGTCCGCCACCTCCGTCCTCACCGGCTATCTGGTCAAGCCGCTGCGCGCAGCGTCGCTCGCGGCCCGCCTGACGACTGCGCCGGAAGTTACCGCGCCGAGCCTGGAGCCAGGCATCGACACGATCGAGACGCCTGCCGCGCCCTCGGCCAGGGGCCTGTCGATCCTGGTTGCCGAGGACAATCAGATCAATGCGCTGTTGATCCGCTCGCTGCTCGGCCGCCTCGGCCATGACACCGTCATCACCACCGACGGCGCCGAGGCGCTGGAGTCCTGGCTGTCGGCGAAATCCGCAGGTACCCCCTATGACCTCGTCCTGATGGACATCCAGATGCCGCAGCTCAACGGCATCGAAACCACCAAGCGGATTCGCAGCCTCGAGGCCGGCGAGCCGGGCGGCCGGACGCCGATCCTCGCACTCACCGCCAACACGCTGGTAGAAGACCGCTACGCCTGCTTCGAAGCCGGCATGGACGGATTTTTGATCAAGCCGCTCGATCGCGAAAAACTCGCCGAGGCCCTCGCCGGACTCGTCGCGTCACGGCACATCGCGGCGTGAAGTATTGAAGGACTTGTAGGGTGGGCAAAGCGAAGCGTGCCCACCATGAGCTACAAGCAAGAAACGGTGGGCACGGCGCGTTGCGCCTTTGCCCACCCTACGAACTTCGACGGCGACTACAGCCGCCGCAGCGCGACCGTCTCGACCAGGTGGTCGGCGCGCTTTTTCAGGATCAGGGTCGCGCGCGGCCGGGTCGGCAAAATATTGTCTTCGAGATTGGCGAGGTTGGTGCGCTCCCAGATCGCGATCGCGGTCGCCGTGGCCTCCTCGTCCGAAAGCACCGCGTAGCGATGGAAGTACGATTTGGGATCGTGGAACGCGGTGTCCCGCAGCGCAAGGAAGCGCCGCACATACCATTCGCGCAGCACCGGCTCCTCGGCGTCGATATAAACCGAGAAGTCGAAGAAGTCGGACACCACGGGCACCGCCTTGCCGTCGCGCGGCAGGCGGCCGGTCTGCAGCACGTTGACGCCCTCGACGATCAGGATGTCGGGGCGATCGACCTCGATCCACTGGTTCGGCACGATGTCGTAGACCAGATGGGAATATACCGGCGCGCGCACCGGCCGGCGGCCGGCCTTGATGTCGGAGAGGAACGACAGCAGCATCGGCAGGTCGTAGCTCTCCGGAAAGCCCTTTTTCTGCATCAGCCCCTGCCGCTCCAGCACGGCATTGGGAAACAGAAAACCGTCGGTCGTCACCAGGTCCACCTTGGGCCGCGGCGACCAGCGCGCCAGGAGTGCCTGCAGCACGCGCGCGGTGGTCGATTTGCCGACCGCGACCGACCCGGCGACGCCGATGATATAGGGCACCTTGCGGTCGCGGATGCCGAGGAACTGGCGCTGCGCCTGGTAGAGGCGATGCATGGCGTCGACATAGATCGACAACAGCCGCGACAGCGGCAGGTAGATGTCCTCGACCTCCTGCATGTCGAGGCGATCGTGCATCGAACGCAGCCGCTCGAACTCACCCGGCTCCAGCGTCATCGGCGTATCGTCGCGCAACCGCGCCCACTGCTCGCGGGTGAAGATGCGGTAGGGATTGTATTGCTGTTCGGTGGTCCGGATATCCATGAACTGCCCCTTCGGCTAGTCGCGCTTGCGCGACGCCTTTTCCTCGAGCCCGGACATCGACGTCCGCTGCGCCAGCGCGGCCTCGACCTCTTCGAGCTTGATGCCGCGCGCCTTCAAAAGCACCAGCAGGTGAAACAGCAGGTCGGCGCTTTCGGCGATCAGATGGTCCCGATCGTCCTCGACGGCCGCGATCACGGTCTCGACCGCTTCCTCGCCCAGCTTCTTGGCGCAGTGCTCCGCGCCCTTGTCGAGCAGTTTGCGGGTATAGGACGCCTCGCCTCCCGATGCGGCCCGTGCATCGATGGTAGCGGCCAGATCATGGATCGTGAAACGCGACATCAACCGAACTCAACACTCGCGCCCGGCCGAAGACCAAGGCGCCGCCCCAGAGAGGGACTTAGCACTTTTGTGACGGCGAGTCGTCAGGGATCGAGCCGCATCGGCAGCCCGGCGCGCACCATGTGCTCCTTGGCTTGGCGTATGGTAAATTCGCCGAAGTGGAATATCGAGGCCGCCAGCACCGCGGTGGCGTGGCCGTGGCGGATGCCGTCGACGAGGTGGTCGAGATTGCCGACACCGCCGGAGGCGATGACCGGTACGGGGACACTGTCGGCGATGGCTTGCGTCAGCGGCAGATCGAACCCCTGCCTTGTGCCGTCGCGGTCCATCGAGGTCAGCAGGATTTCGCCGGCGCCGAGCGAGACAACTTCCTGCGCGTATTCGATGGCGTCGATCCCGGTAGAGTTGCGCCCGCCATGGGTGAAGATCTCCCAGCGCTCACCGCCGCCGGCGCGCTTGACCCGCTTGGCGTCGATCGCGACCACGATGCACTGCTCGCCGAATTTTTCGGCCGACTGCTTGACGAATTCGCGGTTGGAGACGGCCGCGGAGTTGATCGAGACCTTGTCGGCCCCGTACCGCAGCAGCGTCCTGATGTCATCGATGGTGCGCACGCCACCGCCGACCGTCAGCGGCATGAAGCAGGCCTCCGCCGTGCGGCGGACGACGTCCAGCATGGTGCCGCGATTCTCGTGAGTCGCGGTGATGTCGAGGAAGCACAATTCGTCGGCGCCGGCGGCGTCGTACGCAATCGCGGCCTCGACGGGATCGCCGGCATCGCGCAGATCGACGAAGTTGACGCCCTTGACCACCCTTCCGTCCTTGACGTCGAGACAGGGGATGACGCGAACCTTGAACATCGCAAAACTCCTAGGCCGCGGCGCGCGCGTTGCGGATCAGTGTCAGCGCGGCGGCGGGATCGAGCCGGCCGTCATAGAGCGCACGGCCGGCAATGGCGCCGGCGAGCTTTTTGGCGCGCGGCTGCAGCAGCGCCTTGACGTCCTCAATGGATGCAAACCCGCCGGACGCAATGACGGGGATAGAGATGCGCTCGGCCAGCGCAATCGTCGCATCGAGGTTAAGACCCTTCAGCAGGCCGTCGCGCGCGATGTCGGTGAAGATGATGGCGGCAACGCCGGCATCCTCGAACCGCTGCGCGATTTCGAGCGCGGTTACCTGCGAGGTCTCGGCCCAGCCTTCCACCGCGACCTTGCCATCGCGGGCGTCGAGGCCGACCGCGACACGGCCGGGAAATTTTTTCGCGGCGCTCTTCACCAATTCCGGATCGCGCACCGCAGCGGTGCCGATGATGACGCGGGCGATGCCCTTGTCGAGCCAGGCTTCGACGGTTTTGAGATCGCGAATGCCGCCGCCGAGCTGCACCGGCATGGTGACGGCCTTGAGCATCGCCTCGACCGCCAGCGCGTTCATCGGCTTGCCGGCAAAGGCGCCGTCGAGATCGACGACGTGCAGATATTCGAATCCCTGCTCGGCGAAGGACCGCGCCTGCGCCGCGGGATCGAGGTTGAATACGGTCACGCGCGCCATGTCGCCCTGTTCGAGGCGCACGCACTGGCCGTTTTTCAGGTCGACGGCGGGAAAGAGTATCACGGCTTCCACTTCAGGAAATTCGAGATCAGGGCCAGGCCGAAGCGTTGGCTCTTCTCGGGGTGAAACTGCGTGCCGATCGCGGTGTCCTTGCCCACGATCGCCGTCACCGGCCCGCCGTAATCGGCGCGCGCCAGCACGTCGGCCTCGTTGGAGGCATTGAGGTGATAGGAGTGCACGAAATAGGCATGGCGTCCCTTCGGCCCGAGCAGCAGCCGCTCCAGCACCGGGTGCTCGCGGATCATGTCGAGCGTATTCCAGCCCATGTGCGGAATTTTCAGGTTCTCCTCGCGCGGCGAAATTTTCTCGACGTCGCCTGCGATCCAGTTGAAGCCCTCGGTTACGACGTGCTCCTTGCCGCGGGTGGCCATCAACTGCATGCCGACGCAGATGCCGAAGAACGGCCGCGCCTTGACGCGTACGGCTTCCGTCATCGCTTCCAGCATGCCGTCCACCGCGTCGAGGCCGCGGCGGCAATCGGCGAAGGCGCCGACGCCGGGCAGCACGATGCGGTCAGCGCGGTACACGGCTTCGGGATCGCGCGTCACTATGACCTTCTGCGGATCTTCCATGCTCCGCGAGGCCCGCTCGAAGGCCTTTGCCGCCGAGTGAAGATTGCCCGAGCCGTAATCGACGATCGCAACGCTCATCGCGGCCCTCCCGGTTCCGGAAACAGGCCGATGATCCCGCCTTGCGGCAATGGCGGCGGCGGTTTGGAGAACGACTGGCCCGGAATGTTGCGGGTCGGCGGCGGCCCGCCGCGATCGACCGCATATTGGTCGATGGTGAGCCCGCGCTGCCGGCCGGTCCAGCGTTCGAAGAACCGGTGTTCGGCAGCTTCCTCGTCGTCGGCTACCACGATGTCGAGCAGGCGCCACTTGCGCCGCGACAGCGTCCAGCGCCGCAGGCTTGCCGCTTCGAAGCCCATCAGGATCGCAATCAGGGCGTCGACCATGAAGATCGTGCCGCGGCTGGCGCCCAGCGCCGACATCCCGAACTGGATGGCGATCATCAGAACGATCCAGCCGATCAGGGCCAGCCACAGCCGATGCCACAACAGCCAGATCGCGCTCGCAACCGCAGCCCAGAAATGGAAACCGTCACGGACAAAGACAAACTTGTCGGTCGCCGCAAGATCGGCGCCGTTGGCTACGGGAGCATGCACTGTGTAGACCGGCATCGAACCTCTCCGCCGCGAACCAAAAACGCGAACAAGAAATCAGCCGCCGAGCTGACCCTTGGTGGAAGGCACTTCGCCTGCGTTGCGGGGGTCGATCGCAACCGCGGCACGAAGCGCCCTCGCCAGACCCTTAAAACAGGATTCGGCGATATGATGGCTGTTCTCGCCATATAGGGTCTCGACGTGCAAAGTCACGCCGGCGTTAATGGTGAAGGCGTTGAACCATTCGCGCACCAGCTCGGTATCGAACTGACCGACCTTGTCGCGCGGAAAATCGACCTTGAACACCAGCACCGGCCGGCCGGAAATGTCGATCACCACACGCGACAGCGTCTCGTCCATCGGCATGTGGATCGAGGCATAGCGGGTGATGCCGGCCATGGTCCCGAGCGCCTGTTTCACGGCCTGCCCCAGCGCGATGCCGACGTCCTCGGTGGTGTGGTGGTGGTCGACATGGAGGTCGCCATCGGCCTTCACGGTGATGTCGATGCGGGAATGCCGGGCCAGCAGATCGAGCATATGGTCGAAAAAGCCGATACCGGTCGAAACCTTGGACACGCCTGACCCGTCGAGGTTCACCGCGACCTCAATGTCGGTTTCCTTGGTCTTGCGCTTGATGGACGCCGTGCGCATGAAATCTGCTTCCCTTGGGCCGCTTGGGGGCCGAAAACGCGGCCCTTTTAACAGGCGGATGTCGCCTTCGCTACTGCGGGATGACGCTTTTGGAGGCTGAACTTCGGCCTATGGTGATCAAAATCGCCGCTGAATCCCGCGATTGTAACCCTCCCCGCCAGCCCCTAAATCTGATGGGAACGAGGGCAATTCATGCAAGCATCTGAAAACAACCTGCCGATCTGGCACGGCACCACGATTTTGACGGTTCGCAAGGGCGGCAAGGTGGTAATCGGTGGCGACGGCCAGGTCTCGATCGGCCAGACTGTCATCAAGGCCAATGCCAAAAAGGTCCGCAAAATCGGCAAGGGCGACGTCATCGGCGGCTTTGCCGGGGCAACTGCCGACGCCTTTACCCTGTTCGAGCGGCTGGAAAACAAGCTCGAGCAGTATCCGGGGCAATTGACCCGGGCGGCGGTCGAGCTCGCCAAGGACTGGCGGACCGACCGCTATCTGCGCCGGCTGGAGGCGATGATGATCGTTGCCGACAGGGACGTTTCGCTGGTCCTGACCGGCACCGGCGACGTGCTGGAGCCGGAAGCGGGCGTGATGGCGATCGGCTCCGGCGGCAATTACGCCCTGGCAGCAGCCCGGGCGCTGGTCGACACCGACAAGGATGCCGAGACCATCGTGCGCCGCGCGCTCGATATCGCCGCCGACATCTGCGTCTACACCAACCGCAACGTCACGATCGAAACGCTCTGAGAAAGCTCGTCGATCATGGCGACGGATTATGCCTTCCGCCCAATGACTACAGCCGACCTGCCGCTGATCCGGCAATGGCTCGCACGGCCCCACGTCCGGGAATGGTGGGGCGATCCGTCCGAGCAATATGATCTGGTCAGCGGCGACCTCGATGAACCCGCGATGGATCAGTTCATCGTCTCGGCGGGAAGCCGCGATTTCGCCTATCTGCAGTGCTACGACCTGACCGCGTGGAATTCGGGCTTTGGCGAACATCCGTGCGGCACCCGCGGCATCGACCTGTTCGTCGGCGAGCCCGACATGATCGAGCGCGGCCATGGTTCGGCGCTCATTCGTGCCTTCGTCGACGAGCGCCTGCGGAATGGCGCGCCGCGCATTGTCACCGATCCCGATCCGGCCAATGCCCGTGCTATTCGCGCTTATCAGAAAGCGGGCTTTGAAAAGTCTGGTATGGTCGATACGCCCGATGGCCCCGCCCTCTTGATGGTCCGCAACCCATGACCTCCACCAGCAGTATCGACAAGGCGCCGGTTACCCGCACGCTTTCAGGCTGGCACTGGCTGTCGATCGCGGCCGGTATCCTCGCCGCTCAGGCTGCGATCCTGTATGGGATGGGGCGCCTGCCGATCTGCGCCTGCGGTTATGTCAAGCTCTGGCACGGCGTGGTGCAGAGTTCGGAAAATTCGCAGCACATCGTCGACTGGTATACGCTGTCGCACATCCTGCACGGCATCCTGTTTTATGGCGCAGCCTTCCTCGCCTTCCCTCGCCTCGGCTGGCAGGGCCGCCTGATTCTTGCCATGCTGGTGGAGGGCGGCTGGGAACTGGTCGAGAATTCCGACTGGATCATCAATCGTTACCGTGCGGGAACGATCTCGCTGGATTATTTCGGCGATACCATCGTCAATTCGATCTCCGACTCGGTCGCGATGATCGGGGGCTTCCTGCTGGCAAAAAAGCTTCCGGTGGCCGTCACCGTGGCGCTTGCACTGCTGTTCGAGCTCGTGATGGCGCTCCACATTCGCGACAATCTGACGCTCAACATTATCATGCTGATTCACCCCCTCGAGGCAATCAAGCTATGGCAGGGCGGGCCGCCGATCATCTAACGGCTCCGTCCCCGGCTTGCTCTCGCAACATTGGACGCCTACCTAGGACACATGACCGACTTTTCTCCCCGTGAAATCGTCTCTGAACTCGACCGCTTCATTGTCGGCCAGGCCGACGCCAAGCGCGCGGTATCGATTGCGCTGCGCAACCGCTGGCGGCGGCTGCAGCTCACCGGCTCGCTTCGCGAAGAGGTGCTGCCGAAGAACATCCTGATGATCGGGCCGACCGGCGTCGGCAAGACCGAGATCGCGCGGCGGCTGGCGAAGCTCGCCGGAGCACCCTTCATCAAGGTCGAAGCCACCAAATTCACCGAGGTCGGCTATGTCGGCCGCGACGTCGAGCAGATCATCCGCGACCTCGTCGAGGTGGCGATCATCCAGGTCCGCGAGCGCAAGCGCAAGGACGTGCAGGCCCGCGCGCAGCTCGCCGCTGAGGAGCGCGTGCTGGACGCGCTGGTCGGACCCGCGTCGAGCCCGGCGACCCGCGATTCCTTCCGCAAGAAGCTGCGCGCCGGCGAACTCAACGACAAGGAAATCGAGATCGAGACACAATCCTCCGGCGGCATGCCGATGTTCGAGATCCCGGGCATGCCCGGCGCGCAGATGGGCGCGATTTCGATCGGCGACATCTTCGGCAAGCTCGGCGGGCGGACCAAGACCCGCCGCCTGACGGTCGAGGGCTCGCACGAAATCCTGGTCAACGAGGAATCCGACAAGCTGCTCGACAATGATCAGCTCGTGCTGGAAGCGATCGCGGCGGTCGAGAACAACGGCATCGTGTTCCTCGACGAGATCGACAAGATCTGCGTGCGCGAAAACCGCCTCGGCGGCGACGTCTCACGCGAGGGCGTGCAGCGCGACCTGCTGCCGCTGATCGAAGGCACCACCGTCACGACCAAGCACGGGGCGGTGAAGACCGACCACGTCCTGTTCATCGCTTCGGGCGCGTTTCATATCGCAAAACCCTCGGACCTGCTGCCGGAACTGCAGGGCCGCCTGCCGATCCGCGTCGAGCTGGAAGCGCTGACCCGCGACGACATGCGGCGCATCCTGACCGAGCCGGAGGCGTCGCTGATCAAGCAATACGTCGCGCTGATGCACACCGAAGGCGTGACGCTCGATATCACCGACGGCGCCATCGACGCGCTGGCCGACATCGCCGTCGCTGTCAATTCGACGGTCGAGAACATCGGCGCGCGGCGGCTGCAGACGGTGATGGAGCGCGTGCTCGACGAGATTTCGTTTGCCGCGCCGGACCGTCATGGCGAGACCATCAAGGTCGATGCCGATTACGTGCAGACGCATGTCGGCGACCTCGCCAAGAACGCGGATTTGAGCCGGTTCATTTTGTAGGAAAACGGCTCCCATCTCTCGTCGTCCCTGCGGAAAGCAGGGACCCATAGCCACAACAAATGTTCGTTGTGTACTTTCGCTGGGGCCGCTATCCCGTTTGTGACGCTGGCCTGTGGTTATGGGTCCGGGCTCGCGCTATCGCTTGGCCGGGACGACGATGGATGAGCCGACGGAACATCGACGCTGGCGTTGTATCGCTCGTGGCAGTGGGCGCGCTTTTCGTCGCCGCGCAATTCAACGGCACCGTGCCGGAGGCGGAGTTTGTCGCGCATCTGCACAGCCGGATGGCCGACCCGTCACAAGCGAAGCTGCTGAGCTTTGGCTATATCTGGTACCAGCCGCTCTCGAAGGAATTTTGGGATACCTGGCAACGCCTGCCGCACAACCTGCTCGGCGCGCCGGTGTTTGCGCTCCTGATCTGGCTGCACGCGCCGCTCTGGCGGTATCTTCGCAACTTGAGCGCCGCGCTTTCAGTTGACGCCCACCGCCGCGATCGTCATCGTCAGCCTCGGCTATCTCGTGATGTTGCGATCGTATTCGATTATTCCAGATGGATCTCGAACTGGGCGGTGTGTCTGTTCTTGATCCTGCACGCGGTGAAGATGCTTCCGGCTTCGAAGGACACGCCGCCAATCTCGGCGGATAATCGCGGGACGATCATGTTCGGCTGGATTGTCACCCTGATCCCGCGCGTCGGGATCGCGCGTCCGTTTTAGATTCGCGCCCGCCGCACCCGCACATACAAGGCGCCCTCGCCGCCGTGGCCGATATGGGCTTCCTCGAAGCCGACCACCAGCGAACGGAATTCCGGCAGGGCGAGCCATTGCGGCACCTGGCGGCGCAACACACCGCGTTCGGACTCACTACCCACCTTGCCCTTGCCGGTGATGATGAGCACAAAAGTCAGCCCGTCATGATGGGCTCGCTGCAGGAAGCCAAACAGCGCGCGATGCGCCCTTGTCTGCGTCATGCCGTGCAGGTCGAGCCGGGCGTCGATCTCCTTGCGGCCGCGCGACAGATGCGACCGCTCGCGGCGGCCGATCGGCGCCAGAGGCGGCGGTTCTGGTTTTGAAGGAGCTACGTTTCGCGCCGGCGCGACGTGTCTTGGCGAAGCGGCGGGTTTCGGCGCGACTTTGCTACCGGTTTCTGTCGAGACGGCCGACAGTTTCGAGGTACGTTGCCGCTTGCGCAACGGCTTGACCTGCTTGGCGACGCTCTCCCATAGCGCGCGATCCTCCTCGCTCAGGCCGCGCTGGCGTCGCGGCGGCTCCGGCAATTCGGGAATCAAACTCGGCGGCCGGCGCTTCATCGACGATGGCGATATCGGCGCAAATGACGCTGATGCGGCTTTGCGGAGACCGCTTCAACCTTCGGCCGCGGCTCCGGCAGTGGCACCGGCTTTGCCACGGCAGCAGCCTGGATGGCCGGAGTTTGCGCAGGCACCGCTGCCGGCATCGGCGGTGTTGCCTGGGCGGCGGGCCTGGTCGCCGAGGTGACCTCGGGCGGCTTCGCAGCGTTCTGTTCCCTTGAGGGGTCTTTCAACGGCGCGGTTTGAGGGAACAGTTTTGCGATCTTCTCCGATGGCCGCTCGTCCGGCACCGGCATCTTGCGGCCGCGCGCCAGCGGATCGAGGCTCTTCGGCACCAGAATGACGAAGCGCGCATTGTGGCGGAGGCGGCCGGCGACCTTGCCGGCTTCGAGACCGGCGCCGAAATAGAGATCGGCGCGTGCGGGACCGACGATGGCCGAACCGGTGTCCTGCGCAATCATCAGACGGCGAAACGGCGTCTTCGATAGCTCCGATTCGATCGGCAGCTCGCCTTCGATGAAGAACGGCGTGCCATAGACATGCAGCGATTTGTCGACCGCGATCGAGCGGCCCGGCGTCAACGGCACGCCCTGGGCGCCGACCGCCTCGTCCTTGTCGGAAAGCTGTACCTCGCGGAAGAAGACATAGGACTTGTTCTGCCGCCGCAGCTCGTCGGCCTCGTTAGGGTTCTGCTCCATCCACTCCCGAATCTTCTGCATCGACATCTGATCCTTGGGGATGATGTTGCGTTCGATCAGGATGCGGCCGACCGCCGTATAAGGATAGCCGTTATGGGCATCGTAGTTGATGCGAACGGTCGAGCCGTCGTCGAGGCTGACCCGCGCCGAACCCTGGATCTGCGAGAACAGCAGGTCGGTCTGTTCCTTGAGCCAGCAGATTTCGAGCCCGCGGCCGGCAATCGCGCCGTCCTCGATCTCGGCCCGATCGTAATAGGGCACCAGCTTGCGGCGGCCGATCTTGCGGAACACCTGGCCCTTGTTCGGCAAGCCGGCCGAACCCTGTGTGGTGCCGCGGACGAACAGATTGGACGGCCGACGATAGACCGGCACCTTGTAGACCTCGTTCTCCGTCTTTGAGCCGTCGACGACGGGCTCGTAATAGCCGGTGACAAAGCCCTCGCCTTCGCCAAGCCGCGAAATGCGCAAGGGGAGAAAATGCTCCTCGAAGAACGCCTTCGCTTTGGCGCCGTCGGTTAATTCGAGACCCCTGGCGGTGCGGCAGGGATCGCGCAGCGACGTGCCGAGCGCCTTCGGATCGGCAGGCGGCTTTACCTGCGCCGATATCGGCTTGCAGCTTACGCGAAACGCCTTGTAGGCGGAGAGATGATCGTCCTCGCTCCAGCCCGCGATCTCCGACCAGGCGAGCGGCGCATACTGGCCGCCATTGATTTGGAGCGGCAGTTCAAGCTGCGGATATGGAAGGTGACGGGCGGGCGGCGGAAGCGCCTGCCTGGGCGCGCGCGAATGGCGCGCGGCGAAAGCATCCAGCGGAACGATCGACAACGCAAAAGCGATCACGCCAAGCGCGAGCCCGGCGAGGCTTCGCGCGTCAGCCCGCGCTTCCGGTGCCAACCAGCTTCCAGTTCGGATCGCGAGAACTCGTGTCGCGGGCGAATGTCCAGACATCGGTGATATCGGCGACCTTATCGGGGTTGCCATCGACAATGGCGCCGGTCTTGTCGCGGGTGACCGAGATCATTTGCGACACGAAGCGAACCGTCAGTTGCGCCGCGCGGTCGCGGGCGTCCGCACCCACCAGCTCGGCCTTGTCGATCGAAACAAACCGCGTTTCGGTTTTCTGCTCGTGCTTCTCGCGATCCTTGATCACGGCCTCGAAGCTGTCATAGACCTCGCTGGACAGGAGATCCTTCAGCGCGCGGCGGTCGCCATTGGCGAAGGCCAGCACGATCATCTCATAGGCGCTGCGGGCGCCGGAGATGAAGTGACGCGGGTCGAACGAGGAGTCCTGGGCCGCAATGGCGTCGAGGCCGGCGGCGAGCGGCGTGCCCGGTTCGGCAACACCCTTCCAGCGGTCGGCCGGTGCTACGTCGGCGCTCGGCGCCAGCGGCGCCTGATCGATCACCGTACCCGGTATCGGAACGACGTTGTTGTCCTGCGTCCGCTGCACGACGTTGGGCGCGGCGCGATCGTAGGGCGGCCGTTCGCTTCCGGTGCGCTGTCCGAGGACGCTGCGCAGGCGCAGGAAGATAAAGACCGCCAGCGCCAGGAAGATGATGGTGTAAATATCCACGTCGTATTCGCTTTCTGGTTCTAACGCCGGCAACGGGCCCGGCGGTCGAGCGTTCCCTGGTGAGAAGCTCTCTTACGCGTTTTCCCTGAGAACGGCAGAGATTGCATCACCGATCAGACTGCAGCATGTAGGCATGAAACTACGCCCGGCCAATGGCGCGTTTTGGCGCGGGTGAATTGTAGCGCGTTTGGGGGCCAGGGGAAACCCGATCGGTCCGGAAATCACGCATATTCAATTATTTAGGGCACGTATTGAGCGATTGGCCGGGCCGTATTAGGCATATCCGCCACAATTCGCCGCTGGCCGGGTCGGGCCCCGGTCCGTCGTCCTTGTGGAATGAGCCGGGGCTATGATAGCCACTCGCCCGGACGAGGCATTTTCGCCTATCGAGCGAATTCAGACGAACCCGGTCTCCGCTCGGCAGCGCTTCAGGAGAAAAGTTTCATGACCAACGGTAATGGCGCGCCCCAAGAGCAGGCCCCTCCACAGCTCAACGTGCTGGCGCAATATACCAAGGACCTATCGTTCGAGAATCCGAACGCGCCCTCCTCCTTGGCGCCACAACAGCAGCAGCCGGCCATCAATATCCAGATCAACGTTTCCGCGAACAATCTCGCGGAAAACGAGTTCGAAGTGACGCTTTCGATTGAGGGCAAGGCCGAAAACGCCGGCAAGGTGATGTTCAGCTTCGAACTCGCCTATGCAGGCGTGTTCCGCATCGTCAACGTTCCCAAGGAAAACCTGCACCCGCTGGTCATGATCGAGTGCCCGCGGCTGTTGTTCCCGTTCGCACGCGAAATCATCGCCACTGCAGTACGCGACGGCGGTTTCCCGCCCCTGATGCTCGATCCCGTCGATTTCGTCGGTCTGTACCGCCAGAACATGGAGCGGCAGGCTGCGGCACAGGCAGCTTCCGGCGTGAAGCCGAGCTAAAGCCACATCGAGCGGCCTGGCGACCAAAAGCTGCTAGACCGCTGCCGACAGAAAATCGTTCCAGATCGGCTTGTCGCCCAATGTGGCGATGAAGGCGCGATGGGCCTCGCGGTCCGCGTCGGTGATTCGCGGCACCAGCGGCACCTCGCGCTGCCGGCGCGGCGTTTCACCAACGCCGCTGGCAATCGTAACGCGGGTTTCCGACGCCAGGATCAGTTGCGACTGCCGCGCCCCGATCAGGTCAATATAGACTTCGGCCAATAGCTCGGCATCGAGCAGCGCGCCGTGCTTGGTGCGGCGGGAATTGTCGATCGCATAGCGCGAACAGAGATCGTCCAGCCGGTTCGACACGCCCGGATGCTTGCGGCGGGCCAGCAGCAGCGTATCCACCAGCCGCTCGCGCGAGATCGGCAGCCGCTTGATACGGTCCAGCTCGGCATTGATGAAGCTGATGTCGAACGAGGCGTTGTGGATCACCAGCGGCGCGTCGCCGATGAATTCCAGGAACTCCTCGACTACCTCGGTGAATAGCGGCTTGCTGGCGAGGAACTCGGTGGACAGGCCGTGCACATTAAAGGCTTCCGCCGGCATGTCACGCTCGGGATTGATGTAGCGGTGGAACGTCTGTCCCGTCGGCATGCGGTTGAAGATTTCGATGCAGCCGATCTCGACCAGCCGGTCGCCGCGCAGCGCATCGAGGCCAGTGGTTTCGGTATCGAGGACGATTTCGCGCATGAATTTCAGGAACCGGAGCTTTAAAGGCGAATCACGCTCGCCGCTGCGGCATCTTAACAACCTCGGCCAGAATGTCGCGTATCGCTGCGCGCACCGGGTCCAATCCATGCGACGTATCCACGACGAAATCCGCGCGCTTGCGCTTTTCGGCATCGGGCAATTGTCGCGCCAGAATGGCATCGAGCGCCTCTGATGTCATGGTGCCGCGCGCCAGTATGCGCTTGCGCTGATTTTCCGGCGAGGTCGTGACCACGACGACGGCATCGACACGTTTCTCACCGCCGGTTTCGAACAGCAGCGGGATATCCATCACCACGACTGGTGCGCCGGATGCCTCGGCATCGTCGAGGAATTTCTTGCGGGAAGCACCGAGCATCGGATGGACGATCTGCTCGAGCTGCTTGATGGCGGCGGGATCATGCACCACCTTGGCGGACAGTTTGGCGCGATCGACCCTGCCGCCGGCGGTCGTGCCGGGAAACGCCGCCTCGATCGCGGGCGCCGCCTCGCCTTCATAGATTTTGTGGACGGCGGCGTCGGCGTCGTAAACCGGTACGCCCGCCTCAGTGAACAGTTTTGCGGTGGTGGATTTTCCCATCCCGATCGAGCCGGTCAGTCCAAGGATCCGCATGTTGTTTGTTGCTCTTTCGGGGTGATCTCAAATTCCCAGCAATTGCTCGCGGCGCAGGAATGCAAGCAGCGGCAGCAGCGGCAGGCCGAGGATCGTGAAGTGATCGCCTTCGAAGTGATCGAACAGATGTATGCCGAGCGCCTCGAGCTGATAGGCTCCAACGCTCGATGTCACAGCCTCGCCAGCCTCGTCCAGATACGCTCTGATCTCCGCCCCACTGAGAGCGCGCATGGTCAGGCGCGCAACCGAAACATCGGAAAACACTACCTCGCCGTCGCGCGCCACTGCAACGGCGGAATGCAGCTCGTGCGTTCCACCGGCAAGCAGGCGCAATTGATCCGCGGCCTGTGCGCGGCCGGCTGGCTTGCTGAAAAGGCGGTTTCCCAGAGCCAGCGTCTGATCGGCGCCAACGACATAGCGTGCCGGGTTTCTTGACGATACGAACAGCGCCTTCTCGCGCGCCAGCAGACCGGCAATCTCGCCTGGCGCCGAAAGCCCGGAATCCTCTTGCGCGGCACGTTCGTCGATACGGGCAGGAACGGCGTCGAATGGAATACCGGCATTGGCGAGCAGAACCTGCCGCGCTCGGCTCTGCGAAGCCAGAATCAGTCGATATTGTCCACGCCAGATGTTCATCGTAGCCGCGTCATTCCGGCAGCCGCTGCCGCGCCCGGTCGGTAAACAGTTTCAGCACAGCCGCCGCGGTTTCCTCGATCGAGCGACGCGTCACGTCGAGCTGCGCCCAACTGAATTTGGCACTCAGTTTCCGGGCGTAGGCGACCTCGTCGGCCACCGCCTGGCGATCGATATAATCGTCGTTGGGCGTATCAGCACCCATGCTCAGCAACCGGTTTTGCCGGACCTGGATCAGCCGCTCCGGCGTCGCATGGAGGCTGACGACCAGCGGCTTCTTCAATGCCTCCAATTGATGCGGCAGCGGAATGCCGGGCACCAGCGGCACGTTCGCAGTGCGGACGCCGCGGTTGGCGAGATAGATCGAGGTTGGCGTCTTCGAGGTGCGGGACACGCCGACCAGGACCACGTCGGCATCTTCCAGGCCCTCAACGTGCTGCCCGTCATCATGCATCATGGTGTAGTTCAAGGCGTCGATGCGCTTGAAATATTCCGCGTTCAAAACGTGCTGGGCCCCCACCCTGCCCGTCGTGGCCGCGCCCAGATAAGCCTCGAACAATTGCATCACCGGCCCGATGATCGACAGGCTCGGAATGTTGATGTCCCTGCATTTGGCTTCCAGCCGGCCGACCAGGTCCTTTTCCAAGAGCGTAAAGAGCACGATGCCCGGCGCCTCCTCGATCTCGTCGAGCACCCGGTCGAGCTGCTTCTGGCTGCGCACCAGCGGATAGACATGTTCGACCGCGGTCACATTGGCGTATTGCGCAGCCACCGCACGCGCCACCGTGATCAGCGTCTCGCCGGTCGAGTCGGAGACCAGATGAAGATGAAAATAGTTGCCGGTCGTGGGCACCAAAACCCCTGTGTATCCTGTGAATCCCTGTGGAGCTTAACCGTGATATCAGGCCCTGGATCGCCGCGTCAGGGATAACCCGGACATTTCTTCACAGGGCCTCGCGAGAGGACAAGTCCGCCGCCTCTCGGCAATGATAGTGAGAAGATGTGGATTTGTCTCTTCATAAGCTGGCCACAAAACAGCGCAAGCGATTGATGCGCGTGGCGTTATTCTGATGATCCAGGGTTCGGACGGAATTGGTGATGAATGTGAACAAGCCTTTCAAGAAGGCGGGATCGTTTTGTGTGAGTCCAAATCACCGTCACTTAGACTCAAACCTAAGATTCTAAAATTATTAGTTTAGAGAAGCGGAGCTTTGAGGATATGTCTCGCTCCCATACTGGCAGAGCGCTTTTCGCAACGCCGGAATGATCCGAACGTTGCAAGGCAAACGTTTCGGGCAGGCAAGGTCGGGGCAACTGCAATGTACGAGTGGATCACGATCACGGCGTACCCGTGGATCAAGGCGCTGCATGTGATTGCCGTCATCTCGTGGATGGCCGGCATGCTCTATCTGCCGCGGCTGTTCGTCTATCACTGCGAGGCCGAGGCCGGATCGAAGCAGTCAGAGACCTTCAAGGTGATGGAATGGCGATTGCTGAAGGTAATCATCAACCCTGCGATGATCATCACCTGGCTGACCGGGCTTTATCTGGCATGGAGCGGGCATTGGTACACGTCCGGCTGGTTTCACGCCAAACTGACGCTGGTGCTCATCCTGTCTGGTGTCCACGGCTTTTTTTCCCGCTGGGTTAAGGATTTCGCCGCCGACCGGAATACCAGAAGCCAAAAATTCTATCGTCTTATCAATGAGATACCAACTGTACTGATGATCTTCATCGTCATCCTGGTGATCGTGAAGCCGTTCTAGCCCGAGCTTTCGCTGATCCCGCGATTGCTCCCCTGCTTGCGAAGCGGCAGCCGATTTTCTATATTAGTCAAATCCCACCCCACGCAGGCGGATGTGGCTGCGTTCCGGTTTCTTCATTGGAGACCGGCCGCCGCATCAGGTTTGAAGCCTCACCGGCGCTTTCCTTGCTTAGACCTGCGGACCTTCCATTTTTCGTGTCCGCTTTTTCCTAAAGCCACCTCGCATCCCTTCTCAAAGACACTCCACAGGACCACCCCAATGCGGGAAATGAAACTCCAAGACCTCAAATCGAAAACGCCGGCCGAGCTCGTCTCGTTCGCGGAAGAGAGCGGGGTCGAAAATGCCAGCACCATGCGCAAGCAGGAGCTGATGTTCGCGATTCTCAAACAGCTCGCGATCCAGGAAATCGACATCATCGGCGAAGGCGTCGTCGAGGTTCTCTCCGACGGCTTCGGCTTTCTGCGCTCACCCGATGCCAACTACCTGCCCGGCCCCGACGACATCTACGTCTCGCCGTCGCAGATCCGCCGCTTCGGCCTTCGCACCGGCGACACCATCGAAGGCCACATCCGCAGTCCGAAAGAAGGCGAACGTTATTTCGCGCTGCTGAAAGTCAACACTCTCAATTTCGAGGATCCGGAAAAGTCCAAGCACAAGGTCAATTTCGACAACCTGACCCCGCTGTTTCCGGACCAGCGCTTCCGCCTCGAGCTTGAGGACCCGACGCGCAAAGACCTTTCTGCAAGGGTGATCGACATCGTTGCGCCGATCGGCAAAGGCCAGCGCGCTTTGATCGTGGCGCCGCCGCGCACCGGCAAGACGGTGCTTATGCAGAACATCGCGCACTCCATCACCGCCAATCATCCCGAATGCTATCTGATCGTTCTTCTGATCGACGAGCGTCCGGAAGAAGTCACGGACATGCAGCGCTCGGTGAAGGGCGAGGTGGTGTCGTCCACCTTCGACGAACCTGCCGTGCGTCACGTCCAGGTCGCCGAGATGGTGATTGAGAAAGCCAAGCGTCTGGTCGAACACGGCCGCGACGTCGTGATTCTCCTGGACTCAATCACGCGTCTGGGCCGCGCCTACAACACCGTGGTGCCGTCGTCCGGCAAGGTGCTGACCGGCGGTGTCGATGCCAACGCGCTGCAGCGGCCGAAGCGATTCTTCGGCGCCGCGCGAAACATCGAGGAGGGCGGTTCGCTGACGATCATCGCGACTGCGCTGGTCGATACCGGCAGTCGCATGGACGAAGTCATCTTCGAAGAATTCAAGGGCACCGGTAACTCCGAACTGATCCTCGACCGCAAGGTCTCGGACAAGCGGACCTTCCCGGCGATCGACATCTCGCGCTCCGGCACCCGCAAGGAAGAGCTGATCACCGATCCGCAGCTCCTGAAGAAAATGTACGTGCTGCGCCGGATCCTCAATCCGATGGGCACCATGGACGCGATCGACTTCCTGCTCGACAAGCTCCGCAACACCAAGAACAACTCGGAGTTCTTCGACTCGATGAATACCTGAGCCGCCAGATTGGGATCGGGGAGGGCGCCTCGTACCGCGGGGCGCCCTTTTCATGTTGCGGTCATCGCTGCAATGCGAATGCAGCATTGGAAAATCCGTCTTATTGATTGGTTAACCATTTAAGGTATTGAATTTCATATTATTTCTTCTGATCCCGGTATCCGGGGGAGGGCACCCTCTCCGGATTTGGCAACATAATTGCCGTGCCGCCCGTGGTAGATCAGCGACGTAGCCTTGCGGGCTCATGCCCCGAATCGAATCGCGTTGCCTTTTCAAAACCTCCCGCACAAATAGGCGATGCATCCGCGGGATCAGACCATTTTTGCACTGTCGTCGGGCCGGCCACCGAGCGCGATTGCCCTGGTGCGCGTGTCGGGTCCGCAGGCCTCAAAGGTCATGACGGCGCTTGCCGGCAAATTGCCGTCGCCGCGAATGGCCACCCGCGCGCTGCTCAGGGATGTCGGCCAGCGGCCGATCGACGATGCCGTGGTGCTGTGGTTTCCGGGTCCGGCCAGCGCGACCGGCGAAGACGTCGCGGAATTTCACGTCCATGGCGGACGGGCGGTCTTGGCCGCCTTGTTCGCGGTGCTGTCGGCATTCGAAGATGTTCGTCCGGCGGAGCCCGGCGAATTTACCCGGCGCGCTTTCGAGAACGGCAAGCTCGATCTCACAGAAGCCGAAGGGTTGGATGATCTCATCCATGCAGACACCGATCGGCAGCGGCGCCAGGCGCTGCGCCAATTGAAGGGACTGCTGGGCGACAGGGCGCGCGATTGGCGCGCGCGGATCATCGAAGCGTCCGCCCTGATCGAGGCCGGGATTGATTTCTCGGACGAGGACGACGTGCCGGCGGAATTGATTGCGCCGGCGCTGGCGAAGGTCAAAGCGCTGCTAGCCGAGATCGAGGAAGTTCTTGTGGGGCAGGGGCGGAGTGAGCGGCTTCGCGATGGTCTCGTCGTCGCAATCGCTGGGCCTCCGAATGTCGGTAAGTCCACGCTGATGAATCAGCTCGCGCGCCGTGAGGTCGCGATCGTGTCGCCTCACGCCGGCACCACGCGTGACGTCATCGAGGTGCAGCTTGATCTCGACGGCTATCCGGTGACGGTGATCGACACTGCGGGGATTCGAGAGACAGACGATCCCGTAGAGCAGGAGGGTGTCCGTCGTGCCCGCGCCCGCGCCGCGGACGCCGACCTCGTGCTGTGGCTTTACGACGCTTCGCAGGCGGCGATCGATCACGATGGGGCCGCGCCGATATGGAGGTTGCGAAACAAGATCGATCTCGAAAAAGGTCGGCCACTGGCCGAGGCCGAGACGCCGAGCCAGGGAAGTTTTCAGATTTCGGCGAGCCGCGGCGATGGGCTGCCGGAGCTGATCGACGCATTGATCGGTTTCGCCCAGAGCTACTTTGGCGGCACCGAGGGCGGACTGATCAGCCGAACCCGGCAACGGGCACTCTTGCAAGAGACGGCGACTTCGCTTCGACGCAGTGTTGCGGTTGTGGGGCAGGGCGAGGAACTCGCGGCGGAAGAACTTCGATTGGCGGCGCGCTCATTGGGAAGGCTGCTCGGGCGTGTGGACGTGGAGGACATTCTCGACGTCATCTTCCGCGAGTTTTGTGTAGGTAAGTAATGCTCCCTTAACTGTGGTGCTTGTTTCACGTGAAACATTTGGCCGGTTCCGGGGGCTTTTGTTTCACGTGAAACGACCTGGCAATTTCTTCTTCCGCGCTTTTCGACTCCGGGATAGAAGTCGCCGCATGATTTCCCGAGCGGACTCCTTCGACGTCATCGTCATCGGTGGCGGCCACGCCGGCTGCGAGGCCGCGAGTGCGGCTGCGCGCATGGGAGCCCGGACCGCGCTGGTGACGCATCGCTTTGCGACCGTGGGAGCGATGTCCTGCAACCCTGCCATCGGCGGTCTCGGCAAGGGACATCTGGTCCGCGAGGTCGATGCCCTGGATGGCCTGATGGGTCGGGTGGCCGATGCCGGAGGGATCCAGTTTCGGATGCTGAACCGCCGCAAGGGTCCGGCGGTCCGCGGACCGCGGGCCCAGGCCGATCGCAAGCTCTACGCCGCCGCGATGCAGGCCGCGATCCGCGAGACCGCCAATCTCAGCGTGATCGAAGGCGAGGCGGACGAGTTGATCGTTTCGAACGGCCGGGTCACTGGAATTCGTTTGGGTGAGGGCCGGGAACTCGCGGCCGGCGCCGTAGTCATCACCACCGGGACCTTCCTGCGGGGACTGATCCATCTCGGCGAGAGGAACTGGCCCGCCGGCCGGGTTGGGGAGGCACCTGCGATCGGGCTCTCCGCTTGCTTCGAGAGGGTTGGCTTTACGCTCGGACGTTTGAAGACCGGCACACCGCCGCGGCTCGATGGCACGACGATCGACTGGTCCGCCGTTGAAATGCAGCCCGGTGATGACCCGCCCGAGCCGTTCTCGGTCATGACCGACCGGATCACGACCCCGCAGATCCAGTGTGGGATTACCCGGACGACACCGGCGACCCATGAGGTCATCAGGGCCAACGTCCATCGGTCACCGATGTATTCCGGCCAGATCAAGAGCAGCGGTCCGCGCTACTGTCCCTCGATCGAGGACAAGATCGTGCGGTTCGGCGATCGCGATGGCCATCAGATCTTCCTGGAGCCGGAGGGCCTCGATGACTCCACGGTCTATCCCAACGGCATCTCGACCTCGCTGCCGGAAGAAGTTCAGCTCGCGATCCTCGCGACCATTCCCGGGCTCGAACGGGTCAAGATGGTTCGGCCCGGCTATGCCATCGAATACGATCATGTCGACCCTCGCGAACTCGAGCCGACGCTGCAGACCAAGCGCCTGCCGGGTCTCTTCCTGGCCGGACAGATCAACGGCACGACCGGATATGAAGAAGCGGCGGCTCAGGGAATCGTCGCGGGTTTGAACGCGGCATTGGCAGCGGGCGGCGCCGACCCAATCGTGTTCGATCGGGCGGATGGCTATCTCGGAGTGATGATCGATGACCTCGTGACCCGCGGCATCACCGAGCCGTACCGGATGTTCACGTCCCGAGCTGAGTACCGCTTGACGCTGCGGGCCGATAACGCCGACCAACGCCTGACCGACAAGGGTCTAGCATTGGGCTGCGTGGGGCAGGCGCGCTTAGGGCGCCATCGCGACAAGATGGCGGCGCTGGCCGCAGCCAAGGCTTTGGCGAAGTCTCTGACGATAACTCCAAACGAAGCGGCCAGGTTTGGCTTGGCTCTCAACCGGGATGGCCATCGGCGCTCGGCGTTTGAGTTGCTGGCCTATCCGGAGATCGAATGGGACGTGTTGCGCGGCATCTGGCCGGAGCTCTCAGCCGTCGATCCATCCATCGCCGTGCATCTGGAGATCGATGCCAAGTACGATGTCTATCTCAAGCGCCAGACCGCCGACGTCGATGCCTTCCGGCGGGACGAAGGATTGGTCCTGACCGATATCGACTACGCGGATGTGCCCGGGCTTTCGAACGAGGCGCGCGCCAAGCTCGAGGCGGCGCGGCCGCGGACAGTGGGGCAGGCGGGCCGGCTCGATGGCTTGACGCCGGCAGCGCTAGGAATTCTGGCGGCCTATCTGCGTCGCGAAGCCCGACGAAAGACCTCGAAGGCGATTGCGTAAAGAATCTGTTTCACGTGAAACAGGCTGCCGCGAATTCCGATCATCCTTCGAGACTCACTGTGTTCGCATCTCAGGATGACGCCCCGAAAGACCGAGCGAATGTCAAAAGCGGCCAAGCAAAACGACTCTCTGCCATCCGACAAGACCGCAGCACTCGCCCTGACCCCCGTTTCAAGTGAAACGGAGACGCGGCTGGATCGCTATGTCACCCTGCTTCTGCAGTGGCAGAGCAAAACGAATCTCGTAGCGCCCTCGACACTTCCGAGTATTTGGACCCGGCATATTTCGGACTCGCTGCAGCTCCTGACCCTGGCGCCCTCAGCGAAGATCTGGGTCGACCTCGGCAGCGGCGGCGGTTTCCCTGGCGTGGTGCTGGCTTGCGCGTTGGCGGAGACGCCGGGCGCCAATGTCCATTTGGTCGAACGCAACGCCAAGAAGGCGGCCTTTCTGCGCGAGGCGGTTCGCACAACTTCTGCGGCTGCGACCGTGCATTTGGCTGGAATCGGGGATATTGTGGATAGAATCGGCAGTCGCGTCGATTGCGTCACTGCGCGGGCGCTGGCTCCATTACATCAGCTTGTCGGTTTTGCGGAGCCATTTGTGGGCAGCGGCGCGAAAGCGCTATTCCTTAAGGGCCAAGATGTAGAGGCTGAATTGACCGAAGCCACTAAATACTGGAATATTCAACCGCGACTCCATTCCAGCCGCACGGGCGGGCACGGCTGGATCGTCGAACTCGATCGGATCGAGCGGCGCAACCCCTCCGCGATCACACATGGCGATCGGGCATGAGCGAATTAGACGAGTTATATCAAGAAGATAGGGAACCCACTCCACCGCCCCATCCGCGTATCCTGTCGCTGGCCAACCAGAAGGGCGGCGTCGGCAAGACCACCACAGCGATCAACCTGGGTACCGCGCTCGCGGCAATTGGCGAGCGTGTGCTGATCGTCGACCTCGATCCGCAGGGCAACGCCTCCACTGGTCTTGGCATCGACCGCCGCAACCGCAACTGCTCGACCTATGACGTGCTGATCGGTGAAGCGCCGCTCCGCGACGCCGTAGTAGCCACCGCGGTGCCGCGGCTGCACATCGCCTCCTCGACGATGGATCTGTCGGGCCTCGAGCTCGAACTCGGCACGACGCCCGGCCGCGCCTTCCGTCTGCGCGATGCGATCGCCGCGCTGAACAAGAACGCGGCGCCGGACACCGAATACACCTATGTGCTGATCGATTGCCCACCGTCGCTCAACCTTCTCACCGTTAACGCGATGGCGGCTTCCGACGCGATCCTGGTGCCGCTGCAATGCGAGTTCTTCGCGCTCGAAGGTCTGTCGCAATTGCTGCAGACGGTGGAGCAGGTGCGCTCGACGCTCAATCCAAACCTGTCAATCCACGGCATCGTGTTGACCATGTTCGACTCGCGCAACAATTTGTCGAACCAGGTGGTCGCCGACGTGCGGCAGTTCATGGGCGGCAAGGTCTACGACACCATGATCCCGCGCAACGTGCGCATCTCCGAGGCGCCGTCCTACGGCAAGCCGGTGCTGGTCTACGATCTCAAATGCGTCGGCAGCGAAGCGTATCTCAAGCTTGCGACGGAAGTGATCCAGCGCGAGCGCGAGCTGAGGACGCATTAGCCGGGCGTAGGGTGGGCAAAGGCGTCTTCGCCGTGCCCACCTTTTCTGTCGCGAAAATCGGTGGGCACGCCTCGCTTTGCCCACCCACGGTCAACCGAATTTTGTTCCGGAGTAGCGTAAGTGAATCCTAGGGAGTTGGCGGCGATGGCCGACGAAACGCGTTCGCGACTGGGTCGCGGTCTCGCAAGTCTGATCGGGGATGTCGGCGGCGAGGCCGCACATGTCGAACGGCCGCGCAACCAGCGCAAGGTGCCGATCGAGTTCCTGAAACCGAATCCGCGTAACCCGCGCCGGACCTTTTCGGACACCGAACTCGGCGAGCTCGCCAGTTCCGTCAAGCAGCACGGCGTGATCCAGCCGATCGTGGTCCGCCCGGTGAAGGGCGCGCAGGATCGCTACGAGATCATTGCCGGTGAACGGCGCTGGCGCGCCGCGCAACTCGCCAGCCTGCACGAGGTGCCGATCGTCCCCATCGACGTCAGCGACAGCGACGCACTCGAGATCATGATCATCGAGAACGTGCAGCGCGAAGACCTCAATGCGATGGAAGAGGCGCAAGGCTATCACGCGCTGGCCGACGAATTCAAACGCAGCCAGGAAGACATCGCCAAGGAAGTCGGCAAGAGCCGCAGCCATGTCGCCAACATGATGCGGCTGACGAAGCTGCCGGCGGAGGTGCAGGCCTTTATCGCCAACGGCCAGTTGTCGGCAGGACACGCCCGCGCCCTGATCGGTGTGCCCGATCCACTGGCGGCGGCGAAGCGCATTGTCGAGGAGGGACTGAACGTTCGCCAGACCGAGGCGCTGGCGCATGAGGAGGGTGTTCCGGAGCGCAAGCCGCAGAAGGCGAGGGGCGGCGGCGGGAAGGTCAAGGATCCCGACACGATCGCGCTGGAGAAGCGCGTCAGCGATGCGCTCGGCCTTGCCGTAACCGTCAACCACCGCGACCCCGGCGGCACTGTCCACATCAGCTACCGTAACCTCGAGCAGCTCGACGAGGTGATGCGGCGGCTGGCGAAGGGGGGCTAAGCCGGCCCCATCCTACTTTGCATGGGGTTGTTTTCGCGATTTTGTTGCCGGCGCGTGCCGCGCGCCAAAATGGTAGTCGACTCGGGAGTTGATCTTCCTCAACCTCTCCCCGCAAGAGCGGGGCGAGGGAGAAAAGCTACCCCCGCCGCTTCGCGTTCGCCGCGATCGAGAGCAGTGTGCGCAGCCCGATGGCTGACGCCAGCGATGCCTGTTTGCGCATGTCGAGGGCTGCCGTTCCGAGCTGGTCGATGATGGCGGCCAGCCGCGCCGCGTTGAAATTGCGCAGCGCGATTTCAACGGCGCCCTTGCGCGAGAAATGCAGGCGCGGATAGCCGCTTTCGAGCAAGATGGAGACGGGTGTGCCTTCGGCGACCGCAAGCGCCGACTTGTGCAGCCAGGCCGCCTGGCGCTGCGCGGCGGAGATGATCACGCCGGGATAGGTGCCCGCGACCATCGCCTTGGCAAACTCGCCTTCAACCAGGTCCGGCTTGCCGGCGAAGGCGCCATCCACGATCGGGTCCAGCTTCAGCTCGGACGCGTCGGAGACAACGGTCATGACGTCGTCGAGCGCGATCTCGCCCCTGCCGTGGGCATAGAGCGCCAGCTTGCGAAGTTCGTTGCGCGAGGCCTGGCGGTCGCCGCCGAGCAATGACATCAGCACCGCGCGCGCATCAGCGGCGATCCGTAAGTTGGAAGATCGCAATTCCTCGTCGATCAGTCTGGCAAGGTCGCGCTCGGTGTCGGGATAGCAGGCGATGGCGACCGCGGTCTTGGCGCGCTCGCAGGCCTTGCGCAGCGGCGATTCCGGCCGCAGCTCGCCGGCCTCGATCACGATGCGGCAATCCTTGATCGGCGAATCGGCCAGCGTATCGACGCCGCTGGCGAAGCTGCGGGAGCCGGCGCGCACGCGGATCGCGCGGCGGCCGCCGAACATCGGGATCGTCATCGCCTCGTCGACCAGCCGCGACGGTTCGGCCGACAGCTCGTCGCCATCGAGCCGCACCAGCGAAAAGGGATCGTTGGGATCATCGACCGCCGACGCGATCAACGCGTCGGCGCGCTCGCGGACAAGACCGGCATCCGGACCGTAGAGCAGGATGATGGGGCGGCCGGCATCGGGCCGGGCGAGAAAAGCGTCGATGTCTTTTCCGCGGAGCGCGACCAACGGGATCAGGTGCCGGCGTAGAAGTAGGACGCCAGCCGGGTCTGGATGTTTTCCGCGATCTCGTTGGCGGCGCGATCCTCGGCGTCGCGGAAGGCGCGGGCGCGAGCAAAGCGCTGCAACTGGCCTGGGATATCATAAGACACGCGGGAGAAGGTCGTGCCCGTCATGACCGACTTGTTGGTGGCGAGGTCGATCAGATTGTACTGCGCGTCGATGCCGTAATTCTCACTGGAGGGCAGGGCAGTAGCCTGATCGATCATCAGCGAGCTGCGGGTGGTGTTGAAGCGCAGCACCAGCCGATGGGTCGGCGGCATGCCGGTCGCGTTGCCGTAGAGCTTGAATGCCAGCGCGTTACGGATATCCACCTGGATCCTCGCTTCGCGGGAAGCATTTGGCTTGTCCACCGGCGGGATTTCCACGCCCATCAGCTTTTCGCGCAGGCCGGGCTTGCCGTCGTTACGTTCGGCATACATCGGCTGGAAACAGCCGGCGGTAAGCGCCGCCAGAGCGGCGACGGCGATGAGCCGAACGGCGATCCGGGTCCTAACCAACGACATTCACGATCCTCATGGGAACTACGATTACCTTGCGCACGGTCTTGCCGCCGAGGGCGAGTTTTACCGCATCGAGCGCCAAAACGGCAGCCTCAATTTCCGGATTTTGGGCGACCCGTGGCACGGTGACATCACCCCGCTTCTTGCCGTTGACCTGGACCACCAGCGTCACGTTGTCTTCAACCAGCAAATCGCGTTCGATTTGGGGCCAGTTGGCCTCCGAAATCAGCCCGGATTGCCCCAGAACCTGCCAGCACTCCTCGGCCAGATGCGGCATCATCGGGGAGAACAATTGAACCAGGATGATTGCGGCCTCTCGGACGGACCAGGCCAGGTCCGGCGCCGGCTTGCCTTCGCGGCCCAGCACCTCGGCCAGCGCGTTGGCGAATTCCCGGATATGGGCGAGGCAGACATTGAAATGCAGCCGTTCGATCCCGGACGACACCTTGTCCAGCGCGCCGTGGGCCGCCTTGCGCAAGGCGAGCGCATCGGCGTCGAACGAGGCGGGCCGGTCGGCCGGAGCGGTCCTGGCGATCTCGGCGGATTCGTTGACCAGCCGCCACAGCCGCTGCACGAAGCGCGAGGCGCCCTGCACGCGCTCGTCGCTCCAGATCACGTCGCGGTCGGGCGGCGAGTCCGACAGCATGAACCAGCGCGCGACGTCGGCGCCATAGGTCGCGATGATGTCGTCGGGGTCGACGGTGTTCCTCTTCGACTTCGACATCTTCTCGATCGGGCCGACGGTGATGTCTTCGCCGGTTTCCAGCAGGATGGCGCGCTTGCCGTTAACGCCGGCTTCGACCTTCACTTCCGCCGGCGTGACGTAGGAGCCATCCGCCTTCTGGTAGGTCTCGTGCACCACCATGCCCTGCGTGAACATGCCGGCGAACGGCTCGTCCATGCCGATATGGCCGGTCGCCTTCATCGCGCGGGTGAAGAAGCGGCTATAGAGCAGATGCAGGATCGCGTGCTCGACGCCGCCGATATACTGGTCGACCGGCATCATCCGGTTGGCGACGCCGGGCGTGGTCGGCGCCTTCTCGTTCCAGGGATCGGTGAAGCGCGCAAAATACCAGGACGAATCCACGAACGTGTCCATGGTGTCGGTTTCGCGCTGGGCCTTGCCGCCGCATTTCGGGCAGGCGACCTGCTTCCAGGTCGGATGATGGTCGAGCGCATTGCCCGGTCTGTCGAAAGTCGCGTCCTCCGGCAGCTCCACTGGCAGATCGGCGTCGGGCACCGGCACCACATCGCATTTTTCGCAGTGGATCACCGGGATCGGGCAGCCCCAATAGCGCTGGCGTGAAATGCCCCAGTCGCGCAGGCGGAAGTTCACCTGCCGCTCGCCGACCGGCGCGTTGCCCCGCATCTCATTTTCCAGCCGCTTCGCAATCTCCTCCTTGGCCTGCTCTATGGTCATGTCGTCGAGGAAGCGGGAATTGATCATGCGGCCTTCGCCGTCATAGGCGGTGTCCGTGATGACGAAGCTCTTCGGGTCCTGGCCCTCGGGGCAGACCACCGGAATGTTGCCGAGGGCGTATTTGTTGACGAAATCGAGGTCGCGCTGGTCATGCGCCGGGCAACCGAAGATCGCGCCGGTGCCGTATTCCATCAGCACGAAATTCGCCACGTAAACCGGCAGCTTCCAGTTCGGGTCGAACGGGTGGACAGCCTTGATGCCGGTATCAAAGCCCTGCTTCTCGGCGGTGTCGATGATCTCCTGCGCGGTGCCGATCTTTTTCACGTCCGCAATGAACTCGGCGAGCTTCGGATTCTTCGCGGCCGCGGCTACCGCCAGCGGATGATCGGCCGAGATCGCCATGAATTTTGCGCCGAACAGCGTGTCCGGCCGCGTCGTAAAGATCTTCAGCTCGGATTCGCCTGATGGCGTCGTGACCGGGTCCAGCGCGAACCGGATCAGCAAGCCTTCGGAGCGGCCGATCCAATTGCGCTGCATCAGCCGGACCTTGTCGGGCCAGCGGTCCAGTCCGTCCAGCGCGTCCAGCAGTTCCTGCGAGTACTTCGTGATCTTGAAGACCCACTGGTTCATCTCGCGTTGTTCGACGACGGCGCCAGAACGCCAGCCGCGGCCGTCGATCACCTGCTCGTTGGCGAGCACGGTCATGTCGACCGGGTCCCAGTTGATCTTGCGCTTCTCGCGCTCGGCTAGCCCTGCGCGCAGGAAGTCCAGGAACATCTTCTGCTGATGCTTGTAATAGGCGGGATCGCAGGTCGCGAACTCGCGCGACCAGTCCAGCGACAGGCCGATCGACCGCAACTGCTTCTTCATCGCGGCGATGTTGTCGTAGGTCCAGGCTTTTGGTGCGACCTTGCGCTCGATCGCGGCGTTCTCGGCGGGCAGGCCGAACGCATCCCAGCCCATCGGATGCAGGACGTTAAAACCCTTGGCGCGCATGAACCGCGCCAGCACGTCGCCCAGCGTGTAGTTGCGGACGTGCCCGATATGGATGCGCCCGGACGGGTAGGGGAACATTTCGAGCACGTAATATTTCGGCCGGGAATCGTCGTTCTTGGAGGCGAAGATCGCCTTTTCGTCCCACTGGCGCTGCCAGCGTGGCTCGGAATCACGGGCGTTATAGCGTTCGGAGGTCATGAAATCGCAGGGCTTTTTGTGGATTCGGGTCCGGTCCAGAGGACGGCGGACTAGGCCACAAAAGCGGCTGCGGGGTCAACGGGTTGGGGCGGTGGGAACAGCCATTTGACCGGAGCGCGGAGCGTCCGCTCACCCCGCCATCGCGATCCCGGCCTCGTTCACCAGCTTGGCAAAGCCGTGCTCGACCACGGTGTTGCGGCCGCGGTGTTTGGCGGCGTAGAGGGCGGCGTCCGCCGCCTCGATCAGGTCGCCGGGGGTTTGTGTGTCGCTCGGCAGCGTTGCCGCGACGCCGACGCTGACGGTGACGGTGCAGTAGCTGGAGGTGATGTGCGGCAGGCCGAGGCCCTGAACGGTCTCGCGCACCATTTCACCGATTTCCAGCGCCCTCTGCGGGCTCGTGTTCGGCAGCAGGAGGCAGAATTCCTCGCCGCCATAGCGGCCGGCAAAGCCCATCGTGTCGGCGGCGATGCCGGCCAGCGCTTCGCCGATCCGGGTGAGGCAGGCGTCGCCTTCGGGGTGACCATAGGTGTCGTTGTAGAGCTTGAAGTGATCGACATCGATCATCAACAGCGACAGCTCGCAATGGTATTGCTGCGCCTTCATCCACTCGAAATCGAGCCGGCTCTGGAAGCCGCGGCGGTTGGCGAGGCCCGACAGCATGTCAATCGAGGCCATCACGGTGAGTCGGTCATTGGTGGCGACCAGTTCGCGCTCGCGCTGGCTGAGTTGCGCCGCCATCGCATTGAAGGCGCGCGCCAGCGGCATGAATTCCGACGGCAGGCGGCCGCGCGAGACGCGGGCCGTCGAGTCGCCTTCGCCGAACCGCTTGGCCATCCCGGTCATGACCTCGATCGGATTGATGATGAGCTTCTCCGCGCCAATCAGTGCGCCGAGCAGCACGAACAGGCAGACGAATCCGAGTTGCAGGTAGGCAGTGCGGATCTCGCGATTGATCGCGGCCGTGACCTTGTCTTCGTCGACGCTGACGATCAGGCGCGATTGCGTTCCGGGAATACGCGCGAAGCTGATGGCGCGCTTGGAGCCGTCGGTCGCGGTAAAGGAAATCGAGCCGGTATCGGAGTTAGAGCTGAGCGCCTTGTAAGTGATGGCCGACAGCAGCGGCACGTTGTCGAGCGGCTGGCCGATCATGCTGGCCTGGTCCGGCGGCGCCGCCAGCACGACGCCGGTGCTATCGATCAATAGCGATGAAATGCCCGGCCGTCCGCCGAGGTTGGCCATGATCTTCGACAGCCAGTCGAGATTGATGCCGGCGACCGCTACGGAATCTTCTTCGGGATTGATCGCGGAGACCGGATAGGCCGCCATCATGATCGGCCGATTGCTAACTCTGCCGAACAGATAGTCGCTGAAGACAAAATCGCGGGACTCCTGCGCCTTCCGAAAATAGTCGCGATCGCCGATGTTGAGGCCGACCTGAACGTTCAGCGTGGAACACTGCACCACGCCTTCCTTGCTCACGAGCATGATGCTGCGGATCCAGGGCAGGTTGGCGGGCAGGCTGGCGCGCAAAATTTCGCAACTGCGCCCGATGCCGCTGGAGGCGCGAATATAGGCGGCTGATTTCAGCATCGTTTCGACGGAGGAGATCACCTCGCGCTGGGTCTCGGCGCTGTGATGGGTGATATTGGCGTATTCTTCCGAAGCGACCGCGGATCTGCTTGGCGCGCGTGTCTTCGAGCCAGCGGACGCGCTCCAGCATCAAGGGCGCCACCAGCATCACGGCCAGCATGGCAAGCCGCGCCCGGATTCCCAGAAGCTTCTTGAGTTTGACCCGATTGCGGTTGAAGGTAACGCCAGACATCCTGCCCCCCACCGCAGGATAGAGTGAAGGGTTCAAAAAGCCTTTCCCGAACTTGGTAAAATTCGAGGAAATGCCCTAAAATTTGTGGCCAGGAATAGGACATCACGCGAGAGAGATGGCGACGCTACTAACAAAGTCTTTACCAAACGGTCTGGCTCAGGTGGAGCAGGACATCGCGCGCGCGTGCAAGGAAGCGCGCCGCGAGCGTGCATCGGTGACGCTGATCGCGGTGTCGAAGACGTTCGACGCCGCGGCGATTTCACCTGTCATCGATGCCGGGCAGCGCGTGTTCGGCGAAAATCGCGTGCAGGAAGCCAAAGCGAAGTGGCCGGCACTGGTGTCGTCCTGTCCCGGACTTGCGTTGCATTTGATCGGACCGCTGCAATCCAACAAGGCGAGGGAGGCGGTGGCGCTGTTCGACGCCATCCATTCGGTCGACCGTCCCAGCATTTGCGAAGCGTTAGCCAAGGAAATTAATTCCCAGAACAGGCGGCCGGAATTGTTCGTTCAACTCAACACCGGCGAAGAACCGCAGAAGGCCGGCGTTGCGCCCGGCGAGGCCGATGCCTTCATCGCGAGTTGCCGCGACAAATACGGCTTGGTCATTTCCGGCCTGATGTGCATCCCGCCAGTTAACGAGGCGCCGGCGCCGCATTTCGCGTTGACGGCCAAGATCGCCGCGCGCAACGGACTGAAAAATCTGTCGATGGGCATGAGCGCCGATTTCGCGGTAGCGATCCAGCTCGGCGCCACGCATGTACGCGTGGGCTCGGCGATTTTCGGGGCACGGTAGGACTGTCGTCCCTGCGTTCGCAAGACGACAGCGGTATCTAGCTAAACCCCACCGAAACCTTTCCGAGCGTACCGAAATCGACCGCGCAAAAATCGCCCGATTGAATCTGCAGCGGTGGGTGGCAGGTGCCGGTCGTGACGACACGGCCGGCCTTCAACGTCACGCCAAGCTGGCGCAGTTCATTGGCGAGCCAGGCCAGTGCGATCCTGGGATCGCCGAGCACATTCTTGCCGTGACCGGTGAATTGCTGGCCGCGCATCGTGATGACCGGCCGCTCTTCGACGAGATCGCGCGAGCGCCAATCCGCGCTCGTCGGCGGTCCCAGCACGAACAGATGCGCGCAGGCGTTGTCGGCAATGATCTGCGCGGCGCCGGCGCTGACGAAATCGGCAAACCGCGAATCCGGAATCTCGATGGCCGGATGCAGCGTGTCGACCGCGTCGAGTACCTGCTGCACGGTATAGGGCGTGGTACGCGCCGGCAGATCCACGCGCATGCGAAAGGCGAATTCCGGCTCAGCGACGCGCATTTCGTTGCCCGCCATCGAAGCCGTTCCGCCATCTGATATCACCGTCTCGGCCAGGACGCGCCCCGCCATCGGGCCGTCGACGTTGATGTGCTTTTGCCCGGCCTCGCTGGTGGCCGCGATCTTCCAGCCGAACAAACTATCGGACGAATATTTTTCGATTCCTGCCTGGATCGCATAGGCCTCGATGCGGTCGCGCGGCCGCAGTCTATCGTCGAGACCGGAAAATTTGGTGCCGGCCCGCCAGTGGTCGTGCAGCGTCTTTGACGCGGCCGCTATTGCATTCTTGTCGAGCATTGTTCTGATTCCCCATCAGCCGATCATGATCTTCGTCTGCGGGCCCATCCGCCGCAACAGCCGCAGCATGGCCGATTTCGTCATCGAAACGCACCCCGCGGTCGGCGAGAAATTGGTCCGCGCCAGATGCAGGAATACCGCGCTGCCGCGGCCGGCGATTCGCGGGCCGGCGTTGTGATTGATTTCGACGATGAAATCATAGAGGTGGTCCTCGCGCGTCAGCCGGTCGCCGGGCTGGTCGCGGACCAAACGGATTGGTTGGTTGTATCGGCGGTCCCGCGGGTCCTCGCACCAGGCGTCTTCGGGCCGGATCGGCCGGACCGGCAGATAGGTCGGCGGCCGAGGATGGCGGTCGGCGCGCCACCACAATTGCAGCGGACGGTACGTGCCCCTCGGCGTGCCGCCGTCGCCCTCCCGTTTGTTGGCACGGATGCCGCCGCGACCAAGTGCCACCGGCACGGTCCAGCCGTCCGCCGTCAGCCAGCCACGGCGCGGGTCGCCGGCGGCCCTGCAAACCCGAATTGCCGTCAGCGGCCGATCACGCATTGCTGTCCGATAAGTGATTGAACCAGCGTAATTTTCCATGCCAATGCCCGAATCCTGAGGTTCCCTGCCCGGCCACAAATTGTCCTATTTGACGCCATTACAGGACATTCATCCAACCGCGCCTCAAATTTGGGATAGACTTCGGTTCGGCTTGTGAATCTGTAACAATTTCTTACCTCAATGCGAATCAGTGCCTGACGACCCGGCTTGCTTACGAAGTTTGCCCGCGAATCAGGTTTGTCATCGACCAAGACCCGGCCTGAGACGCTTTCACTTGTGTCCGCCGCCTGCCTCAAGAGGATCGTATCCTATGCCCAATGCCCGCAAGATCCTGATCGTGGATGACGACACCGATCTGCGCGACACACTGGTCGAGCAACTATCGCTGCATGAGGAGTTCGAAGCTTCCGCAGTCGATACCGGCGCCAAGGGCGCCAGCGCCGCCAAGGCCAATTCCCCCGATCTGGTGCTGATGGATGTCGGCTTGCCGGATACCGATGGAAGGGAAGTCGTGCGCAGTCTCCGCAAGGGCGGCTTCAAGGCGCCGATCATCATGTTGACCGGCCACGACACCGATTCGGATACGATTTTGGGGCTCGAATCGGGCGCCAATGATTACGTCGCAAAGCCGTTCCGGTTCGCCGTGCTGCTCGCCCGGATCAGGGCGCAGCTCCGCCAGCACGAAGCCAGCGAGGACGCGGTGTTTTCCGTCGGTCCCTACAGCTTCCGCCCCGGCTCCAAGATGCTGACCGCCGCCAATGCCAGAAAAGTGCGGCTGACCGAGAAGGAAACCGCGATCCTGCGTTTCCTGTATCGCGCCGGCCAGTTGCCGGTGTCGCGCGAGACGCTGCTGCAGGAAGTCTGGGGCTACAATTCGGGCGTCACCACGCACACGCTGGAAACCCATATCTATCGTCTCCGGCAGAAGATCGAGAAGGATGCGGCCAATCCGGAAATCCTGGTGACGGAAGCCGGTGGCTACAAGCTGGTGCCGTGATACGATTCGCAGCCACGATTCGTGATTTTCGCGCATCCCGGTCAACGGTCCATGTCGATCGAAGATGATGTAGCCCTGCTCGAGCGGGTCCCGACATTACGTCTGTTGGGGACGGCGGCGCTACGTATGCTGGCGATCGGTTCGGAGCAGCGCGATTTTTCGCCCGGCGATTATCTGTTCAACGCCGGCGACGACGCGGATGCGGGCTATATCGTTCAGCGCGGTTCGTTCCGCGTCGAGGACGGCGGTGCCGAAGTCGTTGCGGGCCCCGGTGCCCTGATCGGCGAATTGGCGCTGATCGTTGCGATGAAGCGGCCGTCCAGCGCGGTCGCGCTCGATCGTTCCTCGGTCATCCGGGTGGCGCGCAGCCTGTTTCAACGCGTGCTCGAAAGCGATCCCGCCGCAGCGCGCCGTCTGCGCGACGAACTCGCCACCCGCACCAGCCAGCTCGCCAGCGATATTTTGATGGCCGGCGCCAAGCTGAGTATCTGATCCCAGCTACACTTCCAGCGTCACCGTTACCGGCACGTGGTCGGATGGGCGCTCCCAGCCGCGGGCGTCGCGGGTGATCCTGAAATCGCTGACGCGGTCTTTCAGCGCGCGCGAAACCCAGATGTGATCGAGCCGCCGGCCGCGGTCGCCCATCGTCCAGTCGGCGGCGCGGTAGCTCCACCACGTATAGACCTTTTCCGAAAGCGGGATCCGCTCGCGTGCGACGTCGAACCATTCGCCATGGGTCTGCGCGGCCAAAAGCTTCTCGCATTCGATCGGCGTGTGCGAGACGATCTTCAGGAGCTGCTTGTGCGACCACACGTCGTTCTCATGCGGAGCGACGTTGAGGTCGCCGACCAGGATATGGCGGTCGTCGCCGCGCGGATGCAGCGGTTCGCACGCCTTCATCTCGTCGAGAAATTTCAGCTTGTGATCGAACTTCGGATTGAGTGCGGGATCGGGAATGTCGCCGCCGGCCGGAACGTAGAAATTGTGCAGCACCAGCGGCTTCGCAAGCTCCGCCTTCTCGCCGAACGCTACCGAGATGTGACGCGAATCGATCTTGTCGCAGAAGGTTCGGATATCGGTGGTCTCGAACGGCAGTTTCGAGACAATGGCGACGCCGTGATAGCCCTTCTGTCCGTTCAGCGCGACGTGCTCATAGCCGAGACGCTTGAATCGCTTCAGCGGGAAAGCGTCGTCGATGCATTTTGTTTCCTGCAGGCACAGTACGTCCGGCCGCGCCGATTTGAGGAATTTGGCGACGATGTCGATGCGCAGGCGCACCGAATTGATATTCCACGTTGTCAGGGAAAACCGCATGAGGGCCGCGTATTACCACGGTTCCCGGCGCGGATTTCCGCCTCTCCACAGAAAGAATCGAGAAGGCGCGCCGTTCAGTTGTTCGCGGGGGTGCTGTAGTTGGTGAAGTCGATCTTGAAGAGGCCGGGGTCGACCTTCTTGCTCGAGTCTACATTGTAGACCGCAATCGTGGTGTCGTAGCCCTGCGGATCGGTCACCGTCCATTGCTTGAGCTGGCCGTCCTTGACGCCGACCATCAGCATCAACCGGCTGGTGCCGATCAGGGCCTGCTTCTCCTCGATGGTGACACTGATGTAGACGTCATCGGCCGTGACGTTGACGACGTTGGTGTCCTTCAACAGATCAATCCGATCCGACAGCAGGAAGCGCAGCGGCGTCTGCGACAGCGGATAGATGTCCTGGGTCGCAAGCTTGGTATCCCGCACCGCCAGCGACGATCCGTCGGCGATGATCGCGATCGGGCTGGGAGCATCGTACTCGAAACGCACCTTGCCTGGCTTCTGGATGTAGAACTCACCCTTGGTCTTGCTGCCGTCGGGGCCGACCTGGACGAAATTTCCGACCAGCGTCTGCAGCGAGGACAAATAGGAACTTACCCGGGCAGCCTGCGCCTTCTGGCCGGCGTCGAAGGTCGCAAAAACATTGGCCGGGACATTGCGGTTCGGGTCGGGAATCACCGGATTCGGTGGTGCCTGGGTGGCGCCGGTGGTCATCGGCCCCTTCTCCTGCGCACTCATCTGCACGCTGCCGTCGCGGGCCTTGGGCGCTGGCTTCGGAACCGGCACGCTCTGCGAGAGAGCCGGCGTCGCCAAGCCTGCGATGGATGTGGCGATCAAAAGGGCCAGTCCGGAGCGCAGCCCGCGATGGGTGGGTTGTTGTGTCATCAGGTATTTCGGATCTCTTTTCGACGAGGTATCCCGCTGCCTGGCCATTTTATCGTGCTTTCGACCAAAGGGGATATCGTTTTTCCGTGAAAATTGTTACGCCGAATCCACCTTTGGCGCCGGCATCTAGAATCCGCCCTCTTCCTCCGCGACCAGAATTTCCCGCTTGCCGGCGTGATTCGCCTGCCCAACGATGCCTTCGAGTTCCATCCGTTCCATCAACGACGCCGCGCGGTTGTAGCCGATTTGCAGCCGCCGCTGAATGTAGGAAGTCGAGGCCTTGCGGTCGCGCTTGACGATCGCAACCGCCTGCGCGAACAGGTCGCCGCCGCCATCGCCGCCCATACCGGTGGAATCGAACACCGCGCCGTCTTCGTCGGTCGGTTCTTCCGCCGTGACCGCTTCCAGATATTCCGGCTGACCCTGCGTCTTGAGGTGACGCACCACCTTTTCGACTTCTTCGTCGGAGACGAACGGCCCGTGCACGCGGCTGATGCGTCCGCCGCCGGCCATATAGAGCATGTCGCCCTGGCCGAGCAGTTGCTCGGCACCCATCTCGCCGAGGATGGTGCGGCTGTCGATTTTCGAGGTGACCTGAAACGAGATACGGGTCGGGAAGTTCGCCTTGATGGTGCCCGTGATGACGTCGACCGAGGGACGCTGGGTTGCGAGGATCACGTGCAGGCCGGCGGCACGCGCCATCTGGGCAAGACGCTGCACCGCGCCTTCGATGTCCTTGCCGGCCACCATCATCAGGTCGGCCATTTCGTCGACGATGATGACGATATAGGGCAGCGGCTCGAGGTCGAGCTTTTCTTCCTCGTAGATCGCCTTGCCGGTTTCCTTGTCGAAGCCGGTATGCACCGTGCGCGTCAATTCTTCGCCCTTGCCCTTGGCTTCGACGAGGCGCTGGTTGTAGCCGTCGATGTTGCGCACACCGAGCTTGGCCATTTTCTTGTAGCGCTCCTCCATCTCGCGCACAGCCCATTTCAGCGCCACCACGGCCTTCTTTGGATCGGTCACAACCGGCGTGAGAAGGTGCGGGATGCCGTCATAGACGGAGAGTTCGAGCATTTTTGGATCGACCATGATCAGGCGGCACTGATCCGGGCGCAAACGATAGACCAGGCTCAGGATCATGGTGTTGATCGCGACCGATTTGCCGGAGCCAGTGGTGCCGGCGATCAGCATATGCGGCGTGCGCGCGAGATCGATGATGATGGACTCGCCGCCGATGTTCTTGCCAAGGCAGAGCGGAAGCTTCGCGTGCGACTCGTCCTTCGTGGTCAGCAGCTCGCGCAGGTAAACCTTTTCGCGATGTGCATTCGGCAGTTCGATGCCGATGGCATTGCGGCCGGCGACCACGGCGACGCGGGCCGAGAGCGCACTCATCGAGCGGGCAATATCGTCGGCAAGGCCAATTACGCGCGAGGATTTGATGCCGGGCGCCGGCTCGAGTTCGTAGAGCGTCACGACCGGTCCGGGGTTGGCCTTGACGATCTCGCCGCGGACGCCGAAATCGCCGAGCACGCCTTCCAGTGCGCGCGAGTTAGCCTCCAACTCGGCCTTGCCCAGCGGCTGGCGGTCCGACGCCTTGGGCGCTGTGAGCACCGAGACCGAAGGCAGTTCAAATTTTTCGGACTTGCGCGCAGCCGCCCGCGGTGCGGCTTTCTTGCGCGGTGCGCGCGCGGCCGGGACTTCCTCTTCCTCGTCTTCCTCGTCTTCCTCGTCCTCGAATTCCTCGTCCTGCGGAGCCAGGGCCGGCGCAGCACGGCCGCAGAGGCTCGGTTCCTGACGTTCGAACGAGGCTGTGCGAGGTGGCGGCGAACTCGACACCAGCGATCGGTAGGCCGTGCTCATCAGCCATCCGAGCCGCGCCTTTGCACTCATCAGGGCATGGTACGCCCATCCGAGCGACACCGAACTGCGATCCCCTACTTCCACAAAGGGCGCGTCGTCGTCCTCGATCGGCGTCAGCTCTTCATCTCTCGGGCGCGAGCCCCAGCCGCTGGCGAACAGAAAGGCGGCGCACATCGCCACGAACAGGATGATGCCGAGCACGAGACGATAGGTGAAGCCGGCCGGACCGAACACCACGGCCGGCGCCCGCACCAGCGCGTCGCCGACGACGCCGCCAAGGCCGGTCGGCAGCGCCCACGCGCCGCCATGCGGCCAGCAGCTTGCAAAGCCTGCTGCGATCACCGTGCAGAGAATCCAGCATCCAAGGCGCAGCGCTTCGCGGTCGAAGGTGCGATGGGTCAGCATGCGCCAGCCCCACACGGCGACGGGGAGGATCAGCATGATCGCGCCGAGGCCGAGAATCTGCATCAACAGATCGGCGCCGATCGCGCCGGGGTAGCCGAGAACGTTGCGGATCGGACGCGACGTTGCGTGGCTCAGGCTTGGGTCCTGTACCGACCACGTCATCAGCGCCGCCGCGGCCACGCCGGACAGCGCGATCAGGCTGAGGCCTGCGAGTTCGCGCAGCCGCCGCGCCAGCGCCTCGCGGATCGAGACCGGCAGATGGCCGACCAGGGGAATGACACGTTCGATCGCTGGCATGCTCATGGGGCCCTGCGATTAATCCAGAATTTCGACCAGCCGATGCAATGCCTCGGCCGTTGATTCACTATCTGAGACCAGCGCGAGGCGGATGTAGCCCGCGCCGGGGTTGAAGCCATCGTTCTGCGGCCGCGACAGATAACTGCCGGGGATCACGCGGACCCCCGCATCCCGATAGAGTTTCACCGCTGTCGCCTCGTCGCCGCCGCGGTCGGAGACGTCGAGCCAGACGCAGAAGCCGCCGGCGGGCCGCACATAGCCATAGCGGCTACCGAGAATCTGGTCGGCGAGGTCGAACTTAATGCGGTAAAGCCTGCGGTTTTCTTCGACGTGCGCTTCGTCGCTATAGGCGGCGACCGCGACGTGCTGCAGCGGCACCGGCACCTGGGGGGCAGCGACATTGCGCAATTCGTGAAAGGCTGCGAGAAACTTGCTGTCGCCGGCGGCAAAGCCGACGCGCATGCCGGGCAGGTTCGAGCGTTTTGACAGCGACTGGAACGCGACGACGTTGGTGAAGTCGGGTCCGGCACATTCCAGCGCACTGCCCGGCGCCTGCCGGGTGTAGATTTCCGAGTAGCACTCGTCGCTCAGGATCATGAAGCCATGGCGGTCGGCAAGTTTCTTCAAGCGGATGAAGTAGTCGCGCGAGGCGACCGCGCCTTGCGGATTGGCCGGCGAGGCAATGAACATCGCCACCGTCCGGGCCAGCGTCGCCTCGTCGAGCGCATCGAGATCCGGCAAAAATCCGTTGGCGAGCGTGGTCGGCAGGTAGATCAGCTCGCAACCGGCGGCGCGGGCGCCCGCGCCATAGGCCGGATAAAACGGATTGGGCATCAGGATCGCGGGCCTGCCCTTGCGGGGGCCGACATAGCGGGCGGCGGTGATCGCAGCGAAGAACAGCCCCTCGCGGCTGCCGTTCAGCACCAGGATTTCACTCTCGGGATCGACCGGCCGGGGCAGATCGAACCGGGCGGTTAGCCAGCTTGCGGCGGCGCGCCGGAACGGCTCGATACCCTTGGCGAGGGGATAGCGGCCGAAATCAGCGATGTGTTTCGCCAGGACCGGCCCGACAAAATCTGGCACCGGGTGCTGCGGCTCACCCAAGGAAAGCGTAATCAATGGCTTGGCGGGCCGATAGGGGGCCAGCAACTCGGTCGTCCGCAGAAAGGGCGAACGTTCGGCCTGACCGGCAGATACGCTGCCGGCGCCCTGCGCCACGCCGGAAGAGGCGGTCATTGCCATGTCTGAAACGCCAGCACTTTCAATAGCGGCCGAGGGACTTACCCGATGGCCGGAAACACATCAAACCACCATAGATACGGCGAGGTTAAGACGCGATTAACCATCGGTGCGGAGGGGCCTTTTCCGGCCTTTCCACCCTTGGACAACCCTTCCTAAAAAACGGTGTCCAAAAAGCCATCGAGGATGGCCGAGTGATGATTCCCCGAGCGAGCCGTGGCGGTCCGAAAACCAGACCGGGCACGGCGCAAGCCACCGCACCATGTCACGCGTGAGTTCCGTGATTTGACGGCTATCTTGGTGTCACCGCCCCGGCAGCCGTTCAAAACTCGGCATCCCCTCGGGCACATGGTGGAAGGCCTGCTTGTCGATCGTGTAGATCGCCATCTGCGGGTCGAACAGGGCAGGGTCGTCGAAGGTTCCGACCTTCAGCACGATCGCTGACAATCCGGGCACCTTGGTCACCATGTGCGTGCCGCATTCCGCGCAGAATTCGCGCGTCACGGCGCGCTCAAGGTCGCTGCGGGTGAACTGCTTCGGCTGGCTTGCGGTGTATTTGAAGCCGGTCACCGGCATCGCCACGAATATGTTCGGCCCGCCGCCGGAGATGTATTGGCATTCGCGGCAGTGGCACTGCGCCTTCATCATCGGCTCGCCTTCAGCCTCGTAGCGCACCTTGCCGCAATAGCATCCGCCTTCAAGCTTCATGACGCTTCTCCCTTTTGTTATCGTCCGGCAAACTATCTTGGTAGCCTTCCGACTCAGCGGTAACCTCGTCCCATCCCGTTCTGCCAAGTTCGTTCTCAACCCATTTCGCACGCAATGACGAATCAGGGGGGATTGATCGGTCCGAAGCTGAGGTCATCGAACAAGGCGATGATCTGAGCGTCGCGGCCAGCAGTCTTTAGTGCTTGGCTCAGGCATCCCGCGCCTGAGCGCGTAAATACGAAGTGAAGTTCGGTTTCAGTCATCACGGCTCCTCGACCGACGAACTCTGATAGTCACCAAAGTCCAGCGTCTATCCGGATTCAACTGAAAATTGTAGTCTCCAAGCAAAAAGAAAGGGGCTCCAACTTGCGCTGGAGCCCCTCAACGGTCAGGGCATTGCCGGGTATGTGCCCGGACCGGAGTTGTGGATGCGACCCCTTGGGGATCGCACCCCGGGAGAACTTACATGTTGTAGGCGCGCTCGGTGTGCTCGGTGACGTCGAGGCCTTCACGCTCGGTTTCGACGTTGACGCGCAGGCCGACGATCACGTCGACCACCTTGTAGAGGATCGCCGAACCGATGCCCGACCACACCAGCGTGGTGCAGACGCCCCAGAGCTGCGAGGTCATCTGGGCCGCGAAGTCGTAGTCGGCGATCTTGCCCACCGCGTAATCCATGATGCCGGTACCGCCGAGGGCCGGATTCACCAGGATGCCGGTGCCGAGCGCGCCGACGATGCCGCCGATGCAGTGGACGCCAAACACGTCGAGCGAGTCGTCATAGCCAAGCGCATTCTTCACCACGGTGCAGAAGAACAGGCAGACGACGCCGACGACGAGACCGAGCACGATCGCGCCCATCGGACCGGCGTAGCCGGCAGCAGGGGTGACCGCCACGAGGCCTGCCACTGCACCCGACAACGCGCCGAGCACGGAAGGATGACCCTTGACGATCCATTCCGCGAACATCCAGGCCATCGCCGCCGCTGCGGTTGCAACGAAGGAGTTGGTCATGGCGAGCGCGGCGCCACCGGAGGCCTCCAGGTTTGATCCGGCGTTGAAGCCGAACCAGCCGACCCAGAGCAGCGAAGCGCCGATCATGGTCATGGTCAGCGAGTGCGGAGCCATCAGCTCCTTGCCGTAGCCGACGCGCTTGCCGATCAGCAGCGCACCGACGAGACCGGCGATACCGGCATTGATGTGCACCACGGTGCCGCCGGCGAAGTCGATCGCGCCCTTCTTGAAGATCCAGCCAGCATCGGCGTTGACTTCGTCGAGCTTGGCCTGCGCGGCGGTCTTCGCCGCGCCGTCAGCCGCAGCCGCAAGCGCCTTGGCTGCATCCGAAATCGCGTCCGGACCGGCCCAGTACCAGACCATGTGCGCGATCGGGAAGTAGATCAGGGTGACCCAGAGCGGGATGAACAGCGCGATCGCCGCAAACTTCATCCGCTCGGCGAACGCGCCGACGATGAGGGCGGGGGTGATCGCCGCGAAAGTCATCTGGAAGCAGACATAGACCAGCTCGGAGATGTTGGCGTCGACGCTGAAGGTCGCCGCTTTCGAATCCGTCGTCACGCCCATCAGGAAGGCTTTTGAGAAGCCGCCGATGAAATCGGAACCTCCGGTGAAAGCGAGGCTGTAGCCGTAGAGCGCCCAGAGCAGGGTAACGATGCAGACGGTGTAGAACACCTGCATCAGGACCGAGAGCATGTTCTTGGAACGGACGAGACCGCCATAGAACAGCGCCAGGCCGGGAATGGTCATCAACAGCACCAGCACTGTCGACGTCAGCATCCAGGCGTTGTCGCCCTTGTTGACGGTTGGTTCGGCGTAGGCCGCGGTCGCGGCGAACAGGCCGACCGCGAGGGCCGCCAGTCCCGCGCTATAGGGACGTTTAAACGTCATTTGGTTTACTCCTGAGTGTAAGGTTTGAGCGCGAAATCAGAGGGCCGCGGCATCCGCCTCACCCGTGCGGATGCGCACCGCATGGTCGAGGTTGATGACGAAGATCTTGCCGTCGCCGATCTGGCCGGTCTTGGCAGCGGACGTGATGGCGTCGATGGTCTTGTCGACCTGATCCGAGGCGACAGCGACCTCGATCTTGATCTTGGGCAGGAAACTCACGGCGTATTCGGCGCCGCGGTAGATTTCCGTGTGGCCCTTCTGGCGCCCATACCCTTTGACTTCCGTCACCGTGAGACCGTGAACGCCAATGGCGGTCAGGGCGTCACGGACTTCTTCGAGCTTGAATGGCTTGATGATCGCCATAACAATTTTCATGGGTCCTATCCCCGCTTGGGCCCGGTTCAGACCGACCGGGCGTTCTCGACTGAGGTTCACCACGCGGAGATGTTCACTACGCGGGCACAGCCAGGACCCTTAGAATCAAATGCCGTGCCAGATCGGGACCGGTCCCTAACAGATTATGAATCCGGCCCTTTTCGCTCTTTGCGGGAATTGCACGTTCCTGCGCCATTCCGTCGCGCCCAAAGCGTAGTCAGGTTTGCTCAAATCGTGGGCAGGCCAGACCAGCGACACAAATCCCTGCTCAGAGGCAGTGCAAGAAAGTGGTAACGGGGTGGGCGGCCTATTGCAGCGCTTCGCCATGCTGCGAGATATCGAGGCCTTCCAGTTCCTGCTGCATCGACACCCGCAGCGGCGCGAACACGCCCACCAGCTTGAGCAGCACAAAGGTGACCCCGCCGGACCACACCAGCGTGGCGACGATCCCGTAGAGCTGGATCAGGACCTGTTGCGCATTGCCCTCGATCAGCCCCGCGGTGCCGCCGATCGCGTTCACCGCAAATACGCCGGCGAGCAATGTGCCGGTCAATCCGCCGATGCCGTGGACGCCGAACACGTCGAGCGAGTCGTCATATTTGAAGCGCTGCTTGAGCCAGGTGCAGGCCCAGAAGCAGAGCGTTCCCGCAACGACGCCGATCAAGACGCCGTGCCACGGTGCAACGTATCCGGAGGCCGGCGTGATGGTGCCAAGACCCGCAACGGCACCTGATATCATGCCGAGTACGGACGGCTTGCGTCGCGTCGCCCATTCGATCGCGGCCCAGGTCAGCGCGCCGGCGCAGGCGGCCAGATGTGTCGCGGTGATCGCCATCACCGCGCGCGAGTTCGCGGCCAGTGCCGATCCGCCATTGAAGCCGAACCAGCCGACCCACAGCAATCCGGTGCCGATCACGGCAAGCGAAAGGTCGAATGGCGCCAGATTCTCGCTGCCATAGCCGTGACGCCGCCCCATCACCGTCGCGGCAACCAGGCCGCCGATGCCGGCGGAAAGATGCACGACAAGGCCGCCGGCGAAATCCAGCACGCCCATGGTCGCGAGGAAACCGCCGCCCCACACCCAGTGTGCGAGCGGCACATAGACGAACATGAACCAGCCGACCGAAAACAGCAGATAGGCCGAAAACCGCATTCGGTCCGCCACCGCGCCGGCCACCAGCGCCACCGTGATGATCGCAAATGTCATCTGGTACAGCATGAAAAGCGCTTCCGGTATCGTCTTCGCCGCCGGATTGACGCTCTCCATCGTCATTCCGATCAGAAACCAGCGATCGAGCGTGCCGATCCAGGGACCGTCGCCGACGAAGGCCAGCGAATAGCCGAAAGCCACCCAGAGAATCGAGATGATCGCCACGGCAGCGAGGCTCTGCGCCATTGTCGCCAGCACATTCTTCTTGCGCACCATGCCGGAGTAGAACAGCGCCAGGCCCGGCATCGTCATCATCAACACCAATGCGGTGGCGACGATCATCCACGCGGTGTCGGCAGCATTGATGGTGGACGTCTCGGCGGCCAGGGCCGGAGTCGCGAACGAGCTCGCCGCAAGCTTGATGAGCGCAGCATTCGCCACTGCGCGATACGATGGTGCCCCCATGGAATTCCCCCGGCCTGTTGTCGTGTCGTTGTCGTTTCTTGGCTTCTCGGCGTCGTTGCCATCGCGCCTTGAATTCGGTGATATCTCAGAGCGCGTCGCTATCGGTCTCGCCGGTGCGGATTCGCAGGGCGTGGTCGATCGGCGTGACGAAGATCTTGCCGTCGCCGATCTGCCCGGTACGCGCGTTTGCGGTAATGACCTCGACGGCCTTGTCGGCAACGTCGGAAGCGACTGCGATTTCGATTCGGAGCTTGGGCAGGAAGTTCACGACATACTCGGCGCCGCGATAGATTTCGGTGTGACCCTTCTGGCGGCCGTAGCCCTTGACCTCGGTCACCGTCATGCCGTGGACGCCGATGGCGGTCAGCGCCTGGCGCACCTCGTCAAGCTTGAAGGGTTTGATGATTGCAACGACGAGTTTCATGGTCAGGCCTTTATTTCCCTGGATATTTCTTGAGCACTCGGCGGGCTGGCCGCCCGGCGGCTCGCTGCCGACGCAAATCTGGCATCTTTCTGGGCAAATGGCACAAAAAAGTTGCAGGTAGAAGGGGAAAACATTTCGAGCAGGTGACATCGATCACTGTACAGGCGGCCGGATCGTCCGCCAAAATGCTGTTTCACCGCCCGCCGTCCGGCCGGCTTCTCTCCACGGCTCAAGGGACCAAGACGAAAATGTCGAACCGATCGTGGTTTTATGCATCCAGCGGCCAGCAACAGGGCCCTTATCCGGAAGCCCAGCTTCGCGACCTCATTACCCGGGGCACGGTCAGCGCGGATACGTTGGTCTGGACCGAGGGGATGTCGGGCTGGCAGCGGGCCGGCGACATTCCCGGCCTGGTACCCGGCGGCTCAGGTCCGCCCTTCATGCCGCATCCCGGTGGCCCACCGTCCATGGCCGGGAGCTATAGCGGAGGTCCGCTGTCGATCGACTTCGGGATCCTGGAGTTTACGTGGCGCTTTCTGGTGCTCGTGGTCGGTCTCATCTTCATCATCCCGGGCCCATGGGTCGTGGTGTGGTTCAGCAAATGGATCGTCTCGTGCGTGCGCGTGCCGGGAAGACCGAATCTAGGCTTCTTGGGCGAGGCGATGACCATCGTTCCCTGGTATTTTGGCTTCGTCGTTCTCATGATTGGCGTTGGCATGATCGGCAGCCAATTGCTCAGCAACCTGATGATCCTCGTTCAGATGGCCCTGTACTGGTTGTTTCTCAAATGGTTCATCGCGAATCTCGCGTCCAACGGGCAACCACTCGAGCTCACTTTCTCCGGCCCGATCTGGACTTACCTCGGCTGGACCATTCTTGCGGCTATCTCCGTCATCACCATCATCGGCTGGGCCTGGGTTTACGTTGCCTGGATGCGCTGGTTTTGCCGGAACATCCAGGGCACGCGGCGCGAAGTCCTCTTCATTGGCAGCGGCCTGGAGTTTCTGTGGCGCGCAATCGTGGCGGCTTTCGCCAGCATCTTCATCATCCCGATACCGTGGGTGTATCGATGGATCTCACAGTGGCTGGCGTCGCAGACTGTTTTGGCTGAGAGAGGCGCATCGGCCAACGGCTAATGCTCACTTGCGCTGGCGCACCGAGCCTTCCTGGGCCACCGATGCCACCAATCTGCCGTCGGGCTTGAAGATCAGGCCGCGGGTCAATCCGCGGCCGTCTTGTGCGCTTGGCGAGTCCTGCGCGTAGAGCAGCCATTCGTCGGCGCGGAACGGCCGGTGAAACCACATGGCGTGATCGAGGCTCGCCGGCATCATGCGCTTGTCGAACAGGGTGCGGCCGTAGCGCGCCATCACCGCATCGAGCAGCGAGAAATCCGACGCATAGGCCAGCGCGCACAAATGCAGCGCTGGATCGTCGGGCAGCTTGGCCGCGGTGCGGATCCAGACATGGATGCGCCCGTCGTCGATCTTCTGGCCGAAATAGCGGCCGAGCTCGACCGGGCGCAATTCGATCGGCCGGTCGGATTCGTAATAGCGGCGGATGAATTCCGGCATCTCGCGGAACATCGGCTGCTTCGATACTTCTTCCGCCGTGAGCTTTTCCGGCGGCGGGACATCCGGCATCTTTTCCTGATGGTTGAACGCGCCTTCCTCTTCCGCATGGAACGACACCATGATCGAGAAGATCGCATTGCCATGCTGAATAGCGGTGACGCGACGGGTCGAATAGCTCTTGCCGTCACGTAGCCGCTCGACCTGGTAGATGATCGGGATCTGCGGATCGCCGGGCAGGATGAAATAGCAATGGATTGAATGCGGCAGGCGGCCCTCGACGGTGCGGCATGCCGCCACCATCGCCTGTCCGATCACCTGTCCGCCGAACACCCGCTGCCAGCTCGTTTTCGGGCTGTTGCCGCGGAACAGGTTCACCTCGAGCTGTTCGAGATCGAGGATGGAAATCAGGTCAATAAGGCCCTTGGACATTGGGAGTGCTTTCAGTTGAATTCTTTCGTCATTCCGGGGCGATGCGAAGCATCGAACTCGGAATCTCGTGCCAAACCTTTGGATTCCGGGTTCACGCTGGCGCGCGCCCCGGAATGACGATCCAGCTAACCATCCTTGTTTCTCGGCCCTGTTTCGCCCAGCTAATATCAGGTAGCAAGTCTGGTCTAATGTGACGAAGTAACCGGGTAAGGATCGCATGGCGGCACAGCGAAGCATTGTCATCTGCGGCGGCGCCTTTGCCGGGTTGGCGCTGGCGTTGGCGTTCCGTCAGGGCCTTGGCGCGGATATTCCAGTCATCGTGGCCGATCCGGCACTTGCCACGCGGCCAAGCCGCGATCCGCGGGCGACCGCCATTGTCGCCGCATGCCGGCGGTTGTTCGAGGCGCTCGGCGTCTGGGACCAGGTAGCAGGGGATTCGCAAGCCATCCTCGACATGGTCGTCACCGATTCCAGGCTGGAGGATGCCACCCGTCCGGTGTTCCTGACCTTTGCGGGAGATGTCGAGCCCGGCGAACCCTTCGCCCACATGGTCGAAAACCGCCGGCTGATCGATGCGCTGGTCGCGCGTGCCGAGGCTGAAGGCGTTGATCTCCGGGCCACGGCGATTTCGACCTACGATTCACGCTCCGATGGTGTCACCGTGACGCTCGCGGATGGCAATGTGGTCGAGGCAAGCCTGCTGGTGGCTGCCGATGGCGCACGCTCGCGGCTGCGCGAGCGCGCCGGCATCACCACCCATGGCTGGGATTACGATCAATCCGGCATCGTCGTCACCGTCGGCCATGAGCGGGATCATCACGGCCGCGCCGAAGAGCATTTTCTTCCCGCAGGTCCGTTCGCGATCTTGCCGCTGACCGGAAAGCGCTCGTCGCTGGTGTGGTCCGAGAATCGCGCTGAAGCCGCACGCATCACCGCGCTTGGCGAAGCCGAATTCCACGATGAACTCGAGAAGCGCTTCGGGTTGCACCTTGGCGAGATCAGGGCGCTGGACAAGCCGCGCGCATTTCCGCTCGGCTATTTCGTTGCGCGCTCGTTCATCGCCGAGCGGCTGGCGCTCGTCGGCGATGCCGCGCACGTGATCCATCCGATCGCGGGGCAGGGCCTCAACATGGGCCTGAAGGATGTCGCGGCGCTGGCCGAAGTCGTGGTCGATGCGGCCCGGCTCGGCATCGATCCCGGGCAGGCCGATGTGCTCGACCGCTACCAGCGCTGGCGGCGCTTCGACACCATGGCGATGGGGCTCGCCACCAATTCGCTGAACTTCCTGTTCTCGAATGAATCGACGCTGCTGCGGACCGTGCGCGATATCGGGCTCGGTCTCGTCGATCGCGCGCCACCGCTGAAGAGCCTGTTCATCCGCCAGGCCGCGGGACTGTCAGGCGAAGTGCCGCGGCTGTTGAAGGGCGAGGTGCTGTAGAGGGCGAATAGGGAATGGCGAATGGAAGTTTCGCCATTCGCTATTCGCCACTCCCTATTCGCCTCAGTCGATCTTCCTTGCCTCTTCCGGCAGCATGATCGGGATGCCGTCGCGAATGGGATAGGCGAGCTTGGCTGAGCGCGAGATCAGTTCCTGCCTCGTCGAATCGAATTCGAGCGGACCCTTGGTCACCGGACAGACCAGGATCTCCAGCAATTTTGGATCGACGGTGGCGTCGAGGCGTTCGGGCGTGGCATTCATTTGCAGTCTCCGGCTAGCGCTGGTCCTTAGCATATCGGATTGCAGCCTGTCATGATGCGGCGATCCGGACCAGTTCGTCGAGCACGGCCTGTTGCCGCGCCTTCGGCAAGGGCTGGTCCGACAGGGCAAAGCCGAGAAAAGCCCAATAGAGGATTTGGGCGCGCGCGCGAGCCACATCCGCAGGCAGTCCGGATTGCGTCAAAAGGCTTCCAACATAGCTGAGCCGCCGCCGGTCGATCGCCTGCACAGCAGCACGCGCGGCTGGGTCGACGCTCGCCCAGGTGCGGACCGCTCTCTCCAGGGTCAGGCGCTCGCCGAACACGCGCCGGAGCAGCAGCGCGAGCGGGTTCTCGTCTTTCGAGGCTGCCTCGACATTGGCGATGATCTGCTCGGCCGCAACCTCGTGCCAGCGCGCGAGGATCGCAGCATGGAACGCGCCGATATCGGCGAAATGCCAGTAAAAACTGCCGCGCGACACTCCTATCGCCTTGGCCAAGGGTTCCGCCTTCAGCGCGGTGAAGCCGCGGCTCGCCAATGCTTTCAGGCCCTGGTCGAGCCAGTCTTTTGCCGAGAGCTGATCGTTCATATTCCTACCATACACTACTGTATTGACAGGCGCCAGAACGCAGCGCATAACCATACAGTCCTGTATGGAGCGTTTTCGATGCGCGATCTCATTCTGCAATGCGCGGGTGTCGCTGGAATAGCGGTGGCTCTGATTCACGGCGTGCTGGGGGAAACCAAGGTGTTCGCCAGGGCGTCCATCCAGCCGGAGAGCCTGCGGACCCTGATCCGCCTCGTATGGCAGGCCGGCACGGTGGCATGGATCGGCGGCGGCGTGCTGCTGATTGCCGCGCCCTCGTTTGGATCGGAGCGCGCGCGGCACTGGATCGTCGTGACGATCGTCGCGGTCTATACCTTTGCCGCCGTCGCCAATGCCTGGTGGTCGCGTGGCCGCGGTTTTGGCTGGAAAGCGCTCGGTGCCGTCGTCGTGCTCGCCGTGGCGGGCTACTGAAGCGCTACTGCAGCCCGGTGTCGCCGCTGGTGCGCTTCTTGGCGAGATCCATTTCGGTCACCGCGATCAGGATCTCCGCGCGGGTCTTCAGGTCGGGCGCTTCCAGCATCGCCTGCTTTTCCGCCGGGCCATACGGCGACATCATCGCCAGCGCGTTGACCAGCGCCTCGTTCGGCGCGCTCTCGATGCCTTCCCAATCCACCTTCAGATTGTTGGCGTTGAGAAAGTCGGTCAGAACGTCAAGCAATGCCGCGCGGTCGACATCCTCTTCGCCCTTGCGCGCGACGAAATCGTCGGCATAGGGAAAGAAGTCCACCTTGCACTGCCGGTATGCGGTCAGCGCCGAGATTTCCTCGATCACCTTGAAGCGGGCGACGCCGGTCAGCTCGAGGATGTAGCGGCCGTCGCCGGATTCGGCGAGCTGCGTGATGCGCCCGACGCAGCCGACCCGGAACAGCTCGGGCCTCGCCTCGTCCCTGGTGTGGGAAATATCCGGCTGGATCATCCCGATCAGCCGGTGACCGTCGCGCAGCGCGTCGTCCACCATCGCCAGATAGCGCGGCTCGAAAATATTGAGCGGCATCTGGCCGCGCGGCAGCAACAGCGCGCCCGGCAACGGAAACACCGGAATGATTTCGGGAAGCTCGCCGGGTCCGCGGTATTCGGCATTGATCGGCATCTGCAGTCCCGGTCAGTTCGTTGGTTCGACGGAATACGCCCTACGAGAACAGAATCGTCGAAAGCCGCTTTCGTCCCTCGACGGTCGCTTCGTCGGCGCCGCCCCACGCCTCGAAGAACTGTACCAGTTGCCTGCGCGCGCCGTCATCGTTCCACTTGCGATCGCGCTTGACGATCTCCAGCAACTGGTTGGTCGCCTCGGTGCGCTTGCCGAGCGCGTTGAGCGCGGTCGCTAGGTCGAATCGCGCCTGATGGTCGAGCGGGTTTGCGGCGACCTTCTGTTCCAGTTCGGTGACCGGGCCGACCGCCTGGGCCTGCTCGGCAAGGTCGATCGAGGCCTGCACCGCCTTGACGGCAGCATCGTTGCGCTTCGATTCCGGCACCATCGCTAACGTCTGCTTGGCCTGTTCGATGGCGCCCGTCGTCACGTAGCATTTTGCCAGCCCCGCCAGAGCCGCGATATTGGTGGCATCGAAACCCAGTATCTCGGCATAGATCTGGGCTGCCGCGGCAGGGTCGCCGTCCGCCAGTACGGCTTCGGCCTCCTGCAGGATTTCCGCGACATTGGGTTCGCCCGGCGCCGTCATGCCCTTGGTGAGCTTGTCGATGAAGGCGTTGATCTGGCTCTCCGGCACCGCGCCCATGAAGCCGTCGGCGGGTTGGCCGCCCACGAACGCGATCACGGCCGGGATCGACTGAATGCCCATCTGGCCGGGGATCGCCGGATGCTCGTCGATATTCATCTTGACCAGCTTGACCTTGCCCTTGGCCGCACGGACGGCCTTTTCAAGAACGGGCGTGAGCTGCCGGCAGGGGCCGCACCAGGGCGCCCAGAAGTCGATCAGCACCGGCTGCCGCTTCGACTCCTCGATGACGTCCTTCACGAAGGTCTGGGTGGTCGTCTCCTTGATCAGATCCGGTGCTGCCTGCGGTGCCGGGCCGCCGCCCTGCTCAACTATCGTCACGGTATCCTCGCCTGATGTCCTGGGAAGGTGTCTTTCGAATTCGGGCCCGTTCTAGCACGGCTAGGCGCGAAGTTCCTCATCCGCTAGATGGCGGCTTGGCCACAAAATTCAATCGGCGGGCGCCTGTCGGGTGGATCGGAACCCTGTGGATCTCGCCCCGTCACGGCCCTTCGCCATTTGAGGGGGCCCTCGATGGCGCTTCCGGCGCGCGGACGAACTGACAGGGGCGGCAGAAGGCTCGTTCAAAAAAATGACTCGAATCGCCCCGCGTCACGCTGATGGGCCTGGCCTTGGGTTCCCGGTATGGTTTGGGGTAGGCAAACCCCGTTCAGGCGTTGTTTCGGACCGATTCGCTCCCTTTTGTTAATGAAATCGGATGATCCGCGTGGCATCTGACCGCACGCGGACTGTTGCATTCGCGGTCCGCATTTGTCATACGTCTGCCGTTGACGGCGAGTGTTCGCCGCCATCTCGGATGCGGGTGTAGCTCAGTGGTAGAGCACGACCTTGCCAAGGTCGGGGTCGAGGGTTCGAGCCCCTTCGCCCGCTCCAGATTTTCTTCTATGGCAAATCACCGGATCATCGACAGGCCGCCGTTTGGCGGCCTCGTCGTTTTTTGCCCCGTCGATGTGATCCAGCTCTCTTTTTGTTCGAGGGGAGCGTGCAATGCTCTAAGACCAGAGATTGTAGGGTCGTCTCATCGCTCGGCGGGGGCAATTTCATGGGCCGAAACATCGTTTTGCTGTCCGACGGCACCGGCAATTCCGCGGCCAAGGTCTGGCGCACGAACGTCTGGCGCACCTTTGAGGCGCTGGATCTTTCCGGAAACGATCAGGTCGCCTTCTACGACGACGGCGTCGGCACTTCGACATTCAAGCCGTGGGCGATCCTTGGCGGCGCGTTCGGCTTTGGCCTGAAACGAAACGTCGTCGACATCTACAAATTTGCATGCCGCAACTACAGGGACGAAACCGACAACCTCTATGGCTTCGGCTTCAGCCGCGGCGCATTCACGATCCGCGTCGTCATCGGCCTGATTCTCAATCAAGGCCTGGTGTCCGCCGACAATGAAAGCGAACTCGACAAGAAGGCGATCGCGGCCTACCGGAAATACCGCAGCGAACGCTACCATACCGTCTGGCCCTGGCATCCGGAGGACTGGTACCGGGCGATCCGCAACTTCCTCTTCCCGATCAAGTACGACAAGCGCGACAATCGAGAGGTCAAATACATCCGATTCGTCGGTGTGTGGGATACCGTGGCCGCCTATGGCCTGCCGATGGACGAGATGACGCGAGGCGTCAGCCGGTGGATCGTTCCGCTCGAACTTCCCGATCACACGCTGAATCGCAAATGCGTCCTGCGCGCATGCCAGGCGCTTTCGCTCGACGAAGCACGAACCACGTTCCATCCCGAGCTGTGGGATGAAAAGATCGTTCCGCCGTCGGAATTCGATCCAGATCAGAAGCGCAACATTGCGGATGAGCAAATCAGCCAGGTCTGGTTCGCAGGCGTGCATTCCAATGTAGGCGGCGGGTATCCAGATGATGCGCTGGCCTACATTCCGCTGGTCTGGATGCTCAACGAAGCGCAGCGCTGCGGTCTGAAATTCAAATCGGACACCGGTGATCCGCCCGCCGATCCAGATGCGTTCAAGAATGCCGTTTCCAGAGCGGACAAGGACGGGCGGATTTACAATCCGCGCGCGGGCCTCGGCGCCTATTACCGTTACGGTCCACGAAAACTCGTTCAACTTTGCAATTACCGGTATGCGAAAAAGGAGGACGACGAGGTCACGATCGAACGTCCGAAGATCCACGAAAGCGTGTTCAGGCGAATCAGGAACAATGCGCACGCCTATGCGCCCATCGGCCTGCCCGCCGTCTACGATGTCGTGAAGGCCGACGGCGAGATCGTCACGCCGGATCAGTATGAATTCGAGACCATCGAGGCGGCCAACATGCGTGCGGACGCACAGGAGCATGTCTGGAACGAAATCTGGAAACGGCGTGTCGTCTACTTCGCTACCGTCGGCGCCACCGCCTGGCTGCTGGCGTTTCCGTTGATCAGCGGCGCTACGCGCTCCGACGAATTCACGAGCCCGATCCGGTGGGTCTCGGACATCATTCGCTTCGTCGGGGCGTTTCTGCCGGACTTTGCGTCTACCTGGATCGACGGCTATGCCCGCGCGCCGTTTTTCTTCCTGCTGCTTGCCGGCCTGGTCGTGTTCTTCAACCTGTGGGGAATGCGAATAGCATCCCGCATCGACGATCGCATGGGGGCGATCTGGCGAAAAACTTCTTCTGCGCCGTCGGGCTTGCCCGATGATTTGGTCTACCGGCTTCGCAGCAGCAAATTCTACATTGCGCTGCATGAGGAGCTGAAGCGCAGATGGGCACCCGCATTCTTTGCCCTGTTGTTCGTTTATATCGGGTTGGCCCTCGTCAACCGCCTGCTCTACAACGTCCAGGACGTTGCCGGTTTTACCTGCACGCCAAGCGCGGAAACCAAAGGTCTTGCAAGGGGAGAAACGGTGACCGTCGAATTCAAGACGTCGGACCTTTGCAAGCCGACGGGCATTCATCTCGATGGCGGCGGAGCCAGATACACGGTGAAGGTCGAACCGGTGCTGTCGGAGCCCTGGTACGATGCCGCGATCAAGGTTCCGTTCGGTGGCTTCTCGCCCACGGACCAGCCGACCTGGAATCAACGGATCCTGCTCGGGCTCGGCGTGCCGCTGCGCCGCGAATTGACCAGGGACTGGTTCAGGATCGTTCTGCGCTATGGCGACGTTGGCGGGGAAGAGGCCTTTCTCGATCCTGATCCTGCTGATTCCGTGATCGAAAGCCCCATCAAGCCAACTCGCGAAGGCGAACTGTTTATCTTCGTCAACGATGCCGTGCTCGGCATACCCGGGTTCTATGATCTCCTTTATCGAAGCAACAAAGGCGCAGCGAAACTGACGGTGAAGCGGCGATAGGGCGAGGCGGGGTGCAATGGCCTTATCTCGGAGATAGTGGGCGATCTTGCCTTCCGCGTTCGGATGTCTCGGCTGCAAGCCGGGCTCGCGCATAGTCTCGCCCCTCCACAACACGTGCGGCCGCACCCTTGCCCACCGAGCACGAACGCACGCACCATCTGCTCCCTCTGTGGAAGCTCGCCCACACGAGATGGTGCTTCTCTCGTATGGCCGCGTTCACTCTCCGCAAATATTGCGGTGCAGCGGGTTGCAACTGCAAACGCGGATCGAGCGCTGCTGCTTAGCAATCCGTCTCACAATTTGCTTTGATGATGCAGAGCGGCGCGGCGCGCGCTTCTCTCCGGCAACGGATGTGCTACCACCTTGCGGTCTGTTTCTCTTCACCAGACCAAATTTGCCTCTCGCACGTTCAAAATAATAACAAGGCGCAGCCGCCAGGCTGCATAGGGAGTGACGCGATGAAATCGGCTTTCAATCGATCTATTCTTGCGCTCGCAGCCATCCTCGTTGTCGCGGGGGTCAGCCAGGCCGACGCGCAGCAGAAGGCCCTGAAGAAATACGAGTCCGGCACCAAGGATTTCTGGACCAACCCGCCGCCGGACTGGTTTCTTGGCGACGAGACCGAAGGCCAGAAGGGCCAAGCGCCGCCGTCCGGTCCGCCGACCGGCGCTTCCGACGCCGAACTTGCGGCGATGATGAAGCAGATCAAGCTGCCGGCGGGCTTCAGCATAGAAGTCTATGCGTCGAACGTGCTGGCCGCGCGGCAGATGGCCTGGGGCGACAAGGGTACGCTGTTCGTCGGCTCCTTTGGGCTCGGCAATGTCTATGCGATCAAGGACAATGGCGGGAAGCGGGAGGTCAAGACCATCCTCAAGGGCCTCAACATGCCCACCGGTCTCGCTTTCCTCGACGGCTCGCTTTACGTGATCGCGGTCGACAAGCTGATCAAATACGAAAACGCCGAAGCCAATCTCGACAATCTCGGCGCCGGCAAGGTGGTGTATGACGACATGCCGTCCTATGCCGCACATGGCTGGAAATACATCGCCGTCGACAAGGATGGCTGGTTCTATCTGCCGTTCGGACCTCCCTTCAACATCGGCATTCCGCCGACCAGCGTCTCGCAGATTCGCCGCGTCGATCCCAAGACCGGCAATGCGGAGATCTGGGCGCTCGGCGTCCGCAACAGCGTCGGCGGCGACGTCGATCCGCGCTCGGGGCGATACTGGTTCACCGAGAACGCCCGCGACTGGATCAGCGACGACATGCCGAGCGACAAGCTCAACATGATCTCGAAGATCGGCGAGCATTTCGGCTACCCCTATTGCCACCAGGGCGATATGCCGGACCCGAAATACGCGATGGGTCACAAGTGCTCGGAATTCACACCGCCCGTGGTCAATCTCGGGGCCCACGTGGCGCCACTCGGCATGAAGTTCTATACCGGCGATCAATTCCCGGCCGAGTACAAGAACAACATCCTGATCGCCGAGCATGGCTCCTGGAACCGGTACAAGTACCAGGGCGCCCGGATCAAACGCGTGATCGTCGATGCCGACGGCAAGAATCCCAAATCGGAGATCTTTGCCTCCGGCTGGCTTGAAGGCGACACGGGCTATCTCGGTCGTCCGGCAGATATCGTGCTGGCCAAGGATGGTTCGATCCTGGTGGCCGACGACTGGGCCGGCGCGATCTATCGCATCAGCTACAAGAAGTAGGACATCAACGATCAGGGGATGCGGTTACCCGGGAGCGGGTGGCCGCAGCCTCTGTTGTTTGGGACGTGTGATCAAGATCGTCATGCCCGGACTTGATCCGGGCATCCATCAAAACGGTGATTCTTTGCAAGCGTGATGGATTGCCGGGTCAAGCCCGGCAATGATGACGGGAGGACCGGCATGCGGACTGTACTGATCGCGTCCTTATCCGTTGCCTTCGTCATCTGCAGCACACCCGCTCGCGCCGCCGATGTCGCGGCCGGCAAGGCGAAGGCCGATCTGTGCGTCGGCTGCCACGGCGAAGGCGGCATTTCCCAGATCGAGAACACCCCCTCGCTCGCGGCCCAGCCCGATCTCTTCATTCAGTGGCAGCTCGTGTTCTTTCGCGCCGGCACCCGCAAGAACGAGCAGATGCAACCGATCGTCGAGCAGCTCAACAATGACGACATCCGTAACCTCGGCGCCTATTACGCCTCCCTTCCGCCGCCGACGGCGCCCAAGCCCGACGACGATCCGGGCCTTTCGAAGAAAGGCGCGCAGGCGGCCGCCGGCCGGCGCTGCGCTTCATGCCACATGGATACTTACGCCGGCACCAAGGCGGTCGCCCGCGTCGCCGGCCAGCGCGAGGAATATCTCGTGAAGGCGCTACGGGATTACAAATCGGGCGTACGGGCCGGCGGCGCGATGGCGGCGATGGCGGATGTCGCGTTCCCCCTCAGCGAGGAAGAGATCGAGGCGCTGGCGCATTATCTCGCGCATCTCTGACGTCCTTCGTCGTCCCTGCGAACGCAGGGACCCCATACGCCGTGAAAGCGCAATTTGAGGAAGTGCCCGTCGTTCGATCTCGTTCAGCAACCACGGCCGGTGGTTATGGGTCCCTGCGTTCGCACTAGGGTTTCTACACGCTTTCGATGGCTCTGGCAGCGACGATGGTTTGGAAGCGAGTCATTCCGTTGTGGAATGTGATTGGTCCGGGTGGCCGATGCGAGGCGTAGCCGGTCCATCCGCCGAGCTTGGCGATGATCCATGCCGCCCACTGAAGCGTGTGGGGGCGATGTGGGTTCCTCTGAAGCTCGGTCCGGCCTTTCATGGTTTTGTTGATGGCGGCAAGTGCTTCGGTTTCTTCCGGCGTGAAGGCACATTTGACCGACAATTGTTCACCACCATTGCGGGCCTGAACGAGTTGAATGACGATACATGCCGCTTTAGTGGCGATTGCCACGAGCTTGATTAGAGCCTCGGAGCTTTCGAGCTGACTGTCCTCGATACGCAGACCCTGGTTCTTCAGCGAGCGAAAGAGCTGTTCGATGATCCAGCGCTGCCTGTACCAGGAGACGATCCGCCAGGCATCGGTTGCATTGGCGATCGAATGAGTGGTCAAGAGCAGCCAATGAACGGGCTCAGCCCCCTTCGGAGGGTGCAACTCGACGACTTCCACGAAGCTGACTTTGACGCCCTCCGGCAGGTCCTTCACGCCGGGTCGCGCCGGCCGCTTGAGCACGACGGTTCCGAAGCGCAGCGAGAGATGGGCTTGGCGACCGCGGCGATCCATCCGCTGCGGCAGATCGATTACCGCCTTGTCGCCGAAGCGGGCTCGCTCTACCGCTTGATAAAGTGTTTTGCCGTCGGCCAGTGCATGATCATGCATGGCCCGCGTCAGCAGGTGGACATTGCCGCCGGGCGTCAACGCCCAGTGCGCAAAGAACTCCCCCTCGCGATCATTGATGACAGTGATCATGCGCGCCGCAGCCAGAACCTCGCAGCCCTGTTCGGCCGTCGTAACCCAGCGCGCCGACTCCTTGTTGGCCAACTCCCGCTCGTCGTGAGGGGTCTTAACCTTGCCCCTGCGCGTCCACACCTTGCCGCCCGTGAGGCCGAGACAGGCCCCGCTGTCGGCATCGACGGCCATCATGGCATGCAGCAACACGCCGCGGGCATTGCCTTTGCCGACTTTGCCCAGTCCACGCCGACATCCCTGTCGCGTCTGAAACTTGATCTCGCTGGTGCCCTGGATCGCCAGCACATGACGCCCGTTGACCACGGTCGCTGTCTGCCTGCTCCAGCCTTCAATCAGTCGATCGGTCGTGACTTGCGGATTGTTCACGAACCGCCAGTACGCCATGTACGCGGCCCAGTCTCCCTGCGCCATCTGGCGCAAGCAGACACTGCGCGTGCAAAGCATAGCCTGCACAAACGCCGCCCCCTTTTATCGAGGCGAACGTCGCCAAACTCGCCCAGTGACAAATCCGGCTCGTGCTGCATCTCCGACGCTCCTTAATCAAGCGTCAGAAACAGAATCATACAAACCCCAAAGGCGGGATAACATCATGACTCACCGAGTCAATCTGTCGCGCCAGACGTGTAGAAACCCTAGTGCGTTCGCAGGGACGACGGAGAGCGCTCTAGCTGCCTACGCGGACCGCTGCTTCTCATACGCCTTCAGATGGATGTAGGCGATGCGCAACTTCGGCACCGGAATCTTGGCGGCGTCGGCGCGTGCGACGAGATCGCCGATGACATGGTCGGCCTCGATCGGCAGGCCGGACTTGATGTCGCGGAACATCGAGGCCGTCATCTGCGAGCCCTCGGTCGTCAACAAGCCGCTGGTGCGCTGGAAGAACGGGCCGGTCGGCTCGTGGCCCGACGCCTTTGCAATCGCGCTGCATTCATCGAGCATGCCGAGCAGAAAATCCTTGCCGTCGGCGACCGCCAGGATATTGCCGACCGAGGTGCGCATCAGGCAGGTCGACGCGGCGAGCGAAGCGAGGAAAACCCACTTCTCCCACATGTCCTGCATGATGTGTTCGCTCGCCGACGCGCCGAACTTGCCGCTCTCAAACACCTTCGCGATCGCACGCACCCGCTCCGACATCGAGCCATCGCGTTCGCCGAAATTGAGCGACTGCATCGGCGCGAGTTGAACCACCTCGCGAGCCTCGTTGAGCGTCACTGCGATCGCGCAGAGGCCGCCGAGCAAGCGGTCAGCCCCGAATTTCTTGTCCAGCACGTTGAGGTGCAGCATGCCGTTGAGCAGCGGAATGATCGCGGTCTGCGGCCCGACCGCCGGGGCAAACGACTTGATCGCGTCTTCCAGGTCGAACGCCTTGCAGCTCAACAGCACGACATCGAATTTGTCGGCGAGCTTATCGGCCTGCACCGTGGGCGGGTTCTTGAGCGTCACGTCGCCGGCGGCACTCTTGATGACAAGACCCGCGCTTGCGAGTTCGGATGCGCGCTTCGGCCGCACCAGGAACGTCACGTCGTTTCCTGCCTGAAGCAGTCTGCCGCCGAAATAACCGCCGATGGCGCCGGCGCCGACCACGAGAATACGCATGGATCAACTTCCTTGTTGGCTTTGGAATGGGCGAGTGGCGAGCAGCGAATAGGGTGTCCGCCCGTCATTCCCGCCACTCACTATTCGCTATCGCCATTCGCTTCTTTACCACTTCTCGCCGAACAGTCGAACCCGGAGACTATTTACCCGAGACCATTTCCTCGACTTCGCGAAGTTGTTCCTTGCCGAAAAACATTTCCTTGCCGACGAAGAACGTCGGCGAGCCGAACGCGCCGCGCTCGACAGCGGATTGGGTGTTCTCGATCAGCCTGGCCTTTACATCCGCGTCCTGCGAGCGCGCCAGCAGCCTGGCGGCATCGAGGCCGGACGAGGCCAGGGCTTTCGCCGCGATTTCAGGGTCATCCATTTTCTTCGGCTCGACCCACATGTGATGGAAGGCGGCCTCAACATATTTCTCGAACACGCCCTCGAACTGGGCCGCGACTGCCGCACGCATCAGGTTCAGCGTGTTGACCGGGAAAAATGGATTCCAGACATAGGGCTTTACCCCAAACCGCTTCAAAAAGCGCTCGGTCTCCAGCGCGTGGAATTCGCGCTTGTTCTTGATGCCGGCGAGCGTTTCGGCGGGCGACCTGTTGTTGGTGGCCTTGAAGATGCCGCCGAGCAGGATCGGCACATACTCAAACTTCACGCCGGTGCGCTTTTCGATCGCCGGAATCGCTTCGTGACTCAGGAACGCGTTAGGGCTGCCGAAATCGAACAGGAATTGCGGATTCGGACTCACGGCAGTCTCCTTGGATGTTTTGGCGCATTGTGGCGCAAGGCTGGCTGTGCGTCCACAATATTATGACGAGCGTAATATTGTGGGCAAGCGCGCCTATGGCTCGGCGCGATCGCTGAAGGCGAGCTTGACGACGTGGTCGCGGATATCGTCGGGCCAGCCGGCGACGAGATCGGCGAATCGCCGCCGGTCATCGGCGAACAACGCCCGCGAAGCTTCCTCGAAGCCTGCAAGATTACCGGCCATCACCGACATGAAATGATAGGCGGCATCTCGAGCGGTGCGGGCGCGATCCGCATCGCCATTGGCGCGGCGCGCCTCTTCCACCAGCTTTCGCAACGCCACCGATGCGCCGCCGGGCTGCATGCCAAGCCACTCCCAATGGCGCGGCAACAACGTCACCTCGCGCGCGACAACGCCGAGCTTGGGCCGTCCGCGCCCGCGCGGCTCCGCTGGCGCCGTCTCATCGGTTTCGACGTCCGCAGGCGAGGCGGGTTGAGGCAGGCGGGCGATGATTTCGCGGTCGGTGCCGCGGAGATCGAGATCGATCGGATGGCCGGTCGCGTCGCTGAATATGATGATCGGCGGCGCTGCGGGTCTGCGGGAAGCTTGCATGACCGCAATGGCGATCTCGGCGAGCGGGCCCGCCGCCAGGCGCTGCGGGCCCATGAAGGCCGTGAAAAGGGGGCGGGTCTGGTCAACCATTGGAGATAACCCTGGATTTTTCGCCAATTTATATTTACCCGGATAAATTCGAATGTCAATATCGTCCGGGTAAATATGGTGCTGCACTTTGGGCCGTCTCGACTTCCCGGTCCCCGGCTGGCACCAACGGCGGGCAATTGAAGGGAACGCCATGCTGACAGTTCATCATCTCAACAATTCCCGCTCGCAGCGCGTGCTGTGGCTGCTCGAGGAACTCGACGTTCCCTACGAGATCGTCCGCTATCAGCGCCAGCCCGACATGCGGGCGCCAAAGGAGCTGCGCGACATTCACCCGCTCGGCAAATCGCCCGTCATTACCGACAACGGCAACGGCAACACCATCGCCGAGTCCGGCGCGATCTGCGAATACATCATCGGCGCCTATGGCAATGGCCGCCTGATCCCGCCGCCGAGCACGCCGGAGCGCCTGCGCTATACCTATTGGCTGCATTATGCGGAAGGATCCGCAATGTCGCCGCTGCTGCTGAAGCTCCTGTTCACGTTGATGCCGAAGCGTGCGCCGGCTCTGCTGCGGCCGCTGGTGCGCAAAGTCTCCAACACGGCGCTGACCACGCTGGTCAATCCGCAGCTCAAGCAGCATATGGATTATTGGGAAGGCGAACTGGCAAAAAGCGAGTGGTTCGCCGGCAATGAATTCAGCGGTGCCGACATCCAGATGAGTTTTCCACTGGAAGCCGCCGCGGCGCGCGGCGGACTGGAGCAAGGTCATCCCAAAGCAATGGCGTTTCTCGAACGCATTCATGCCCGCCCGGCCTATGCGCGCGCGCTGGAAAAGGGTGGGCCGTATATGGTCGGGCGCTGACGGCTACACCGCGGCGATCACTTCCTTCACCAGCCAGGCGAGTGCTCTCAGGCTACATCTTCTAGCGCGCCGTCTGCGCCGCCCCCACCGAGGGCAGCGCCTGCACGGTAACCCCGGGTGGCGGCACATCGTCGGCGGGGACGAAGAAGTCCGACATCAAGGCCACCGAGCGATCGACACGGTAGTGCTCGAAATCCCTGACGCCAGAGGCGTACAGCACCTTGTCATCGATGCAGAACTGCCCGGTGAATTCCCGCGCCGGTCTCGTCAGGATGGCGTGCGCGGCATCGCCCATGATCTCGGGCGTCCGGCTGGCGCGCATCATCGCCTCGCCGCCGAGCAGGTTGCCGACCGCGGCGGTAGCGATGGTGGTGCGCGGCCACAGCGCGTTGACCGCAACACCTGCGGATTTCAGCTCACCTGCCAGCCCGAGCACGCACATGCTCATGCCGAACTTCGCCATCGTATAGGCGGTGGAATGCTCGAACCACTTTTGCTTCATGTCGAGCGGCGGCGACAGCATCAATATGTGCGGGTTGGTCGCCTTCTTCAGATGCGGAATGCAATATTTCGATACCATGAAGGTACCGCGGGTATTGATGCCCATCATCAGGTCGAACCGCTTCATGTCGGTTCCTTGCGAATCGGTCAGGCTGATGGCGCTGGCATTGTTGACGCAGATATCGATGCCGCCGAATTCGGCAACGGTCTGCTCGATCGCCGCGATCACCTGTGCCTCGTCGCGGATATCGCACAGCACCGGCAGCGCTTTGCCGCCGGCGGCGCGAATTTCCTCCGCCGCGGTGTAGATGGTGCCCTTGAGTCTCGGATGCGGCTCTGCGGTCTTGGCCGCAATCGCAACATTGGCGCCGTCACGCGCGGCGCGCAGCGCGATGGCCAGCCCGATGCCGCGGCTGGCGCCCGATACGAACAGCGTTTTGCCTTCGAGGGAAGTCATGGGGGTCTCCGGTCCAGCCAATGATGCGAGGCGGAGCGATCCTACGCCGATGGCGTGATCAGGCAAATCGGCAACCGCGCATCGGATCGTTACTGCCCAGCCGCTTCTGCGCCGCGGGTGCGCGGATCGGGGGCGCCCAGCAGGCCATCGGGCGTAACGGCGATCGAATTGGCGGAAGTCTGGCCGAGCGGTTCGATCACGCGATGGCCTTTGGCCCTCAGCGCGTCCAGCGTTTCCGCGGGAAACCCGCGTTCAACCCGCACCTCGTCCGGCATCCACTGGTGATGCACGCGCGGCGCGGCCACCGCGGCGGCGACATCCATCCTGTAATCCAGCACGTCGACGACGATCTGGAGCACCGCCGAAATGATGCGGCTGCCGCCCGGTGTACCCGTCACCAGCACCGGCTTGCCGTCCTTCAGCACGATAGTCGGCGACATCGACGACAGCGGCCGTTTCCCCGGACCAGGCAGGTTGGCCTCGAAGCCGACGAGCCCGAAGGCGTTGGAAGCGCCGGGCGCCGCGGTGAAATCGTCGAGCTCGTTGTTGAGCAGCACGCCGGTTCCGTCAGCGACCAGGCCGACGCCATAGGGGAAGTTCAGCGTGTAGGTGTTGCTGACCGCATTGCCGTTGGAATCGACGATCGAATAATGCGTGGTATTGGCGCCCTCCCGCGCCGGCCTCACCGACAGCACGTCGGCGGCGGGCGTCGCGCGATCAAGATTGATGCTGGCGCGTAGCCTCGCGGCGTATTCCTTGGTGAGCAGGACGTTGACCGGCGCGTTGACGAAGGCGGGATCGCCGAGATAGCGCGCGCGATCGGCGTAAGCGCGCTTCATCGCCTCGATCATAACATGCAGCGAGGGCGCGGCGCCCTGCGTCATCTCGGCCATCGGAAACCCTTCGAGAATGTTCAGCGTCTCCAGCAGCACGGTGCCGCCGGACGAGGGCAGCGGCATCGACACGATGTCGTATCCGCGATAACTGCCGCGCACGGGGTTGCGGATCACGGCCTGATACGATTTCAAATCTTCTGCCGTCATGATGCCGCCGGCATTGCCGACGGCCCTTGCGAGCTTTTCGGCGACCGGCCCTTGATAGAATCCAGCCGTACCCTGATCGGCAATCGCCGAAAGCGTTGCCGCGAGCTCGGCCTGTACCAGCCGGTCGCCCTCTTTCAGAGGCGTGCCGTCGTCGCGCGCGAACGCCTTGGCCGAATTTGGCCAGCGGGACATCCGGCGATACATGTCCGACAGCGTGTCGGCCATGTCGTCGGCGACCACGAAGCCGTTCCGCGCCAACTCGATCGAAGGTTTAAGGATTTGCGCCAGCGTGAACCGGCCCGACCCGTATTTTTCGAGCGCCAGCGCCAATCCGGCGACGGTGCCGGGCACACCGATACCGAGCGCGGAATTGCGCGATCTATCGGCATCCGGCTTGCCGTCCGGTCCCAGAAAGATATCGCGCGTGGTCGCCGCCGGCGCGGTCTCGCGATAATCAATCGCAATGTCTTCATTGCGCTCAGCCGAATGAATCACCATGAAGCCGCCGCCGCCGATGTTTCCGGCGCGCGGATAGGTGACGGCGAGCGCAAAGCCGGTGCCGACCGCGGCATCGACCGCATTGCCGCCCTGCCTCAGGATGTCGGCGCCAACCTGCGCGGCGAGCTTTTCCTGCGCCACCACCAAGCCGTGCTCGGCCGCAACGGCGCGAACGGAGGAAAGATCGGGGGGCGAGTAGAAGCGGCGTTCCTGCGCAAAGGCTGTCGCCCCGCAGGCAAACGCAAGTACCAGTGTGGCAGCCACTCGGCGCCACCGGATTGAAAAGACCGCCATCGAAAATCCGCCGCAGTTGAAGTTTGTGTGACCCCCGGTTACCGGCGCAAGCGCCGGTAACGCATGCTATATGAGTTTGAATTCGACGGGCAAAACGCCTCGCCAGACTTTTGAAGGAAATTCCTCACATGACGGTGATCGCTTCCGAGGCCGCCGGCGCCGAGATACCCCGGGAATATCCGCGCCGCGCCGCCGTCATCAGTTGGATATTCTTCGATTGGGCCGCGCAGCCTTATTTCACGTTGATCACCACCTTTGTGTTTGCGCCTTATTTTGCGGGTTTCGTCGCGCCGGATCCGGCGCAGGGGCAAGCACTGTGGGGATTTGCCACCGCGGCGGCCGGCTTGATGATCGCGCTGCTGTCGCCGGTGCTGGGTGCGATTGCGGATGCCAGCGGCCGCCGCAAGCCGTGGATCGCCGGCTTCGGTGCGTTGCTTGTGATCGGCGCTTGCCTGATGTGGTTCGGAAAGCCGGGTGATCCCAGTGTCATCCCGTCGTTGCTGCTGGCCTACGCGATCGCGAGCGTCGGCGTCGAATTCGCCACCGTCTTCAACAACGCGATGATGCCGACGCTGGTGCCGCCGGATCGAATCGGGCGGCTGTCCGGCACCGGATGGGCCACCGGCTATATCGGCGGCATCCTCAGTCTCATCCTCGTGCTCGGCTTCCTCGCGGCCAGCCCCGACACCGGCCGTACACTCTTCGGCCTGGCGCCGCTGTTCGGTCTCGACCCGGTCAGTCATCAGGGCGACCGCATCACCGGGCCGCTGACCGGCATCTGGTTCATCATCTTCGTGACGCCGATGTTCCTGTTCACGCCGGATTATCCGGCGAAGCACCCGATCCGCAAGGCGCTGCGCGAAGGATTGAGCGGGCTCAAGCGGACGCTCGGCGAATTGCCGCAGCAGAAGTCGGTGGCGACATTCCTGCTCGCCAACATGATCTATACCGACGGGCTGGTGTCGCTGTTCGCCTTCGGCGGCATCTATGCCGCCGGCACGTTCGGCTGGCATACGATCCAAATCGGCACGTTCGGAATCCTGCTGGCCATCGCCGGCACCCTTGGCGCCTGGCTTGGCGGCAAGCTCGATGACAGGCTGGGACCCAAGCGTGTCATCGCCGGCAGCTTGCTGATCCTTCTGTTTGCGCTCGGGGCGATCCTCTTGGTCGACAAGGACTCGGTCCTGTTCGTGAAGGTCACGCCACCCGTGCCCGGTGGCGCCCTGTTCTCCGGCGCCGCCGAGCGCGCCTATCTGGTGCTCGGATGCCTGATCGGCGCGGCCGGCGGCCCGCTGCAAGCGGCGTCACGCACGCTTCTGATACGCCTCGCGCCGAAAGATCGCATCGCGCAGTATTTTGGCTTGTTTGCGCTGACCGGAAAGGTCACCTCGTTTATCGGCCCGCTGCTGATCGGGGTAATCACGGCCTACACCGCGAGCCAGAAGGCCGGCATGGCACTGCTAGTGGTGTTCTTCGTGGCGGGGTTGGCGCTGCTGACGCGCGTGAGAGAATAAGTTCTCAACGCGTCGCCCTGCGAACGCAGGGACCCATACCGCGTGATCTCACGGTTTTACGCGGCAGTCGGTTGTTTCTGATCAACCGAGCCCTGCGGTTTATGGGTCCCAGCGTTCGCAGGGAAGACGACGATCAATGCCTGAAATGCCGCACCCCGGTGAACACCATGGCGATGCCGTGCTCGTCGGCGGCCTTGATGACTTCGTCATCGCGGATCGAGCCGCCGGGCTGGATCACGGCGGTGGCACCGGCCTCGATGCAGGCCAGCATGCCGTCGGCGAAGGGAAAGAACGCATCGGATGCGACGACCGAGCCCCTGGTTAGCGGCTCGGCGAGTTTCGCATCAGCCGCGGCATCCAGCGCCTTGCGAGCGGCAATGCGCGCGGAATCGACCCGGCTCATCTGGCCGGCGCCGATGCCGACGGTGGCGAGATCCTTGGCGTAGATGATGGTGTTGGACTTGACGTGCTTGGCGACGCGGAAGGCGAATTTGAGATCGCGCAGTTCGGCCTCGGTCGGCGCGCGCTTGGTTACCGTCTTGAGCGTGAGGTCATCGACAACGGCGTTGTCACGGCTCTGCACCAGCAGGCCGCCCGCGACGGTTTTCGCAGTCAGGCCCATCGCGCGCGGATCAGGCAGGCTGCCGGCGAGGAGGAGCCGGAGGTTCTTCTTCTTCGCGATGATGGCGATGGCTTCTTCCGTCGCGTCGGGCGCAATGATCACTTCGGTCAGGATTTCCGTGATGACGCGCGCGGCTTCGGCGTCGAGCGTCCGATTGACGGCGATGATGCCGCCATACGGCGACTGCGTGTCGCAGGCGAACGCCTTGCGATAGGCGCTCACCAGGTCAGGGCCTTCGGCGACGCCGCAGGGATTGGCGTGCTTGATGATGGCGCAGGCAGCGGTGCGAGCCGGGTCAAACTCGCCAATGCATTCATAGGCGGCATCGGTATCGTTGATGTTGTTGTAGGACAGTTCCCTGCCCTGCAACTGCCGCGCCGTGGCTACGCCGGGACGCCTGTCGGGCGTTGCATAGAACGCCGCCTTCTGGTGCGGGTTCTCGCCATAGCGCAGCGATTGGATCAGCCGGCCGCCGAAAGCACGGAAATCCGGCGCGTCGTCCTTGAGCTGAAGCGCGAACCAGTTCGAGATCGCGGCATCATAGGCGGCGGTACGCGCGTAGGCCTTGGCGGCGAGGCGGCGGCGCAGCGACAGCGTCGTTGCGCCGTTGTTGGTGGCGAGCTCGTCGAGTACGGCCTGATAGTCCTGTGGCTCGACGACGACGGCGACGTCGTCATGGTTTTTCGCGGCCGCGCGGATCATCGCAGGACCGCCGATGTCGATATTCTCGATGCAGTCTTCGTAACCTGCGCCTTTGTCGACGGTCGCCTCGAACGGGTAGAGATTGACGACGAGCAGATCGATCGGCGCGATGCCATGCGCCTTCATCGCATCGGCATGTTCCTTGTTGTCGCGGATCGCGAGCAGGCCGCCGTGCACCTTGGGGTGCAGCGTCTTGACCCGGCCGTCCATCATTTCCGGAAAGCCCGTCAGTTCCGAGACATCCTTGACCTGCAGCCCGGCCGCGGCGATCGCCTTTGCGGTGCCGCCGGTGGAGACGAGCTCGACGCCATGTCCGACCAGCGCCTTGGCAAATTCGATCAGGCCGGTCTTGTCGGAAACGGACAACAAAGCGCGGGTTACACGGCGCGGATGGTCGGTCATATCTGGTTCCTGGCTGTTAAGGCCAGCCCGGTAGCATGGTTTGGAAGGTCAAGAAACCGGGATCGGCACCCCTTTCCTATGAAAATTGGAGGGAAGCCTGCACTTCCCGAAGTCAGGTCTCAGGCGGCTTTAGCCTTGATGGTAGGAATGTGGCTGACATCTTCGGTCCGTTCCGCATGCCACGTATCGTAGGCGCCCTGCATCCTCGTCCAGATTCCCGCGCCGTCGCCGAAAAGCTTGCCGAGGCGCACTGCGATGGCGGGAGACACCGGCTTTCGCTCCCCCAGGATGTCGTAAAGGTGCTGGCGCGAAATTCCGAGTAGGCCGGCGATCTCGGCCTTGGTCCGGCCGGTAGCCGGAATAATGTCGTCGCGAAGTAGCGCACCGGGATGGGTGGGGCAACGGTTCTTGCTGCGCTTGACTGCATAGACCATGTTTGTTCCTTCAGTGATATTCCCCGAAATCGACTCGGCAGGCGTCGCCATCTTCGAATTCGAACGTGATGCACCACGGTCCATTAACGTGGACCGAATAGCGTTTCGGGTTAAAGCCGTGCAAACCGTGAAAGTCGAAGCCGGGGATATTCATTCCTCCGCGCGGAGGGCGACGTCGAGACGGTCCAGTCTTGCGAAAATGCGCTTCTGCATTTTCGCATCAATCTTCGAACTCCTGCCCTTGCTCCACAACTCCGAAAGGGCCTTGCTCTTGAAGGTTCTTATCACCGCCCCACTGTAAGCAAATAGCTTACTTGCGTCAAGCAAGGCCATCGAAAGCCTGCCGCGAATACGACCTAAAGCGGCAGTTCCGGTTCGCGCCGCGCATTGCGCCGGGCGCTCGTGGCCGCAGCCGTCGTCGTCGAGCGGACAAAGCTCCAGCGGACCGAGGAGGCGTGCCGGGAATCCTGCCGGATCACGATCTGGGCGGTACGGCGGGGGCCGTCATTGCCGGCCAGAAACACGCTGTCCTCGAGGTCGACCTTGTCGTCGAGCGCCTCGAAGGTCCAGACGTCGCGGTTGGGCAATACCAGCATAACGCCGCGCGCATCGCTGAGGCGGCTTGCCTTCACCGCGGGATGCAGATGAAAGCGCAGGGCAAAATCGGTCTCGGCGCCTTTGATGCGCGCCCCCGGCGCCGGCGACACGGTATCCTCGCCGTCGAGGCGCGCGCCGTCGGGGGAGATCATCAGCACCCGGCGATGCATGACGCCAAATTTTGCAAGATATCCGTCATGCGAGGTGGTCAGGAGATCGCCGTCCGCCACAACCTCACGGTAGCTTTCCACGTTCGCTGGGCCGCTGACGACGGGCGCGCCCTGCAGCAGGCGTTTCACGGCCGACAGTTCGACGAACTGACACGAGGAAGTGTCGTGATAGGTCAGGGTCGAATGCGCCACGGTGCTGCGCGCAAAAGTGCGCCAATTGTCGCGGCCGGTCGAGGGCATGCCGCAATTGACGACGATCCGGCTCGGCCCGGACGACAATTCGAACGAGAGGCAGCCGGCATGCGCTTCCTGGCTGACATTCGGCGGCGGTGGCGGGCCGGTATCCATGATGACGGTGGTCGTGCCGGCATCGAGGCGCTGGAAGCCGGTATGCGGCATGTTCGCCATCGGCACGCCGTGGGTGTCGTCATAGGCGAGCAGGGTCGCCACCAGGTCCGAGGGTGCGTTGCTCATGCCGTTGAACAGCGCAAAGCTGCCGTCGCCGTGACGGAAGAAGCGCAGCATCGGCATCATGCGGTCGATCGCATTCAAGAGCGCCGGCGGCGGCGCAATGTTGCGGGCCGCAAATGTCTGCCGCAGCGGCAGCAGGTCGCTGAGCAGTTCGACCAGCGCGCCGGGATTGCGCGAGATGTGCCCGCCGTCGGGCATGATCTGCCGCTGCAATTCGTCGGAAAGCCGTCGCGTGGCGGAACGGATGTGACGCGCCTGGTTGGCCAGGCACAGCGAGGCATAACAAAGCGCGATCAGGACCTGCAGCCGCGGCACGCCGTCGGCGATGTCGAGCATCGCGTAGCGCAGATAGCGGATCTCGCGGGTCAGCCCGCGCAGATATTTGCGATAGAACTTTCCGTCGGTATCGCCGAGCACCAGCGGGGCCTGCGACAACAGCGAGATCACGCGGCGCGCCAGCACGTCGGGGCGGCGTTCGAGCGGCCGCTTGCGCGCCGGATTCGAGATCCAGTCGTCGACCAGCGAGCGGGCATTGGCGCGGGTCAGCGCGGTGTCGGCGGCGCGAAGATGCCGCAGCCAGCCGAAGCCGAGCAGGGCGACTTCCCAATCTTCCGATGGCGGTTCGAGATCGAAGATCGAACGGCCGTGGCAGGTCACGATCTTGCCGGCGAACACGAAGCGGCCGGCATAGATCTCGGCGGCGCGGGTGGCGTCGGCGGTACGCAGGTCATGCGGCGCGATGATCAGCCGGTCGGCGCGGCCCGGCCATAGCCGCGACACCGCCACCGTCGCGCCGGTCGCGCGCGCGATCACGGTCCGCGCCGAGCGGCTCATGATAAGCGTCGAGATGCGTCTGCGTTGAGCGACCGACACGCCGTGCCTTGCTTAGGGAGGGAGGGGTATTCTGGCGAATCCTTTTAATCCGGAAACGCCGGGATGACACCATCTTGAAAACCGGCGAATCACCCCCGAGGGCGAGGAAATTCCAGTTTAAAATCAGAATTTAACCAGACGCGCCGCGTAAAATCCATCCAACCCGCTAAGCCGGGGGTCGGTATGGGGCAAATGGCAGGGCAGGGTCCGTAAATCGCCGTTTGCGGTCACGATTTCGCTGAGGCCGGCGACTTCGCCCACCTCGATCGGGGCACGGCGCACGTCCGATTCGGTGGCCAGCAGAGCCGCAATCGCCTGCTCGCCTTCCTCCGGCTCCAGCGAACAGGTGCAATAGACCAGCGTTCCGCCGGGCTTGAGCAGGGCGACCGCCCGTTGCAGCAATCGTTTCTGCAACGCCGACAGCGCCGCGATGTCGGCTTCCTGACGCAGCCAGGCCACGTCCGGGTGACGGCGAATGGTGCCGGTGGAGGTGCAGGGCGCGTCCACCAGCACGCCGTCAAAGCTCCCATTGCCGCGACCGGGCCACTCGGCGGCATCGGTCACGACGTCGTCGGCCTGCAGCGAAAGCCGCGCCAGATTGTCGCGCAGCCGCGCCATGCGCGCCGGCGAGCGATCGACGGCGGTGACGCGTGCGCCGGCTTGCGCCAGTTGCGCAGTCTTGCCGCCCGGAGCTGCGCAGAGGTCCGCGATGGCCTTGCCGCTGACGTCGCCGAACAAGCGCGCGGGCAGCGCGGCGGCGGCGTCCTGCACCCACCACTGCCCCTCGGTGAAGCCGGGCAGCATGGTCACCGAGCCCTGCAGCAAGGTGCGCACGGTGCCGGTCGGCAACGTTTCACCGTGCAGGCGGCTCGCCCATTGTGTTGCGTCTGATTTCACGGTGATGTCGAGCGACGGTTCGTGGCCGATGGCGAGCGCCATCTGCCGCGCCGTGGTCTCGCCATAGGCGCCGATCCAGCGCGCCAGCAGCCACGGTGGAATATCCAGGTTCTGCGCTTTGACTTCGTCGATCAGCGGCTGCCCCTCGCGGGCGCAGCGGCGCAGCACCGCGTTGACGAGGCCGGCATATTTCGCCGCGCGGCGGTCCGATTGCACCAGCCGCACCGAGAGATCGACGGCTGCATGATCGGGAACATCCATCCAGAGAATCTGCGCGGCGCCGATCAGAAGTGCGCTCTGCGCACGCGGCGCGTCGGTCGGGATGCCGCGATCGAGCAGGCGCGACAACAAATGCCCGAGCGTGCCGAGCCGCCGCAAAATCGTCGCCACCAGGCGCCGCATCAGGGCGCGGTCGCGATCGGCCAGCGTCTTCAGTCCGGGATGGGCGCCCGCGCCGTCGAGCTGATCGTCGAGGGTGCGATGCTTGTGCAGTACGCCGTCGAGGATATCGGCCGCGATTCGCCGCGCGGCGAGGCCCGGCACTTCTGAAGGTACTGCGAATCTGGAAGGGGGCATGAAGCAGCAATGTCTCGGAAAGCGGAAAGGTTCTGGCTCATGCCGTTGGAATGCAAGCCCGTTTGGCATGCGAATATGCCAAATGTAAGAATCGCCACAGACAATTTCGCGAATGTGATGTCATCTGTGCGCCCATCCCTGTGCTATGGGAGAGTTGCGATGATCGACAATTTTTCATCTCCCGCGCCCGTCGCGGAACGCAAGAAGCTGACGCCCGCCGCCGAGCGCGCGCTCGCCGAAGCCGAAGCACGCCGCCAGGCCGCCGCGGCCAGCGCCACGCCGCAGCCGAAGGAATTCCAGGGTCCGAAGGGTCCGGAACCGACCCGCTACGGAGATTGGGAGCGGAAGGGGATCGCGTCGGATTTTTGAGGCCCGCGGGATAGCAATGGGCCCTTGCCGGATACCCCGACTCAGCTCTTAGTCGGGAATATGTCCCCATATGAGAGAATAAGTGCATATCGGCCCTCACGCCGGGGTCGTTGGCGCCGCTGGTTTTCGGCGGCCCTGCCGTGGGTGTTCGTGATTTGCGTAGCGGCGGGGACAATGCTGCCGGTGCGGGACTGGGTACGCCGATCGTTGCCGAGCTCAGCCGACAGCCAGGCGGCGCGCGATGCCGAGATGGTCTGGAAGCGGGCCGGAAGTGCGGACATGCATCACGCCGTCGACGTCATCCGCACGCTTGATGGAGACACGTTTGAGGCGCGGGTTCACCTGGAGCCGGGTCTCGATCTCAACACACGGGTGCGTCTGCGCGGCATCGACGCGCCTGAATTAAAAGCGTCCTGCCCGCAGGAATTGCAGATGGCCGAGGCCGCTACGAGCGCGTTGCGGACATTGCTCGGCGAAGGCGACGTCCGGATCTTCAATATCGGGCCAGACAAATATGCCGGCCGCGTCGTCGCCGACGCAGCGACCAGGCGCACCGGAAATGTTTCGACGGCGATGCTCGCCGCGGGTCATGCCCGCAGCTACGGCGGCGGCCATCGCAACGGCTGGTGTGCGAATTCAGGACAAACATCACTCAAATGAAAAAGCCGCGAAGGGCGCGGCTCTTGTATCAATCCAATCTGTAGATCAGCGCGTGACAGTCACGGTCGTCCCGACCGGCACGCGTTGGTAGAGATCGGAGATGTCGTCATTGAGCATCCGGATGCAACCGTAGGATACGAAGCCGCCGACCGAGCCCGGCACGTTGGTGCCGTGAATAGCATACTCGCCGCCGGCCAGCGTCATCGCCGCGACGCCCATCGGGTTGCGCGGCGAGCCGCCGGGAATGACGTCGGGCATACCAGGCTTGTCGCGCTTCACTTCGCTCGGCGGCGACCAGGCCGGATTGAGATACTTGCCGTCGATCCGGGTGGTGCCTGCCCACTGCTTGCCGGCCTTGCCGACGCCGACCGGATAGCGCATGGCGCGGCCGGATTCGAGAATGAGATAGAGACGCCGCTCATGGGTCCTCACCACGATGGTGCCCGGCGCGTAATCGCCGCTGATACCGACCACTTCCGGGCGCGCTTGCGCTGCCGACGACATCATAATGCTCACACCGATGGTGGCAGCCAACGCCACCGCAATTCTCTTCGACATTCCCAGCTCCCACTTTGCCCGTCCCTCTCGGGGGTCCTCAATGTCCTTTCAAGCCTTGACGGCCCGCTGTCTCCTCCACTCGTTTTCAATTTAGTCGCGCGAATTGACTGGCTGGTTTCGACGCCGGCCTTCGAAACTGTTTCGCCGGGCGGAACAGAGAAAATGTTCGAAATAAAGTAAATGACCTGAAAACAACACATGGCAGCGAAATGCCCGCCGAAGCGGGCTCGCCACTGACAAGCGCGTGAGTGCAACGGGATTTGTGGCAAGTTCGGCATTTGCCTCGTCCCGGGATCCCGGGACGAGAGACTTGCTCTAGCGATCGTCCTACGCCGGCGCGCCCTTCTTGTTCTGCCGGTTCTGCACGAGATCGTCGACCACGGCGGGGTCGGCCAGCGTCGAGGTGTCGCCAAGGCTGGAGGGCTCGTCCTCGGCGATCTTGCGCAGTATGCGGCGCATGATCTTGCCGGAGCGGGTCTTTGGCAGGCCCGGCGCGAACTGGATCTGGTCGGGGGAAGCGATCGGCCCGATGTCCTTGCGCACCCAGGCGACCAACTCTTTCCGCAACTCCTCGGTCGGTTCGGTGCCGGCCATCAGGGTCACATAGGCATAGATGCCCTGGCCCTTGATGTCGTGGGGATAGCCGACCACGGCGGCTTCCGACACTTTTGCATGTGCGACGAGCGAACTCTCGACCTCGGCAGTGCCCATGCGATGACCTGACACGTTGATGACGTCGTCGACGCGGCCGGTGATCCAATAGTAGCCGTCGGCGTCGCGGCGGCAGCCGTCGCCGGTGAAATACTTGCCCTTGTAGGTGGAGAAATAAGTCTGCTCGAAACGGGCGTGGTCGCCATAGACCGTGCGCATCATCCCCGGCCAGGACTTGATGAGGCAGAGATTGCCTGTGGCTTCGCCCTCCAGCACCTTGCCGTCGGCATCGACGATCTCAGGTACCACGCCGAAGAACGGCCGCGTCGCCGAACCCGGCTTGAGTTTTGTGGCGCCCGGCAGCGGTGTAATCAGGATGCCGCCAGTCTCAGTCTGCCACCATGTATCGACGATCGGGCAACGGCCGTCGCCGACCACGCGGTAATACCATTCCCAGGCCTCCGGATTGATCGGCTCGCCGACGGTGCCAAGCAGCCGCAGGCTCTTGCGCGAGGTCTTCTGCACCGGTCCGTCGCCGCTCTGCATCAGCGCGCGGATCGCGGTCGGCGCGGTGTAGAAGGTGTTGACGTTGTGCTTGTCGATGACGTTCCAGAACCTGGAATTGTCGGGGTAGTTCGGCACACCTTCGAACATCAGCGTGGTCGCGCCGTTCGCCAGCGGCCCATAGATAATGTAGCTGTGGCCGGTGACCCAGCCGACGTCGGCAGTGCACCAGAAGATGTCGCCGTCGTGATAGTCGAACACGTATTGATGCGTCATCGCCGCGTAGACGAGATAGCCGCCGGTCGTGTGCAGCACGCCCTTGGGCTGGCCGGTGGAGCCTGACGTATAGAGGATGAACAGCGGATCTTCCGCGTGCATATGCTCGCACGGGCATTCCGTGGTCACGACCTTTGCGGCCTCGTGATACCAGAGGTCGCGCGACAGTTTCATGTCGACGGCAGCCCCGGTGCGTTTGACCACGATGACCCAGTCGACGTCGCCGGCCTTCTCGAGCGCCGCATCGACATTGGCCTTCAGCGGCACCTTCTTGCCGCCGCGCAGTCCCTCGTCGGCGGTAATGATGACCTTGGACTGGCAATCGGTGATGCGCTGGGCGAGGCTGTCAGGCGAGAAGCCGGCGAACACCACGGAATGAATGGCGCCGATCCGCGCGCAGGCCAGCATCGCGTAGGCCGCCTCCGGGATCATCGGCAGATAGATCGTGACGCGGTCGCCCTTCTTGACGTTCCGGGTGCGCAGGATGTTGGCCATCTTGCAGACTTCGTCGTGCAACTGGCGGTAGGTGATGTGCTTGGACTGCGTGGGGTCGTCGCCCTCCCAGATGATCGCGGTCTGGTCACCGCGCTTGTCGAGATGGCGGTCGATGCAGTTCCAGGCCGCGTTCAGGACGCCGTCCTCGAACCATTTGATCGAGATGTTGCCGGGGGCGAAGGAAACGTTCTCGACCTTGTGGAAGGGCTTGATCCAGTCGATGCGCTTGGCCTGTTCGGCCCAGAAGCCATTGGGATCATTGACCGAGCGGGAATACATTTCGCGGTACTTGGCGTCGTCGATAAAGGCGCGCTTGGCCCAATCGGCGGATACGTCGTAAATCTTGTCGGACATCTTTACCTCCCACTCATTGCGGCCATGTATTTGGGCGTCCGCAAGTCGTCCTGATTGTTGCATTGATTATGCGTCGCGGGGCGATGCCCGGACAAGGCGGAACGTGTGCGACCTTCGTCAATCAGCCAGTTCCAGGCCCTGCGACGGATCAAAGTCGCGGCATTTTTCGCGAGATGGCTCAGGGCGAAATCAACGTTATCGCCGGAATGGCACCCATGATCGGTATCTAATAACCGCTAATGACGGAATCGGGACTCGCAAAGCGGTTCATTACCCCCTAAATGGCCTCCCCGGGGCCGGACGGCCCTCCGGAACCAAGCCACAACAACGGGCATTGCCGGCAGACAGGTGGAGCAAGGCGATAACGGTCATGATGGATCAGCAGAGTTTCGAGGCTACGCGGCCCGTTTCCGCCGATCCTGCCGTCGCATTGGCCGAGGCGCTCGGGCAACTGCCAAAGGAACCGATCAAGGCGCCGCTAAAGCCGTCCGCGGCAAAGCCCCACATCGTCGCAAAAACCTCCGTCGAAGAACTGGCACAGGAACTCGGGCTCAAGCTCGGCGACCAGACAGGGCTGACCATCCGCCGCATCAAGCGCGGAAAAGTTTATTCATTCGTTCGCGCCAACGGCACGCAGATCCGTCACGCCGGCACCATCCGCCGTCTGCATTCGATGGCAGTGCCGCCGGCCTATCGCGATGTGCGCTATTCAGTCGATCCGAACTCGCATCTGCAGGCCGTCGGCATCGATGCGGCCGGGCGGCTGCAGTACCGCTACCATGTCGATTGGGAAAAGGTCCGCGAGCAGCGCAAGGCGCATCGCCTGGCGCGGCTGGTGGCGGCCTTGCCAAAAATCCGCCGCAACGTATCGGCGCATCTGTCCGGCGACGAGCCGACGCGGGAGTTCGCGCTGTCGGCGGTGATCGAGCTGATCGCGCGCACCGCGATCCGGCCCGGCAACGAATCCTACGCCCGCCTCAACGGCACCCGCGGCGCGACCACGCTGTTGAAGTCCAACGTCACGCTGGAAGACGACAGCTTCGTCCTGACCTTCAAGGCCAAGGGCGGCAAGGCCGTGCGCAAGGAATGCGACGCCGCCAAGCTGGTGCGCGCGATTGGCATCCTGCGCACCGTGCCGGGCAAGCGCATGTTCCAGTATCGCGACAATTCCGGCACCGTTCGCACGGTCTCGACCACGACCGTGAATGCGTTCCTGCGCGAGATCGCCGGCATCAAGATTTCGCTGAAGGATTTCCGCACCCTGATGGCGTCGGCCGTGGTGCTGGAATCGCTGTCGCGGATTACGCCCGCAGCAAGCGAGCGCGGCCGCAAGAAGCAAGTGTTGGACGCCGTGCGCGCCGCAGCCGACGAATTGTCGAACACGCCCGCGATCTGCCGCAAGAGCTATGTCCACGACACCATCGTCACGGCTTTCGAGGACGGCATTCTCGAGCGCTTTGCGGCGACAATGAAGGGCTATCGCACGCAAGCCAAGCGCGAGGCGCTGCTCGCGCAGGTGGTCACCGCGGCGGCGGCGTAACACCGTCGTCATGCGCGGGCTTGACCCGCGCATCCATCCAAAAGGATTCTCCTGAGACGATGGATTGCCGGGTCAAGCCCGGCAATGACGAGCGCCTTACAGCCCACCCATCTTGCAGACCATCTTCCACTCCTCCGCCGTCACCGGCTGAACCGACAGCCGCGAATACTTCACCAGCGCCATGTCCGCGAGCTTCTTGTCGGCCTTGATCGCGGCCATCGTCACCGGCGTCTTCAACGGCTTGTCGGCCTTGATATCGACGCAGACAAATTTGCCGGTCTTGTCGGAGGGATCGGGATAGGCTTCCTTGATCACTTCGGCGATGCCGACGATCTCCTTGCCCTCGTTGGAATGATAGAAGAAGGCCTTGTCGCCCTTCTTCATGTTCACGAGATTTTGGCGCGCGGTGAAATTGCGCACGCCGGTCCAGGCTTCACCCTTTGCTCCCTTAGCGACCTGCTGGTCCCACGACCAGGTTGAGGGTTCGGATTTCACCAGCCAGTACGCCATCGTCATTCCTCCGCCTTGAACGGCCGCGTCAGCAGGCCTTCGATCGCCGCGTCGATCGTGACCTTGCCGCTCAGGATCGCCGCGACTGCATTTGATACCGGCATATCGACATTTTGCGAAGCGGCCAGTTCGATCAGGACCGGCGCGGTGAACTCGCCTTCCGCGAGCTTGTCGCGGTTCGGCTGCTCGCCGCGGCCGAGCGCGATACCAAGCGCAAAGTTGCGCGATTGCAGGCTGGAGCAGCTCAGGACCAGATCGCCGAGCCCGGAGAGGCCGACCAGAGTCTCGCTGCGCGCGCCGCAGGCCCGCCCAAGCCTCGCCAGTTCGGTGAAGCCGCGTGTGGTGAGCGCGGCCAATGCAGATGCGCCGAGCCTTCGTCCCTCGACGATGCCGGCTGCGATCGCCAGCACGTTTTTTGCCGCGCCACCGATCTCGACACCGCGGATATCAGTGGTGTGATAGGGTCGGAATGTCGACGAGCCCAGCGCCTGTACCAGCGCGCTCGCCAGCTTCTTATCTTTCGCTGCCAGCGTGACGGCGGTCGGAAGCCCGCGGGCCACGTCATCGGCAAAACTCGGCCCCGACAGGATCGCAGGCGTCGCATCAGGTGCAGTTTCCGCGATCACTTCCGTCATGAATTTGTGCGTGCCGCGCTCGATGCCCTTGGCAGCCGCGATGACGGGCGTCGGTTTTTTCAGGTGGGGCGCCAGCGCCAACATCGTTTCGCGCAGATGCTGTGCGGGGGTAGCCATCAGGATGATGTCGGCAGCAGCGGCGGCGATCATGTCGCCGGTGATCTCGATGCGGCTGTCGACCGGCACGCCGGGCAATCGCGGATTGATGCGCGTTGATTTCATTTGCACGGCAGTTTCGGCGTTGCGTGCGTAAAGCGTCACATCGCGGCCGGCGCGTGTGGCGGCGCCCGCGAGCGCCGTCCCCCACGAGCCGGCGCCGATCACCGCAACCGAGTTAAAGGACGCCATGTCAGAATCCCGCGCGCGTTTTGGCGTAGCCGGCCGGCGCTGTCGCGTTGGCGTCGAGCAGCCAGCGTGCGCGGGGCGGCACATCCATCGTATCGGTCAATCCTAGCGCCATCCGTTCCGCGCCGGCCCAGGCGATCATGGCGCCATTATCCGTGCAGAGCGCGGGCGGCGGAATGATCAGCGTGGTCTGCGCTTTTGCGGCAACGTCCTGCAATGCGCCGCGGATGGCGTGATTGGCGGCGACGCCACCCGCGGCGACCAGTGCGCGTGGCGGTCCGAATTGTTCATGAAACAGCCGCAAGCCCACGCTCAGCCGGTCCGCCGTCGATTCCAGCACCGCGGCCTGAAAACCGGCGCAGAGATCGCTGACGTCCTGCGGTTCCAGCGGCGTCATGCGGCTGGCTTCGTTGCGAACCGCCGTCTTCAAGCCCGACAGCGAGAAATTCGCATCTGGCCGCCCGAGCATCGGCCGTGGAAAGGCGAACCGTTTGGCGTCGCCGCTTGCCGCTGCTCGTTCGACCTCCGGTCCGCCGGGGTAGGGCAGGGACAGCATTTTTGCGACCTTGTCGAAGGCTTCGCCCATCGCGTCGTCGACGGTGGTGCCGAGCCGTACATATTTGCCGACGCCGACCACGGCCACGATCTGGGTGTGCCCGCCGGACGCCAGGAACAGGCAATAGGGAAAAGCGAGCGCGCAAGTCAGCCGCGGCGTCAACGCGTGGGCTTCGAGATGATTGACCGCAATCAGCGGTGTATCGTGCACCATCGCGATTGCCTTGGCGGTGGTGAGACCGACGATAACGCCGCCGATCAGGCCGGGGCCGGCGGCAGCCGCCACCGCCGACAATTGCGCAAAGCCGGTGTTGGCGTCCTTCATCGCTTGCCCGACGATGCCATCGAGCAGGTCAACATGAGCCCGGGCTGCGATCTCCGGCACCACGCCGCCGAAACGGGCGTGCTCTGTGGTCTGCGAGCGGACGATATTGGACAGAATCTTGCCGCTGCCGTCGCTCTGGCGTTCCACCACGGCGGCTGCGGTTTCATCGCAGGTGGTTTCGATACCGAGCACCAACATCGGCGTGTCGCTGTCCAATTTGAACCCTTATTTGAACCCTTGCGCTATCGCCAAAAACAACGCTTCCGTAACCCGGTAGCATTACGAGGTGACAGCGTGCAATCGCTTGAGTGTGCCGAAATCGTTTTGGCGGAGATCTGAAATATGGCCGTTCTCGTCACGCGCCCGCATCCGGATGATGAGACGACGGCCAAGGCGCTTCGTGCGCGGGGGTTCGACGTCCTGCGCGCGCCGATGCTGCGGTTCGAGCCGGTGCCGTTCCAGAACGATGCGGACGCGACTTATGGCGCCGTCATCGTCACCAGCGCCAACGCACTGCGCGCCATCGCGTCCCATCTTGCCGACAGCCGGCTCCTCAAACTGCCGCTGTTCGCGGTCGGAGAAAATACCGCGGTCGCGGCGCGCGACGCCGGGTTTGGCGAGGTGATCACGTCAAAGGGCGACGCCGGCGCACTGCGCGATCTGGTGCTGGCGCGTGCGAAGTCGAAGCAATTGAAGAAAGCCAGTCCGCTATTGTACCTCGCAGGCGCCGATCTCGCGCGCGATCTCGCCGGCGAACTCGGCGAAAAGGGCTTTACGGTTGTGACGCGCACCACCTACCGGATGGTGCCCGCGCCCAGCCTGCCAAGGGACGTATGTGACGCCTTTGTGGCGCATCAGGTCGAGGCAGTGCTGCATTATTCACGGCGCAGCGCGCGGGCATTTCTGGAGGCGGCGCGGGCCGGGGGCGTCGAAATATCAGCATTGGCGCTGCCGCAATGCTGCATTTCGGCGGCCGTCGCCGCGGTCTTGCGGGATGCCGGCGCGACCCAGGTCACGGCGGCAGCTTCGCCGGACGAAAATGCCCTGTTCGAGGCACTGGGCAGGGCGCTGCAAGCGCGGTTGCGCTCTAATCTTTAAGTCTGAGCATGGTCTTATCGGAAAACCGGTGCCGCCACTGCCGGATCATGCTCTAAGACGTTCCGATTCTGCTAAGTTTCGGCACCTAGCCATTCAAGGGAACCGCTGTGATGGTCGATGACAGGCCCGAAGACACTGCACCGCTGCCCGATTCGGGCCGGCCGAAGCGTGAGCCGCCGACCATCGATCTCGAGGCGACCGAAGTGTCGAGCGAGACGAAGAGTTCTGGCGAGGCGATGCCCGAGCCCGTGGCCGAGCCCGCGCCCGAGGCCACCAAAGTTTCAGCAGACGAGACTCCAGTTGAGGAACCTCCGGTTGCGGAGCCACCCTCCCGGCCTGTCTCGCCCTGGATCGTCGCGCCGGTCTCCGGTGCGGTCGCCGCCGCGCTGGTGATTGGCGTCGGCTGGATGCTGGGCTGGCCCGCGATTCAGCCCGCCTCCCCGCCGCCCGCCCCGCAGCTCGGTGCCGCCATCGACAGTCTCACCGCCCGTGTCGCCGGACTAGAGCCAAAGGTCGGCAAGCCGGTGCCCGATCCCGCGGCTGCCGCGCGCACCGAGGCCCTGGAAAAAACAGTTGCGGCGTTGCGCGCTGAACTCGCGGCAACGCGGGCGCAGGGCGAGAAGCTGGCGTCCGCCATCAACGATGTGAAATCGGTCCCGCGTGGCGACGGCACGGCGTCGCCGGATCTTTCCGGGATCGATGAGCGCATCGCGAAGATCGAGAGCCTGATGCGGGCGCAGGGCACCGAGATCGCGCAGCAAGGCAGCAAGCTTGCCGACGCCAAACCTGCCGACGACGTAGCGCTGCGCCGCCTGGTGGCGGGAGCGCTGCTCGATGTTCTGGTCCGGATCGGCGATCCCTATCCGGCGGCGCTCGCCGCGACCAAAGCGCTGGCGCCCAATCCGAATGTCTTGAAGCCGCTCGATCAATTTGCAGAGAAGGGCGTGCCGAACGCCGGCAAGCTGAGCACGGAACTGTTGGCATTGGTGCCAAAGCTGTTGCCGGCCGCGCAACAGAACAATGCCACGACCGGCACGGGCATTGTCGAGCGTCTGCAGGCGGGCGCTGCCAAGCTGGTCAAGATCGAACGCACCGATACCGCCGGCAATGATCGTGGCGCCGTGGTGGCGCGGATCACGGCGGCCGCGCTGCGAAATGATTTCAACGAGGCGCGGCGGGAATTGAAGACGCTTGAGCCGGCCGATCGCGCCGCGGCGCAATCCTGGCTTGAACGGGCCGACGCGCGCGACGCCGCGCTGGCCGCATCCCGTCAATTTGCGGCCGACGCCATGGCGGCGCTCGCCAAACCGGCGCAATAAGGATTTCGCAGTAAGGATTTCAATGATCCGGATCATTCTGTTTCTGTTGTTGATCGCGCTGGGAGCGGCCGGCGCGGCCTGGATTGCCGAGCAGGCCGGCGATGTTGTGCTGTCATGGGGCGGCTATCGCGTTCAGACCACGCTGCCGGTCTTCGTGCTGGCGCTGGGCATCGTCGTCGTTGCGGCGATGATGGTTTGGGCGATCCTGCGCGGCCTGTGGCGCACACCGGCGCGCATGCGGCGCAGCCGGCGCGAACGGCGTCAGGCCCGCGGCCGGCATGCGATCACGCAAGGACTGCTCGCGATCGGCCATGGCGATTCCACGGCGGCCCGAATTCATGCTGAGGCAGCGCGCAAACATGCCGCGCACGATCCGCTGGCGTTGCTGCTGCATGCGCAGTCGGCGCAGCTCGATGGCAATCGCGAAGGCGCGCAGCGCGCCTTCCGCGCCATGGCCGAACGCGAGGACACGCGGCTATTGGGCTTGCGCGGCCTGTTCATCGAGGCGCAGCGCGCCGACGATCCGGTCGCGGCCGTGATGGTCGCCGAGGAAGCGCTGAAATTGTCGCCGTCCTCGTCATGGGCGTCGCATGCGGTGCTCGGCTTCTGCTGCGCCAAGGGCGACTGGGCCGGCGCGCTAAAGATCCTCGACAACAATCAATCGGCCGGACTGATCGACAAGGCGACCTATCGCCGGCAGCGCGGCGTGCTGTTGACGGCGCGCGCGCTGGAACTCGAAAAGGTCGATCGCGACCTGGCGCGCGAGAGCGTGATGGAAGCGGTCAAGCTGGCGCCGACGCTGGTGCCCGCCGCGGTGCTGGCGAGCAAGTTCGAAGGCGAGGCGCATCAGGTGCGGCGTTCCATGCGCCTCGTCGAGACGGCATGGCTGGCGCAGCCGCATCCCGATCTGGCGGATGCCTACGCGCATGTGAAGCTCGGCGATTCCGCACGCCAGCGGCTGGTTCGCGTCGAGACGCTCGCCGCGAAGGTGCCGGGTCACATCGAGGGCGCGCTGGCGATTGCGCGCGCCGCGATCGACGCGTCCGAGTTTACCAAAGCGCGCGAGGCGCTGGCGCCGTTCATTTCAGCGCCGACACAGCGCGTCGCGCTCTTGATGGCGGAGATCGAGCGCACCGAACATGGCGATAGCGGCCGGGCGCGGGCGTGGACCTTGCGCGCCGTGCGCGCACTGCACGATCCGGCCTGGACCGCGGACGGCTATGTCAGTGATCGCTGGCGGCCGGTTTCCCCAGTCACTGGGCGGCTGGATGCCTTCCAGTGGCAGACGCCGGTCGCGGCACTGCCGTCCGACAAGGCTGGCGCGATCGAGGCCTCGCCGTTCGAGGAAGCCATGCTGGCGACGCCGCGCCGCGTCGTCGTGCTCGAGCCGCCAAGGGACGTAACCGAATCGGTTGCCGAGTCCGCCGCCCCTGTCACACCGGCGCTGCCCGCCGAGCAGGACAACGCGCCGCCGCCGGCTGCTGCGGCTGAGGCGGCCTCAACCGCGCCGACCCGCCCCGAGCCGGTCCCCGCGCCGACGCCGGCCCCGCCCAAGCCGGCCGAAGCGGCGCCAAGCCGACCGGCCCCGTTGTTCCGCTCGCGGCAGGATATTCCAAAGGCCATTCCGACCCCGATTCCGGCCGTGATCCCCCTCGTCCGGGCGCCGGACGACCCCGGCATCGACGAGGACGGCCCAGCGGACGAATTCGCGGAACAAATCGGCCCGCCCAAGGCCCAGGCCGGCGGCTGGCGCGGATTTTTGTCACGCTGGGGCGGCAACTAGACGTCTAGATTCTTGTTTTGACGCGTTTCCTTGACGCGAACCGGTGCCCACTTCGCTTGAAAACGCTTTGTAGGGCCCGCGTTTTTCTTGCCAATCGGGGCCGTCCCCGATATCAGGTGCGGGCGTTTTCCGGGTCACGCCCGAACGCCGTGTTTGGTCCGCCGCAATAGCTCAGTTGGTAGAGCACGTCATTCGTAATGACGGGGTCACAGGTTCGAGTCCTGTTTGCGGCACCAGCCTTTCAAAAATGCCTTGAGCAGTCGGCATCCGCGTTCGCGGATTCGTCTGCGTGACCTGTCTCACATCAGGAGTCGCCCCGCCCGGCATAGTCTCCGCCTCGACCTCAAGGGGAGACACAAACATGCGTAAATTCATTCTGATTGCAGGATTTGTTTTGGCATCCGCCGCAGCTCAAGCTGGCGATCGGAGCTTGTCGCTGGTCGGCAGCGAGACGCAGACCGCTCCGGCGCCGGCCAGGGCTGCCGATGCATCGAAAAGCGCAGAAGCTGCGGAAGCACCAAGATATGTCGAGCGGCCCGCCGTCGTCGAGCCCAAGGCCGAGACGAGCAAGGCCGAGACGAGCAAGCCCGAGACGGCCACGCCCCGGGTGGCCAGGGCAGCCAGGATGCATCGGCCCGCTGCCGGGCCTGCGAGCGCCGGACGCGCAAGGCCTGTCGCCCAGAGAACGGCGTACATGTCGAGGAGCGCGAGGCCGCACGGCATACGCTTCCGGATCGCGCGCATCATCGGCGCACTGCACCGGCACGGCATCTATTGGTAACATAGCCAAAGCAGAACGCGCCTCTCGGGTTCAAATCCGAAGGGCGCGTTTTTCATTGAGTAAGGCTGGAGCCGGCGACCGGCTTTGCGGCAACCTTTACTGCGTAACCGTCTGCACCACGCTGCTGATCGGGCGGCTGGCAACCGCCGGCACCTTCTGGTCCTTCACCAGCATCGCGTCATATTCCGGCAAGGTTTCGAGCTGCTCCTTGGCCTTCATCTGCACGACCTTGTAGCCGCCGGCCTTCAGGCGGCGCAGCAGCGTCGGCAAGGCAATCGCGGTGTGCTTCTGCAGATCATGCATCAGGATGACGCCCTTGCCCTGCTTGTCGAGCTTGGTCATGACGTTCTGGATCACTTGATCCGGACCCGACGATTTGAAGTCGTTGGAATCGACATCAACTGAAAACATCGAAATGTTGCGTGAGGCGAGATAGCCGAGGGCGGCCTGCGTGTGCGCAAGGCCCGGGAAGCGGAAGAACGGCGCAGGCGCCGCACCCAGCGCCATCTTCACGGCACTGAAACCCTTCTCGATCTCCTCCCTGACCTGCTGCTCGGTCAGCTTCTTGCCGTCGAGATGGGTGTGCGACCAGGTGTGCGAGCCGATGGTGTGACCGGCAGCGGCGACCTGGCGGAGAATTTCCGGATGATAGGTGGTGTGCTTGCCGACCGGGAAGAACAGCCCCTTGGTGCATTCATCCGAAAGCGCCTTGAGCACCGCGGGGGTGGTCGGCCACGGACCGTCGTCGAACGTCAGCACGACCTCTTTCTCGGTCAGGAAGTCGAACTGCTTGTACTGCAGGAACCCGAAGCCCGGGCCACCGGTGGTGTCGATCACGACCGTGCGGCTGACGCCAAGTGCGTCGGGATTGGCGCAGGCCGATGATCGCAGCGGCTGCGGCGCGGGAGCGGGCGCAGGCGCTGGGGCGGGCTTCGTGAGAGAAGCCGTGATCTCGACGTCGTCCTTCAGCGCGAGCTTGGCTGCGGCGGGTGCCGGTAACGGCTCGGCCTTGCGGGCAGCCACGGTTTGAGGTGGGGCCGCGTCGGCGCGCGGGGAGGAGGTCCAGAACCAAACGCCGGTGATCACAACCGCCGTCACTACACTGGCCAGCATCAGGCCCAACGCATTACGCATCGCTACTCTTTCCAGATACTCGGGATACACACGCAACGGGGTATTAGTGCCAACAAAGTCTTAACGTCTCCCGAACACGCGCCGGTTAGACGAAGAAGATGAGGGTCTTATGCCTGAGTGACGTCAGTCACAGTCGCGTCTGCGGTTCCAGGCGCATGCTCCAGCCATCAACAACGGGCTCGCTTTGCCGGGCCAACAGGAGCCGAAAATGACCGCAGCCTTCTTCAATACCGTTCGCAAGGTCAGTTTAGTGCTGGCCTTGACCACCTCTTTCGCCGCCGCCTCGTCGACCGCCAGCTTCGCTTTCAGCTCGGAAGCGCAGCAGCAATGCACCGGCGACGCGTTCCGCCTCTGCAGCTCGGAAATCCCGAACATTCCGAAGATCACAGCCTGCATGATCAAGCATCGCGCCGATCTGAGCGCCGGTTGCCGCGGCGTCATGGACCGCGAACTCGCCGCGCAGAAATCCGGCAAGCTCGCCGCGCAATAATCGGCACGGTCTTTAAACGGCTCGGAAAACGCTTGCGTCGATGCGACGCAGGCGTTTTTCCGTCTTTTGCGGCCTTTACAAACGCGCCCAAGGGGGCGCGGGCCACAAATGCGTTACCGGCCGAATTTTGACGCTCCAATTTTCGTTTTGACGCGTTTTCTTGACGCGAACCGGTGTCCATCCCGGATCAAGCCGGGGGCTGGCTTTCGCTCGAAAACGCTGTAGAACGCCCGGATTGCGTTCTCGTGTAAAGGCATAGCAAATGACCAAGATCCTTTTCGTCATCCCCCTGATCCTGATGGCCTCCAACGCGTTGGCGCAGACACAAAAGAAAGAGGGGCATGACGAGTGCGCGCGCGACGTCTCGCGGTATTGCCGGGCGCAGATGCAGGATGGCGATCAGATCATTCTGGCCTGCCTGAAGCAGAACCGCTCACGGATCAGCAAGGCCTGCCAGCAGAAGCTGACGAGCCACGGGCAGTAAAAATCCCGTCCAGGTTTGCATTTTTGATTTGATCGAACCCGCCTCCACCCCGGATTAATTCCGGGGCAGGCTTTCGCCGGAAAACGCTCTATCCGCCGCCGTAGAGATAGTTCGGCAGCCACAGCGTCATGCCGGGCCAGAGATACATGATCACCATGCACAGGATCACGATCAGCATGTAGGGCATCATGCCCGCAAAAATCTGGTTGAGCGTGACGTGCTTCGGCGCGACGCCCTTGAGATAGAACGCCGACATCGCGACCGGCGGCGACAGGAACGCGGCCTGCAGGTTCACGAACACCAGCACGCCCCACAGGACCGGGTCGATGCCGAAATGCTTCAGCATCGGCAGGAAGATCGGCACGAAGATGATGATGATCTCGGTCCACTCCAGCGGCCATCCGAGAATGAAGATGATCGCCTGCGACAGGATCATGAACTGCACCGGCGACATGTTGAGCGAGAGCACCCAGCTCTCCAGCAGCGCCTGGCCACCGAGGATGGCGAACACCGCCGAGAACAGCGCGGAACCGACGAACAGCCAGCACACCATCGCGGTCGTCTTTGCGGTCAGGAACACTGCTTCCTTGGTGCGCTTCCAGTCGAGCGTGCGGGCGTGGAAGGCGAGGATGAAGGCGCCGGCGGCGCCGACGCCGGCGGATTCGGTCGCGGTCGTGATGCCGAACAGGATCACGCCCAGCACCACGACGGTGAGGATGCCGAGCGGCATCACCGACGACGTCAGCAGCTTCAGCACTACGAAGCGCTCGCCGCCCATGCGCAAGTAAGAGCGCGCCGTCCACGCCGTCAGCACGGCTGCCGATACCGCGAACCAGATATAGAACTGGGTGTCCGGTCCCTTTTCGGACGGGGACAATTCCTTCGTTACTGGCGCGCTGCCGAGCTGTTGCAGGCCTTCGACGGCTTCGGCCGCGGCGCCGACCTGCTGGTGGATCACGACATACCACCAAACCGTGCCGAGCGTGATTGCAGTCAGCAGGAACGGCACCAGCGAAATGAGGAAATTCTGCACGATCGCGCCATAGCCCATCGGCTTGCCGTCGATCTCGAGCGTCTTCGCCTTTTTGGGCGCGAACAACGCCTTGAACAAGCCGACGAATAAGTTCGGCGAATACAGTGTCGCGAACCTCTTGATCCATTCAGGCACGGGGACGCGGGTCTGTTCCTCCGGCAGCGGCGGCGCGATCTTCGGGTTAATCATCGCCCAGCCGATGACATAGACGAGATAGAGGAACGCCAGGAAGAAGCCGGGAAACATCGCCGCCGCATAGAGCTTGACCACGGACTGGCCGGCGACCGCAGCATAGACGATGATCATCACCGAGGGCGGGATGAGGATGCCGAGCGTGCCGCCCGCGGTGATGACGCCAGAGGCGAGTTTCACGTCATAGCCGGCGCGCAGCATCGGGTTGAAGGCGATCACGCCCATCAGCACCACCACCGCGCCGACGAGCCCAGAGGCGATGCCCCAGAACGTGCAGACGATCAGGGTCGCGACGGCGAGCGAGGCGGGCAGGCGGCGGAAAGCGAGCTGGATCGAATAGAACATCTTGTCGACCAGCGCGCCGCGCTCCATCACATAGCCCATCAGCACGAACAGCGGGATGGAGATCAGGACGTCATTGGTCATCGCGCCGTAGGTGCGCTGAACCATCAGCTCGAAAACCCTGTTGTGCGTCCAGTTCTGTGACGGGTCGTAGAAGGCGATGAAGCCGAAGAACATGCCGAGGCCCATCAGCGTGAAGGCCGTGGCAAAGCCCATCATGATGACGACGACGATGAGCGTCAGCATCAACAGGCCGAGTGCGGGATCGCTCATGTGTTCAGGTCCCCGCCCATGCCGCGCTGCCGCGCCATTTCATCGATGCGCTGCGCCCCCTCGATGGCGAGCTTGCGCGATTCCTCGTCCACGAATTCGCTGTGCGCGAGTTGCTCCTCGATGACGTCGGTCTCGGCGACGTCGGCAAGCCGGCTCGGCCATTCGCCGGTCTTCAGGCACACGATGCAGCGGATGATCTCGCCGATCCCCTGCAGCATGATCAGCGCGCCCGCGATCGGGATGACGGTCTTGAAGTGATAGACCGGCGGGCCTTCCGCCGTGACGTTCGAATGCTCGTTGATGTGCCAGGAATCCGCGGCGTAGAAATAGCCGGCATAGATCAGCGCGGCGATGCCCGGAATGAAAAAGACGAAGTAAAGGACGAGGTCGAGGGCAGCCTGCGTGCGCGGCCGCATCGAGGAATACAGGAAGTCGCCGCGAACATGGGCGTTCTGCGCCAGCGTATAGGCGCCGGCCAGCATGAACAGCGACCCGTACAGCATGTTCTCGGCGTCGAAGATCCATGCCGTCGGCATGTTCACGGCATAGCGCTTGAACACCTCGATGCAGACCATGCTCATCAGGAGGATCATCAGCCAGGCGGTCGCCTTGCCGACCCAGGTCGAGATGCCGTCGATCGTGTGCAGTAAATTCTGTACGCTCATATGATACAATTCGGCGCGAGAAATGACCCAACATAGCACAAGGCACCGTCCGGGGGGTGGTCCGGACGGCGCCCTGCCGGTTTTATTTCGCCGTTAGATCTTCTTCGCCGCGGCGTTCGGTCCGAAATAGTGATCGTAGGCCATGCGGCGGTTCACCACCGTGTCCTGCTCCCACTGCGTCGCGCGCTTGGCGAATTCGATCTGCGACTGCACGATCTCCTTGAACAGCGGATTCTCCGCCGACTTCTTCTTCGCCACGTCGTCATAGATCTCGAGCTGACGCTTCAGGATCGCATCCGGCGTCTTGTAGAACTTGACGTTGTCCTTGGTCTGCAGCTCGACATAGTCCTTGGAGTAGCGGTCGATCGCCTTCCAGGACATGTCCGCCGAAGCCGCATCCACCGCGTTGGCGATGATCGCCTTCATTTTGTCCGGCAACGCGTTGTACTTGTCCTTGTTGAACATGATCTCGAACTGCTCGGCGTTCTGGTGGAAGCTCTGCAGCATGCAGACCTTGGAGACGTCGGGGAAGCCGAGCACGCGGTCGGAGGTGGCGTTGTTGAACTCGGCCGCGTCCAGCAGGCCGCGATCCATTGCAGCGACGATTTCGCCGCCGGGCAGCGCGTTCACGGCGGCGCCCATCCCCGAATACACGTCAATGGAGATGCCGACGGTGCGGAATTTCAGGCCCTTGACGTCCTCGACCTTCGCGACCGGCTTCTTGAACCAGCCGAACGGCTGGGTCGGCATCGGTCCGTAGGGGAACGAAACGACATTGGCGCCGATCGATTCATAGAGTTTGGCGAGCAGCTCCTTGCCGCCGCCGTATTTGTGCCAGGCCAGCAGCATGTTGGCGTCCATGGCAAAGCCCGGACCCGATCCCCACAAAGCGAGCGCGGTCTGCTTGCCGTAGTGATAGACCAGCACGCCATGGCCGCCGTCCAGCACGCCCTTGGATACCGCATCGAGCAAGCCAAAGGCGGGCACCACGGCGCCTGCCGGCAGCACTTCGATCTTCAATTCGCCGCCGGTCATGTCGTTGACCTTCTTGGCGTAGTCGAGGGCGTATTCGTGGAAAATGTCCTTTGACGGCCAGGTGCTCTGCCAGCGCATGCTGATCGGCCCCTGGGCGCTGACGACGGTCGGCGCGGCAACTGCCGCGGCAGCCCCCGCTGCGGCCACCTTCAGGAAGCGGCGGCGCGTCGAAGTCTTGTCCTTGCTTGGCTTGGTCATGGGCGTCCTCCCGGTTGGGACCGGTCCTTGGTCGGCCGGCCATTGTTGATTGAGGCGAACTTTAGAGGCCGGGCCCGAGCTTTGGCAAGGATACGTTATACCAATGCGGCGTTAAGCTGCGGCGCGGGGCATGGGCAACGACCCATGGCGCGGCGGGGCCTGCCGGGCCGCCTGATTGGTTAACGGTGCAGCCGCTCGATCGCGGCGCACGCGTCCGGTCAGGTGCTGCTGCCCGCCGCCGTCGCGACCACCGGCAACACCTCGTTGGCGGCGCGGTCGGGGGTATCTTCCTTCCAGCGGACCGAACCGAACGGCCGCTCCAGCATGCGGCGAACGCGGATCGGCTCCGGGCCGAGATGAAAGCCGATCGCGCGCTGGTGCAGGGCGCGCTCGGACTGCGTCGCGCGGTTGCGCTGGCGCAGATAATCGAGCCAGGTCGGGCAGTGGTAGCGCTCGGTCCATAGCTCCGGATCGCCGATGTCGCGTGCGATCGACCAGCCATAGGCGCCGTTGCGCTGCCGGCTGAGCTGCACTTCCTGCATCACATTGTGGAATGCGCGCGCATTGTCCTGCGCGACGCGATACTCGATCTCGACCACCAGCGGTCCGCTGCGCCCCGTCAGTGAAAGCTGGACCTCGGGATCGGCAAGGAGCTCGGTGGCATCCTCGTTGCGCGCGCCGACCCGCGGCATGCGCAGCCAGATTCCGAGCAAGGGCGAAATCAACATCAGACCGGCCGAAACCAGCAGCGCGATCTCCACGCCGGCGAGGTCGGTGAGGTGCCCCCAGCCCCAGCTTCCCACCGCAATGCCGCCGGCGATCGAGGCCTGGAAAGCCGCCAGCGAGCGCCCAGCGACCCAGCGCGGCGCCGAAAGCTGCACGCCGATGTTGAACAGGGCGACCGCCAGCATCCACACCGCTCCCGCAAGCACCAGGGCAATCGCCGTCAGGACGGCGCTCGTGCTCAGGGCGACGGCGGCGATCGCGCCGGCCATCGAGATCGCGCAGGCGCGCACCGCGGCCTCGCCGCTCATGCGCCGGCGCACTTCGCCGATATTCAGCGCGCCGAACACCGCGCCCATGCCGAAGGCCCCGAGCATGATGCCGTAGGTTTGTGCGCCGCCATGCAGGAGATCGCGGGCGACCAGCGGCATCAGCGCCGAGACCGAGCCGCCGATGATGCCGGTGACCAGCGTGCGCGTCAGCACGATCTTGATCGACGGCGAATTGGTGATGTAGCGCACGCCCGAAACCATGGCGCGGTTGAGCCGTTCGCGCGGCAGGCGCGACGGCTCGCTGGCGCGGTTCCACAAGAACAGCACCACTATCAGCGGCAGATACAGCACTGCGTTGACGGCAAACGCGGCCACCGCGCCTGATGTGGCGACCACGATACCGCCGATCGCCGGGCCGAAGCTGCGCGCGATGTTGTAGCTGATGCCATTGAGCGCGACCGCCGCCGGCAGCGTTTCCGCCGGCACCTGCTCGCTCACCGAGGCCTGCCAGGCCGGCCCGAACAGCGCCATGCCGCTGCCGACGACGAAGCACAGCGCCAGCAGGATGTTCGGCGTCACGAGGCCGAGCCACGCCAGCACCGTGAGCGTGGTTGCGCCGACCAGCGCGATACCGAGCGAGATCATTGCGACGACGCGGCGGTCATGCATGTCTGCGATGGCGCCGGCCGGCATCGAAATCAGCATGACCGGCAGCATCAGCGCGGTCTGCACCAGCGCAACCTTGTCGGCGGACGACGTCATCTGCGTCATCGCCCAGGCAGCTCCGACGCCCTGGATCAAGATCCCCAGATTGGAGACGAGGCTGGCGAGCCAGATGCGCCGGAACACGGCGTGCCGCAGCGGCGCAGCGATGCCGTCAGTCGCAAAACCCAGGCGTTTCGGCTGGTCGGTCATGATAGGTTCCGTTGGCCTTCCGTCACCGGCTTGATTCCATTCGAACTTAAAGTGATGCCTGCGAAAACCCTGGCCTGTCCAGTCGCCGCGCCGCTGTCGACAGTGCTATCGCACAGCTAAGGTATTGAAAAGCAAGGGGAGGTTTGGAAATGCGGCTATCGCGGCGGTCGATCCTGAAGAGTGCCGGAGCCCTGCCTTTGCTGGCCGGCTCATTCGGCCTCCCGCTCTTGGGCTTGCGGGCGCAAGGGCAGACGGTGCCGGTGGCGTCCGGACCGGCGGCGGTTCCGCCGGTCCTGTTCGTGCACGGCAATGGCGACCATGCGGCGCTCTGGATCACCACCTTGTGGCGCATGGAATCGAACGGCATGCCGCGCGAGCGAATGCTGGCGATCAATTTCACCGACCCGCTGGCGCGCACCGATGACAAAGTGGAGCAGGCAAGCCGTTCCTCGACCGAAGATCAGCGCCGCGAGCTCGGCGAGGCCGTCAAGGAATTGCAGCGTCGCACCGGCGCACAGCGCATCGCGCTCGTCGGCAATTCGCGCGGCGGCTATTCAATCCGCAACTACATCAAGAATGGCGGTGGGGCCGACATCAGCCATGCGGTGCTGTGCGGCGTTCCCAACCATGGCATCTATGAATGGGACGAGGGGCTTGGCGGCGAGTTCAACGGCCGCGGCCCGTTCCTGCGTGGCTTGAACGAGGGCGAGAGCGAGGTGACGCCGGGCACGGCGTTTCTCACCTTGCGCAGCGACGGCATCGACAAATATGCGCAAGCCGACGGGCGATTTGTCGGCAAGCCGGGTACGCCAACCGGCGTGACAGCGGATAGCCCTGCGCTAAAGGGCGCGACCAATCTGGTGCTCGGCGCGCTCGATCATCGCGAGGTCGCGTTTCATCCGCGCGCGTTTCGCGAGATCTACAAATTCATTGCAGGGAGGGAGCCGTCACGCATCGACATCGTGCCGGAAGCGGAAGTCAGACTGAGCGGATTGGTGACGGGTACGCCGGGCGGCGTTCAAACCAACCGACCGGTCTCCGGCGCGACGGTTGAAATCTACCGTGTCTCTCCCGAAACCGGCGAACGTGCCGGCGCGCCGATCCATTCTTCGCAAACCGGCGCCGACGGCCGCTGGGGACCGGCGCGGGTCGAGCCGGTCTGGCATCTCGAAATCGTGCTGACGTCGGCCGGCTCTCCCACGACGCATCTCTACCGATCGCCATTTCCGCGCTCCTCCGACGTCCTGCATCTGCGCGCCGCACGTCCGCTCGGACCGGCCGATGCGGGCGCGGGTGCCGTGGTCCTGATGTCGCGGCCGCGGGGTTATTTCGGCCTCCCGCGAGATGTCGTGCTGATCGACGGCAAGGAGCCGAAGGATGTGAAATCCGGTGTGCCGACCGATTCGGTCACGACCTTGCGGCTTCCGGCGGAGGAGGTTGGCCGTCCGGTGGCTGCCATGTTCAATGGGGAGCGGATTGTGGCGCGGACCTGGCCGGCCTCGGAGAACCGCATTGCGATTGCCGAATTGACTTACTAGCTATTTCCTGATCGGTGCGCCTTTGTGGCGCCCGGATCGGAGACTGAGATACGATCGCAGAAGCCCGCATGAGCGCAGCGATATGCGGGGCTTGGCACGATCCCGGATATCGCTGCGCTTATCCGGATCTACGGGATAGGCATCCATGAGCATTGCCGAAGCCTACGATATGCCGGCCGCGCGTGCGCCGCTGGTGCCGCCGAGCCCACCGCGGGCGCCCGACGACATGACGATGTTCGGGCGGATGAAGGCGATCCGCATCAGCCCGATCGGGAGCTGGGGCCAGCGCGCCTATGAGGAAGATATTGTCCAGGGCCGCTTCCTCGGGCGCAACAGTTTCATTCTTAACGCACCGGATGCGATCAAGCGTGTGCTGGTCGACAATTACGAAAACTATACAAGGACGCCGGCCGGCCTGCGGGTGCTGCGTCCGATCCTCGGCGAGGGCTTGCTGATCGCAGAGGGGCGCGCATGGAGGCACCAGCGCCGAACACTGGCGCCGGCTTTCACGCCGCGCGCGGTGATGACGCTCATTCCGCACATGGTGGCCGCGACCGACGAGACGGTCGCCAAGCTCCGGGCCGCGAGCAACGCGCCCGTCGACCTGCGCGAGGCGATGCAGCGGATGACGCTCGAAATCGCCGGCCGGACGATGTTCTCGTTCGGGATGGATCGGCACGGCGCGGCGCTGCGCGACTTCGTGATGGAGTATGGCGAGCGGCTGGCGCGGCCGCATTTTCTTGATCTGCTGCTGCCATTGAGCTGGCCGAGCCCGCAGGATTTGTCCCGCGCCCGTTTCCGCAAGCGCTGGACGGCGTTCGTCGGCATGTTGATGGCCGAGCGCCGCGCCGCCGGCAAGAACGAGGGCGCGCCGGCGCGCGACCTCTTCGACCTGATGGGCGACGCGCGCGATCCGGAAACCGGCAAGGCTTTCACTGATGCGCAACTCGGCGATCAGATCGCAACCATGATTCTGGCCGGCCATGAGACCACGGCCACGGCGCTGTTCTGGGCGCTCTACCTGCTGGCGCTCGATCCTGCGATCCAGCAGGACGTCGCGAAGGAAGTGCAGGCCGCCACCATCGATGGCACGCTCGATGTCGAGCGGCTGAAATTCACCCGTGCTGTCATCGACGAGACCATGCGGCTCTATCCACCGGCGTTCCTGATTGCGCGTGCGGCCAGCGGCCCGGACACGATTGCGGGCCTGCCGGTCAAGAAGAAGGATGTCATCCTGATCGCGCCGTGGCTGTTGCACCGGCACGAAAAACTCTGGCGCGATCCGAACGCGTTCATCCCGTCCCGTTTCATGACCGGCATGCCGCCCGATCGCTTCGCCTATCTGCCGTTCGGCGTCGGCGCACGGGTCTGCATCGGCGCGCATTTCGCGCTGGTGGAAGCAACGCTTGCGTTGGCGAAGGTGATCGACGCGTTTCGGGTCACGTTGGTCGACAAGGAGCCGGTGATGCCGATCGGCGTAGTGACGACGCAGCCCGACCGTTCGCCGATGTTTGCGATAAGCCCGCGGTAGCATCTTGCGCAAATGCCACGGGAGCCTCATCTAGGTTGTCCATGAGCGATACCCAGGCCCAGTTCTCTGTTCTGCGGCAGACCGCTGATCCTGCGGTGGTCGAGGCCATTTCGGAGTTGATCGCAAAGGGCGAGGATCGCGATCTCAACCGGATCAACCTGCTGGATTTTGCCGCCCGGTACGGGCTTGACGAGGAAAAGGTCATCTCGGCCTTTCTGCATTCGGCGCGGCTCGGGCTGTTCGATCTTAGCTGGAATGTCCTGTGCCCCGGCTGCGGTGGCGTGCTCGGTGCGCACAAGACGCTGAAATCGCTTCGGCACGACGACTACAATTGTGCGTTATGCGCTCAGGGCTATGAGGCATCCGTCGACGACCGCGTGGAGGTTTCTTTCACCGTCAGTCCCCGCGTCAGGCGTATCGCGGCGCATGATCCCAATACATTGCCGATCTGGGAATATAACCGCCAGATGTTCTGGAGCTCGGGGATGGACCTGAGTGAGGAATCGATCACGCGGCTGATCGACGAGGTTTCGCTCGAGGCCATCGAGTTGCCGGCGGACGAGAAGGCGGTGCTGTCGCTGCAATTGCCCAATCAGTTCGTGATCGTGTTCGAGCCGGTGACGCATTCGGCGCATTTTCTGGATATCCAGGGCGAGCCGACCCGCGAGCGCCAGCAGTTTTCCATCGTCTTCAATAAGCTGCACGCGCCGACCGGCACGACGGTGATGCGCCCCGGGCCGCTGCGGCTGTCGCTCGAAAACCAGACCGACCACCGGGTGCTTCCCGCGGTCTGGGTCGCTAACGATACGCTTCATGAGCTGCTCGGCAAGCGCAAGCCGATCCTGACCGCCAAGCGGATGCTGTCGAACCAGACTTTTCGCGACGTGTTCAAGGCGGATAACCTCAACGTCGATCAGCGCCTCAAGATCACCTCGCTGACTTTCCTGTTCACCGACCTGAAGGGCTCCACCGCGCTCTATGAGCGGGTCGGCGATCTCGCGGCCTTCGATCTGGTGCGGGCGCATTTCCATGCGTTGCTCGAAATCATTGCCTCGGAGAAGGGCGCGGTTGTGAAGACGATCGGCGACGCCGTGATGGCCACCTTCATCCGGCCGGAACATGCGATCGTCGCAGGCTTGCGCATGCGCGCGGCTATGGCCGCGCTCAATGTCGAGCGCGGCAGGCAGGACCTGATCGTCAAGATCGGCATCCACGAAGGCCCGTGCCTTGCGGTGATGCTCAACGAGCGGCAGGATTATTTCGGCCAGACCGTCAACATCGCATCGCGCGTGCAGAGCCTGTCGACCTCGCAAGAGATCCACATCACCGGACCTGTAATCGAATCGCCGGCGGTCGCCACCATCCTTCAGAAAGAGGCGATCAGGCCGATCCAGAAGGAGGCCGCGCTGCGCGGCATCGCCGACAAGATCGTGGTGTACGAAATCCCCTGACGCGCTATTCGATCACGATCTCGCCGGTCATGCCGAGCTCGGCGTGGGTCTTGCCGTCGCCGGTCTTGATGTCGCAGCGCAGGTCGGTGGCACGGCCGGCCGCGACCGGCACCAGCCACCATTCGGCGGATTGCCCCGGATAGACCTCGATCTCGCGGATCGCGCCCTTGAATTCAGCGAGCGTCACGGCCTTACCGTTTTGCTGCTGCGTCACCTGCACCTTGCGCGTGAACACCATCTGCGAGAACGCGTGCGAAGTGAAGTAATGCGGATCGTTGCTCGTGTTGCGCAGGGTCAGCTTGTAGAGCTTGCCTGTCTCAAACTTGAGCTGCTTTGGTACGAATTCGTGTTTGCCCGGCGAGCCGAGATCGACGGTCATTTCGATCGGCGTCTGCCGCGACAGGTCGCCCGCCGCAAGCGCAGCTCCAGAGGCAATTCCGAGCACAACGGCGGCGCCAAGCGCGAAGCGGAAGCAGGTCATGAACGTTTCCCCGAAAATCGCTTGCTGAAACAAGAAGTTTGCTTTTATTGCAAATGCGAATGATTTGCAATTGGCCACTGACTGCCTGCGGCGAATCGCGCGGTCCAGCCGGCTGGTCTTCCGAGTAGTTCGATTGCTGGCCTTGAACCCAGGCCCACGGGAGCCGACTCAAGCAGCAAGGACGGTTCGCAATCTGCTGTGACGATTGCGGGTGCTTGAGCGTCGACGCAGATGTTTCCGTCACGTTCAACGTGACGTCGATTTAATCTACCGACGTTGCCGGACATTCATTGCGCGGATTGCGGAGGTCAAATTTTAAACCCATATTCGTTCAACAGCTTCCCCGACTTTTATAGGTAGATTGATGCTCGACGGACTGCGCCAATTCATTGCCGACATCGTTACGCCCAGCGCGGGTCCTGATGATCTCGCGTTCGACGATACCGGCTATCTTCTGGCGGCGACTGCGCTACTGGTTCACGTCGTCTCGCTCGATGGCGAGCCGAGCCCGGCCGAGAAGCGCAAACTGCACAGCTTGATCGAGAGCCGCTTCAAGCTCGATCCCGGGACGGCCGATCACTTGATTGCGTCGGCAACGCGAGCCGAGGGTGAGGCGGTCGATCTCTATCATTTCACCAGCGTCATCATGCGCTCGGTGAACGAGGAGGGCAGGCTTCGCATCATCGAGATGATGTGGGAGCTGGTATACGCCGACGGCCAGGTCAGCGAGTTCGAGGATAACGTCCTCTGGCGCGCAGCTGATCTGCTCGGCATTTCCTCGCGCGACCGGATCGAGCTCAAGCACAAGGTGGCGGAGCAGCGGCAATCGGCCCCGGCCGGCGGCCCTCCAAAAACGGCCGACGCGGCGCCGTGACGGCGGCGCGCCGCTACACCCACAGATTGCGTCTCACCTCAGATGACGAAACTTTAATGTGCCGTGCAATCAGCCACGAACCAGCGCGATAGGCCTGAAAATATTGAACTTCAATTGCTGGGAAGGGCAGCGTTGCATGGGTATATGCCATGCACGTGGCTTGCGTCATACCATGCGCCTATGCTCTCGTTCCGCGGCTGGCGGCATATCTGCAATTAATTTAAGAGCATTCGATCGTGACCGAGCGTGTGACGCTGATTACCGGTGCATCGGCGGGAATAGGCACCGAACTGGCCCGCGTTTTTGCATCGAAAGGTCATCGCGTGGCGCTAGTGGCGCGGCGTGCGGATCGCTTGGAAGCGCTGGCCAGTGAAATCAAGACCGGCGGCGGCGCGGCGCCGATCGTCATTCCCTGCGACCTGGCGCAACCCGACTGCGGCGACAGGATTGCCGAGGCCTTGACCGCCTCCGGCGTAGAGGTTGAATACATCGTCAACAACGCTGGATTCGGCGTGTTCGGCAGGGCGATCCAGCGCGACCGGTCCAATCAGCTCGAGATCATCGCCGTCAATATCCGCGCGCTGACCGACCTGTCGCTGCGGTTTTCCGATCACCTGATCCGCAACCGCGGCGGCCTGCTCAATGTCGGCTCGATCGCGGGCTTTCTGCCGGGGCCGGGGATGGCGGTCTATTACGCATCCAAGGCCTATGTGCTGTCGTTTACTGAGGCCATGCGCGCGGAATTGGCGCCACATGGCGTGCGCGTGACGGTGCTGTGTCCCGGTCCCGTGCCGTCGGAGTTTCAGGCACGCGCCGGATTTAGACCCGGTTATGATTCGGCGATCCTCAACGTCTCGTCGGCCGATGTCGCCCAGCAGGCCTACAGCGGACTGATGGCGAACAAACGGGCAGTGTTGCCTGGACTGGGCATCAAGATCGTGCCGTTCCTGCTCCGCCTGTTTCCGCGCTCCTTCATCCTCGGCGCGGTTGGCCGCTTCCAGCTTCGCCAGCGCTGAGAAAGCCCCGGGTTTTTGCGGACGAAAGCGTGCGCGTGCCGGGAATGGCGGCGAAGGCCGCATCTGGCCCACGATTTGCTTCCATTTTTGGATGCGTGCGTGAACTCACGCGAAATTAAGAGTCACTTAGGTATGGTTTCGGTGTGAGGTGCCCAGGCAACGCTGATGTCGTTCCGGTCGAACAGTAATCACGAAAACGTGCTGCCCTTTCCGGGCCCATGCACGTTGGGTGCGACTGACCCGGCGCCGCTGCCGCCAGTCCTGATCATTCTGCACCAGGAGACGTCGACGCCGGGGCGGGTCGGCAATGCGCTGCGGGCGCTTGGCTACCCCCTCGACATCCGGCGACCGCGGTTCGGCGATCCGCTTCCGGACACGCTGGCCCAGCATGCCGGCGCGGTCATCTTCGGCGGCCCGATGAGTGCCAACGACTCCGATGATTACGTCCGCCGCGAGATCGACTGGATCGAAATCCCCTTGCGCGAGCAGCGGCCGTTTCTCGGCATCTGCCTGGGCGCGCAGATGCTCGCCAAACAATTGGGTGCGCAAGTCGCGCCGCATCATGAAGGCCGGGTCGAGGTCGGCTACTATCCGATCCGTCCAACGGCGGCCGGACACGCGCTCTGCCCGGATTGGCCCGAGCGTGTCTACCATTGGCACGGCGAAGGATTCCAATTGCCTCGCGGCGCAAAACTGCTCGCTGAAGGCGATGACTTTCCGGTGCAGGCGTATCAGCACGGCCATGCATTCGGCTTCCAGTTTCACCCTGATGTGACCTACGCCATGATGCATCGCTGGACCACGCGCGGGTGCGTCCGCATGGGTTCGCCGGGCGCGCAGCCGCGGCACCTTCACTTCGACGCCCGCGCGGTGCACGATGTGATCGAACGGGCGTGGTTGAAGAATTTCATGGCGAGCTGGATCGCACGCGTACCGCACGCGGTCATGCTCGACGCCGCCGAATAGCCGCCACGCGGAATTTTCCCGCGTGTCCGAACGTCCTTCAGAATTCCTGGATGTGATAGTGTCGCTACCTGAAGCCTGCGGATAGCAGCAGGCACATGGAGGCGACATGACCGGCGACGAGTTCGCGCGGCTCCTCCGGCGTTGGACGGGGTGGCTCAAGGAGCGGGCGGAAACAGAGGATCATTTGGCGCGCCCGAAAGGCTCGCGCGAAACGCCAATGACAAGAACAACAGGGAGGTCGCGATGACCTATCAGCATATTCTCTACGATGTGAGCGACAAGATCGCGACTATCACGCTCAACCGTCCCGATCGGATGAATGCGTGGACCGCGACCATGGAGCGCGATGTCCGCCACGCGATGGAGGCGGCAGCCGCTGATGACAATGTCCGCGTCATCGTGCTCACCGGCGCCGGTCGCGCCTTCTGCGCCGGCGCCGATATGGAAGCCTTGCAGGGCATCGATCCCAACGAGATCAGGCGCGGCGAGAACACGCCGTCGTTCGACATGAACCGCCGCGCGGACTGGCAGACGCGCTATGCCTATTATCCGGCGATCCCGAAACCCGTGATCGGCATGCTGAACGGCGCGACGGCCGGCATCGGCCTCGTTCATGCGCTGTATTGCGACCTGCGCTTTGCCGCCGACAATACCGTCTTCACCACCTCGTTTGCACGGCGCGGGCTGATCGCCGAGCACGGCATTAGCTGGATGCTGCCGCGGATCGTGGGCCACGCCAATGCGCTCGATTTGCTGATGTCCGCGCGGCGGGTCTCAAGCGAGGAGGCGCTGCGGATCGGGCTGGTCAACCGCCTCTATCCGCCGGACCTGTTGCGCGAGCAGACCTATGCCTATGCGCGCGATCTGGCCGATTTCGTCTCGCCAAGCGCGATTTCGGTGATCAAGCGCCAGCTCTACGATGTCCCGTTCCAGACGCTGGCGGAAGCCACCATCGACGCCAACCGCGAAATGCAGATCGCGCTGAAGGGAAGTGATTTCAGGGAGGGCGTGGCGAGTTTTGTGGAGAAGAGGGCGCCGAAGTTTACGGGGAGGTGAGGGGGCGGGGGCTTGCGGGTCCAGCCCGTCGTCGCCCTTCGGGCTATGCCGGGCACGCTTCGCCCTTCGGACTTGCGTGGCTGCGCCACGCGTAGCCCGAAGGGCGAAGCGTGGTGGAGCCAGGCGGGATCGAACCGCCGACCTCGTCATTGCGAACGACGCGCTCTCCCAGCTGAGCTATGGCCCCGTCGCGACCGCCTCGATAGGACTCGAAGCGACCGACAATCGGCGCCATTTACAGTCCGGCCCAAGGCCAAGTCAAGAACGGTGAAAGCACCGATTTTGGCGTCATTTTGCCGGGAACTTCCCTTGTTTGCGGGGGGCTGAACCGATATCTAGCTGGGTATCCCTCCTCACGAGCCCCCTCCACATGCGTGCCATCCTCGACATCGTCATCATCGTCCTTGACCTCTATGTCTGGCTTCTGATCGCCTCCGCCATCCTGTCCTGGCTGATCGCCTTCAATGTCGTGAACACGCGCAACCAGTTCGTCGCGGCGGTGGCCGAGTTCCTCTATCGGATCACCGAGCCGGCGCTGGCGCCGATCCGCAAGTTCATGCCCAACCTGGGCGGCCTCGATATCTCGCCGATCATCCTGATTCTGATCATCCTGTTCATTCAGCGGGTGATTGCCTACTACATCTATCCGAACGTCATCTGATGGCGAGGAGTGCAGATCGCTGATGGATGCTTGATGGATGATCCTTGGCGCTATTCCACCGAGGGCATCAGTGTTGCGCTGCGGGTGACGCCGCGCGGCGGCCGCGACGATGTCGATGGGATCGAGACGCTCGCCAACGGCCGATCGGTCGTGAAGGTTCGCGTCCGCGCCATTGCCGATGGCGGCGAAGCCAACCGCGCGGTCACGGAACTGCTGGCGAAAGTGCTTGGCGTGCCGAAGGCGCGGGTGAAGATTCTTTCCGGCATGACCTCGCGCCTCAAGCAGGTCGCGGTCGACGGCGACCCCAAGGTTCTCGGCGAAACGCTTCGGAAGGCGGTAGCCGCAAAGGCAGAAAAGACGAAGGATTGAGATGACGGCCCGCATCATCGATGGAAAAGTCATCGCATCCGAGCTTCGCGCCCGCGTCGCCGACGAGGTCACCCGGGTCAAACGTGACTATCAGCTCACGCCGGGCCTTGCCGTGGTGCTGGTCGGCAACGACCCCGCCAGCGAAGTCTATGTCCGCAGCAAGCACACGCAGACCCACGCCGCCGGCATGGCATCGTTCGAATACAAACTGCCCGCTGATGTGGCGCAGGCCGATCTGCTGGCGCTGATCGCAAGGCTCAACGGCGATCCGGCCGTGCATGGCATTCTCGTGCAATTGCCGCTGCCGAAATCGATCCACACCGAATCCATCATCAACGCGATCGAGCCGGCCAAGGATGTCGACGGCTTGCACCCCAACAATGCCGGCCGGCTGGCCGGCGGCTTTGCCGCGCTGTCGCCATGCACGCCGCTCGGCTGCATCATCCTGACCAAGAGCGTGCATGCCTCGCTGGAAGGCATGAATGCCATCGTGATCGGCCGCTCCAACCTGGTCGGCCGTCCGCTGGTGCAATTGCTGCTCAACGAAAATGCGACAGTGACGATTGCGCATTCGCGCTCAAAGGATCTGCCGCAACTCTGCGCCCGCGCCGATCTGGTCTATGCCGCCGTGGGCCGACCCGAAATGGTGCGCGCCGACTGGGTCAAGCCGGGTGCCACCGTAATTGACGTCGGCATCAGTCGCACGCCGTTACCCGACGGAAAGACCAAGCTGGTCGGCGACGTCGCCTTCAAGGAGGTCGCCGAGGTCGCCGGTGCCATCACGCCGGTACCGGGCGGCGTCGGGCAGATGACGGTGGCGTGCCTCCTGGTGAACACGCTGCGCGCGGCGTGTGCGATTCACGGGCTGCCGAAGCCGGGCGTGTGACGATTGTCGTTCCGGGGGCGCATCGCCCCGGAATGACGGCTTCGTCGTCACTCGGCCGCGTCCGGGACATGGCACAATCACTTCTTCTTCGCGCGCTCGATGCCTTCCAGGATCAGCCGGTGGGCGTCCTCGGCGCCGCACCAGCGCAGCACCTTCACCCATTTGCCCTTCTCGAGATCCTTGTAGTGCTCGAAGAAGTGCTGGATCTGCTGCAGCGTGATGTCGGGAAGGTCGCTGTAAGTCTTGATCTTGTCGTAACGCTGGGTCAGCTTCGAGGACGGCACCGCGATGATCTTCTCGTCGCCGCCGGCTTCGTCCTCCATCAGCAACACGCCGACCGGTCGTACGCTCATCACGGCGCCCGGCACGATCGCGCGGGTATTGGCGACCAGGACGTCGCAGGGGTCGCCGTCGCCCGACAGCGTGTGCGGAATGAAGCCGTAATTGCCGGGATAGCGCATCGCCGTATAGAGGAAGCGGTCGACCACCAGCGTGCCGGCTTCCTTGTCCATTTCATACTTGATCGGCTCGCCACCAACGGGCACCTCGATGATGACGTTGACGTCGTGTGGCGGATTTACTCCGATCGGAATGGCGTCAATGCGCATAAAGGGCTCCGCTTGGCGTTGAGGGAGGCGCCCGGACCGGGCGCGTGTTGGCGCCGGTTTAGCCCCGCAGTGCAGCAGGGGGAAGCCTCAAATACAGCCTGATCGGGAAAAGTCGGAACGCCTTTTTTCGTCGCGACAAACGCGAGCGTTGGCGCGGAGACCATGCTCAAATCCAAAGAACACCAGACTCAGTTGGTCCAGGCGAAAGCGACCTTGTCGAGCGACTTGGGCCCGAACTTCTCCGAGGAGCGCGCCACCATCCGACCGCCGAGCGCGCGGTAGAATTCCGTCGCCGGATCGTTGTCGGACAGCGCCCAGATCACCATGCTCTTCAGCCCGCTCTGCATCAGGTCACGCCGCGCGGCGGTGAAGAGGCGGCGGCCAAAGCCGAGGCCCTGGAATTCCGGCCGCAGATAGAGCTCGTAGATCTCGCCTTCGAAATGCAGGCTGCGGGCGCGGTTACGGCCGTAATTGGCGTAGCCGGCGACCTTGTCGCCGAACACCAGCACGCTGACGCGGCTGCCTTTGCGGATCGCGCTGTCCCACCATTGCGGGCCGCGACGGTTGATGAGCTTTTCGAGCTCGGCGCCGGGAATGATGCCCTGATAGGCGGAGCGCCAGGCTTCATCATGGGTAGACGCCACCGCGGCTGCGTCTGCAGCTTTGGCCGGTCGGACCTCGATCAGGGTTGTGCTCATGAGCTAATCAAAGCAAGTCGGCGGGCCGGCTTCAAGGTCCATCGTTAATTATCGGTTAACCTGTGGATTTTCTGCATCAGTTTTATGTTCGCCTGTACCGAAAGAGGACAGCGGTGCTGTCTTAACGGTATTTGCCGATGCCATGGCGGCGAAATCGTTGTCAGAATCGTCCAGGCAAACCCTCCACGAATTACGTTCACGAAAAAAATGCGCTGGATTTGATTCGCCGGCGGTATTCTGTTGGTGACTTCGCAAATGGACCCTCCTTCGGCTGTGTCAGGCCAGTTCATGCGTTCGCCAAACCGTGCTTTTTGCGCTGGCTCTTGTTGCCGCGTTCGGTCTGAAGGCTGCATCCGCGCAGCCCGGCCTTGGCGCGCAAGGCGCGGAAGGCGAGCCTCACCGGCTGCAGCAATGGCTGGTGCCTTCTCCCGATCCCGCAACCGCGGCGCGTGCGCTGCTGCTCAGGCCGCCCGGCGAGGGACCGTTTCCGCTGGCCGTGATCGCGCACGCCACCACCCAGAACGTGTTGCGGCGGGCGCAAATGCCGCAGCCTGAATACCGCGCGCTCGCGGCCCGGCTGGTGGCGCGCGGCTTTGCCGTGCTGGTCCCCGAGCGGCCGGGCCATGGCGCGACGGGCGGAGCGTATGTGGAGGATCAGGGCGGCTGCGACGAGGCGGATTATGCGCGGGCCGGCCGCGCCACGGCGGACGCGGTCGCTCTCGCGGCTGGCTTTCTGCGCAAGCAGCCCTTCATCCGCCCCGAGGGGATGGTCGTGATCGGCCATTCGGCCGGCGCCTGGGGCGCGCTGGCGCTGGCCGGTGAAGATCCGAAGAATGTCGCCGCCATCGTCGCGTTCGCGCCGGGGCGCGGCGGGCATGCCAATGATTTTCCCAACCGGGTCTGCGCGCCGCACACGCTGATTGCCGCTGCGGGCGAGTTCGGCAAGGCCGCGCGGGTCAAGGTGACCTGGCTGGTGGCCGCCAATGACAGCTACTTTTCGCCCGCATTCTCGCGTCAACTGGTTGACGCGTTTCGTGCCGCCGGCGGCAAGACAGATTTTCGCGTACTCCAGGCCCATGGCAGCGAAGGCCACTGGCTGGTGGAAACGGGAGGTGGTGTAAACCTTGCCGAACCTGAACTGGATCGCGCCTTGAAGGCGCGATCGCGGACCCCGGCGGCCAGGCGATGACGCTGTATTTCCTCGCCAAATACCTGCATGTGCTCGGCGCGATCGTCATTCTCGGCACCGGCTCCGGTATTGCGTTCTTCATGCTGATGGCCCATCGCAGCCAGGACGTGGCCTTCATCGCGCGCACGGCCAAAACCGTCGTCATCGCCGACATGCTGTTCACGCTGACGGCGGTGCTGCTGCAGCCGGCGAGCGGCGGCGTGCTGATGTGGCTGTCGTCGACCGCGGTGAGCGAACCCTGGCTGATGGCTTCGCTCGGGCTCTATGCGGTCGCAGGGCTGTTCTGGGTACCGGTCGTCTTTATCCAGATCGAAATGCGCGATCTCGCACGCAAGGCGGCCGAGCAAAACCAGGAGTTGCCACCGCGCTATTTCGCACTTTTCCACCGCTGGTTTTTATTCGGGATTCCCGGTTTCGGCTCTGTCATGGCTATTCTCTGGCTGATGATCGCCAAACCGCTTTAGGCAAGCATGAACGCCGGTAACCGAAAAGTCCTCGTGCTTGGCGCCTCCGGTCTGATCGGCCGCTTTGTTACCGACGATCTGCGCGCCCGGGGATTTTCCGTGGTGGGCGTTGCCCGAAGATTGTCGGGCTCACAGAAGAGCGGCCCGCTCGATCTCGAATTGCCGGTGATGTCGATGGAAGCAGCCCAACTGGCGCGGCTGCTGCGCGATCACCGCATCGATGTCGCCGTCAATTGCCTCGGCGTGCTGCAGGACGGCCCCGGCAGCGACACCGCCGCTGTGCATCGCGATTTCGTTGCGCGGTTGTTGCAGGCGATCCGCGACAGCGACCGTGCGATCCGGCTGGTGCATATCTCGATTCCCGGCACGACCGAAACCGACCGAACCGCCTTCAGCACCACCAAACGCGAGGCCGAGCGGCTGATCGCGGAATCCGGCGTCGCGTTTGCGATCCTGCGGCCGGGCTTCGTGGTGGCGCTTGCGGCCTATGGCGGCAGCGCCATGGTGCGCTCGCTGGCGGCGTTTCCGCTCGATCTCCCGGCCGCCGAGCGAGCCGCGCCATTCCAGCCGGTCGCCATGGAGGACATTGCCGCGACCATCGCCTGGCTTGCGGCGCGCGATCCCGGTGAGGCGAACGCCGTGACGTGGGACCTGATGCAGGAGCAGCCGGTCACGCTCGGTGACGTGATCGATCAGTTCCGCGAGGTATTCGGCACCGGCAGATGGTGGCGTATCGTCATGCCGAGGTTCCTGCTCGATCTCGGCGCCAGGCTCGGCGACCTCACGAGCCTGCTCGGCTGGATGCCGCCGATGCGAACCACCGCGATCGCGGAGCTGCGCCGCGGTGTCAGCGGCGACCCCGCCGGCTGGATGGCCGCCACCGGCATCGTGCCGAAGCGCATCGAACAGACCGCCGGAAAACGCCCGGCGACCATTCAGGACAAATGGTTCGCCCGGCTGTTTCCGATCAAGGCCCTGATGATCGCAAGCCTCGTGCTGTTCTGGGTCGTCTCGGGCTTCATTGCGCTGGTGATTTCCTACAACGCAGCCGCAGGAATCCTGCGCAGCCACGGCTTCCCGCCGGCGCTCGTCGGTCCCATCACCGTCGGCACCAGCCTGATGGACATGAGCATCGGCGCGCTGATCGCGTTCCGCCGCACCGCGGCATTCGGCCTGATCGCTGGTATCGTTGTATCGCTGGGCTATATGCTCGGCGCCGCGATCCTGACGCCGGACCTCTGGATCGAGCCGCTCGGCGCCCTGGTGAAGACCTGCCCCGCCATCGTGCTGATGCTCGTGGCGTTGCTGACCCTGGACAACCGATGATCCCAACCGAATGACCCCAAACCCGTGACCAATTGGCCCGACGATGACGTGATCCTCTATGACGGCGTCTGCGTCTTCTGCTCGCGCTGGGTCCGCTTCGTCGCCAGGCGCGACGTCGAGCGGAAATTCCGCTTCACGGCGATCCAGTCGCCTTACGGCGCCCGGCTGGCGCAGGCGTTCGGTATCGATCCCGATGATCCCGATACCAACGCTGTGGTCCATGGCGGGGTGGCGTGGTTCAAGTCGGACGCCGCGCTGACGGTGTTGAGTGCGCTGCCGGGATGGGGATGGGTGCGTGGATTGTTTGCCGTGCCGAAGCCGCTGCGCGACGCTGTCTACAGCCTCGTCGCGCGCAATCGCTATCGGATTTTCGGGAAGTATGACGAGTGCTTTGTGCCGGATGCCGACGTGCGAGCGCGGGTGATGGAGTAGGGGCCCACTATCCAATTCGTCATCTGCCAAGCGATGGATCGCTTTATCCGAATGCTCAATACCTGAAATTTCATCGGGACGTGGTATTCGAGGGCGCGCGATAGGCCCGTCGGCTATCTTGAGTTGGTCGCAGCCGTCACCTCTCCCGCCGCCCGCTCTCCGCTGTCCCTTGCGCCATGCGCGGTCGAGAAAAATTCCGGTGAGGTCGCTTCTCCCGCAAAGAACAGTCGTCCATCGACCGGCGCGGCGAGCACTTCGCGGTCCCCCGCGTGACCCGGTAGCGCGTACGAGTACGAACCGCGCGCGAAGGGGTCGTGGGCCCAGCGCGATTCCGCAAGCGGCTTCAGCTTGCGGCGAAAATCGTTGCCGAGGATTGAGACGATCTCGTCGATGCTTGCTGCTGCCAGCGCGCCGTCGCCCGCATCTTCCAGCGATCGCGCATAGCGTCCGCCGAAGAAACCTTCGATGCACGGCTGACCGAACGGGCGCAGATGATAGGTACCCATTGCGGTGCGCATGGTGGCGGCGCGCAGATTGCCTTCCTTCGGCAGCGCCTCCGGTTCGTCGAGCGCCAGCGTCACCTTGTCGGCGAGGCCGAGCGGCAAGCCGCGGGCGGCGTCGACTTTTGCCGGCAAGGGTGGATGAAAGCGGATCGTCTCGTCGGCGATCAAATTGGTTGGCGCGGTGACGATGACCCTGTCGGCCGTCAGCGTGCCCTGCGAGGTCTCGATGCGGACGCGCTTTGCCGAATGATCGATCAGCGTCACCTTGCAATTGAGCGCGAGCGGGCAGGTCGCGCCATAGGCGGCAATTAATGCACCGTAGCCGCGTCGGATGCGCCAGTTGAGGTCGGTATCCTCATAGGCGTCCATGTCGAGGATGGAGACCTGATCGAGCTCACAGCCATTGATATAGGTCGAGATGGCATCGATCATCGGGTTCCAGCGATTGCCGGGTTCGAGAAACAGGCTGGCGGGAACATCGCGGCCGCTCTGCTCGGCCTCGATCGCAGCCTTCTCGGCGCGATCGTAGAACGCATCGAGCGCGCGGATAAAGTCGTCGCGGTCGTCTTGCGGAAACGCCTTGCCATAAGCGCGCTCGCGCCAGGGCGGCAGCGACTTGTTGATTTCGAAATTCAATTGCTCGGCGATTTTGACGAAGGAGTTTTGGTCCGCCGAATGCAGCCAGCCGCAGCCGACGTCGAACGTGACGTCAGGCGAGGCCATGATGGTGTGCGCCCGGCCGCCGACGCGGTCGCGCGCTTCCAGCACGAGGGCGGAAAGACCGGAATTCTTCAGCGCGTTCGCCGCGCCGAGGCCCGCGGCGCCGGCGCCGATAATGGCGACATCGACTGAGGAGGGGAGGGAGGACATGCCCTGCATCTAGCATGTTCGCCGCCGCGCCTGAAGCCACCCCGCGCATAGCCGTCATCACCCGCGAAAGCGGGTGATCCAGTATTCCAGAGACATTCGTGATTGAATCGAGAGTTCGCGGCGTACTGGATGCCCCGCCTTCGCGGGGCATGACAGCATCGGCGGGACGCGAAGGCCTTACGCCACCGCTTCCTTGGCCTTTTCCGCGCGCTTGCGGTCGTTGGCGTCCAGAAACTTCTTGCGCAGGCGGATCGACTTCGGGGTCACTTCGACCAGTTCGTCGTCCTCAATATAGGCCAGCGCCTTTTCCAGCGTCATCCGGATCGGCGGCGTCAGGCGCACCGCTTCGTCCTTGGAGGTGGTGCGGATGTTGGTGAGCTGCTTGCCCTTGAGCACGTTGATCTCGAGGTCGTTGTCGCGGGTGTGCTCGCCGACGATCATGCCCTTGTAGACCTTCCAGCCGGGCTCGATCATCATCGGGCCGCGGTCTTCCAGCTTGAACATGGCATAGGCCACCGCTTCGCCCTGATCGTTGGAGATCAGCACGCCGTTGCGGCGGCCCTGGATGTCGCCCTTGTAGGGCGCGTAACCGTGGAACAGGCGGTTCATGATCGCGGTGCCGCGGGTGTCGGTGAGCAATTCGCCCTGGTAGCCGATCAGGCCGCGGGTCGGTGCGTAGAACACCAGCCGCAGGCGGTTACCGCCGGACGGGCGCATCTCCATCATCTCGGCCTTGCGCTCGCTCATCTTCTGCACGACGACGCCGGAATGCTCCTCGTCTACGTCGATCACGACTTCTTCGATCGGCTCCTGCCACTGACCGGTGGCTTCGTCCTTCTGCAGCACAACGCGCGGACGCGACACGGAAAGTTCAAACCCCTCGCGGCGCATTGTCTCGATCAGGATCGCGAGCTGCAATTCGCCGCGGCCCGATACCTCCATGGAATCCTTGTCGGAGGCTTCCACCACGCGCAGCGCGACGTTGCCTTCGGCCTCGCGCAGCAGGCGGTCGCGGATCATGCGCGAGGTCACCTTGTCGCCTTCGGTGCCGGCGAGCGGCGAGTTGTTGACGATAAACGACATCGACACGGTCGGCGGATCGATCGGCTGCGCGACCAGCGGCGTTTCGACCGAGGGATCGCAGAAGGTGTCGGCGACGGTGCCCTTGGTGAGACCCGCAATCGCAACGATGTCGCCGGCTTCGGCCTCATCCAGCGGTGTGCGCTCGATGCCGCGGAAGGCGAGAATTTTCGTGATACGGCCCTGCTCGATGGTCTTGCCGTCGGCGCCGAGAACCTTGACCTGCTGGTTCGGCTTGATGGCGCCCGAGGTGATGCGGCCGGTGATGATGCGGCCGAGATAGGGGTTGGCTTCGAGGATGGTGCCGATCATCCGGAACGGGCCTTCCTCGACGCTCGGCGGCGCGACATGGCGCACGATCAGGTCGAACAGCGGCTGCATGCCGGCGTCGTGGGAGCCGTCCGGGCTGTCGGCCATCCAGCCCTGCTTCGCCGACCCGTACAGAATCGGGAAATCGAGCTGCTCCTCGCTGGCGTCGAGCGCCGCGAACAGGTCGAACACTTCGTTGATGACTTCGGTCGGGCGTGCGTCGGGACGGTCGACCTTGTTGATGACCACGATCGGCTTCAGCCCGACCTTGAGCGCCTTGGAGACCACGAATTTGGTCTGCGGCAGCGGACCTTCGGCCGCGTCGACCAGCACCAGCGCGCCATCCACCATGTTCAGGATGCGCTCGACCTCGCCGCCGAAATCGGCGTGGCCAGGGGTGTCGACGATGTTGATGCGGGTGTCCTTCCATTGCACCGAGGCGGCCTTGGCCAGAATGGTGATGCCGCGCTCGCGCTCCAGATCGTTGGAGTCCATCGCGCGCTCGGTCACCTTCTGGTTCTCGCGATAGGTGCCGGATTGCTGCAGCAGGCGATCAACCAGCGTGGTCTTGCCGTGGTCGACGTGGGCGATGATGGCGACGTTACGAAGGTTCATGGCTCTTCTTCTGGTCGTGCATGGTGGACGCGCGATCTCACCGGAAAACCGGGACCGACTTCTCCGGATCGCGCTTCTAAACCCTGGAATACTGGCGCGTGATGACGCTTCTTCGAATCGTCATCCCGCTCCATCGTTTTGTTTGAGCATGATCTTTTCGGAAAACCGGTACCCACGTTTCCGGATCATGCTCCGGGGGCGCTTTCCCCCAAAAAGGAAGCCCGGCCAAAAGGACCGGGCACACCTTACGCGTTGCGGCGCAATATATTCAGAAAACGCCAAAAAACAATGGTTTGTTTGGCATTTGGTTAGCTGATTTTGCGTATGGGGCGCGTTTTAAGCGCCTTTTTCGGGGTCGGGATAGACCCCCGCAAACCCCGTCAAAAGGCCCTTCATGGCCTCGTTGCAGCGGCAGGACCGGTTCCGCAGACGTCCGCGCCATCGGTGCGTTCCATCGCCAAAATGATCCATTTCGCCGTGCGCTGGGCCATGGACAGGAAAATCGCGCCTGCATGCAATCCGAATAGCGCGACATGTCATCCATGTGTGCAGTAGCGGACAGACGGTGGAACGGACATATGGTGGGTTCAGTTCCGGAACCGGCGGATGCGCTTTACGGGCGTCGGCTGGCCTTGCGCCTTTCCGGGGCTTCGGCCCGGGCCTTTTTTCAAATGCTGAACCCTTGAACTGGCGAGAACATGGACCGCGCCTCCCATAACGGCATGCCCAGCGACGTGCTGGTCGTCGAAGACGATCCCATCATCGCGCTCGACTTCGAAGACACGATTCTGGGTTTTGGCGTGAAGGCGGTGCGGGTCGCCCCGAACGTGGCCAAGGCACTCGAGTTGATCGGCGACCGGCCGCCGGAATTCGCGCTGCTCGATGTCAGCCTCATCCGCGAGAAGAGTTTTGCCGTCGCCGAACGGCTCGAAGCGCTGAAAATTCCCTTTGCTTTCGTCACCGGCTATGACGCCGACGCCAGGCTGCCGGCGGCATTCGCGTGTAAGCCGCGGTTGCCCAAGCCCTATTCGACCGATGCGCTGCAGGCGCTGCTGAAGGACGGCGGCATCGGGCCTTGACCGGTTGAGGGCGCCGGATCGCTCCGCCGCGGTAGCTACACCGGTTTGGGATCAAGCGTTGTCGACCACAGCGCAACGTCGGCGCGGTCGCGCAAGGTTACCGTCATCTGCCCGCTGGCGCCGTCGATCCTGACATGGCCGAAGAACTGCATCCCGGCCGATGGCGGCAGGTTTTGATTGCCAGGTCCAGGCGCTTTGATGAACTTCACTTCCGGACCGAACGTATTGTCGAGGTCGTTCGGACCGAACGTGCCGGCGTGCAGCGGACCGGAAACGAACTCCCAGAACGGGTCGAACTCCTGAAACTGCGCCTTGTCGGGGTTGTAGTAGTGCGCCGCCGCGTAGTGCACATCCGCCGTCAGCCACACCGTGTTGACGACGCCCGATGTCTTGATGAAGCGCAGCAGGTCGGCGATCTCCAGCTCGCGGCCGCGCGGCGGCCCGTCGCCCTGCGCAACGGCCTCCGAGCCCTTCTTGTTGCGGGCATCGTCATAGACGATGATGCCGAGCGGCATGTCGGACGCGATCACCTTCCAGGTGGCGCGCGAATTCAGCAGCCCCCGTTTCAGCCAGGCAAGTTGCGCAGGTCCGAGAAAGAAGCTTTCCGGCCCGTAGGCCGTCTCCTGGTTCGGACCATTGGCGCCGCGATAGCTGCGCTCGTCCAGCATGAACACGTCGAGATGCGGCCCGTAATTCAGCGTACGATAGACGCGTCCCGGCTCCGTGATGCTCTCGCGCATCGGATACATTTCGTGGAACGCGCGCGCCGAACGGGCCGCGAGGAGGGTGATGTTGCGTTCCTTGTAGGACGCGGGCAATTCCTTCGACAGCGACCAGTTGTTGACGACCTCGTGGTCGTCCCACTGCACGAAGACCGGCACCTCGGCGTTGAACGCGCGCAAATGCTCGTCCATGAAATTGTACCTGTGCGCGGCGCGGAATTCGTCGAGCGTTTCGGCGACCTTCGACTTTTCCGGGATCGTCACGTTTTTCCAGATCTTGCCGCCGGGAAGCGTCACCTCGTCCTTGAGCGGGCCGTCGGCATAGATGGTGTCGCCGGAGTGCAGCAGGAAATCCGGGCGATGTTTGCGCATGGTGGCGAAGGTGAACATGCCGCCATCGTCAGGGTTGATGCCCCAGCCCTGTCCCACCACGTCGCCGCCCCAGACGAAACTGACGTCGCGCCGATCGCTGGGGGCGGTGCGAAACCGCCCGACCACCGGCTCGCTCTCGATGCCGGTATGCGCGAGGTCGCGAAACCGGATACGGTAGAAGATCTCCTGCCCGGCAGGCAGGTTCTCCAGCAGCATTTTCGCGGTGAAGTCGCTTTCGGGCAGCGCCGCAATCGGCGGCAGCACCCTCGCGTTGGCAAATGAGTCCGACGTGGCAACCTCGACCAGCATTTGCGACGGACGGTCGGCGCGCGCCCACACCACGCCGCCGTCAACGCCGACATCGCCGGATTGCACGCCCGATGTCACGATCGGCCGGTCGGCGGCACGGCTGAGATAAGGCATTGCCATGATGCCGATGGCGCCAGTACCCGCGGTGGAAAGGAAACGTCGGCGGGAAATTGCGCGGAGACTGCTGCGAACAATCCTGAACGTCATATGCGAGCTCTTTCCGGATCTGGCGCGGGTGCAAATGATAGCACCGACAGAGCTAGAAAGAATTGATGACGGTTCGATTACCGGATGTGCCGTTCAGGCGTTGCTGGCTGCACGAAACTGCGCGCTCGCCCGTTGCAGGTTTTGCGGCATGCTCATCAACAGCGCCTTGCGGTCGGCCACCGCGTTGTGGAACTGCTCGATCGCGATGTTGAAGGCGGTCAACGTGCCTTCCTCGATCGTCCCGTGCTCGTAGCATAACAACGTGTCGCGCAGAATGGCGTCCGCTTCCGACTGCATCTGGTCGAGCTCTTCCATCGAGTCGCATTGACGGGCGGCGGTCAGCATGTCGAGCAGCCGGTCGCGCTGCGACGTGTTGACATTGCGCTCGTCCTTCTTGAGGTAGCCGGCGGACCAGGCGCCGGCGGAGCCCATCGCCGATAACGCCATCAATCCCCACCAGATGTAATCGCTGTAGCGGTCGAGGAAGGTCTTTTCTTCGCCGTCGACAAAGGCGGCGGCGCCGGGATGAACGGGGATCGTGGCGTCCTTGTCGGTATCGGGCGTCTCGATCTTGGCGGCCAGCGGAAATTCGTTCTTCAGCGTCTGGCGGATTGCAAACAACTGCCGCGTAAAGATGGCGACGGTCGATTCCGCAATGCCCCTGCGCGCCACGATGTGATGCGAGAAGCTGATCGTCTTGATCTCTTCCTCGGGCCGGCTCGGCGCGCTGCCAAACGTGCCCGCCGGGATCTCGGAGGCCTCATAGGCGGGATGGTTCTGCGCAATCGCCTCGGCCGAGTCGATCGCGAGGAATTTCGGCGTGCCGCCGTCGCGCGCAGATGCCGCGATCGCATCCGCCGTGATTTTGCTGTTGACCGGGCCGGCGGCGAGATAGGCGTCGGCCTTCTGGTTACGAATGGCCTCGGCCGCCTCGTTGGCGGGGAACTGGACGATCTCGACCTTTGCCGGATCGACGCCGTATTGCCGCAGGATCACCCGGAGTAAATTGACATTGGCCTGGGTACGTCCGACGACGCCGATGCGGCGCCCAGTGAGCTGGCCGATTTTCGTGATCGCGGGGGAGGCCTTCTTTCCCTTGGTCTTGGCCGCCGTCGGCACCCACAGTACCGCAACATTCTTGCGTAGCGTCGCCACGGCCTGCGCATTCTTCGGCACATCGAGGTCGCCCCGGATGATGGCGAGATCGGCCTTGCCTTCGCCGAGCAGATTGGCGCTCGCAACCGCGCCATCGGTCTGCACCGGACGCAGCCGGACCAGACTGTTTCGCTGGTTGTTGAAGGCCTGCGTCAGGTTCTGGACAACCTTGAGGTCGTCGCTGTTGGCGGGGCCGACGGCGATCCGCAGTGTCACCGGCCGCATCGCAAAGTAGTAGCCGGCGGCCAGCGCGCCGACGATCGCCAGCACGCCGGCCAGCGTGACGAATGTCAGCCGTCGTTTCGCGGAGCGGGGCGAGGGTAGGGCCGGCTTTTCCGAAGAGAGGGGACCGTCGCTCATCAATCCCTGGATGATCGTTCGAGGTGCAATTTCATGCTGCCGACGCGCTTACACCGATATCCTAGCAAATTTCCGCCTTAGCCATTGTTACATCTCCGTCATGGTTACCGGCGTCCCCAGGCCGCTGTTGGAGGCTGGTTGCGGCTCATTCTGGGCAGGGATCCCCGACGCGGCCTTCGGTGTTAGGGTAAAGGCGATCTGGAACGGGAGGCGATCATGGCGGAACGGCTGTCGGCAGAGGCGCGGAAATCGGCGCTGGCGGAACTTCCCGGCTGGTCCCAAACGCCGGGGCGCGAGGCGATTGCGCGGACCTTTATCTTCAAGGATTTCAACGAAGCCTTCGGATTCATGTCCCGCGCCGCCCTGATGGCGGAAAAGAACGACCATCACCCGGAATGGAAGAACGTCTACAAGACCGTGGACGTGGTGCTGGCGACTCACGACGCCGGTGGCGTGACCCGGCTCGATATCGAACTGGCCAAGGCGATGAATGCGATCGCGAAGCAGTTGGGCGTCACCTGAGTTCGGCACCCACGATCTTGCGCGGCGGAACGGACATCCCCAATTGTTCTCGGTAGCGTTTTCGAGCGAATTGGATGCCGGTTCGCATAGCAATCAAGCTTACGCAGATTGCGTAGACTTATCTGCGGTAGAAGACGCGTCAAAACGAATGACGTCCGGCAGCCGCGGCGATCTGCCGCGCCGGAGTCCTCGAGGGAGCGCCGCGATGGCATCGTCCGATCACACCGCAGGTTTCGACCCGGCCGACCGGCTGGCGCAGGACCGTGAGAGCGTGCGTCGGCGCTTCTGGATCAAGTTCAAGCAGGTGGTGGCGCAGCTTCCCTTCGCCGAAGACCTGCTCGCAGCCTACTACTGTGCGTTCGACAAACAGACGCCGCGTCACGTGCAGGCGGCGCTGCTCGGCGCCGTCGCCTATTTCATTCTGCCGTTCGATTTCATGCCGGACATGCTGCCGCTGCTCGGCTTTACCGACGATGCCGCCGTACTGGCCACCGCCATCCGCATGGTTGCGGGCCACATCACGCAGGAGCATCGCGATGCCGCCCGCGCCGCGCTGAAGCGCGGGATCGACGCCGCTGAAGTGACGGAATAGCACGCGTTTTCTACCGCAGATAAGTCTACGCAATCTGCGTAAACTTGATTGCTATGCGAACCGGTCCCTGCCCCCGGACCAAGTCCGGGGCAGGCTTCGCTGGAAACGCTCTAGCGCTGCGCCGGCTGGGGAACCTGCGCCCTCGCGCTTCGCTCAGCCTCCCAGGCCTGGAATTGCTTGAACAGGGCTTCCTTGTCCGCGTCCGACTTGACGTTTGCCGCGGTCGCCGGGCTCTGTTTCAGGAATTCATCAAACCTGGCCCGCGACACGGCCTCGACGTTGTGGCTCTTGAGCCATTGCTCGGCGACCGGCAGGCGCTGCCAATCGGGCAATGGCGCCGACAGCGAGACTTCCTTCCATTTCGGATGGAATGGCGGGTTCTGGAACGCCGGAAACTTCGTGAAGAACGCATCCACGAACTGCGAGAGCTTGCGATAGCGATCCGTGTTCGGCGCCCAGTTGTAGGCGGCCAGCACCGCCGGCACTGCGATGGTGTCGACGCGCCCGCCTTCCGCGATCAGGTTGGGATAATCCTTGGAGGTCAGGGTGGCCGGCAAATAGTCGGTCTGCAGTGGCTTCGCATAGTCGACCGGGACCAGATGGAAGCGGTCGTCCTTGAATGCCGCGACGGATTTGTACGGCTTGCCGCCGACGGCCACCACCGCGTCGATTTCGCCGGCCCTCATTTTCTCCATCGCGATGCGCTGTTCGATGTAGACGAAGTTCGGCTTGATGCCGAGCCGTTCGAACACGATCGCCGCGGTGACAAAGGTGCCGCCGTTCGGAAGGTCGACACTGACCTTTTTGCCGTTCAGCTGGCTCATATTGGTGACCGATTTCGATGAGAGGACGTACATCTCTTCGTTGTAGAGCTTGGTCACATAGGTGAACTGCTTCTTGATGTCCTTCGCGAAGCCCTTTTTCTCGAGATAGTCCAGCGTATCGGCCCGCACGATGCCGAGGTCGACGCCCTGCAGGAACAGGATGTCGGCCACGCTCTGCACAGAGCCGCGCCCGACGATCGGAAGTACGCGCAACTTGTTTCCGTCGTCGAGCACGGAAGCCAGATCGGCACCGAACTGCACATAGGTGCCGCCGATCGTTCCCGAGATCAGCGTGACCGTGTTCTGGTTCAGCGCCTGCTTGGTGGCGACCGAACCGAATTGAAAAATCGCTTTCAGACTGTCGCTGACCTTGGCCGGATCGTATTCGGTCTCGGCGGCCCGAACCGTCGAGCCGCAAACCATTGTCATGGCAAGCAATGCCATTCCGAACAAATGTCGCATAAATACCTCTGCGCTGATCTAGAGTAATTATTAGTCCTGCAACTGGCCGAGACGTCGTTTCGCGTCGGCTGAACCGAGTTGCGCGGCCTTCTGATACCAAACCCGCGCCGCCGCCGGATCTGGTGTGACGCTCCGCAAATCCTGGCTGCCCAGCACCAGCGGATCATATGTTCCCGCCAGCATCAGCGCCGCTTCCGCTTCTTGCGCGTCCGCGGCCCGTTCGAGCAGCAGGCGGGCGGACGTGATGTCGCCGATCGCAAGCAGGCTCTTCGCCCGCTTCAGCAGCGCCGCGAGCTCGTCCGGATCGATGCGTCTTGCCGGAACCGCCTCGCGCGTCACCGGAATGGGCTCACGTACCGCCGGAGCGACCGCGACCACCGGTGCCGCTGGAGTTACCGCGGCGACCTCCCGGGCAGCTTCGCGCGCCACCGGCTCGGGCGCTCCGACCTTGCCCTTGAGCGCGCTCTGATAGGCGGCGGCAATTTCGTCGCGCGTCGGCGATGCCGATGCCAGCGCGTTTGGCGGCGCGCGGCGCGCGGCTGTAACCTCAGCGCCGGACGGTTCGGCGGCCAGCGGCGGCGCGGCAATGCGCTGCGGCTGCGCAGGCTCCGGCACGGCCGCGGCGAGCTCAGCCGGCGGCGGCGCACTGCCGCCACCACCGCCACCAAGCGAGGCGTTGAAGATGACCGCCCGCGTCGAGTCGATGGAAAACAGCGCAAGCACGGCAGCTATCGCCGACACCACCACGACGCCGGTTACGATGCGTCCCGCGCGCGCTTTCTTCAGCCCGCCGCTGCCGAACCTTCGGTTGCCGCTTGCGAAAGCATATTCGGAAAGCTGCTGATGAGATTCCTCCTCGTAGTTGGAGAGGAAAAGCGGCACCGGCTCGTGTGGCGGCAACTCCTCCGGCAGCACATCCGTCCGCTCAAACGACGCGTCCCTCCGGTCAAACGACAGCGCAAAGGGGTGCTCGTATTCGGGCTGCTCATATCGCGGCTGCGGCTGCGGCTCATATCGTAGCTGCTCGTATCGAGGCTGATCAGCTTCATACAACCGAGGGTCGCTGATGGCTTCGTCGAATCTGTCAAACGGATCTCTTGGCTGAGTTGGCAGCCTGGTATTCTCCGCCATGGTGATGCTCCCCACTACTGAACGCAACGACGGGCGTTCCCTGCACCTACTTCTTGCTCTTGTTCGCGTACAGGAGACCCTTTACTGATGGTTAAAATCGCACACGGAATGGGTTCAAAAAACGGCGCTGAGCGGTGCGAATGGGGAGATATTTTGGTATGATTGAGGCAAAGAAGCGGCATCGAGGGGTTTGAGAACACGCATTGTTACCGGGAAACTATTTCGGTGAAATGACATTGAGGCATGCGTTACATAGCGACACATGTTCTCCAGCCCCGCGCATCGCGCGGACCGTTTGCGCATCCTCAAGCGGCCGAAAATTCAACCATTCAACGGATGATCCGGCATCTCCTCTCAGGGATGCAGGATCACCTTGCCCATCGCCTTACGGCCGGCGAGCACCTTCAGCGCTTCGGCGGTTTGCGCCAGCGGAAAAGTGCGATCGACGTGCGAGGAGATCTTGCCTTCCGCGGTCCACTTCACGAGCTTTTCCAGGTTGGCGCGGTTCTTCTCCGGGTTGACCCTGGTCCATGCGCCCCAGAACACGCCGCGGATATCGCAGCCCTTGAGCAGTGCGAGGTTGAGCGGCATCTTCGGAATGTCGCCAGCGGCAAAGCCGATCACCAGGAAGCGGCCTTCCCAGGCGATCGAGCGCAATGCGGCTTCGGCGTAAGTGCCGCCGACCGGATCGAAGATGATGTCGACGCCCTTGCCGCCGGTGAGCCGGCGCAAGCCCTCTTTCAGGTCTTCCTTGCTGTAGTTCAGCGTAAGCTCGGCGCCATGCGCCTTGGCAAATTCGAGCTTCTCATCCGATGACGCGCAGGCAATCACCTTCAACCCCATCAGCTTGCCGAGTTCGCAGGCCGCAAGGCCGGTGCCGCCGGCCGCGCCCAGCACCGCAAGCGTCTCACCGGGCTTTGGGCTGGCGCGGTCTTCCAGCGCGTGCAGCGCCGTGCCGTAGATGATGATGATGCCTGCGGCGCGATCGAAATCCAGATTGTCGGGAATTTTCACGATGGAGGTTGCGGGCAGTGCGATCTTTTCGCGTGCGCCGTTGTGGCCGCAGGACGCGACCACGCGGTCGCCGACCTTCAGGTCGGTGACGCCGGCACCGACGCTTTCGATCACGCCGGCAACCTCGGCGGCCGGCGAAAACGGGAATGGCGGCTTGATCTGGTACTTGCCCTGGATCATCAGGATGTCGAAGAAATTCAGTGCCGCGGCCTTGATCGCAATCACGGCCTGTCCCGGTTCGGCCACCGGATCGGGGACGTCGGCCAGCACGAGGTCGTCGGGTTGGCAATATTGCGAGCAGAGAATGGCTTTCATTGGCGCACCTGATTTCGGACCGGCAAGAAGACTGGCAACTTCATGCCGGATTTGAAGCCAGGCTACAATCCGATTCGGATGCATGGCCTCATGGTAGTCGAGGGGATTCAAACGATGTTTGAAAAGGGCTTGCTGGCGGGAAAGCGGATATTGGTCACCGGTGGCGGTTCGGGGCTCGGGGCTGCGATGGGACGCCGCTTCGTCGAGCTCGGCGCCGAGTTGATCATTTGCGGCCGCCGGCTCGAATTGCTGGAGGCGACGGCCGCGCGGATGCGCAGCGAATTCGGCGGCAAGGTCGGCGTGATCAGTTGCGATATCCGCGACAGTGCGGCGGTCGATGCCATGATGGAAGAGATATGGCGCGAGGCGCCCATCGACGTGCTGGTTAACAATGCCGCCGCGACCTTCATCGCGCAGACCGAGCATCTGTCGCCGCGGGCGGCGGATGCGATCCTGGCGCCGACGCTGCACGGCGCGATGTATTGCACGCTCGCTGCGGGAAGGCGCTGGATCGACGGCAAGCACGGCGGCGTAGTGCTGAGCATCCTTTCGACCTCAACGATCACCGGCCGCGCCTTCACGGTGCCCTCGGCGATGGCGAAATCCGCCGTGCTCGCGATGACCCGAAGCCTTGCGGTGGAATGGGGACCCAAGGGTGTGCGCACGGTCGCGATCGCGCCCGGCGCGTTTCCGACGCCTGGCGCTTCGGGTCAGCTCCGCCCCGAGGGCCGCGATGAAAGCTGGGCGCAACGCAATCCGCTCGGCCGCGCCGGCGAGCATGGCGAACTTGCTGACTTGGCGAGCTTTCTGATTTCGGACCGGGCCGGTTACATCAATGGCGAGATGGTGGTGCAGGATGGCGGCGCCCATTTGCGCAGTTCCGGCGCCGAGGATTTGTTGCAATGGACCGATGCGCAGTGGCAAAAGCAGCGCGAGCGCCGCTCCAAGGGCTGAAACCAAGAGCTGAAACCCAGGCTCGCGTTTTTGATTCCCCCAAAGGCACAGTCAAAGGATCTTGGGACGAAGCGTCGCCACGGCGTGAGCAACACCGCAACTGCCTTCCCAAAAAAGCATTTCCCGGCTATCCATCCCCGGCGGCGCGATGCGTCCTCGGGCCATCTTCCAGTCACAATGATGAGGGAACCAGTTGTCCGTGTTGCGAATACTGACATTTCTGGTTGCGATTGCGGCGTTGTGTGAGGCGACATCCCTCGCGCAAGCACAGGGCACTGCTTCGAAGGGTGCCAGGGATTCGGCAAAGGAAGCGGCCAAGCCTGCGCCTGCGCCAGCACCGGCGGCAAAGCCGACGGCGGCCAAGCCTGCTAAGCCGGAACCGGCGGCGACCGCCGCTGCCGGCGGTGCGGAACCTACCTTGATTGGTCAGTACGGCACTTGGGGCGCCTACACGGCGACGCCAAACGGCAGGAAGGTTTGCTTCGCGTTGGCAAAGCCATCGTCATCCAAAACCAATCCGCCGAATCGTCCGCGCGATCCAGCCTACGCTTTCGTCTCGTCGCGTCCGGCAGAGAAAGTCGTCAACGAGGTTTCGATCATGATCGGCTACGCGCTGAAGCCGGGTTCGGAATCCTTTCTCGAGGTCGGCGGCTCGTCCTATGCGATGTATACCCAGGGCGACGGGCTCTGGATCAAGAACGCCGCGGAGGAAGAGCAGATGGTCAGCGCCATGCGCAAATCCGCTGAAGTCACCGTCAAGGGCGTTTCGGCCAAAGGCACCGAGACCACGGACGTGTTCTCGCTGAAGGGACTGTCCCAGGCGCTCGACCGGCTGGCGCAGGACTGCAAGCGCTAAGCCGCTTTTAAGCCCAGAATGACGTTGTTTACGGGCCCTGGAACGCCTATTTGAGTGTCTTCGTAGGGTGGGAAAAGGCGCGTCGTGCCGTGCCCACCATTGGCGTTTATGGTGGGCACGCTGCTTCCGCCTTCGCTCGCTGAGCTACGGCGGGCAGGTCGCTTTGCCCACTTTTATGCATCCGCTTCAACCGTCTCGTGTGAATTTTGATGTCGCTTTCATCTTCCCTGGCGCCTCTCGAAAAGGTTCCGCTTGAAACCTTTGTGCCGCCGGCAAAGCCCTCGCTGATCGGCCTGTCGCGCGCCGAGATCGCCGACCGGCTGGGCGAGATCGGCGTTGCGCCCGCGCAGCGCAAGATGCGCACACAGCAGCTCTGGCACTGGATGTATGTCCGCGGCGCCAAGGCGTTCGACGAGATGACCAGCATCTCGAAGGACATGCGCGCAGAGCTCGAGCAGCATTTTACCGTCGATCGCCCCGAAGTGGTGGCCGAGCAGATTTCCAGCGACGGGACCCGCAAATGGCTGTTGCGCCTGCCGAGCGGTGATGCATTTCAGAAGGCGCATGAGGTCGAGTGCGTCTACATTCCCGAAACCGATCGCGGCACGCTCTGCGTTTCCTCGCAGGTCGGCTGCACGCTGAATTGCTCGTTCTGCCACACCGGCACGCAGCGGCTGGTACGCAATCTCACGGCCGGCGAAATCGTCGGCCAGATCATGGTGGCGCGCGACCGCCTCAACGACTGGGCCGATCGCGAGACGCCGACCGGCAGCCGCCTCGTCACCAATGTGGTGATGATGGGCATGGGCGAGCCGCTGTATAATTTCGACGCGGTGCGCGATGCCTTGCTGATCGTTGCCGACAATGAAGGCATCGGCATTTCCCGCAGGCGCATCACGCTGTCGACCTCGGGCGTGGTGCCGAACATCATCCGCACCGGCGACGAAATCGGCGTCATGCTGGCGATCTCGCTGCATGCCGTGCGGGACGAACTGCGCAACGAGCTGGTGCCGCTGAACCGCAAATATCCGATCGCGGAATTGCTGCAGGCCTGCCGCGACTATCCGGGCTCGTCGAACGCGCGGCGCATCACCTTCGAATATGTGATGCTCAAGGGCGTCAACGATTCCATGGATGATGCCAAACTGCTGGTGAAGCTGCTCAAGGGTATTCCGGCGAAAATCAATTTGATCCCGTTCAACCCGTGGCCGGGCACAAAGTACGAGTGCTCGGACTGGGAGCAGATCGAAAAATTCTCCGAATACATCTTCAACGCCGGCTACTCCTCGCCGGTCCGCACCCCGCGCGGCCGCGACATTCTTGCCGCCTGCGGCCAGTTGAAGTCGGAGACCGAAAAACTGTCCGCGCGCGAGCGCCAGGCACTGCGCGCCATGGCGATGACGGATTGAGATGACGAGAGCACCAGAGCTTGTCATCGCGGGGCTAAAGCGCGAAGCGCATCTTCGTGCAGATGACCCGGCCATCCACGTCTTTGCTCCGTCGCAGCAAAATGGATGCCCGGGCATGACGGTAGAGATAAAGGTGCCGTTTGCGCTCAATGACGGTATCACCCGATGGCGCTGATCGGACGCATCTTCGTCATCCTGTTTGCGTTCCTCGCTGCCTGCTTTGTGGCGGGGATGATCGTGGTCGGCGCGGTGCTGTATCCCGAGATCAGCGATCTCGGTGGCGCGCCGATCGATCAGAGCGCGATCAATGTCGTGCTCGGCTTCGGCTTCGTCTTTCTCTCCGGCTTTGCGTTGCTGCCGGCGCTGGTCGTGGTGCTCATCACCGAAGCCTTCTATATCCGCAGCGTGCTTGCCTATGCGATCGGCGGCGCGATCGTCGGGGCGGCCTGCTATCTCGGGCTCATTCCGTTCGACCCGGAGACGCTGAAATTCGACGGCATCGTGCGCCGCCACCTCGAAATCTTGACCGGCGCGGGCATTGTGGCCGGCCTGATCTACTGGATGATCGCGGGCCGATCCGCCGGCGCCTGGCGCGAACCAAGGCCGCCGTTGCGGCCACCGCCACCATTGCCGTCGCAGTCGCGGCCGCAGGCGTGACTCAAGCACAGCCGTCATTGCGAGCCAACGGGTCGGCGCAAAGCGCCGCCCGATGACAGGCTCCGCGAAGCAATCCATCCCGCCGCGACAAGAAAGAATGGATTGCTTCGCTTCGCTCGCAATGACAGGGGTTTTCATCCCCAACCACCTCGGCTAAACCGCGCGTCATGAACCGGACCGGACTTGTTATCGCGTTGGGCATATCGCTCGTCATCGGACTGCTGTTCGGGATTTTCCCTGAACTCGACCTGAAGCTGGCGGCGTTATTCTACGATTCGGCGAGCACATCGTTTCCCCTGAAGCAGAGCGGGCTTGCGGCATTCGCGCGCGACGGCGCGATGTGGATCGCCTGGGCGCTGGCGCTGCCGGCGCTGATTGCCATTGTCGGAAAGCTGGTGCGGCCGGACCGGCCGATGCTGGTTCCGGGACGCGCGGCGGTGTTTCTCTTGCTCACCATCCTGCTCTCCGCCGTCGTGCTGACCAATCTCACGTTCAAGAGTCATTGGGGGCGGCCGCGGCCGGCGGTGGTGGCGGAGTTCAACGGCCCCTGGCAATTCGTGCCGTGGTGGGATCCGCGCGGGGAGTGCGGGCGTAACTGCTCGTTCTTCTCCGGCGAGGGCGCCACTGCGTTCTGGACCTACGCGCCCGCGGCGCTGACGCCGCCGGCGTGGCGGCCTTTTGCCTATACGGCGGCGACCTTGTTCGGTATCGCGACCAGCGTGCTGCGGATGGCGTTCGGCGGGCATTTCTTCACCGATGTCGCAGCCGCCGGCCTCGTCAGCTTTTTCGTGATCTGGCTGGCCTATGCCTGGATTTACCGCTGGCCGTCGACGAGGCTCACCGACGCGCAAATCGAAGCCGCGCTGGCACGCTGGGGCTGGCCCGGCTACCGCCTGTGGCAGCGCTGGCGCGGGCGCGAGGCGGGGTAGTTCGTCCTCAGCCGCCAAGCGCCATTAAACGCGTGCCCACGGCTGCGAAATTTGATATTCGCGGCCCTCAAGCCCGCTGGAGCATTGTCGATTCTGATTGAATCAGCACCGAAGCTCTAGATTCTTGTTTTGACGCGTTTTCTTCACGCGAACCGGTATCCACTTCGCTCGAAAACGCTATAACGACATCCGCCATTTCGACCGATTGGAAGCTCGATGAGTACGATCCTGAAAAGCCTGCCCAAGGGGGAAAAAGTCGGCATCGCTTTCTCGGGCGGTCTCGACACCAGCGCGGCACTACTCTGGATGAAGCAAAAAGGCGCGCGCGTTTTTGCTTATACCGCCAACCTCGGCCAGCCTGACGAGGCCGACTACGACGAGATCCCGCGTAAAGCGCTCGAGTTCGGCGGGGAGAAAGCCCGGCTGGTGGATTGCCGCACCCAACTGGTCCACGAAGGGATTGCGGCGATCCAGTCCGGCGCCTTTCACGTTTCTACCGGCGGCATCGCCTACTTCAACACCACGCCGCTCGGCCGCGCCGTGACCGGCACGATGCTGGTCGCGGCTATGAAGGAGGACGGCGTCAACATCTGGGGCGATGGGTCCACCTACAAGGGCAACGACATCGAGCGGTTCTACCGCTACGGCCTGCTGACCAATCCGAGTTTGCGGATCTACAAGCCCTGGCTCGACCAGTTGTTCATCGACGAACTGGGCGGCCGCGCGGAAATGTCGGCGTTCATGTCCGCCAATGGCTTCGCCTATAAGATGAGCGCCGAAAAGGCCTACTCGACCGACAGCAATCTGCTGGGCGCCACCCACGAGGCCAAGGATCTCGAGCGCCTCGACAGCGGCATCAAGATCGTCAATCCCATCATGGGCGTGCCGTTCTGGCGCGACGACTGTGTCGTCAAGGCCGAAAAGGTTGCCGTTCGTTTTGAGGAGGGCCAGCCCGTCGCGCTGAACGGCCAGACGTTCACCGATCCCGTTGCGCTGTTCCTTGAAGCCAATGCCATCGGCGGCCGGCATGGCCTTGGCATGAGCGATCAGATCGAGAACCGGATCATCGAGGCCAAGAGCCGCGGCATTTACGAAGCGCCTGGTATGGCGCTGCTGCACATTGCCTACGAACGCCTGGTCACCGGCATCCACAACGAGGACACCATCGAGCAATACCGCATCAGCGGGATGCGCCTTGGCCGATTGCTCTATCAGGGACGGTGGTTCGATTCCCAGGCCCTCATGCTGCGCGAAACCGCCCAGCGCTGGGTGGCGCGCGCCGTCACCGGTGAGGTGACGCTCGAACTGCGCCGCGGCAACGACTACTCGATCCTCAATACCGAGAGCCCCAATCTGACCTATCAGCCGGAGCGGCTGAGCATGGAGAAGGTGGAGGATGCCGCGTTCACGCCGGCGGACCGTATCGGCCAGCTCACCATGCGCAACCTGGACATCGCCGATACCCGCGCCAAGCTGGATCTGTACGGACAAACAGGCTTGCTATCGAGCAGGGAAGGCGCCGACATCTTCAAGCTGGAGAGCGACAAGGGCTAGCTGTCGTCCCGGCGGAACGCGGGGACGACCCGAAAGGCCAGAACACATCAGTTCGTCGCCCCGGCGAAAGCCGAGATCCGTACGCCGCGGCGGATGTTGTTGAAAGGCGCTGGGCGACGGTTTTCTTCAAGCAACAACCACCTGTGGTTATGGGCCCCGGCTTTCGCCGGGGCGACACGCTGGGAGAGGCGCGCAAAAAAATGGCCGGGATTGCTCCCGGCCATTTTCATCTGATGAACGACCCGCCTCAGCGCGGCGGCGCGGTGCCGGGCGGGGGCGGCGGCAGCGAGGCCTGTCCGCCGTTGAGCAGCGGCGTGATGTTGCGGATGGTGACGCGCCGGTTAATCGCGCTTGGCCCGTCGACCTGCTCCTTCAGGTACTGCTCGCCATAGCCCTGCGAGGTCAGGTTTTCCGCCGGCACGTTGAACTGCTGCGTCAGCAAGGTGGCCGCGGATTCGGCGCGGCGGTCTGACAGCGACAGATTGTCGACGTCGTTGCCGACCGCGTCGGTGTGACCCTCGATCAGGAATACCGCTCGCGGATTTTGCTGGATCGCCCGGTTGAGGCCATCGGCGATCACCTGGAGCTTCGCCGCCTGATCGGGCGGGATTTCCCACGATCCGGTTGCGAAGTTGATGGTGTTGACGTCGATGCTCGGCATGCGCTGGCGCACGGTCGGGCTGTAGCGGATTTCGTCCAGCGTATAACGCCGTTCGATCCGCTCCACCGGCGGGGCCATCAGGGTATCGTAGATCACCTCCGGCTCCGCCTCCTCGGCGTCGACGATGTACCGGTTGTAGGGAATGCGGATCGTCGGCGGCGGCAGTGCCACGAAGAATCCGCCGACCGCGCGCGGATCGCGGTAGCTGTTGTCGATGATGATGACCTCGCGGCCGCGCTCGTCGCGGCGGATCCGGCGCAGCAACTGGCCGTCACGGCCCATCACGGTGATCACCTGCGTGCCGTCGGGCCTGATCACGACAGTGCGCGTCTCGCCACCGACGGTCTGGGTCTGGATGTCACGCGCGCCGTAGCGGAAACGGTCCACCTCGCTGTGGCGGATATATTGCTGTCCGCCGGGATCGCGAATGATGATCCGGCCGGGTTCGGTAATAACGGTGCGGCCGCCCTGCTGGACTTCGCGGCGCTGGCCGCGGAAGTCCTCCAGGCGAGTCGGACCCGACGGTGGCGCACCCGGGGCAATGGCTTTGAGCCCGGCTTCCGGCGCCGGGGCCGCTGGCAGCGGTGCCGTGACCTGAGGTGCCTGGCGGAAGGCGGGCGCGACGGTCGGCGGGGCGTTTTGTGCCCGGCCGGCCGGTGGCGTGGCGGCGGGTGTGCCCGGTACGGCAGTCGGCGCCGTGGGAGCGGCCGCCGGTGGCGTTGCGCCCGGAGCGGCGGGGACGCCACCAGCGCTCGGCGCGGCAGGTGGCGGCGCGCCGGGTCGTCCCGGCGGTGTGGTCGGAGCGGCAGTCGGAGCGCCGGCGCTCGGAGGTGTCGTCGGTGCGCCCGGACGCGGCGGTGGCGCCGTCGTCGTGCTTCCGCCGGGTGGTGGGGCGGCGGTTGGGGCTTGCGGAGTCGGTGTGGTGGCAGGCGCCGGCGGCTGCTTGGCGCCGGCCGGTGGGGGCGGCGTCGGCACGGGCGATGGCGTCGCCTTCTGAGATGAAGGCGGCGGTGGTGGCGGCGTAGGTGCGGCCGGTTGCTTCGGCGCTGCCGGCGCGGCTGCCGGCGGAGGAGGTGGCGTCGGCGTCGGACGTGAAGGTGCAGCCGCCGGAGGCGGCGGAGTCGGAGTCGGCGCCTTTGGCGCGGCAGCGGGGGGCGGCGGAGGCGGCGTCGGTGCCTTCGGCGCGGCAGCGGGGGGCGGCGGAGGTGGCGTCGGTGCCTTCGGCGCGGCAGCCGGGGGAGGCGGAGGTGGCGTCGGACGCGGCGGGGGTGCAGCCGCTGGCGGCGGCGGGGGTGGCGTCGGGCGAGGTGGTGGAGCTGCAGCAGGCGGCGGCGGAGGGGCAGCTGGACGCGGAGGTGCCGCAGCCGGGGGTGGCGGCGGCGGGGCAGCCGGTGCCTTCGGCGCGGCTGCAGGCGGCGGGGCCCCCTTCGGCGGCGCCTTGGGCCTGCCGTCCGGGCCAACCTCTTCCTTGGCTTGCGCCACGACGAGCGGCGCGGTCTGCGCATACGATGCGGAGGTCGCGAGCTGCGTCGCCGTCAAAGCAGTCGTGGCGAGCAGCAGGATGCGAAGGTTTGTCATGATGTCCTTGGTCCCCGATAGGCCTGACAGCAACGGAAGGGCCCTCATTGACATGTCAGTTGGTCGATGAGCGGCTAATCATTAGGCCGGATTGTGGCGGCCTACAAATGGTCGGATGCTTTTTATTTCATCGATGCAATGGGTTGCATGCATCATCATTCATTGCGCGTTCAGGCGAGGTGTTCATCCGGCACCTGGGTCGGTGGCGGGATTGGGTGCACGGGGACCGTTCGGCCCGCGTATCGGTAACTCGTCCGGCATCTTGCCTGGCAACTCCTCAGGTGGTGGTGGCTGACCCGGTTCACGGAATGGTGGCGGCACGTCCGGACGGGGATTGCCCGGCGGGTTCTCCGGCGGCGGCTCGGTTGGTTGTCCCGGTGTCGCCGGCGGTATCTCCGGCGGTTCGATCGGCATCATGTCTCCTGAAGCTTCAACTTCAGGAACAATAACGGCGAGGCTGGCGCAAAGTTCCCGGGCGCCTCGCCAGTGGAACCGGCTAGGCCGGCGTGTGGCAGACGGCTTCGATGTTGTGGCCGTCTGGATCGAGCACGAACGCGCCGTAATAGTTCGGGTGGTAATGCGCGCGGATTCCCGGCGCGCCGTTGTCCCGTCCGCCGGCGGCCATGGCTGCCTTGTAGAAAGCGTCCACCGTAGAGCGGTCCTTGGCCACGATCGCGACATGCAACGGCTTGTCCAACCCGCCTTCGCCGCCGATCCAGAAATCGGGCTTTCCATCGGCGCCGAAACCCGCGGCGGGAGCGTGGCCGTGCTGCTCCTGGGTGACTTCCATCACGAGGGTGTAGTCGAGCGGCGCCAGGGCCTTCAGATAGAAGGTCTTGGAGCGTTCGTAGTCCGAAACCGGAAATCCGATGTGGTCGATCATTAAGCCCTCCTGCGGTTTGAGGAATGATTTGCGCCAGGAAAATTCAGCTTCGCGTCAGCAATGTGTTGCTGCGGGTCTTGCCGGTCTCGATATAGCCTCGCGTGTGCATGTCGGCGATGCAGTCGTCCAGCCATTCGTCCTTTGACAGATGCTCGATCACCATCGCACGGGGCCACAATGCCTGCGGTGCCTCGGCGAAGAAGCCGGTCAGCACGCGATCCTCAAACCCCTCGACGTCGATCTTGAGAGCATCGACACGGGCGACACCGGCCTCCTCGAGGATGCGCTGCAGCCGCAGCGACGGCACCTTGATCGCCTTGGCAGAGGCCTCGCCCGACACGATGTGGCTGGCGCCGAGATTGTCGCCGTCGGTTTCGATCAGCAGCTCGCCATCGGCGGGGCCGGCGGCCGCCGCGACCAGCCGCACCTGGGTGTAGCCGGAGGCTACGTTATTGAAGGCGAGCCGCGCATGGGTTACCGGATGCGGCTCGATCGCGATCACCTTGCCGCCGGCGCCGATATGACGCGCCAGCGCAAGCGCATAGGTGCCGACATTGGCGCCGACATCGATGAAGACCCCGCCCGCAGGGACATGCGCGCGCAAAAAATCCAGCTCCTCGACGTTGTAGGCGGGATTGAACAGCGCGCCGCGTTCGGTGGCGCTGGCTTGATGGTAGAAGCGGAACGAGGCGCCTTGATATCGCACGTCGATAGGACCTGCGCGCAGCAGGTTCACCAGCCGCGACAGCCAGGGGCGGAACGCGCCGCGCTTCAGCCGCGTGCGGTGGGCCAGCGAAATGATTGCGGCCTGTGCGGCATTCGGGGCGAACGCGCCGAACGGGGCGGGCGAAGGATCGTTGTCGGGCGTCAAGCAAAAGTCCTCGGGTAGAAGCGGCGCATGCATAGCCGGTTTTAAGCGCGACTCCAACGACGGGAAGTCTTTTATCTCACGCCGCCTTCTTCGCAGCTTGGCGATGGCGCAGGAAGCTGCCGAGCAGCCGTTTTCTGTCCTTGCGCGGGATCAGGTTGACGTCGCTGACGAGCTTGGCGCCGCCCTTGCGCCGTTCCAGCACGATCTTGCGGCTGTGAAACGCCTCCAGTTCGACGCGGTGGGCGACGCTGACGATCGTTGCCTTCGGCAGCTCCTTGATGACGATCTCCATCATCTTGTCCTGGCTCTTTTCGTCGAGCGCCGACGTCGCCTCATCCAGCACCACGATGTCGGGGTTGTGCAGCAGCAGGCGCGCAAACGCCAGCCGCTGCTTCTCGCCGCCGGAGAGCGTCTGGTCCCACGGTCCCTCTTCCTCGATCTTCTCCTTGAGATGGTCGAGGCCGACCTTGTGCAGGGCGTCGCAGATCTGCTCGGTGAGCCAGTCATCGGCGGCGCCGGGATAGGCGATCGCGCGCCGCAGCGTGCCGGACGGAATGTAGGGCTTTTGCGGCAGCATGAAGAGCCGGCGGTCGGGGTGGAAGTTGACGCTGCCGCCGCCCCACGGCCACAGCCCCGCCAGCGCGCGGACCAGCGTACTTTTGCCGGTACCGGACTCGCCGGCCACCAGCAACCGCTCGCCGGGTTCGATCACGACTTCCGTCTCGCCCACAACGGCGGTGCCGTCATCGAGCGTGACCGAGAGATCGTTGAGGCTCAGCATGGCGTCGCCCTCGGTCTCGCCGCGCTTGATGCGGCCGATGCCATCGCCCTGCTCGGCGCGCTCGAGGCCATCGAGCGACATCATCAGCGAAGCGATGCGGTGTGCGCAGGCGTTCCAGTCAGCGAGCCGCGGATAATTGTCGACCAGCCAGCCGAACGCGGTCTGCACGATGGTGAAGGCGGACGCCGCCTGCATCACCTGTCCGAGGCTCATGCTGCCGTCGAGAAACTTTGGCGCGCACAACAGCAGCGGGACCACCGGCGCGATCAGACCAGACCCCTGCGACACCAGCGTGGTGCGCATGTGCTGGCCGGCGAGCCTCGCCCATTGCCGCAGCACCTTTGAAAAAGTCTTGTCGATGCCATCGCGCTCTTCCTGCTCGCCGCCGAGCAGCGCGATGCTTTCGCCGTTCTCGCGCACGCGGGTCAGCGCGTAGCGGTATTCGGCCTCGGCCTGGTTCTTGTCCTCGGACACCTGCACGAAGCTTCGTCCGATCGTCATGATCGAGCCTGAAGCGAGCGCGGCATAAATGACGGCGGCAATCACGAGGAAGCCGGGGATGGTAATGGTCGAGCCTCCCAGCGTCACCGTCAGCGCGCCGCCGATGGTCCACAGCACGACAATGAAGGTGGCGGCCGACAGAAATGCCGACGTGACGCCGGCGACGAAATCGACCGGCGAGTCGGTGGCGATGCGCAAATCCTCGGCAATGCGATACTCCGGGTTCTGGTGATCGCCACTGACGAGATTGAGCTGATAGTAGCGGCCGCTCGCCAGCCATCGCGATACCATCGCGTTGGTCAGCCAGGCGCGCCAGCGGCGCTGGATGCCCATGCGGGCGAACACCTGCGCCACGCCGAGCAATACGCTGCCGATCGCCAGCGGGAAGAACACCGCGGCAAGGTAATAGACGGTGGCGGAATCGCGCTTCTCGATGGCGTCGAAGATGGCGCGGTTCCAGACATTGACTCCGTATTGAAAGCCGACATGGCCGACGATCAGGAGCAGCAGCCCGCTCGAGAACAGCCATGCCAGCCGGTCGCCGTTCTTGCCCCAATAGCCGCGCGCGCTGATCCAGAACCGCGTCAGCAGATAATCCTTGCGGGCCTGCTCGGCCTCTTCCGGCGACATCTGCGGATCGGGCTCGACCGCCTCCGGCGGTGGTGGCTCGACGTGATCGCCGGCTTCGGCGACAACCTCTACAAATTCCGCCTTTTCCGCGGAATCCGATTTGGTTGCGCGCGGATCGGGCTTGCTGGATGCCCTGGCCATGGCGTCACAACGGCAGGCAAATCAAAAGGTTCCCGATGGTTCCCGGAGCGCCCTAAGCCGGAAGCACCAGGCTTCATGATGATGCGGCTGTCGGTGCCCGTTTTAATTTCCGGCGGCCGACCCGCTGCAGCACGTGCGAGAGCTGCTCGACGGAATAGGGCTTTTGCAGCAGCTCAAAACCGTAGCTGCCGTGTTCCGACAGCACGTGGCTATAACCGCTGGTCAGCACGACCGGCAGGTCGGCGTGCCGGCGGCGGATTTCCTGGGCGAGTTCAATGCCGGTCATGCCTGGCATGACCACGTCGGTGAACACGACATCGAAACGATCGGCGTCGGCGGCCAGCTCTTCGAGCGCATGCATGGCGCTGTCGACCAGGCGAGTGGTGTAGCCGAGATCAGTCAGTGCGTCGCTGGCAAATTGCCCGACCTCCTCGTTGTCCTCGACCACGAGCACCGACATCTCGCTCCCCTCGATCGCCAGGGCGCCTGCTGCCGGCGCCTGTCGCGATTTCCCGCTGCCGGCGGTGCGCGGCAGATAGAGCGTGAAGATACTGCCTTTGCCCACTTCGCTGGCGACCGTTACTTCGCCGTCGGATTGCTTGGCGAAACCGAACACCTGCGACAGGCCCAGCCCGGTGCCATGGCCGGCCTGCTTGGTCGTGAAGAAGGGGTCGAAGATACGTTCGAACTGATCCGGCGGAATGCCGCTGCCGGTGTCGGCGACGGATACGGCAACATAGCCATATGGATTTTGCGACAGTGGCGCGGCGTTGGGCAGGCTGGCCGCCATTCCCACCGCAATCGTCAGCCGTCCATGGCCTTCCATGGCGTCCCGCGCGTTGACTGCCATGTTGATGATGGCGGTTTCGAACTGGCCGGCGTCGGCGTTGACGAAGCACGGTTCTTCCGGCCCAAGGATGACGATCTCGATACGCGAGCCGACCAGGGTGCCGATCATTTCGCTCAGCGTCTGCACGCTTCGTCCGACGTCGAACACCTCCGGTTTCAACGTTTGCCGCCGTGCAAACGCCAGCAATTGCCCGGTCAGCTTGGCGGCGCGGGTCACCGTATCCGAGATCGCTTCGATGTAGCGCAGCCGCCGCGGCTCCGGTAGGTCGGGCCGTCGCAACAGGTCCACGGAAGCGCGGATCACCGTGAGCAGATTGTTGAAGTCGTGCGCGACGCCGCCGGTGAGCTGGCCCAGCGCCTCCAGCCGCTGGCCGTGCTTCAGCGCTTCCTCGGCCACCTGCCGCTTCTCGGCTTCGAAATAGAGATGGCGGGTCCGGCGCAAGGCCAGCCCCAGCAGGGCAAACAGCAGCGCGGTGGCAGGCGCGCCGAAGATCAGATGCTGGCTCATCGTGGAAAGCCAGCGGGCGCGTATCGCCGAGGTCTCGAGGCCGGCGCCGACATAGACCGGGTATTCGGCGAGCTGCCGGTGGCCGAGGCGGCGTTCGATGCCGTCGGTCGGCGACGTCACAGTGATGAGGCCGGCCCCGGCATTGGCCGATATCAATTGTCCGACCGGTCCGTTGCGGTCGAGGCGGATGTCGCGATCGATGACCGGGAAACGCGCCAGCACGGTGCCGTCCGCCCGGCCAAGCGCGAAGTAGCTGCCGGGCTCCCGGCCGATCCGGGCGTAGTAATTCTCGAAATATTCCGGGAACACGGAAGCCTGCAGCACGCCGGCGAAGCTGCCGTCCTCACTTGGGCGCCGTCTGCTGACGCCGAAGAACGTCGCACCCTGATACGGCGGCCGCGGCGTCAGCGCTTCACCGATATAGGTTCCGATATCGCCGGCGACATGGACCTTGAAATAATCCCGGTCGGAAAAATCGATCCCGGGCGCCGGGACGACCAGGCTGTTGACGAGGGCGTGCCCCTTGGCGTCGAAGATCCAGGCCGACTTCACCTGCGGCAGGGAGGCGACCAGTTGTTTCAGCCGCAGATGCAGCAATTGCTCGCGCGCAATGATCTCGGCATCGGGAACGTCGCGGATGATCTCGGCGATCTCCGACAGGCTGCGGTCGATGGTTTCGAATACCTTCAGCGCATGTTCGTGCGCGACATCCAGCGCGCGTTCGATCTCGCGGTCGGCGGTTTCGCGGATCGAGACCCAGGAGACGGCGGATGCAAATACAAACAGCGCCAACGGAAGGGCCAGCGACGCGACCATCATCCATTGCAGCAGTCTCAGCGAATTACGTTGCTCGATCCGCACGGGCGCTCCGGCTCCACGTCGAGCTTAACGCAATCATTCACAGAGAACAAAGTTAGTCGGAAATGGAACCTGGCTTGATAATAATCGATTCAAATCAGGCCGATCGCAGGGCTTCGTCTACGCTCAGCGCCTAGATCTGCCGCTCGACCATTTTCAGCTTGAGCTCGGCGATGGCCTCCGACGGGTTGAGACCCTTCGGGCACGCCTTGGCGCAGTTCATGATGGTATGGCAGCGGTAGAGACGGAACGGATCTTCGAGGTCATCGAGCCGCTCGCCGGTGGCTTCATCGCGGGAATCCGTCACCCAGCGCGTCGCCTGCAACAGCGCGGCCGGCCCGAGGAACCGCTCGCTGTTCCACCAATAGCTCGGGCAGGAAGTCGAGCAGCAGGCGCAGAGAATGCACTCGTAGAGGCCGTCGAGCTTCTCGCGGTCCTCGTGGCTCTGCTTCCATTCCTTCTGCGGCGTCGGCGTGGTCGTCTTCAGCCACGGCTCGATCGAGGCATATTGCGCGTAGAAATTGGTTAGGTCCGGCACCAGGTCCTTCACGACCGGCTGATGCGGCAGCGGGTTGACCTTCACCGCACCGCCTGAGGCCACGTCATGCATCGACTTGGTGCAGGCCAGCGTGTTCTGACCGTCGATGTTCATCGCGCAGGAGCCGCAGACGCCTTCGCGGCAGGAGCGGCGGAAAGTCAGCGTCGGGTCGATGTGGTTCTTGATCCAGATCAGGCCGTCCAGCACCATCGGCCCGCATTCGTTGACGTCGACGTGATAGGTGTCGACGCTCGGGTTCTTGCCATCGTCCGGATTCCAGCGATAGACCCTGAACTCGCGCGTCTCGGTCGCGCCCGCCGGCTTCGGCCAGGTCTTGCCGCCAGTGATCCTTGAATTTTTTGGAAGCGCGAATTCAACCATGCTTGCAAGCCTTCGCTGTCGTCATCAGTAAACCCGCGCCTTCGGCGGGATGTACTGAACGTCGTTCGTCATCGTGTAGTCGTGCACCGGGCGATAGTCGATCGTGGTCTTGCCGCGATCGTTGATCCAGGCCAGCGTGTGCTTCATCCAGTTCTTGTCGTCGCGCTCGGCGAAATCCTCGCGCGCATGGGCGCCGCGGCTCTCGGTGCGGTTCGCCGCCGAGTCCATGGTCACCACCGCCTGCACGATCAGATTGTCGAATTCAAGCGTCTCGATCAGGTCGGAGTTCCAAACCAGCGAGCGGTCGGTGGTCGCGATATCGCCGATGCCGCCATGCACCTTGTGGATCAGGTTCTGGCCTTCATGCAGGATCTCGCCGGTGCGGAACACCGCGCAATTATTCTGCATGACATGCTGCATGCTGTCGCGCAGCTTCGCGGTCGGCGTGCCGCCGGAAGCGTAGCGATAGTGGTCAAGCCGGCCGAGCGCCAAGTCGGATGAATCCTTCGGCAGTTCCGGTTGCTTGCCGTTCGGCGTCAGCTTTTCCGCGAGCCGCAGCGCGGCGGCGCGGCCGAACACGACGAGGTCGATCAGCGAGTTCGAGCCCAGACGATTTGCGCCATGCACGGAGACGCACGCGGCTTCGCCGATCGCCATCAGGCCGGGCACCACGGCATTGTCGTCGCCGTCCTTCTTGGTCAGCACTTCGGCGTGATAATTGGTGGGAATGCCGCCCATGTTGTAGTGCACGGTCGGCACGATCGGGATCGGCTCGCGGGTGACGTCGACATTGGCGAAAATCTTCGCCGATTCGGAAATGCCCGGCAGCCGCTCCTGCAAAACCTTTGGATCGAGATGATCGAGGTGCAAGTAGATGTGGTCCTTCTTCTTGCCGACGCCGCGGCCTTCGCGGATCTCGATGGTCATCGAGCGCGAGACCACGTCGCGCGACGCAAGATCCTTGGCGGATGGCGCATAGCGCTCCATGAAGCGCTCGCCCTCGGAATTGACGAGATAGCCGCCTTCGCCGCGGGCGCCCTCGGTGACGAGGCAGCCGGCGCCGTAGATGCCGGTCGGGTGGAACTGGACGAATTCCATGTCCTGCAGCGGCAGGCCGGCACGCAGCACCATGCCGCCGCCGTCGCCGGTGCAGGTATGCGCCGAGGTGCAGGAGGCGTAGGCGCGGCCGTAGCCACCGGTCGCCAGAATCGTGGTCTGGGCGCGGAAGCGGTGCAGCGTGCCGTCGTCGAGCTTGAGCGCGATGACGCCGCGGCAGACGCCCTGGTCGTCCATGATCAGGTCGATGGCGAAGAACTCGATGTAGAATTCGGCCGAATGGCGCAGCGCCTGGCCGTACATCGTGTGCAGCATGGCGTGGCCGGTCCGGTCGGCGGCGGCGCAGGTGCGCTGCGCCTGGCCCTTGCCGAAGTCGAGGGTCATGCCGCCGAACGGGCGCTGGTAGATCTTGCCGTCCTCGGTGCGCGAGAACGGCACGCCCCAGTGCTCGAGCTCGTAGACGGCTTCCGGCGCGTTGCGCACCATGTATTCGATCGCGTCCTGGTCGCCGAGCCAGTCCGACCCCTTGACGGTGTCGTACATGTGCCAGCGCCAGTCGTCCGGATGCATGTTGCCGAGCGAAGCCGAGATGCCGCCTTGCGCCGCAACCGTATGCGAGCGGGTCGGGAACACTTTGGTGATGCAGGCGGTACGCAGGCCCGCCTCCGAGCAGCCGACCACGGCACGCAGGCCGGCGCCGCCGGCGCCAACGACCACCACGTCGTAGGTGTGATCCTCGATCGGATAGGATTTTCCGTTGGTGGCAGGACTACTGCCGATTCCGCCACTGCCGTTGCCGGCCTTGCCGTTACCTTCAGCGGCCGTCCTTTGAGCAGCCATGGGTTAGACTCCCGATGACAGTTTGAGGATCGCGTAGATCGACGCCAGCGCCACCGCGAAACAAAAGAAATTATTCGCCATCACGCTGGCGAGCTTGATCTTCTCGTTATGCACGTAGTCCTCGATCACTACCTGCATGCCGATCTTCATGTGCCAGGCGCTGGCGATGATGAAGAGGGTCAGGATGATCGCGATCGGCGGCGAGCCCAGGATCTGCGCCGCGCCGGCCTGGTTGCGGCCGATCAGCATCAGCACGATCACGATGACGGGCACGATCAGCAGCGTCAGCGCCACGCCCGTGAGACGCTGGCGCCAGAAATCGGAAGTTCCGGAGTGCGAGGAGCCGAGATGGCGGACACGCCCGAGCGGCGTGCGCATCGAAGCCTTGGGTGCGCTCATCGTCCGCCTCCGACCGTGTAGGCGACGATCCAGACCAGCACCGTAAGCGAAATGCCGCCGATCAGCGCGCCCCAGGTCAAGGCCTCCCGCTCATTGGCCTTGAAGCCGTAGCCGAGATCCCAGACGAAATGCCTGATACCGCTCAGGAGATGATGCAGCAGCGCCCATGTATAGCCGAACACGATCAGCTTGCCGATGATGCTGCCGGTAAAGGCCTGTACATTGGCGTAGGCGCCGGGGCCGGAGGCGGCGGCGATCAGCCACCAGGCCAGCAGAAGGGTACCAAAATACAGCGCCATGCCCGTGATGCGGTGGACGATGGACAGCGCCATCGTCAGGGTCCAGCGATAGGTCTGCAAATGGGGCGATAGCGGTCGTTCGATCCTGGCGGTCATTCGGCGGCTTTTATGTTGTGTGCACCGCGGCCGGCCCATCGGGGAGCCCGGTAGATGAATTCTATTTACGGAGTCGAATCCGTCCGCGCAACGATCAAATCGCTTGAAATCGAACCGCTGTTCATTGCTAGCGGGCTATGAGGCGCGATTGATCAGCGACTTGGTATACCACGGCCATTTGGCGCGGTTTAAAGATTGAATAATGATTCTGTTTATTGGTCGGTGCAGAGCTGCGCGCCGAGCGGATCGACGCCGCGCCAGCGCTCGACGAGCTAATCGACGAAGGCCCTGATCTTCGACGAAGCCAGCCGCGGCGGTTGGAACATCAGGTTCAATGGCACTGGCGCCAGCGGCTGCAAGCGCGTCGAGGCTATTCATCCAGAGCCGACCGGATATGCGGATTTTGCGGTCCGCCCTGAAGGACCTAGGTGTCGCGGGCGGCTATGCAGTTGTGCAGGTCGCAGGTTCTGAACACGGGATACTCAAGACATGATGGCCGGCCTCGATCCCAAAGAGCTCATCGAACTGGCCTTGCTGCTGATCGCGGTCGGGGCGCTGTCGGGATTTCTGGCCGGCGTGTTCGGCATCGGCGGCGGCGCCATCCTGGTGCCGGTGTTCTACGAATGCTTCCGGCTGGCCGGCGTGCCGCTGGAGGTGCGGATGCCGCTCTGCATCGGCACTTCGCTCGCCATCATCATCCCGACCTCGCTCGCCTCGTTTCGCGCCCATTACGCCCGCGGCGCGGTCGACATGGCGATCCTCAGGCGCTGGTGGCTGCCGGTCGTGCTCGGCGTCGTCGCCGGCAGCGTCACGGCGCGCTTCGCGCCGGAGCGCCTGTTCAAGATCGTGTTCGTGATGGTGGCGTGGTCGGCGGCAGCGCGGCTGCTGCTGGCGCGGGAAACCTGGAAGCTCGGCGACGACATGCCGAAGGGTTTTCCGATGCGCGTCTACGGCTTCTTCGTCGGGCTGTTGTCGACCTTGATGGGCGTCGGCGGCGGTCTGTTCGCGAACCTCTTGATGACCTTCTATGGCCGGCCGATCCATCAGGCGGTCGCGACCTCATCGGCGCTCGCCGTGCTGATCTCGATCCCCGGCGCGATTGGCTATGTCTATGCCGGTTGGCCTGTGGCGGCGCGCTTTCCCGATGTCACCGCGCTGCAGGTGCCGTTTGCGCTCGGCTATGTGTCGTTGATCGGGGCGCTGTTGGCGATGCCGACCACGCTGATCACGGCGCCGCTCGGGGTGAAGGTTGCGCACGCGCTGTCGAAGCGCACGCTGGAGATGGCGTTCGGCGCGTATATGTTCATCGTGGGTGGAAGGTTCGCGATCAGCCTGTTGTGAGGCGAGGATCCGAAAACAGTTGTCGATGTCGTCCCGCGAACGCAGGGACCCATAACCACAGGTGTCGGTGGTTGGAGAAAAGCCGTCGAACAGCGTTTTTCAAAACATCCGCCGCGGCGTATGGATCCCTGCGTTCGCAGGGACGACTGCAGCTACTTCGCGTAAATCTTGGCGTACGTATCCCGCAAAATATTCTTTTGCACCTTGCCCATGGCGTTGCGCGGCAGTTCATCGACCACGAACACGCGCTTCGGCATCTTGAATTTGGCGAGCCTGCCGTCGAGCGCCTTCAGCACGCCCGCTTCGGTGACGTCAGCGCCCTTGTTGCAGACGACGACCGCGGTGACGCCTTCGCCGAAATCGGTATGCGGCACGCCGATCACGGCGGATTCGATCACGCCCGGCATGGCGTCGATCTCGCTCTCGATTTCCTTCGGATAGACGTTGAAGCCGCCCGAGATCACCAGGTCCTTGCCGCGGCCGAGAATATGGACATAGCCCTTGGGGTCGATCTTGCCGAGATCGCCGGTGATGAAGAAGCCGTCGTCGCGGAATTCGGATTTTGTCTTTTCCGGCATCCGCCAGTAACCCTTGAACACATTCGGGCCCTTGACCTCGATCATGCCGATCTCGTCGCGCGCAATCTCCTTGCCGGTCTCGGGGTCGGTGACGCGGACGGAGACGCCGGGCAGGGGATGACCGACGGCGCCGGGGACGCGCTCGCCGTCATAGGGGTTGGAGGTGTTCATGTTGGTTTCGGTCATGCCGTAGCGTTCGAGCACGGCGTGGCCGGTGCGCGCGGCCCATTCGCGGTGGGTGTCGGCGAGCAGCGGCGCGGAGCCCGAAATGAACAGCCGCATATGTTTGGTCGATTCCTTCGAAAGCGCCGGGCTCTGCAAAAGCCGTGTGTAGAAGGTCGGCACTCCCATCATGACGGTGGCGCGCGCCATCAGCTTGATGATCATTTCAGGATCGAATTTCGGCAGAAATATCATCGAGGCGCGGGCGAACAGCGTGACGTTGCTCGCCACGAACAGGCCGTGGGTGTGATAGATCGGCAGCGCGTGGATCAGCACATCCTTATCCGTGAAGCGCCAGTAGTCGACCAGGCTGTAGGAGTTCGATGCCAGATTGTCGTGCGTCAGCATCGCGCCCTTGGAACGGCCTGTGGTGCCCGACGTGTAGAGGATCGCGGCGAGGTCGTCATTGCCGCGCGCGACCGTCGTAAACGCCGCATCGGCCTTCGCGGCGGCATCCGTCAGCGATCCCTTGCCGTCGGCCCCAAGCGTTTCGACTTTTGCCTTCACCTTTGCCGCGATCGCGCCGATGCCTTCGGCCTTAGAGAGGTCGCACACGACCAGCGACGGCTCGGCGTCGGAGATGAAGTAGTCGAGTTCGTTGAGCGTGTAGGCGGTGTTGAGCGGAAGATACACCGCGCCGGCGCGCACGGTCGCGAGATAGAGCACCAGCGCCGGCACCGATTTCTCGGTCTGGGCTGCGACGCGGTCGCCGGGCTTGACGCCGCGCGCGGCCAGCACGTTTGCCATCTGGCCGGCGCGGGCGATCAGCTCGCCATAGCTGATGCGCGTGCCATCGAGCATTTCGATCGCGAGCCGGTTCGGATCGTCGAGCGTGTCGAACAGGCGGGAAAACAGGTTGGCGTTGGCGGTCGTGTTCATGCAACATTCCCTGAGGGGCGCTGGCCAGCGGAATTTCGTGGGCTGGAATAGCAAGAACGCCCTTTAAAAAGCAACGGAGACAGTTTGCATGACAAATAGCGGGAAACGCGTGGCCTGGGTGACAGGCGGCGGCAGCGGAATTGGCGAGTCCGGGGCGGAATTCCTTGCGGCGGATGGCTGGATCGTGGTGGTTTCGGGCCGGCGCAAGGACGCGCTGGACAAGGTGGTCGCAAACATCACCAAAAAGGGCGGCAAGGCCGAGGCGATCCCGCTCGACGTCAGCAACAAGGCCGATGTCGACAAGGCGGCCGACCAGATCCTCTCCAGCTACGGCCGGATCGATCTCTTGGTCAATAGCGCCGGCATCAACGTGCCGAAGCGGAGCTGGGCCGACATGGAAGTGGACGGCTGGGACAAGGTCGTCGATATCAACCTGAACGGCGTGCTCTATTGCATGCGGGCAGTGCTGCCGGCCATGCGGAAGCAGAAGGACGGCTGCATCATCAACGTCGCGTCCTGGGCCGGCCGACATGTCTCAAAGATGCCGGGCCCGGCCTACACCACCACAAAACACGCGGTACTGGCGCTGACCCATTCCTTCAACATGGACGAATGCGTCAACGGCCTGCGCGCCTGCTGCCTGTCGCCTGGTGAAGTCGCGACCCCGATCCTCAAATCGCGCCCTGTTGTGCCGTCGGAGGAGGAGCAGGCCAAAATGCTGCAACCGGAAGATTGCGGCCGCACCATCGCCTTCGTCGCCAGCATGCCGCCGCGGGTGTGCATGAACGAGATCCTGATCAGTCCGACGCATAATCGCGGTTTCATCCAGACGCCGCATAATAGGGATTAGGACGAGCTCTCACCGGTGGTCGTCCCTGCAAAAGCTGGGACTCATAGCCACCGGCTTTAGTTTTGCGAAAAACGTCAGCCACCGAGCCTGACTGCGAGATCACGCGGTATGGGTCCCTGCGTTCGCATGCGTTCGCAGGGACGACGCCGAGCCTTGCCCGCGCGCTGTCGCCGCACGGCCAGCCCTCTCAAAAGTTTCAGCCATCACGATAAATTATTCGCCGAAACCGGCCGAAAAACCTCCCGTAGCTCGGCCCAACGACGACGAAATCAACCGGTCAATCGACCAGCGTCGTTGTTTTCACTACCGGCGGATAGCCGCCGGCCATCGCAATCCTCGGGAGAAGATTCCATGTCCAAACGTATTGCACTTCTGTCCGCCGCCGTGTTCAGCGCTCTGGCTTTCACCGCCACCATCACCGCGCCCGCCAGCGCGGAGGAAAAGACCGTGATGGTCGGCGGCGCGGCGATGTTCCCCTCCAAGAACATCATCCAGAACGCCGTCAACTCGAAGGACCACACCACGCTGGTCGCCGCCGTGAAGGCCGCCGGCCTGGTCGAGACGCTGGAAGGCAAGGGCCCGTTCACGGTGTTCGCGCCGACCAACACCGCCTTCGGCAAGCTGCCGGCCGGCACGGTCGACACGCTGGTGAAGCCTGAGAACAAGGCGACCCTGACCAAGATCCTCACCTACCACGTCGTGCCCGGCAAGCTCGCCGCGTCCGATCTGAAGGACGGCATGAAGCTCAAGACCGCCGAAGGCGAGCAACTGTCGGTCAAGCTCCAGGATGGCAAGACCTGGATCGTCGACGCCAAGGGTGGAACCTCGATGGTCACGATCTCGAACGTCAATCAGTCCAACGGCGTGATCCATGTGGTCGACACCGTGCTGATGCCGGCGTCCTGAACTCCCGCGCGCCCCTGACTGGTCCCAACAGGGCGTGTGGATTGGCGAGCCGGGGCAACCCGGCTCGCTTTTTTGTGAATTCGATACGCACCAGGCATCGATCTGATAGCGTCACAGCAGTAACGAAAACCCGGTTCCGGGCGTATAATTGACAGCGAATTGCAAGCGGGGAAGAGCCATGTCGGCCGTCACAGTCAGCGACGAGCAAGCCACCTCAACCAAGGCAAAGGTCATCCAGCCGGCCTGGGTGCGGGCGCTGCATTGGACCAACGCCTTCGCGATGGTCCTAATGATCATGTCGGGATGGCAGATCTACAATGCCTCGCCGCTGTTCGATTTCCGCTTCCCTCCGAGCATCACGCTGGGTGGCTGGCTCGCTGGCGCGCTGCTCTGGCATTTCGCCGCGATGTGGCTGTTGATGGTCAACGGCCTGATCTATCTGGTGTTGGGTTTTGTCACCGGCCGCTTCCGCAAGAAGCTGCTGCCGATCACGCCGGAGGGCGTGATCTCGGATACGAAAGCGGCGCTGACCGGCAAGCTGTCGCATGACGATCTGACGAAATATAACTACGTGCAGAAGCTGCTTTATGCCGGCGTCATCGTCATCGGCGTCCTGATCGTGTTGTCGGGCCTGGCGATCTGGAAGCCGGTGCAGTTGCAATATCTGACGGCGCTGTTCGGCGGCTATGATGCAGCCCGCTACGTCCATTTCTTCTGCATGGCGGGTATCGTCGCCTTTATGGTGGTTCATGTCGCGCTCGCCCTTCTGGTGCCGAAGAGCCTGCGCGCCATGATCATCGGCCGCTAATTCAAGGGAGTATGACCATGGGCCGCATGCGCAAGCTCCTGATCCCCGGCGTCGACAAGACGCTGCTCGTCAGGGACGCGATCAAGACCATGCCGGATCTGACGCGCCGGCGCTTCATCTCGGGTGGCGCGAGCCTCGGCGCGCTGACGCTGCTGACCGGCTGCGACGTGACGGACAGTTTTTCGGCCGAGGAGATGCTGAAGCAGGTCTCCAAATTCAATGACGGCGTCCAGGCGTTGATCTTCAACCCCCATGCGATGGCGCCGACATTCTCGGAGAAAGACATCACCAAGCCATTCCCGTTCAACGCCTATTACGACCTCGAAGACGCGCCTGATGTCGACGGCAAGAGCTGGAAGCTCGAGGTGCGCGGCCTGGTCGAAAACAAGAAATCCTGGACTCTGGAAGAGCTCTATCAACTGCCGCAGGTCAAGCAGGTCACGCGTCACATCTGCGTCGAGGGCTGGAGCGCGATCGGAAGCTGGACCGGCACGCCGCTGCGCGATTTCCTGAAACTGGTCGGCGCCGATACGCGCGCCAAATATGTCTGGTTCCAGTGCGCCGACAAGGACGGCTACAATTCGCCGCTCGACATGGCGACCGCGCTGCATGCGCAGACCCAGATGACGTTCAAGTTCGGCGACGAGATCCTGCCCCGTGCCTATGGCTTCCCGATGAAGATCAGGGTGCCGACCAAGCTCGGCTTCAAGAATCCGAAATACGTGATGTCGATGGAAGTCACCAACGACTACAAGGGCGGCTTCTGGGAAGACCAGGGGTACAATTCGTTCAGCGGGAGTTGAGTGTCCCAACTCCATCGTCGCCCTTGCGAACGCAGGGCGCCCATACCGCGTGATCTTGATATTTTGCGCTGGAGTTAGCTGGTGCTCCCCAACTGAGCCCTGTGGTTATGGGTCCCTGCGTTCGCAGGGACGACAACGCTTCACGGCTACGGTTTGTGCCCCACCTTCCTCTGAAACGCCGACAGCACCGCGCCCAGTGCCAGCATCGCGGCCGAGACGTTCAGGGCGAACGACAGGCTGCCGACCGCGTCCGTGATCGCACCGACCACGATCGGCCCCAGCGTCTGGCCGATACCGAATGAAATCGTCATGGCTGCAATCGCCGTCGACCAGGCCTGCGGCGGATAGTTGAAGCGCACAAAAGCGGTGGTGGAGCCGACCACGGCGAAGAAGGCGACGCCGAACACCAGCGCCGATATTGCGAGCAGCCACACCGAGTGACCGAAGATCGGCATCGCCGCGCCGACCGCGTTGACGCCGAGGATGATCGTGGTGGCGAGCCCGCCGCGGTCGAGCGCCAGCACGCGGTGCCACACCCACGGTGTCACGAACGCGCTTAGGCCGATCAGGCTCCAGAACGCACTCTGTGCCATAGCGCCGCCGCCGGCATCGCGGACATAGGCGATCATGAAGGTCATGTAGGCGATATAGCCGGCGCCGAACAGGAAGTAGCCGGCGAGATAGATCAGCACCGGTGCAATCGCGAATTTAGCCGTTGTGGCCGCGGCAGCGGTCGCGCCGTCATGCAGCGGCGCGAGCAGCACAGGGATCGTCATGACGACCGCCAAGGCGGTCATCGCCCACCAGACGATCCACCATGAGCCTGCCCCAAATCCCTGCAGCACGAAGGGCGCGATCAGTCCGGACGCCAGAATGCCGATTCCGGGGCCGGCATAGAACAGGCTGAGCAGGAAGTTCGCCCGTTCGGGGCGCGATTGCGCAATGGTCGCTGCCAGCGCGCCGCCCCCGACGAAGCCTGCCGCCGCGCCGATGCCGGCCAGGAGACGGGCGAAACTCAGCACGTAGAAATTGCCCGATAGGGCGCAGAGCGCCAGCGACAGCACGCAGGCCAGCGTGCCCCATCGCACCGAAGCGGCGAGCCCAAAACGCCGGATCATTTGCGAGGCGAGCAGCGCGCCCGCGAGATAGCCGGCCGCGTTGATGGTGTTCATGAACCCGGCCGCGGAATAGGACCACGCCAGATTGTCGCGCATGTCCGGCAGCACCAGCGCATAGGCGAAGCGGCCGATGCCCAGCCCGACGGTCGGCGCCAGCGACAGGATGAGGATCAGCCGTGCGGGATGCGCGTAACTCGCGGGACGGTCGGGGGCGTGCAAGGAATTTCTCCGGCGGGCCGGTATTGTGGCAGGCCAGCGGCGGATTGCACAGGCGGCGAGGCCGCAATGGTGTCTTGCCAATCGTGCAATGCCGCTCTAGCACTCCGCCCGGATTTCTCATTTTCCGTCATGCCCGGCCTTGTGCCGGGCATCCACGTCTTACTGCCAACGCACACAAGACGTGGATGGCCGGGACAAGCCCGGCCATGACGAACTGGAGGTAAACGACCATGGCGACCCATAAACTGCTGCTTCTCCCCGGCGACGGCATCGGCCCCGAAGTGATGGGGGAGGTGCAGCGCCTGATCGACTGGCTGAACAAGCAGGGGATCGCCAAATTCGAGACCGAGCAGGGGCTGGTCGGCGGCTCCGCCTACGATGCGCACAAGGTGTCGATCTCGGAAGGCGACATGGCCAAGGCCGTGGCCGCGGACGCCATCATCTTCGGTGCGGTCGGCGGCCCGAAGTGGGACAGCGTGCCCTACGAGGTACGCCCCGAGGCCGGCCTGTTGCGGCTGCGCAAGGATCTCGGCCTGTTCGCCAATCTACGCCCCGCCGTGTGCTATCCGGCGCTGGCGGATGCTTCCAGTCTGAAGCGCGAGGCGGTCGAAGGCCTCGACGTCATGATCGTTCGCGAGTTGACCGGCGGCGTCTATTTCGGCGAGCCGAAGACCATTACCGATCTCGGCAACGGCCAGAAGCGCGCCATCGATACCCAAGTTTACGACACCTATGAAATCGAGCGCATCGGCCGCGTCGCCTTCGACCTGGCGCGCAAGCGGCGCAACAAGGTGACGTCGATGGAAAAGCGCAACGTCATGAAATCCGGCGTGCTCTGGAACGAGGTCATGACCCAGGTGCATGCGCGCGAATACAAGGACGTGACGCTGGAGCATCAGCTCGCCGATTCCGGCGGCATGATGCTGGTGAAGGCGCCAAAACAGTTCGACGTCATCGTGACCGATAATCTGTTCGGCGACATGCTGTCGGACATCGCGGCGATGCTGACAGGCTCGCTCGGCATGCTGCCCTCGGCCTCGCTCGGCGAAGTCGATGCCAAGACCAAAAAGCGCCGCTCGCTGTTCGAGCCGGTGCATGGCTCGGCGCCTGACATCGCGGGCAAGGGCCTCGCCAATCCGATCGCGATGATCTCCTCGTTCGCCATGGCGCTGCGTTATTCCTTCGACATGGGCGCGCTGGCCGACAAGGTCGATGCGGCGATTGCTGCCGTGCTCGCCAGCGGTCTGCGCACTGCGGACATCAAGTCCGAGGGTACGACGGCTGCCTCAACCACGCAGATGGGCGAGGCGATCCTCAAGGAATTGCAGAAGCTGCACGCGTAGACGTAGTATCGCAGCCCGGATGGAGCGAAGCGAAATCCGGGAGTCCAACCACTTGCGAGATAGACCCGGATTGCGCTTCGCTCCATCCGGGCTACTACGTCGTCTGCTGACGACATCATCGGGATCGTCTCATGGACGCATCGCATCGACCCAAGATCGCGGAAACGATCATTCATGAAACGGTGCGGCTGCGCGAGGCGCAGATCGGCCGGCGTTGCGAAGTCCTGTGCAACACGCGCATCGAATATGCCTCGCTCGGCGATTACTCCTATCTCGGGGAGAATTGCGAGGTCGCGGACGCCGTGATCGGAAAATTCACGGCGATCGCCAATTCGGTCCGGATCGGCGCGCCGAACCATCCGATGGGGCGTCCGTCGCAGCATCGCTTCACCTATTGCCCGGAGTATTACGAGGCGACGGCGACGCGCGACCGCGATTTCTTTTCCGAGCGTCACAGCGACCGGGTGATCGTCGGCAATGATTGCTGGATCGGGCATGCCGCCATCCTGCTGCCGGGCGTGACGGTCGGCGACGGTGCGGTGATTGCCGCGGGCGCCGTCGTCAGTCGCAATGTGCCGCCCTATACGATCGTCGGCGGCGTTCCGGCGCACCCGATCCGCCAGCGCTTTCCCGATTCGGTCGCGGAAAGCCTGGGCCGCATCGCTTGGTGGAACTGGCCGGACGAGATCATCTTCGAACGCCTCGGCGATTTCCGTTCTGAAGCGATCGAGCAGTTTTGCGAGCGCTACGACCCGGCGCTTGCGTCCGGCCGGTAGAACGAAGGCGGAAGGGGCGTAGCCCGGATTGCGCTTCGCTCCATCCGGGCTTCGCCGCTGAATCGAGAAGCCGCAGCGTATGGGTCCCTGCTTTCCGCAGGGACGACGCGTCGCTATTCGATCGAAATCAATACAGCGGGAAGCGCTGCGGATAGCCGCCCATGTCCGACGGCGGGTTGAGCGGCTGGCGGTCGATCGGCCGATTGAGGTTTTCGCGGGCAAATGTCGGATAGCCAAGATCCGGCGGGAAGGCGTAGTCCTGGAACTTGCGGTCGCCCGGCAACACTTCCGTGCCGGCATCGAGCCAGGAGCGCGTGGTGACGTAGACGCGGGTGCGCGGGCCCTGCTGGTAGACCCGGTTCGGACCGCTCGCCCCGTAATAGGGGCGGCCATCCCGGTCATATCGCTGCTGCTTGGTTTGGGCGCTGGCGGAGGTCGCGCTGACCGCGACGAGGGCGGCCGCGGCAAGCGACATCGCGAGCTTGCTCGCAGCAGGGAATTTTCGGGTCATTGCATCCTCGTCATTGTCCGCCCTCACGGCTGGCGGATCGCCAAATCTGATTGCAGGCATTGTAGCCATGGCAGCACCATCGTCGCTAGGTCAATTGCGCCACACCGCAGCGGAATAATGCGGTGCGAAGCGAAGAAGTTTCATGAAAACCAGTGTCTTGGCTGGTTGTTGCCACAATCGTGAGGGGCAGGCAGGAAGCCCGCCCCTCAACCGGGGATTACTGGGCGCCGCGCAGGTGCGGGTTATCGGCGCCGGTCAGCCAATCGGCCGACAGCGCCGGCGCACCGGAGGCGGCGCAATCGCTACGCCTGATCTCGGCATGGGCAAACAATTGCGCCAGTTTCGTATCGTTGCCGGCCGAAAGCAGGACCAGCCGGTTCAGCATGCAGGAGATCGCGGTGCGTCGTGCCGGCAAATCCTCGCCAAGGCATGACCAGCCGGAGATTTTCAAACCGGAATCGTCAATGCGTTTGAAAAATCGGGGGCAGACGCGGGCGGTCTCAGTGCCGCCGGTTGAACGGAACAGGAATACGGTGCCGAACTTGCTATCGACGATTCCTGCGGCTTCCAGCTCGCGCGTATCATTCGGACCCATCTGGGGCCCGACCTGGTCGATTTCGCCGCCCGGCCGATAGATCTCGAGTTGGGCGACCGGCATGCCGGCAGCGCCGCTCCAGTGGAAGATGTCCTTGCGGCCGCCCTCAGGATGCCGAAAAATCTCGTAAATCTCTGTTTTACCTGGAAAAACAAACTGACTGACGGCAAACGCCGGCACCGGCCGCGCGGCCAGGCTCCAGCCGTCTTTGGGCGACGTCTCTATCGCCATGGCATCTGACAAATCGGGCAAATGCTGCCATAGCGCGATACCGCAAATGGCCATCAGCGCCAGCGTCATCAGGTAGGCGCAGAGCCGTGCCAGCGTGCCGCAGACCTCGTCCACGAAGCTTGCCAGCGCCGGCCGGATTCTCAGCGTATAGTGGGAACTGGCCGAACCGGCCGGAAACGCATGCATCAAACGCCCAAACGCAACCGTCAAACGTTGTCATATCGGCGTTTCTCGCATAGAAGCGCTGCCTTCCCCCTTTCCGCTTGACGCGGCGGGGCGGCATTTTTCCTCGGAGAGTGAACGATGGGTTACAAAGTCGCTGTCGTCGGTGCGACCGGCAATGTCGGGCGCGAAATGCTCAACATTCTCGACGAGCGCAAATTCCCCGCCGACGAGGTCGTGGTGCTGGCCTCGCGCCGCAGCGTCGGCGTCGAAGTATCCTATGGCGACCGCACCCTGAAGGTCAAAGCGCTCGAGCACTACGATTTCTCCGACGTCGACATCTGCCTGATGTCGGCGGGCGGCTCGGTGTCGAAGGAATGGTCGCCGAAGATCGGCGCCGCCGGCGCGGTCGTGATCGACAATTCCTCGGCCTGGCGCATGGACCCGGACGTGCCGCTGATCGTGCCGGAAGTGAACGCGGACGCGGTCGGCGGTTTCACGAAGAAGAACATCATCGCCAACCCGAACTGCTCGACTGCGCAGCTCGTGGTCGCGCTGAAGCCACTGCACGACAAGGCCACCATCAAGCGCGTCGTGGTCGCGACCTATCAGTCGGTCTCGGGTGCGGGCAAGGATGCGATGGACGAATTGTTCTCGCAGACCAAGGCCGTCTACACCAACAGCGAGCTGATCAACAAGAAATTCCCCAAGCGCATCGCCTTCAACGTCATTCCCCATATCGATGTTTTCATGGAGGACGGCTACACCAAGGAAGAGTGGAAGATGATGATGGAGACCAAGAAGATTCTTGATCCCAAAATCAGGCTGACCGCCACCTGCGTGCGGGTGCCCGTGTTCGTCGGCCATTCGGAAGCCGTCAACATCGAATTCGAGAACCCGATCACCGCCGATGAAGCGCGCAACATCTTGCGCAATGCGCCGGGATGCCTCGTCATCGACAAGCACGAGCCCGGCGGCTACGTCACGCCCTACGAGGCGGCGGGCGAGGACGCGACCTATATCAGCCGCATCCGAGAGGACAACACCGTCGAGAACGGCCTGGAGCTGTGGTGCGTCTCCGACAATTTGCGCAAGGGCGCCGCGCTGAATGCCGTGCAGATCGCCGAATGCCTGATCAACCGCAAGCTGATCACCGCGAAGAAGAAGGCGGCGTAAGCCTCGGCGAATGGGAAGTAGCGAATGGCGAGTGGAATTTTTCCTTATTCGCTACTCGCCATTCGCTATTCGCCCGCTGACTGCACTTCCCCCACACTGCGAAATTCCTTCGCCTCCGGGTCGAGCACGAACAGCGAGCCCTCGGCGACGCCGAAATAGGCGCCGTGCAATTCCATCTCGCCGCGCTCGACGCGGCTGCGCACGAACGGAAACGTCATCAGGTTTTCGAGTGAGCGGAACACCGCGGCCTTCTCGATCCGCGTCGTGAAATCCTGCCTTGTCTCATGCTCGCGCTGGCCGACCTTTTCGCCCGGCTTGATGAACATCGCCATCCAGCGGCCGATGAAATCGCCCGGCGACAGCGGGTCGATATCGTCGATGAAGGCGCGGATGCCGCCGCATTGCGCGTGGCCGAGCACCACGATGTGTCTGATGCGCAGCACCTGCACCGCATATTCGAGTGCCGCCGAGACGCCATGGGCGCCGCCGTCCGGCTGAAAGACCGGCACCAGATTGGCGACGTTGCGCACCACGAAGAGTTCGCCGGGGCCGGCGTCGAAGATCACTTCCGGCGAGACGCGCGAATCGCAGCAGCCGATCACCATGACGGCGGGCGACTGGCCGCGTTCAGAAAGTTCCCGGTAGCGCGTCTGTTCGGTCGGCAGCCGCTGCGAGGCAAAGGCCCGGTAGCCGTCGAGCAGATGTTGCGGGAATGGAGCCATGGTGTCCTGTCTGTATCGAGCATGGCTAACCATAAGCCGATGACAGGAACAAGGCTTTCGGACCCCGGTTTGAAATGTTAGGGCGAGGAACCCAAAACGCCTCGAGGAACAGTCCATGATCCGTCCGCGCCGCAGCCTGTTGTTCATGCCGGGATCGAACACGCGGGCGCTGGAAAAGGCCCGCAATCTGCCGGCCGACGGCATCATTCTCGACCTCGAGGATTCGGTGGCGCCGGACGCCAAGGCTCTCGCGCGCGACCAGATCGCCAAGGCAATTGCGGCCGGCGGATTCGGCAAGCGCGAGGTGCTGATCCGCGTCAACAGCCTCGACACGCCCTGGTGGGTCGATGACGTCACCATGGCCGGCAAGGCCCGTCCCGACGGGATCCTGGTTCCCAAGATTTCTACCGTGGCCGATCTCAACGCCATCGCCAACCGCCTGAGCGACATCAACGCCGACATGTCGATCCGGGTCTGGGCCATGATCGAGACCGCGCGCGCGGTGCTGGATGCCGACAAGCTCGCGGCGGCATCACGGGATTCCGAAACCCGGCTCGCGGGCTTCGTGTTCGGGCCCAATGATATCTCGCGCGAAACGCGGATCCGCATGCAGCCGGGCCGCGCGGCGATGATCCCGATGATCACGCACTGCATCCTGGCGACGCGCGCGCACGGGCTCGAAATTCTCGACGGGCCCTACAGCGACATCAGCAATATCGACGGCTTTGCGACCGAATGCGCGCAGGGCCGCGATCTCGGCTTCGACGGCAAGACGCTGATTCATCCGAGCCACATCGATGCCTGCAACGCGATCTTCACGCCGCCGGCCGAGGAAGTCGATCAGGCGCGCAAGATCATCGCGGCATTCGAAAAGCCGGAAAACGCCTCACGCGGCGCCATCCAGCTCGACGGACGGATGGTGGAACGGCTGCACGCCGACATGGCGCGGCGGACGATCGCGATTGCCGACGCGATCGCGGCGATGGGACATTAAAGCCGACGCTCGACGTTTCCTCCCTTCTCCCCCCTTGCGGGAGAAGGTGGCTCGCCGCGGCTATTTGTCGAACTTCTCCGCCGCCCAGGCATAAAGGCTGCCCGGAAGGGGTTTTTCGCCGCCGCGGCCTTTTGGCGAAATGTGCAGTCCGACGATGTCGGGATCGGCGAGCAGGTCTGAAAAATCCGCTGGCTCGAAGAACCGCTTTGGTTCGGCGTGAACCGCATAAAAGGACTGCTTCGGCAGCGCGTGCTGCAATTCACCCGAGCGGCGCGCGAGCGCGGTCAGCGCGGCAGGGCCGTAGATGGCGACGCGGATATCGGAGAGACGGCTCGATCGGCGTCGTAACTGGCGCAGCATGAAGGTGAGGCGATGACGCAGCGCCAGCCAGTCCGGTGTCAGATCCTCCTGCTCCATCAGATCCGCGAACGCCAGCACGATCGGATCGTCCGACGGCAGATACAGCACCGAATTGCCGAGCTGGCGCGCGGCCGTTCCCAGGCGAAATAGGGTTTGGCCGGATCGATCTCGATCGGCTTCAGCAAGAGCACGTCGGCGTCGAGCCACAAACCGGCGCGCTCGGCCATCAGCCGCATCCGGAAGAAATCGCTGAACTGCAAAATGGTCCAGTCGCGCCAGCTTCCGTCCGGCTCGGGCGGGCGCAGCCGCTCGGAAAACGAATGCGGCAGGATCGCCTCGGCCTCGGCATTGCCGACGCCATCGGGCAGGCCCGGCAATGGATCGAAGCTGTAGACGGTGACCTTGTGGCCTGCGGCGACTTGCGACCGCAGGCAGGTCAGCCGGAGCCCATCGAGCGGGCCGTGCCAGAAGGTGACGACGTCAGGCCGCATCCGCGTCCCCTCCGCTCAACAAAAGAGCCCCGATGTGATCGGGGCTCTCGTAACACGGTCGGATAGCACCGGTCAGGTCCAGGCGCGCTCTTTCTTCACCTTCGCCTCGTAATCGTCGATCGACGATTTCTTTTCCATGGTCAGGCCGATGTCGTCGAGGCCGTTCATCAGGCAGTGCTTGCGGAACGGATCGATCTCGAACTTCACCTTGCCGCCGTCGGGGCCGCGGATCTCCTGGTTGGCGAGATCGATGGTCAGCGTCGCGTTGGCGCCGCGCTCGGCGTCATCGAACAGCTTGTCGAGGTCTTCCTGGGTGACGCGGATCGGCAGAATGCCGTTCTTGAAGCAGTTGTTGTAGAAGATGTCGCCGAACGAGGTCGAGATCACGCAGCGGATGCCGAAATCCAGCAGCGCCCACGGCGCGTGCTCGCGGCTGGAACCGCAGCCGAAATTGTCGCCGGCGACCAGCACCTTGGCATTGCGATAGGCCGGCTGGTTGAGCACGAAGTCCGGGTTCTCGCTGCCGTCATCCTTGTATCGCTGCTCGGAAAAGAGCCCCTTGCCGAGGCCGGTGCGCTTGATGGTCTTCAAATACTGTTTCGGGATGATCATGTCGGTGTCGACATTGATGATCTTCAGGGGCGCCGCGACGCCTTCCAGTGTGGTGAACTTTTCCATCGATCGCACTTCCCGGTTGAAATGGGGGCAAGGCCAGTGATTTATCGCGAATATGGCCCCCGCAAAAGGCCAATTTGCGCATAGGCCGCCTGTTCTGGCGCGATTTGGGCGAACGGCCCTGGTTCGCCCGAAACGCTTTAGTCCGCGCTGGCCTCGATCGCCTCCATATCGGCGTCCGACAGCCCGAAATGATGCCCGATCTCGTGGATCAGGACGTGACGGACGATATGGCCCAGCGTTTCCTCATGTTCGGCCCAGTAATCGAGGATCGGCCGCCGGTAGAGCCAGACCATGTTGGGCAGGCGGGCGACGTCGTCGTTGCTCTGCTGCGGCAGGCCGATGCCCTGGAACAGGCCGAGCAGGTCGAACTCGCTTTGCGCCTGCATCTCGTCCAGGACCTCGTCGGTCGGAAAATCGTCGACGCGGATGATCACGCCCTGGCACAGGGTTCGAAACGTCTTGGGCAGGCGCTCGAACACCTCATGCGCCATGGCTTCCATTTCGGCCAGCGAGGGGGCTTTTGCTTCGGTCCACATCAGGACGTATTTAGCGTGTGTTGTGCCCGGGCGCATACTGGTTTTGCGGAGTTGACCTCGGCGCGCCAATCGGGGACCGTACGGGGATATCAGGCGTGGGTGGACTTGAGATGAAGCGGATTGTGACGGTCGCGATTTGGGCTGCTTTTGCCGGCCTCCTGCTCCCCGGGACGATGGCGAAGGCGCAGACGGCATCGCCGCAGCAGCGGGTCGCGACGGCGCCGAAGACGGTTGTCACGGATTTGTCGGCACAGCGGCGGCGGCCGTTGCGGCGCGTGCCGATCTATCGGCAGGAATGGGCGCCCGACGTCTACCCGCGCTACAACCCCGGCCCCAATGCCGTGCGCGACTGCACCGCGCACTACGTGCAGGAGTATCGGCCGAGCGGCACGGTGATCACCCCGCGCATGAACTGCTACTGGCGCACCGGGCTAGATCCTTATCCTCGACATTTTTTTATCGCGCATTTCGTCGACGCGGGTCGGGTCCGACTCTGCGGATACTCCACGCTGAAGCTGCGACGGCGTTCTGCGCCGATTTCGTGCGCAAGGATTGCGGCCAACCGCGGCCGTCATCCGTTCATCTTCGTGGCGCATTCATTCAGAACTCATTCAATTCACTTGCGTCAGATTGCGCGCAGCGTTGCGGCGATGCGATTCGGCGCAGACGTGACACCCCGACCCAAGGAGACCATTCATGCAGTTCAAAGTTCTTGTCACGAAAGTTTTTGCGCTCGCCGCCGTTGGCGCGTTGCTTGCGCTCGCAGCTCCGGCCGAGCGCGCCAATGCGCTGTCGCTCAGCAATCCCGGCGCCGCCGCGGCGGTTCAGGAGGACGCCAGGCTGGCGACCACGGAAGTGCATTGGCGGCACCATCACCATCATCGGTGGCATCGCTGGCATCACCACCATCATCATCACCATCATCGTCACTGGCATCGCTGGTAACAGCGACAGTTTGGCGCAGCGATCGAGCAGGCCCGTTCATTGCGGGCCTGTTTCGATTTTTGGCGTTGCCTTGAAACTGGCGACATTGCTGTCCGATATCTCTGCATCGTGATCAGCAAGAGGAGTCCGTCATGAAGAGCCTGATCGGGGCAGCCGTTGTCGCAGGTGCGCTCGTGGTTGCCGGACCGGCAGCGATCAATCCGGCCGCTGCAGCGCCGCAGACGAAGGCGCAAACCGCCGGCACTTCTGGTGCAACCGATTTCAGCGCACGCCGCTACGTCAGGCGCTACTATCGGCACTATGGCTATTATCGGCCGTATTATCGTCCCTACTATTACAACCGGCCGGTCTACTATCGGCCGTATCCCTATTACGAGCCGGCGCCATTCACCTTCGGCATCGGGTTTGGGCCGTTCTGGTGAAGCGCCAGAACGAGTGTTCAGCGGTGCGTTCGTTCATCTTGATGCACAGCGCATTCATGGCGGGTTCAGGTGCCTGTCTCTAATGTCATGTTGGGAGCGACCGCAAAGGAAACGCGACGGGGACCAGCCGCAGAGCGGCTCAAGGGCGCGCCGTCGTCGGTTAGGGAGGATTCATCCATGTCGATATCGGATCCCGGACGCGGCTTGGTCCGCTGTCTGGGCATTACGGCTGCGGCGGTAGTGGCGCTCGCGGCGGCTTCACAACAGCGCGCCGAGGCGCTCTCGCTTGCAAGTCCCGGCGCGGCTCCGTCAGTAAAATATGCAACCGACGGTCTGGCGACCGAGGTTCAACATGGCGGCCGTGGCGGCGGTGGTTTCCGTGGTGGTGGCGGCGGCGGGTTTCACGGCGGAGGTTTTAGGGGCGGCGGCGCCGCGTTTCATGGTGGAGGCTTCCGCGGCGGCGGCGCGGCATTTCATGGTGGCGGGTTCAGAGGCGGTGCGATCCACGGCGGTGGCTTTCGCGCAGCGCCGGTGTTCCGAGGTGGCGGTTTTCGCGCGGCGCCGGCCTTTCATGGCAGCGGCTATCGCTACGCATACCGCCACGCCTATCACCGGCCTCATTTCTATCACCACCGGCGTCACTTCCACCGGCGCTTCTATTACGCGCCGGCCTATTACAGCTATCCTTACTATTATGGCTACCGGCATCGCTACTGCCGCGTGATCTGGACCTACTACGGGCCGCGCAAGATCTGCAAATATCGTCCGTGGTGGCGCCACCGCTATTACGGTTACCGGTATTGGTAAGATCAGGTTGAAACAAAACAGGCGCCCGGATGGGCGCCTGTTTTGTTTGGCAGCAAGAGAAATACGGCCTTGCTCAATCCCAATCCTTGCCTTCCCAAGGCTTGATCTTCCACGGCGTCAGCTTTTCCATTCGCCACTGTGCCCAATGTTCCGGCGGCCAGTGACTGAGGCGCGAGGTATCCTTGGGCGATGTTGGGAGATCGACGACGCGCGGCATGACGCGGCGGCGCGACTGGCGCGTCAGCTCGCTGATCATATCGACGAATTCAGGCTTGTCCGTCACGGCCAGGTCCCTCGCGAAAGCGCTTCGCAAGGGACCACTCTGCGCTCTGCCTGTTAACGCCGCGTTGCCAGAACGCTTCGCTATCTAGGCAAAGGAGGGGGACTTTTTGTTTTGACGCGTTTTCTTCACGCGAACCGGCGCCCGGTTCGCTTGAAAACACGTTAGCGCCACTCCCTGATGTCGACAAAGTGCCCGGCGATCGCAGCGGCCGCCGCCATCGCGGGTGATACCAGATGGGTGCGGCCCTTGAAGCCTTGCCGGCCCTCGAAATTGCGGTTCGAGGTCGAGGCGCAGCGCTCTTCCGGCGCCAGCTTGTCGGGGTTCATGGCGAGGCACATCGAGCAGCCCGGCTCGCGCCATTCGAAGCCGGCCTTGATGAAGATCTTGTCGAGGCCTTCGGCTTCCGCCTGCTCCTTCACGATGCCCGAGCCCGGCACGATCATCGCGTTGACGTGGGCGTTGACGGTCTTGCCCTCGGCGACCTTTGCGGCCGCCCGCAGATCCTCAATGCGGCCGTTGGTGCAGGAGCCGATGAAGACGCGATCGAGCTTGATGTCGGTGATCTTCGTTCCCGCCGCGAGGCCCATATATTTCAGCGCGCGGTGCTTCGACAGCCGCTTGGCCTCGTCCGCGATCTTGTCGGGATCGGGCACGAAGCCTGTGATCGACACCACGTCCTCGGGCGAGGTGCCCCAGGTCACGATCGGCGGCAGCTTTGCCGCGTCCAGCCGGATCTCGTGATCGAAATGTGCGCCGTCGTCGGAGCGCAGCTTTTCCCAATAGCGCATCGCGGCGTCCCAGTCGGCGCCCTTCGGCGATTTCGGGCGGCCCTTCAGGAACTCGAATGCTTTCTCGTCCGGCGCGATCAGGCCGGCACGGGCGCCGCCCTCGATCGACATGTTGCAGACCGTCATGCGGCCTTCCATGGTGAGCGCGCGGATCGCGTCGCCGGCATATTCCAGCACATAGCCGGTGCCGCCGGCGGTGCCGATCTCGCCTATGATGGCGAGGATAATGTCCTTGCCGGTGACGCCGTCGGGCAATTTGCCGTCGACCACGGCGCGCATGTTCTTGGCCTTCTTCTGGATCAGCGTCTGCGTCGCCAGCACGTGCTCGACTTCTGACGTGCCGATGCCGTGCGCCAGCGCGCCGAACGCGCCATGGGTGGAGGTGTGGCTGTCACCGCACACGATGGTGGTGCCCGGCAGCGTAAAGCCCTGCTCGGGGCCGATCACGTGCACGATGCCTTGGCGCTTGTCGTGCTCGTTGTAATATTCGATACCGAATTCCCTGGCGTTTTCCGCCATCACGCGCATCTGCTCGATGCTTTCCGGATCGGGATTGGGTTTCGAGCGGTCGGTGGTCGGGATGTTGTGATCGACGACGGCCAGCGTCTTCTCCGGCGCGTGAACCTTGCGCCCCGTCGCGCGCAGGCCTTCGAACGCCTGCGGTGAGGTCACCTCATGCACCAGATGGCGGTCGATATAGAGCAGGCAGGTGCCGTCCTCGGCTTCGTGCACCAGATGGTCGTTCCAGATCTTGTCGTACAGCGTGGTCGGTTTGGACATGAGCGTCAGCTCCAAAAGAATTCTGTGTGAGCGGTCAAGCGCGAAACGCGCAAGCAACGGACGTCAGCGCAGCGTCAAGCTGCGCGCGCAAGTTCCGACGTCGCCGACGTCGCGAACCGTCCGAAGAAGCGGCCGGGCAGCCGCGAGCGATCGTCGATCACGACGAGCTGGGCGGTGCCGAAGGCGGCGCTGGTACGATCTAGAACCATTCTGAATTTCTAACACAGGCTCCGCCATCGCGACAATCGATCGATGGGTGGGGCCGGTCTGTCATTGCCGGGCTTGACCCGGCAATCCATCCTTCCGGGCAAGAACGCTTCCTTCCTGATGGATGCGCGGGTCAAGCCCGCGCATGACGACCGAGGAACGAGCCGCGAGCCCTACATAGGTACCCGGCAACAAAAAAGCGCGGGGCAAAACCCCGCGCTTTTCGTCACATCCCTTTCGGGAAAAATTACTCGCCGACGGCGGTCGGACGGTCCTGCTTCTCGACGATGCGGGCCGACTTGCCGCGCAGTTGGCGCAGGTAATACAGCTTGGCGCGGCGAACCTTGCCGCGGCGCACCACCTTGATCGAATCGATCATCGGCGACATCACCGGGAACACGCGCTCGACGCCTTCGCCGTAGGAAATCTTGCGGACGGTAAAACTCTCATTGAGCCCGCCGCCGGAACGGCCGATGCAGACGCCTTCATAGGCCTGCACGCGGGTGCGCTCGCCTTCGACCACCTTGACGTTGACGATCACGGTATCGCCGGGACCGAATTCCGGGATCGACTTGGTCGCCGACAGTTTTTCGAATTGCTCTTTTTCGAGCTGCTGAATGAGGTTCATTGAAATCTCCATCGGCGGCGCGCCCAGCCTTTCGGGGGCTGCGCAAACGTCCATCTATCCTGCGCGTGTGCGGATTTGGCGCCCGTATAAGGCATCGGGCCGCGCTTGTCACCCGTCTGTCGTGCTTTTTGTGCCTTTTTGGCCGCCCCTCGCGGCCCACAAGTCCGGCCGCCGCGCCCGGGTCAGGGCTTCGGCCTCGGCCCGGCGCCAGGCCGCCACCTTGGCATGGTCGCCGGAGATCAGGATTTCGGGGATGCCGCGGCCCTCGAACTCCTGGGGGCGGGTATATTGGGGGTATTCCAGTAGTCCTTCGGAAAAGCTTTCGTCCTCGCCCGAGGCCTGCTTGCCCATCACGCCCGGCAAAAGCCGCACACAGGCGTCGATCAACACCATCGCGGCGATCTCGCCGCCCGACAGCACATAGTCGCCGATCGAGACCTCTTCGAGGTTCCGCGCCTCGATCACCCGCTGATCGACCCCCTCGAACCGGCCGCAGACGATCAGGGGGCCGGGCCCGGCGGCCAGCTCCTTAACCTGCGACTGGGTCAATGGCCGACCCCGCGGGCTCATCAAGAGGCGCGGGCGATCTTTGCTGTTGCCTTGGCCGGTATTCGCGGCGTCGATCGCCGCCGCCAGCACGTCGGCCCGCAGCACCATGCCCGGGCCGCCGGCGGCCGGGGTATCATCGACGCTGCGGTGGCGATCGGTGGCGGAGTCTCTTATGTCGCGCGCCTCCAGCGCCCACACGCCCGATGTCAGCGCCTTGCCGGCCAGGCTGACGCCGAGCGGCCCGGGAAACATCTCGGGGAAGAGCGTGAGGACGGTAGCGCGCCAGGTCATGGTCAAGGGATCGCGGTTGAACTCAGGCCGTCATACGCGGGCTTGACCCGCGTATCCACCTTCTTCGAAGTATGGATCGCCGGGTCAAGCCCGGCGATGACGAGTCAGGGGCGGGCTTCGTCGCCTTCGATTTCCTGCGGCAGTTCGATCACCACGCGGCCGCCTGTGAGATCGACCGTCGGCACCACCGCATTGGTGAACGGCAATAGCATGGTCGGGCCTTTCGCGGGCGCGATCTCGATGATGTCGCCGGCGCCGAAATTATGGATCGCAATCACGCGGCCGAGCGGCTCATCCGCGGCATTGACCGCGGCAAGTCCGATCAGGTCGGCGTGGTAATATTCGTCGTCGTCGGTCTCGGGCAGTCTTTCGCGCGCGACGTAGAGTTCGAGGCCGTTGAGCCGTTCGGCGTCCTCGCGGGTGGCGATGCCTTTCAGCGTCGCCACCAGATGATCCCTGGCCTCGCGGACATGCGTGACCTCGAACTGGCGCGTGCCGTCCTTCGTCATCAGCGGGCCGTAATGCTTTACGGCCAGCGGATCTTCGGTGAACGTCCACAGCTTCACTGCGCCGCGCACGCCATGCGCGGCGCCGATACGAGCGACGCAAATCGGTGTTTTCACCGTCGTGCGCCGCTGCGCCTTACGCCTTCGCGGCGGCTTCGGCGGCCTTGCGCTCCTTGCGCGGCACGGCCTTTTCCGGGTTGTTGCGCGCGGTGCGCTTGACGATACCGGCGGCATCCAGGAAGCGCGTCACGCGGTCCGACGGCTGCGCGCCCTTGGCGAGCCATGCCTTGACCTTGTCCATGTCGAGCTTCAGCCGCGACTCGTTGTCCTTCGGCAGCAGCGGATTGAAATGGCCAAGACGCTCGATGAAGCGGCCGTCGCGGGGAAAGCGCGAGTCGGCGACGACGACGTGATAGACCGGGCGCTTCTTGGTGCCTGCGCGAGCAAGGCGGATAACGACTGACATTTGGTTCTCCTGAGTGTGAGTTGGTTCGTATTGGTGAATTGGTCGCGATTATTTCTTCTTCCCCGGAAAGCCGCCGAGGCCGGGCAGGTTCGGCTTGCCGCTCAGGCCGGTAAGACCCGGCAGATTCGGCAATCCCTGACGCAGGCCGGCGGGAAGATCCTTCGGCAAATTCGGCAGGCCGCCTCCGGCGCCGCCCTGCATCTTGTCCGCGAGCGCCTTCATCTCTTCCGGCGAAGGCGGCTTCATGCCGCCGCCAAAGCCCATCGCCTGGGCGATGCCGGCGAGCGGGCCGCGCTTGCCCGAGCCCATGGCCTTCATCATGTCGGCCATGTTCCGGTGCATCTTTAAGAGCTTGTTGACCTGCTCGACATTCTGGCCGGCGCCGGCGGCGATGCGCTTCTTGCGGCTGGCTTTCAGGATGTCGGGGTTCTTGCGTTCAGCGCGCGTCATCGAATCGATGATGGCGACCTGGCGCTTGATGATCTTGTCGTCGATCCCGGCCGCGGCAATCTGATTCTTCATCTTGGCAACGCCGGGCATCATGCCCATCAACCCGCTGATGCCGCCCATGTTCGCCATCTGCAGCAACTGCTCGCGCATGTCGGTGAGGTCGAACTGGCCCTTGCGCATCCGCTCGGCGGTACGCGCGGCCTTTTCCGCGTCGATATTCGCCGCCGCGCGCTCGACCAGCGACACCACGTCGCCCATGCCGAGGATGCGGCCGGCGATCCGGCTCGGGTGAAAATCTTCCAGCGCGTCGGTCTTTTCACCGGTGCCGATCAGCTTGATCGGTTTTCCCGTGACCGCGCGCATCGACAGCGCCGCACCGCCGCGGCCATCGCCGTCGACGCGCGTCAGCACGATGCCGGTGAGGCCGACGCGCTGGTCGAAGGCGCGCGCGAGATTGACCGCGTCCTGGCCGGTCAGCGAATCCGCGACCAGCAGCACTTCATGCGGGTTGGCCGTGGCTTTGATCTCGGCCGCCTCGCTCATCATTTCTTCGTCGAGCGTGGTGCGGCCGGCGGTGTCGAGCAGCACCACGTCGTAACCGCCGAGCTTGCCGGCCTCCAACGCGCGCTTCGCAATCTGCGCCGGCTTCTGGCCGGCCACGATCGGCAGCGTCGGGATGTCGAGGTCGCGCCCCAGCACGGCCAACTGCTCCATCGCCGCCGGGCGGTAGATGTCGAGCGAGGCCATCAGCACCTTGCGCTTGTCGCGCTGGGTCATGCGGCGGGCGAGTTTTGCCGTTGTGGTGGTTTTGCCGGAACCCTGCAGGCCGACCATCATGATGGCGACCGGCGGCACGGCGTTGAGATCGATGGTCTGGCCGTCGGCGCCAAGCGTGGCGACCAGTTCGTCATGGACGATCTTGACCACCATCTGGCCGGGGGTGACCGACTTGACGACGGTGGCGCCGACCGCCTGCTCACGGACGCGATCGGTAAAACCTCTGACGACCTCGAGCGCAACGTCGGCTTCCAGCAGCGCGCGGCGCACCTCGCGCATCGCGGCGTCGACATCGGCCTCCGACAGCGAACCGCGGCCCGTCAGCCGATCGAGTATCCCACCAAGCTTTTCCGACAGATTGTCGAACAATGCCGTTGTCCCGTTTCTGTCCCATCCTTCGAGACGCCGCGTCGCGGCTTCTCAGGATAAGGGCATTCCAAACACTTTCGCGCCCGAGGGCGCACCGCGCTGTCGGGCGTTGGCCTCCGGTCTCGTGGGCCGGGCGGCGGGTCGAAAAGAAAATCTTTCCGAGAAGTGGGCGGGTTAAACGCCCGGAGGGAGCGAAAGTCAAGGAGAAACTAGAGCATAATGCTCTGCGGTGGAGGCGTAAGGCTTTGATATGTTTTGTTTTTTAGATCCAAGCGGCCGACGGGTCGACTTCCTTTTTGCCGCAGGTTCCAAGTTCGGCCTGCGCACGCCATATAACGCCCCATGTCGTCAGCTCTCTCCCGCCCTTCGTGATCTTCCGTGCCCATCACCCGACGCGATATTTTTGCAGTACTCGCCGGCGCCGCCGCGGCCGTCGGCATTTCGTCGATCTGGATCAGCAACATGAAAACCTATGACGGCCCCGTCTCCGACCATTTCGACGGCACGCGTTTCTTCGATCCCGACGGCGTGCCGCCAAAATCGCTGGCGGAGGTGTTGCGCTGGCAGTTCGGCACCGACCGCAAGCGCGCGAGCTGGCCGGATTGGGTGGCGAATGCGCACAGCGATACGCCGCCGCCGCGCGTTTCCGGCGACAAGGTGCGGCTGTCCTTCGTTGGCCATGTCACCTGGCTGATCCAGACGGCGGATCTCAACATCCTGATCGATCCCGTATGGTCGATGCGAGCCTCGCCCGTCTCCTTCGCCGGGCCGAAGCGGCACAACGATCCTGGCATCCCTTTCGATGCGCTGCCGAAGATCGATGTCGTGCTGGTGTCGCATGGCCATTACGACCATCTCGACATCGCGACGCTGTCGAAGCTGACGGAGAAGTTTTCGCCGCGCGTAATCACGCCGCTCGGCAACGACGTCACCATGCGCGATACGGATGCGGCGATCAAAGCCGAAGGGTTCGACTGGCAGGATCGGGTCGAGCTCGGCAATGGCATCGCGGTGACGCTGGTGCCGACGCGGCACTGGTCGGCGCGCGGGCTGTCCGACCGCAACAAGGCGCTGTGGGCGAGCTTTGTCCTGGAGACGCCGGCGGGCAAGCTCTACATCGTCTGCGATTCCGGCTACGGCGAGGGCAAGCATTTTCGGCGCGTCGCCGAGAAGCACGGCCCGTTGCGGCTGGCGATTCTCCCGATCGGCGCCTATGAGCCGCGCTGGTTCATGAAGGACCAGCACATGAATCCGTCCGATGCGGTGAAGGCATTCGCCGATTGCGGCGCGCAAGAAGCGCTGGCGCATCACCACGGCACGTTCCAACTGACGGATGAAGCGATCGACGCGCCGGTCAATGCGCTGGCCGAAGCGCTCAAGGAAGCGAAGATCGCGCCCGAGCGGTTTGCCGCGCTGAAGCCGGGGCAGGTGGTGGAGATCTAAAGCCGTGTTCAGGCGAAGCGGGTTCGCGAGGAAAGCGCGTCAAACAAATTCCTAGTCCAGACCGGCCCGCCGAAGACCTTCCAGATAATGTTCGAGGTCGGCCGCGTGCCGGATCGGCACGCGATCCCTGACCCAGGCGAGCGAAACACTGGGCTGCGCGCGACGCAATTCCTGGAGCGCAGCAATGGCGATCTCCGGAGATGCGGTCATGCCGGCGGCGGCGGTCAGCACACGGTGGGCGGCGGCGTAATCGCTGCGAAGGCGGACGGCGGTCTGCGCCATCTGCAACGCCTCGTCGTAATTGCGTCCGATATATTGGGCCATGCAGGCAGAGCCGTAGTAAAGCGCCAGGAACGGATCGCGCGGGCTGAGCCGGATCGCGCGGCGGGCCGCCTCGACGCCTTCTTGCCAGCGGCCGCAAAATCCCAATGCGGCGGCATAATAGTTTTGGACCTGCGAAAAATTTGGATTGAGGCGCAGCGCCAGTTCGAATTCAGCAAGCGAGTCGTCGAAGCGTCGCGTGATCAGATAGACCGCGCCGAGCGCAAAATGCGCCCATGCGTCCTCACTGTCGGCCCGGATCGCCGCCAGCGCCGTACTTTCGGCGATTGGCTCGATGTCCTCCAATTCGACCCATCCCATGTGGGCGCCGAATGTATAACTGGCGCCGAGCACGCCGAGCGCCTGCCCGTTATTGGGATCGATGCCAATCGCCTTCTGCAACAGATCTTGCGCGATGGCGTGATCCTGCCGCGTCACGCGCCAGTAATAAGAAAGCCCCCGCATCACCAGGTCCCAGGCGTCGAGGTTGCCGGGCGGCTTGCGCCGGGCACGAAAATTCTCGGCTGCGTAGAGCTGCGGCCCGATCGCGGCGACGATCGCCTCGGTGATCTCGTCCTGCACAGCGAATATATCGGCGACGTCGCGGTCGTAACGTTCCGCCCAAACGTGGCTTCCGTTGGCGACGTCGTTGAGCTGCGCGGTAATACGTACGCGCCTGCCGCTTTTGCGCACGCTGCCTTCGAGCACATAGCCGACGCCGAGCTCCTTGCCCACCTGCTTCAAATGGACGGCCTTGCCCTTGTAGATGAACGAAGAGTTGCGCGCGATGACGAGGAACCAGCGCAGCTTCGATAGCGCGGCGATGATATCTTCACTGATGCCGTCGGAAAAATAATCCTGCTCCGGATCACCGCTCATGTTGCTGAAGGGCAGCACGGCGATGGCAGGACGATCGGGCAGCGGCGGAGCGGGTTGCTTGCCCGCTGCATCCGGAGGCGAATCGATTGCGTGGGGCGCTTCGTCTGACTGTGTGCTTACCTCGCCAGTGAAGCGGAGACCCTTGCGCGCGATGGTGCGGATCAGCTTCTGATCGCGGCCGTTGTCGCCGATTGCTCTTCGCGCCGCGTAAATGCGGCTTGTCAGCGTCGTGTCCGATGCGCTGCGTCCGCGCCAGACAGATGCGATGAGGTCATCCTTGGTGACGACACGATCGCGATTCTGGATCAGGTAAATTAACAGATCGAGCACTTGCGGTTCGACCTCAACCGATTCCGGTCCGCGGCGCAATTCGCGAAGATCAGTATCGAGGATGTGATCGACAAGAATGAATCGCACGTTGGTGCCCCAGCCGGCGGTGGTCACCGGGTCGTGAACCATATCACATTTGGGAAAACAATCAGAAAATCTGGACCACAATTCAAGACCGCCTGAAGCGCAGCTTCAAGTCTGGCACGCGAGCTGCGGCTAAGCGTGACGCTGAGGGGCTTATCTCTTCGGAAGGAATTTTTTAGCATGGCTATCAAGGCGTCATTTTCTCCCAACGGCTTTCTCTCGGTCTTCGGCGACGTAGCCACCAACAGCGTTAAATTAAGTCGCGATGCGGCAGGTAACATTCTCGTCAACGGCGGTGCTGTCCCGATCACGGGAGGTAAAGCAACCGTCGCCAACACCATCAAAATCCAGGTGTTCGGTCTCGACGGCAACGACACGCTCACGATCGACGAAGCCAACGGCGCAATGCCTGCTGCCGAGATGTTCGGTGGCGCTGGCAACGACACGCTCACCGGCGGCTCGGGCAACGACCAGCTGTTCGGCCAGAATGGCAACGACATCCTGCTCGGCAAGGGCGGCAGCGACCTGCTGCTCGGCGGCGCCGGCAACGATACGCTCACCGGCGGCGACGCAGACGACCAGATATTCGGCGGTGCCGGCGACGATCGCATGATCTGGAATCCGGGCGACGACAGCGACCTGCTCGAAGGCGGCGACGGCACCGATACTGCCGAGGTCAATGGCGGCAACGGCGCCGAAACGTTCACGATCACCGCCAACGGTACCCGCGTGCGCTTCGATCGCATCACCCCCGCGCCCTTCTTCCTCGATATCGGCACCACCGAGAACATCGTGGTCAACGCCAATGGCGGCGACGACGTCATCACGGCCGGCAACGGTCTCGCCGCCCACGTCAAGCTGACCCTGGACGGCGGCGCGGGCAACGACACCATCACCGGCAGCGACGGCGCGGATATGCTGATCGGCGGCGATGGCAATGACCTTATCATTGGCGGTCGCGGTAATGACACGGCCGTGCTTGGTTCCGGCGACGACACGTTCGTCTGGAATCCCGGCGATGGCAACGACACCGTCGAGGGCCAGGACGGCACCGATACGCTGCAGTTCAACGGCGCCAACATCGCCGAGAATATCAACATCACGGCCAATGGCACCCGCGGCCGCTTCACCCGCGACGTCGCCAATATCACGATGGACACCAACGGCGTCGAGCGCGTCAACTTCGCGGCTCTCGGCGGCGCCGACAACATCACGGTCGGCGATCTGAGCAATACTGGCATCAAGCAGGTTGCGCTCGACCTGAGCGCGACGCTCGGCAGCGGCACCGGCGACGGTGCGGCCGATCAGGTGACGGTCACCGGCACCGGCGGCAACGACCAGATCCAGGTGGTCGGTGCCGGCAGTTCCGTGACGGTCAGCGGATTGGCGGCGCAGGTTTCCATCACCGGCACGGAAAGCGTCAACGACGTGCTGACGGTCAACGCCGGCGCCGGCAACGACGTCATCAATGCCCAGACCGCATCCATCAAGCTCGTCATCGACGGCGGTGCCGGCAACGACACCATCACCGGCGGCCGAGGCGCCGACACTTTGATCGGCGGCACCGGCAACGACACCGTTATCTGGAATCCCGGCGAGGGCAGCGATGTCGTCGAAGGCGGAACGGGTACGGACACGCTGGTGTTCAACGGCTCCAACGCCGGCGAGCTGATGGACATCTCGGCCAATGGCGGCCGGACGCGGCTTACTCGCGACGTCGGCGGCATCGTCATGGATCTCAATGCCGTCGAGAAAATCCAGCTCAACGCCCTGGGAAGCGCCGACACCATCACGGTCAACGATCTGGCCGGCACCGGCGTCACGCAGGTGGCGATCGACCTCGGCGCCACGCCCGGTGCCCAGGGTGGTGACAGTCAGCCGGACACCGTGGTCGTCAACGGCACCGTCGGCAACAACGCCATCAGCGTCGTCAAGAGCGGCGGATCGTTGGTTGTGAATGGCCTGGCCGAGCAGGTAACGATCGCGAACGCCGAAGCCGGCGACGCGCTGGCGATCAACGGCGGCCAGGGCAACGATACTATCGATGCCTCCACGATCGCGGCCGGCGCGGTCAAGCTCACGCTCAACGGCGGCGCCGGCGATGATGTCATCAAGGGCGGCGCCGGCGATGACCTCGTGTTCGGCGGTAGCGGCAACGACACGGCGTTGCTGGGCGCCGGCAACGACACCTTCGTCTGGAATCCAGGCGACGGCAACGATACCGTCGAGGGTCAGGCCGGTATGGATACGCTCCTGTTCAACGGCGCGAACATTAGCGAGAACATTGATATCTCCGCCAATGGCAGCCGCGCGCGGTTGACACGTAACGTCGCCGGCATCGTCATGGACCTCAACGGGGTGGAGAACATCCAGGTCAACGCCCTGGGCGGCGCCGACAACATCACGGTCAACGATCTGGCTGGAACCAGTGTCAACCAGGTCAATCTCGATCTGGGCGGCAATGATGGGGCGGCGGACACGGTCGTCATCAACGCAACCAATGGCGACGATGTGATCACAGTCACCAACAATAATGGTGTCATCATGGTGTCGGGTCTCGCGGAAGACGTGACGATCAAGGGGTTCGGCGCCGACGATCGCATCGTGATCAATGGCCTCGGCGGCGACGATATCATCGACGCGTCGGAAATGGGAACGGGCATATTGCTCACCGCCAATGGTGGCGATGGCGATGACATCCTGGTTGGCGGTCCCGGCAATGACATTTTGACAGGTGGCGCGGGCGATGATGTCCTGCTTGGCGGCGCCGGGCAGGACGTGCTCGACGGCGGGCCTGGCGACAATATCGTCATTCAGGATAGCGGTTTCAGCTTCCTGCCTCCGGCCGCTCCGACGGAGAGCGCTTCGATGTCGGATGCCGCGAGTGCCGCTCTGCTCGGGCAGTTCATGGCATCGAGCTTCGTCACGGCGGGCGAGGGCCATGGTGAGATGCCGATTGCCGATCCGCAAGCCGGTCAGCAGCCGGTATTGGCAATGCCGCTGCACGCGTAAGCACGACGCTGCCTTGGAGAGCCGCCCTGGAGAATGGTGATGAGTGTTGAAACCGCCAGCACGCGACAAGTCGACCCGGGACTCGAAGCCCTCGTGACGTTGTTGCATTTCCAGGGCGTCGCGGCCGATCGCCAGCAGATCAGGCATCGGCTGGGAACGGACAAGATTGGCGCATCGGAGATTCTCCGGTGCGCCAAGGCTCTCGGATTGAAGGCCCGCGCCTGCCGCACCGATTGGTCGCGGCTTGCCAGGATACCCTTGCCCGCGATCGCGAGCTTGCGCGACGGCGGCTTCATGGTGATTGCCAAGGCCGACGACGAGAAAGTTCTGGTTCAGTCGCCGACGGAATCCAGGCCCGTCTTGATGACGAAGGCCGAGCTTCTCGCCATCTGGGACGGCGGCTTGACCCTGATGACGCGCCGCGCCGGATTGTCCGATATCACCCGACGTTTCGACATCACCTGGTTTCTCGGTGCGATCCGCAAATACCGGCACCTCCTCGGCGAAGTGCTGGTCGCATCTTTCTTCTTGCAGACGTTCGCGCTGGTATCGCCGCTGTTCTTCCAGGTGGTCATCGACAAGGTGTTGGTGCATCGCTCGCTGAGCACCCTCGACGTGCTGATCATCGGCCTGGTGGCGATCTCGACGTTCGAGACCGTGCTGGGCATCCTGCGAACCTATCTGTTCTCACATACCGCCAACCGCATCGACGTCGAACTTGGGGCGCGCCTGTTCAATCATCTGCTGGCCCTGCCGATGGCCTATTTCCAGGCGCGGCGCGTCGGCGATTCGGTGGCGCGGGTGCGCGAACTTGAGAACATCCGCAATTTCCTCACCAGTTCGGCCCTGACGCTGGCGATCGACCTGCTGTTCACCTTTGTATTTCTGGCGGTCATGTTCGCCTATTCGCCGCTGCTGACTTGGATCGTGCTCGGCTCGTTCCCGTTTTACATCGCGATCTCGGCCGGCGTGACGCCGCTGTTCAGGCGGAGGCTCGACGAGAAATTTCGGCGCGGCGCCGAGAATCAGGCTTTTCTGGTCGAGAGCGTGACCGGGATCGAAACGCTCAAGGCGATGGCGGTCGAGCCGCAGATGCAGCGGCACTGGGAAGAACAGCTTGCCGGTTATGTCGCGGCGAGCTTCCGAGTCTTGAGTCTCGGCAATACCGCCAGTCAGATGGTACAGTTCGTCAGCAAGGTCGCCAGCGCGGGTATTCTTTATTTCGGTGCCAGGCAGGTGATCGACGGCGGCCTGTCGGTCGGTGAACTCGTGGCCTTCAACATCCTGTCCGGGCGGGTCAGCGCGCCGGTACTGCGTCTCGCGCAGATTTGGCAGGATTTTCACCAGGCGCGGCTGTCGGTCCTCAGACTGGGCGACATCCTCAACACGACGGCTGAACCGACCTATTCGGCAGGGCGCACCCAGTTGCCCGCGATCCGCGGCAACATCTCCTTCGACCACGTGGCATTCCGCTATCGCGTCGACGGACAGCAGGTGCTGCATGACGTCAGCTTCGATGTGCCGGCCGGGCAAATGGTCGGCATCGTTGGGCCTTCAGGATCCGGCAAGAGCACGTTCGCGAAGCTGGTGCAGCGGCTCTACGTGCCGGAAAGCGGGCGCGTCCTGATTGACGGCATGGATCTCGCGATGGCCGACCCCGCCGGGCTGCGCCGCCAGATAGGCGTCGTCTTGCAGGAAAACGTGCTGTTCAACCGCTCGGTTCGCGAGAATATCGCGCTCACCGATCCGGCCATGCCGATGGAGCGCGTCATCGCCGCGGCAACGCTGGCGGGGGCGCACGAATTCATCCTCGAACTGCCTGAAGGCTACGATACCGTTGTCGGTGAGCGGGGCTCGACCCTGTCCGGCGGCCAGCGCCAGCGTATTGCGATAGCCCGCGCGCTGATCGCCGATCCGCGCATCCTGATCTTCGACGAGGCCACGAGTGCGCTCGACTACGAGAGCGAGCGCATCATTCAGCAGAACATGAAAGAGATCGCCAGGGGACGAACCGTTTTGATCATCGCGCATCGGCTCTCCACCGTGCGATCAGCGGATCGCATCGTCACGCTGGAACGCGGGCGCCTGGTCGAGGACGGCACCCATGACGCTCTGGTCAAGACCGGCGGCCGTTATGCGGCGCTGCATCGGATGCAGGGAGGAATCTATGAAGTCGGCTAGCCGCGCCTTGCCCGTCAAGCAGACGCGCGTCGTTCCGTTCAAGCGCGTGCAGGAGCGGCGCGGTGACGAACTCGCGTTCCTGCCGGCTGCGTTGGAAATCATGGAGACGCCGCCGTCGCCGGTCGGCCGTTTGACCGTAGCAGTCATCATTTTGCTGTTCGGCGCGGCGGTGATCTGGTCCTGGTGGGGAACGATCGACATCGTGGCGTCCGCGACCGGAAAAATCGTGCCGAGCGGCCGCACCAAGGTGATCCAGCCGTTCGAGACCGGGGTGGTCCGCGCCATTCGGGTGCAGGACGGGCAGGCTGTCAGAGCCGGCGAGGTGCTGATCGAGCTTGATCCGACCGTCAACGCGGCCGAGCGCGACCATCTGCACAACGACCTCCTCGCGGAAAAACTCAACACCGCGCGGCTGCGCGCGGCGCTTGCGGCCGTGGACGATCGCGAGGCCGCCTTCACGCCGCCTGCCGGAGCGGACCCGATACTGGTCAGCGCGCAGCGCCAACTCTTGCTCAACCAGGTGACGGAGCATCGTGCCAAGATCGCCGGGCTGGCGCGGCAACAGGCGCAGAAGGAGGCTGAACAGGCCACCGCCGGGGCCACCATCCACAAGCTCGAGGCCATGATCCCGGTGGTCCAGCAGCGCGTCGATATTCGCAAGACCTTGATGGAAAAGGAGCTGAGTTCGAAGATCACGTATTTCGAGATTTTACAGTTGCTGGTCGAACAGCAGGAGGAACTCAGCGTTCAGAAAAGCCGTCTGCAAGAGGCCGAGGCCGCCGTGGCGGCTATTCGCGAGACACGCGGCCAGGCGGTGGCGGAGTACCGGCGCACATTATCAGACGAACTCGCAAAGGCCGAGCAAAAGGCAAGCGGGCTTGCCCAGGACCTGATCAAGGCCGAACGGAGAACCGGCCTTCAGCAGCTTGCCTCGCCGGTTGATGGCGTGGTGCAGCAACTCGCGATCCACACGGTGGGCGGCGTCGTCACGCCCGCGCAGGCCCTGCTGGTGATCGTTCCGAGCGGTAGCCGGCTCGAAATCGAGGCGATGGTGTCGAACCGCGACATCGGCTTTGTCCATCCCGGACAGCCGGCCGAGATCAAGATCGATACCTTCAATTTCACCCGCTACGGCCTGCTGCGCGGCGAGGTTCTCGGCGTTTCGCAGGACGCCATCATCCGCGACCAGCCACAGGACCGCCCCGGCGATCGACGGGTAGGAGCGCAGAACGACACCAGCGAACCGAAGGGGCAGGAGCTGAACTACAGCGCGCGCATATCGCTCGACCGTGCCAAAATGCAGGTCGACGACCGAATGGTCGATTTGTCGCCGGGCATGGCAGTCACGGTGGAAATCAAGACGGGATCGCGCACCATCCTGAGCTATCTGCTGTCACCGCTGCTTCGCTATCAGCAGGATGTTCTGCGCGAACGGTGAGGACGTTGAAACAACTATTCCTTCGGCTTGATCGCCCAGGAAACGCCGACCGTCACCGAAAGCGTCTCCTCGCCGTGCGCGACCGGAGCGCCGGCGGCCATCGGGGCTGCCATCTTGCCGCGATGTAGCGGCACGGGCGCGCCTTCCTCGGAAATGCTGATCGGCTCGCCGAGCGTGACGCCGGCGGCCTTGGCGTAGATCTCCGCCTTGCGGCGCGCGTCGGCAATCGCCTTCTCGCGGGCCTCATCGAGATGCTTTGACGCCTGTGAAACGCTGAAGTTGATGCCGCCGATGTCGTTGGCGCCGGCGCCCGCCATCACGTCGATCAGGTTCGCGACCTTGGTCACATCGCGGATCTTGACCGTGACGCGGTTGCTGGCGCGGAAGCTCACGATGCCTGGGCGCTCCGAAACTTTGGACGACGTTGCAAATTGCGGCTGCAGCGACAGCCGCGAGGTCTGGTAGTCCTTCTCATCGATGCCGGCACCCTTGAGCGCCAGCAGCACCTTGCCCATCGCCGCGTTGTTGGCCTCCGAGGCCTCGCGCGCGGTCTTGGCGTCCGACGTCACGCCGCCGTCGATCTGGGCCTGGTCGGGCGCCACCGACACGTTCGCTTCGCCGGTCACGGAAATCGCAGGCGGTGGCATTGTCTGCGCCAGCGCGGGTGCGGCGAGCAGCGTGGCGGCGACGGCAAGGCCGAACGGACGTCTCATGCCGATCACCGCAACGGCACATAGACATTGATCACCAGCTTGTCCTCCGCCGTCTTCAGGGGATCGGTGATGTATTCCTCGATGAAGGTGTCTTTGGCCTCCAGTTTCTTGTCGTCGAGGTGGTTGGTGATCGCCTCATAGGTGTTGTCCATGTTGTCGTAGGAGCCGCGATGGACGAATTTCAGCGCCTTGCCCTCGGGCGACTTGCCCATAGTCATGTCCTTGGTCAGGTTCTTGACGTCCTGATCGACCGGAATCTGGGCCTGGAACGTAAAACCGGTATCGTCGGTCGAGGTATAGACGATCATCGAATTGCCCGCGGCCTTGATGCCCTGCTTGTCGAGCAGGGCGGTCAGCGCCTTGAACGCTTCGATCAGGGTGTCGAACGCCGCATCCCAATTCGCGGTGCCCTTCATGACAACCACTTTCTTGGGCTCGAGCGCGAACTCCTCGCCGAAGGGGTCGGCGGTCTGGACGCTGGCGGCGGGAGGAGGGGGCACGGGCGTCGGGGCTTTTTCCGCCGTGGGGGCATCCGCCGGCGACTTGGTTTCAGCCGGCGGCGGGACCGGCGCCGCCGATGGTGCGGGGTTGGGCACCGCCGACGGCGAGGCTGAGGGTGCCGGCGATTGCGCCGGCGCGGCCCCGCCAAACGCAACCATGGCGAGCGCGACCATGGCCGCACGGAAAGTGCTGATACGGTTCATTTGAGGTATTCTCCATCCAGCCCACCCGGCGGCGGATGTCCCCGGTCCGCACCCGCCAGAATGGTGCCATTGTCCTAACACGCAAAGTCCGATTTCGTCCCATGACAGATGCGTCATATGCCCCCGCGTACTAGGCAACCCGCCATCATTCGCCATATAAGGCAGGCATAAATTGGGAAATTCCATGAGCGCGCTGGCCAACCATGCATTTGCCAAGATGAACGGCATCGGCAACGAGATTGTCGTGGTGGACCTGCGCGACTCCAAGTTGGTGGTAACGCCGGAAGACGCGCGTGCGGTCGCCTCGCCGGCGGGCGTGCCTTATGACCAGTTGATGGTATTGCAGCCGCCGCGGCTACAGGGCACCGAAGCCTTCATCCGCATCTACAACAATGACGGCTCGGAGGCCGGCGCCTGCGGCAACGGCATGCGCTGCGTGGTGCGCCGTCTGTTCGAGACGACCGGCCAGACCGCCGTGACGTTCGAGACCCGCGCCGGGTTGCTGAATTGCTGGCAGGGCCCGGCGCCCGATCTCTATACCGTCGACATGGGCGCGCCCAAATTTGCCTGGCAGGATATTCCGCTGGCGGAGGAGTTCCGCGATACCCGCTACATCGAATTGCAGGTCGGGCCGATCGATGCGCCGGTGCTGCATTCGCCGTCGGTGGTTTCGATGGGCAATCCGCACGCGATCTTCTGGGTCGACGATGTCAACGCCTATGACCTGGAACGTTTCGGGCCGCTGCTGGAAAACCATCCGATCTTCCCCGAGCGCGCCAACATCACGCTCGCCCATATCGTCGATCGCGACCACATCACGATCCGCACCTGGGAACGCGGCGTCGGATTGACCAGGGCCTGCGGCTCGGCCGCCTGCGCGACCGCGGTGGCGGCGGCGCGGTTGAAGCGCGCCGACCGGTCGGTCGAAATCACGCTGCCCGGCGGCAAGCTTGCGATCGAATGGCGCGAGCGCGACGCCCATGTGCTGATGACCGGCACCGCCGATTTCGAATATGAGGGCGTGTTCGATCCGGCGCTGTTCGCCAGCGTCGCCTAAGATAATGAGCGTCGACGTTCTCACCTTCGGCTGCCGCCTCAACGCCTTCGAATCCGAGGTGATCGCCCGCGAGGCGGAGCGCGCCGGACTTTCCGATACGCTCGTCATCAATAGCTGCGCGGTCACCAACGAGGCGGTGGCGCAGGCGCGGCAGTCGATCCGGCGGCTGAAGCGCGAGCGGCCGAATTTGCGCATCGTCGTCACCGGCTGCGCGGCGCAGACCCAGCCGGAAATGTTTGCCGAAATGGCCGAGGTCGATCGCGTCGTCGGCAATGACGACAAGATGCGAAGCGAAGCCTGGCGCGGAGCACGCGCAGCGTTCGACTCCGGTTTTGGCATCGCAGCCAGCGAGAAGATCGCCGTCGCAGACATCATGGCAGTGCGCGAGATGGCGCCACATCTGCTCGATGGCTTCAAGGCCGGCCTGCCGCGCGCGTTCGTCCAGGTGCAGAACGGCTGCGACCACCGCTGCACGTTCTGCATCATTCCTTACGGCCGCGGCAATTCGCGCTCGGTGCCGATGGGCGCGGTCGTCGAGCAGGTTCGCGCGCTCGCCGAGCGCGGGCACGCCGAGATCGTCCTGACCGGCGTGGACCTCACGAGTTACGGCGCCGATCTGCCGGGCACGCCCAGGCTCGGGCAACTGACAAAGCAGATTTTGCGACACGTGCCGGAACTGCGGCGCTTACGGATTTCGTCGATCGATTCCATCGAAGCCGATCGCGATCTGCTTGACGTCATCGCCAGTGATGAGCGCCTGATGCCGCATCTGCATCTGTCGCTGCAGTCCGGCGACGACATGATTTTGAAGCGGATGAAGCGCCGGCATTCGCGCAAAGACGCGATCGAGTTCTGCGCGCAGGTGCGTCGATTGCGCCCGGACATTACGTTCGGCGCCGATATCATTGCCGGCTTTCCGACCGAGACGGAAGACATGTTCGCGCGCTCGGAGGATCTGGTCGCGGAATGCGATCTCACCTTCCTGCACGTGTTTCCGTATTCGAAGCGACCGGGCACACCGGCCGCGCGGATGCCGCAGGTTTCGGGCGGCGAGATCAAGGCGCGTGCGAAGCGATTGCGGGCGGCGGGTGAGGCGGCGTTGCAACGGCGGCTGGCGTCAGAAGTCAAAGCGACGCGTCAGGTGCTGATCGAAAGCGCGACGCAGGGACGCACGGAGCATTTCTTGCCGGTTGCGGTATCAGGTGAAAGACCGGGCGCGGTGATGGCACTCGCGATCAGCGGCCACGATGGCGCGCGATTGACGGTGTGATTCTTCCTTCTCCCCTTGTGGGAGAAGGGAAGAAGAAGTCACTCCCCGTTCCACCCACAGGCCCTGAGCCGCTCCCGCATGTGGTCCGGCGCGGCCGCCGCCACGCGCACCGGTTCCTTGTTCCTCGAAATCGGAATCACGATCTCGCGGGAATGCAGATGCAGGATCGGCTCGCCGAAGCGCGGGCCGTTGCCATAAATGTTGTCGCCGACGATCGGCCATCCCATCGCAGACGTATGCACGCGCAGTTGATGGGTGCGGCCGGTGACCGGCTCCAGCGCCAGCCAGACGAGGCCGTCGCCGCGGCCGCGCACTTTCCAGGTGGTGATGGCTTTCTGACCCTCCGGGTCCGGCTTCTGCCACCAGCCGCGCTCGGCGTTCAGCCGTCCCAGCGGCATGTCGATGGTGCCTTCGTCCTCGGCAGGCCCGCCCTCGACCACGGCCCAATAGGTCTTCCCGACCTTGCCGTGCTTGAACAGCAGGCCGAGCGAGGCGGTGGCCTTGCGATGGCGTCCCAGCACGAGACAGCCGGAAGTATCCTTGTCGAGCCGGTGGGCCAGCACCGGCGGTCGCGGCAGGCCGAATCGCAGGCCGTCGAAGGAGGCTTCCAGATTGGCGCCGCCCTTGGGGCCGCGATGCACCGGCAGGCCGGCCGGCTTGTCGATGACCAGCATCAGCCCGTCGCGGTGAAGCACGCGGGCCTGGATTTCATCTGCCGTTAATCCACGGACATCAAGCGAGGTCCGGGGAACATCAAAGGATGGCCCGGGCACATCGAGGGATGGCCCGGGCACATCAAAGGATGCCCCGGGAACATTGATGGACCTGTTGTGACTTCCGCTCATGGTGCGAAACCGCTAACACGTCCCCGACATGAGCGATACCACTCCCGAAACCCCCAAACTGAGCTGGTGGCGACGGCTGTCGAGCGGCCTGAAGCGGACCTCGAGTTCGCTGGGCTCCGCCGTTGCCGACCTCGTCACCAAGCGCAAGCTCGACCGCGCCATGCTCGACGATATCGAGGATGTGCTGCTGCGCGCCGATCTGGGCACGGCCGTGGCGGTCCGGATCGCGGACGCGGTCGGTGCTGGCCGCTACGACAAGGCGATCTCGGCCGATGAAGTGAAGACGGTCGTGGCGAGCGAAGTCGAAAAGGTGCTGGCGCCGGTGGCGAAGCCGCTGGAGATCGACGCCGCGCAGAAGCCGTTCGTCATCCTCGTGGTCGGCGTCAATGGTTCCGGCAAGACCACCACCATCGGCAAGCTGGCCGCAAAGCTCAGCGCCGAAGGCCGCAAGGTGATGCTGGCGGCCGGCGATACGTTTCGCGCCGCGGCGATCGAGCAGCTCAAGGTCTGGGGCGAGCGCACCAGGTCGCCGGTCATTGCCGGAGCGCAGGGGTCGGATTCGGCGAGCCTTGCCTTCAATGCGCTGACTGCAGCGAAGGACCAGAATATCGACGTGCTGCTGGTTGACACCGCCGGGCGGCTGCAGAACAAGGCCGAGCTGATGAACGAACTCGAGAAGGTCGTTCGCGTCATCAAGAAGGTCGATGCGTCAGCCCCGCATGCGGTGCTGCTGGTGCTCGACGCCACGGTGGGACAAAATGCGCTGTCGCAGGTCGAGGCATTTCATCGTACCGCTGGCGTCACGGGCCTCGTGATGACGAAGCTCGACGGTACTGCGCGCGGCGGCATCCTGGTGGCGCTGGCGGAGAGATTCAAACTGCCGGTGCACTTCATCGGCGTCGGTGAAGGCGTCGACGATCTCGCGCCGTTCACCGCGCGGGACTTTGCCAACGCGATCGCAGGAATTGAAAGCTGACATGGACAAGACCCAGCCGCATCCGGTGTTCAAGCTCGCGACCGAACTCGGTCCGCTCATCGTGTTCTTCGTCGCCAACGCGAAGTTCAACCTGTTCGTCGCGACCGGCGCCTTCATGGTGGCGATCGTGGCCGCGATGATCGCCTCCTATGTGGTGGTGCGGCACGTGCCCATGATGGCGATCGTCACCGCCGTCATCGTGCTGGTGTTCGGCACGCTGACGCTGGTGCTGCACGACGAAACCTTCATCAAGGTCAAGCCGACCATCATCTACGGCCTGTTCGCCGCAATCCTCGGCGGCGGTCTGTTGTTCGGCCGCTCGTTCATCGCGATCCTGTTCAATCAGATGTTCAACCTGACGCCGAAGGGATGGCGCATCCTGACCATGCGCTGGGCGCTGTTCTTTCTGGGGATGGCGGCCTTGAACGAAGTCATCTGGCGCACGCAATCGACCGACTTCTGGGTCGCCTTCAAGGCGTTCGGCGCGGTTCCGATCACGATGGTGTTTGCAATCGCCCAGATGCCGGTGATCAAGCGCTACCATCTGGAGCCGGCCACGCTCGAGGCGAGCGAGGCCGAAGCGGGCGATGTAAGCAAGGGGTGAGTTCTTCTCCCTCGCGGCGCTCTTCGCAGGGTCGAGGCAAGCGAAGCTTGGAGGGTTGGGGTGAGGGGTCTCTCGTCGTCGGGAATTTCAGTTGAGGAGAGCGCCTGCCCGGCCCCTCACCGGAAATTCCTGCTTCGCGCGAATTTCGACCTCTCCCCGCAAAGCGCGGAGAGAGGTTAAGACGAGCGACCTCAGCTCTTCTGCTTGGCGATGATCTTGTCCTTGATCTTGTCGTAGGTCGCCTGCGGAACGATGCTCTTCTGCACCAGTTCGTCCTTGCCCTTGTACGGGCGGCCCGCGATGATTTTGGCGGAGTAGGCCTTGCCGACGCCCGGCAGCGCGTCGAGCTGATCGGCGGTCGCGGAATTGATGTCGAGCAGCTCGGCCTTTGGCGCCGGCGCCATCTTCGACTCCTTCGGCGCGGGAGCCATCTTGCTGTCGGACTTGGCCGCGGGCTGCGTGCCCTGGGCCATCGACGGCGTCGCCGTCATCAAGCCGAGAGTGAGCGCGGTGGCGAGAAGAGAAGCGAGCGTGAAATGACGCATATGGGTGTCCCTCCAAGGACGGTTCAAGTAACGCCCTAAAGCTAGCTGCGAATTCGTGGCGGCGCCATGGCTGCAAAATGAACGATAGATAAAAGTCAAAGATTATTTGCTCAACGCCTTCTCGATCTCGACCCCCAGCACGCTGTCGAGATTGGCCGGCGTCACCGGTCCGACCAGCTTGTAGCGGATGGTGCCGTCGCGGCCGACCACGAAGGTTTCGGGCACGCCATAGACGCCCCATTCGATCGAGCCGCGGCCGTTGCCGTCGACGCCAATGATAGTGAACGGGTTGCCGTAGCGGCCGAGGAAGCGGCGGGCGTTGTCGGGGGAATCCTTGTAGTTGATGCCGACGATCTGCAGCCGCGTATCGCTGGCCAGCGCGGTCAGCAGCGGCGCCTCCTCGTGGCACGGCACGCACCAGGACGCCCAGACATTGACGATGGAGACCTTGCCCTTGAACGCCGCGGGGTCGAGCCCGGGCACCGGGATCCCGTTATGGGCGAGGCCCTCCAGCGCCGGAAGCGTGGTTTGCGGCGCCGGGCGGCCGATCAGGGCGGAGGGGATTTTTGCGGGATCGCCGCCATACAGCCGCAGCAGGAACAGCGCGGCGACGGCGATGAAGCCGATCAGCGGCAGTGCTACCAGCCAATGCCGGCGGCGCGGCTGCTCCGGTGTTGCGGGCGCGCTCATCAGATCTCCGTCGCCTGGCGGCCGGAGCGCCGGGTGATGCCGCCGGCCTCGAGTTCGCGCAGGCGCTCCTTCTGCCGGCGATAATCGAGCGCGATCGCGGCGATCAGAAGCAGCACGACCGCCGCCACCAGCGCGTAGGAGGTCACGATGAAGGAGGCGTAGGGTCCGAGCGACATCGCGTCACGCCGCCTGCTGGCTGGCTTGCATCATCTGCAAGCTGCGCACGCGGCGGCGCAGGATCTCGTTGCGCATCGCCGCCAGATGCAGCGTGACGAACAGCAGCGAAAATCCGATCGCCATCACCAGCAACGGAATCAGGAAGGCGCGGTCGAGCGCCGGTCCGCCCATCCGCAGCACAGATGCCGGCTGATGCAGCGTGTTCCACCAGTCGACCGAGAATTTGATGATCGGCAGATTGAGGGCGCCGACCAGCGTCAGGACGGCGGCGGCCCGCGCCGCCCGCGACGGATCTTCGACCGCGCGCCACAGCGCCATCAGGCCGAGATACATCAGGAACAGGATCAATACCGAGGTCAGCCGCGCATCCCATTGCCAATAGGTGCCCCACATCGGCCGTCCCCACAGCGAGCCCGTCACCAGCGCCAAAAAGGTAAAGGCCGCGCCGATCGGGGCTGCGGCTTTCGCTGCGACATCGGCAAGCGGATGCCGCCATACCAGCGTGCCGAGCGCGGCAAGGCTCATCACGCCCCAGACGAACATCGACAGCCACGCATTCGGTACGTGGACGAACATGATCTTGACGGTGGCGCCCTGCTGATAGTCGTCGGGCGCCATCGCCGCCTGGTAGAACCCGACCAGCAGCAGGATCGTGGTCGCGCCCGCCAGCCACGGCAGCACGCGCGCCGTCAGCGACAGGAATTTCGTGGGGTTGGCGAGGTCGATCAGCGTCATGGCATCCTGATAGTCGTCAGCGGCGAAGCAGGCAATGCGGCTTGGTTTGTTTCATATCGCCTCCGCGAGAGTTGATCGGCGTCAAAGCGTGCTCAGTCCAGACCGTGCCGCAGACAGGCGGCGGCGGCAAACGGTCCGATCACGAAACTGACCAGCGAAAGGGCGCAGAGTATCGAAAACGGTGTTCCAAATGCCAGCGGACCCGCGATGGCCGCCTGCGACGCGGCGACGCCGAAGATCAGGATCGGGACCGACAGCGGCAGCACCAGCACCGCCAGCAACAGCCCGCCGCGGTGTAACGTCACGGCCAGCGCCGCGCCGATCATCCCGGTGAACGTCAGCGCCGGCGTTCCCGCCAGCAGCGTCAGCGCCACCGCCGAGGTCGCCGTGGCATCGAGGTTGAGCATCAGCCCGAGCGCGGGCGTCGCCACGATCAGCGGCAGTCCGGCTGCGAGCCAGTGCGCCAGCGCTTTTGCCGCGCAGGCCAGTTCCAGCGGCGTCCGGCCCATCACGACCAGGTCGAGCGAACCGTCCTCGTGGTCGGCCGTGAACAGGCGGTCGAGCGTGAGCAGGCTCGCCAGCAGCGCGCCGAGCCAGAGGATCGCCGGTCCGAGCCGCGTCAGCAGTGCCAGATCCGGCCCGATCGCGAACGGCATCAGCACCGTGACGGTGAGGAAAAACAGCACGCCGATCAGCGCGCCACCGCCGACGCGTAGCGCGATCTTGATGTCCCGGCGAATCAGCGCGGCGAGGGCGGTCATGCGACGCCTCCCATTCGCAGCTCCCTGGCCGCGATTCCGAGCGGGGTATGGGTCGCGGCGATGATGATGCCGCCGCTGGCGAGATGATCGCGCATGACGCCGACAAAAAGGTCCTGCCCGGCGGTATCGAGCGCCGAGGTCGGCTCGTCCAGGAGCCAGACCGGCCGGCGCACCACGAGGAGGCGGGCGATCGAAAGCCGCCGCCGCTGGCCGGCCGACAGGTAGGCCGCCGGAAGATGCGTGGCATGGCCGAGGCCGACGGCGGTGAGGCATTGGTTGAGGTCGCCGGCCGCGCCGCCCAGAAAATCCCGCCAGAACGCGAGGTTCTCATGCACGCTCAGTGCAGGCTTCAGCGCGTCGCGATGGCCGAGATAATGGGACTGTTCCGGCAACGTCAGCTCGGCGTCGCCGCCCTCCAGGTCGACCGACCCGCCTGCCGGCACCAGGAGGCCCGCGATCAGGCGCAACAGCGAGGTCTTGCCGGAGCCGTTCGGGCCGACCACGGCCAAAACCTCGCCGGAAGCGGCTTCGAAATCGAGGCCGGCGAACACCCCGCGGCCGCCCCTGATACAGTCGATTTGGCGCCCCGAGAGCCGCATTTTGTTTCGTCACAGCCCTCTGAAATTGATGGGTACCGCGTCAGAATTTGTGGGTACCGCATTGCTGCAGCACGTTTGTCGGTGTGGCGGCGCTTCTAGAAAGATTCTATAAGCCCGGAACTTGATGCAGCACACAATCGGCGGCTGCAAGCCAAGAGCCAGCCCTACGCCGACTGTGTTTAAATACCCTTGCCGGGTATAACTAGAATTTGGGATTTCCTGACATGACCTCGCTCGACAGCTTCAAATGCCGCAAGACCCTCAAGGTCGGCAGCAAGACCTACGTGTATTACAGCCTGCCCGCCGCCGAGAAGAACGGTCTGAAGGGAATTTCCAAGCTGCCCTATTCGATGAAGGTGCTGTTGGAAAACCTGCTGCGCAACGAGGACGATCGCACGGTCAAGAAGGCCGACATCGTCGCGGTCTCGAAGTGGCTCAGGAAACGCAAGCTCGAGCATGAAGTCGCATTCCGTCCGGCGCGCGTGTTGATGCAGGATTTCACCGGCGTACCGGCGGTGGTCGACCTCGCCGCGATGCGCAACGCGATGCAGGCGCTCGGCGGCGACGCCGAGAAGATCAACCCGCTGGTGCCGGTCGATCTCGTCATCGACCACTCGGTCATCGTCAACTTCTTCGGCGACAACAAGGCGTTCGGCAAGAACGTGGTCGAGGAATACAAGCAGAACCAGGAACGTTACGAGTTCCTGAAGTGGGGCCAGAAGGCGTTCTCGAATTTCTCCGTGGTGCCGCCCGGCACCGGCATCTGCCACCAGGTCAACCTCGAATATCTCGCGCAGACGGTGTGGACCAGGAAGGAGAAGATGACGGTCGGCAAGAAGACCGGCACCTTTGAAGTCGCCTATCCCGACTCGCTCGTCGGCACCGACTCGCACACCACCATGGTCAACGGCCTCGCCGTGCTCGGCTGGGGCGTCGGCGGCATCGAGGCGGAAGCCTGCATGCTCGGCCAGCCGCTGTCGATGCTGTTGCCGGAAGTGGTCGGCTTCAAGCTGAAAGGCCAGCTCAAGGAAGGCGTCACCGCGACCGACCTCGTGCTGACGGTCACGCAGATGCTGCGCAAGCAGGGCGTGGTCGGCAAGTTCGTCGAATTCTTCGGCCCCGGGCTCGATTTCCTCTCGGTCGCCGACAAGGCGACCATCGGCAACATGGCACCGGAATATGGCGCGACCTGCGGCTTCTTCCCGGTCGACGCCGCGACCATCGATTATCTCAAGACCTCGGGCCGCAAGGCTGACCGCGTCGCTCTCGTTGCCGCTTACGCCAAGGCGCAGGGCTTGTTCCGCACCGCGAAATCAACCGATCCGGTGTTCACGGAAACCCTGACGCTCGATCTCAAGGATGTCGTGCCGTCGATGGCCGGCCCGAAGCGTCCCGAAGGCCGCGTCGCTCTCCCTGCGGTTTCCACCGGCTTCGCCACCGCGCTATCAGGCGAATACAAGAAGCCGGAAGGTGCCGAGAACCGTTATTCGGTCGAGAACCGCGATTTCGATCTCGGCCATGGCGATGTGGTGATCGCCGCGATCACCTCCTGCACCAACACTTCCAACCCGAGCGTGCTGATCGGCGCGGGCCTGCTGGCGCGCAACGCCGCCGCCAAGGGGCTGACGGCCAAGCCGTGGGTGAAGACCTCGCTCGCTCCCGGAAGCCAGGTGGTCGCGGAATACCTTGCCAATTCCGGCCTGCAGAAAGACCTCGACAAGGTCGGCTTCAATCTGGTCGGCTTCGGTTGCACCACCTGCATCGGCAACTCAGGTCCGCTGCCGGAGGAGATTTCGAAGTCGATCAACGACAACGGCATCGTTGCCGCGGCGGTGCTGTCGGGTAACCGCAACTTTGAAGGCCGCGTCTCGCCGGACGTGCAGGCGAACTATCTGGCGTCGCCGCCGCTGGTCGTGGCCTACGCGCTGGCGGGCACGGTGACCAAGGATCTCGCCGTCGAGCCGATCGGCACCGGCAAGGACGGCAAGCCGGTCTACCTGAAGGACATCTGGCCGACCACGAAGGAGATCAACGCCTTCATGAAGAAGTTCGTCACAGCCACGATATTCAAGAAGCGCTATGCCGACGTGTTCAAGGGCGACACCAACTGGCGCAAGATCAAGACGGTCGAGAGCGAAACCTACCGCTGGAACATGAGCTCGACCTATGTGCAGAACCCGCCCTATTTCGAGGGCATGAAGAAGCAGCCCGATCCGATCTCTGACGTGGTCGATGCGCGTATTCTGGCGATGTTCGGCGACAAGATCACCACCGACCACATCTCGCCGGCCGGCTCGATCAAGCTGACCTCACCGGCCGGAAAATTCCTCTCAGAGCACCAGGTGCGCCCCGCCGACTTCAACCAGTACGGCACGCGCCGCGGCAACCATGAGATCATGATGCGCGGCACCTTCGCCAACATCCGCATCAAGAACTTCATGCTGAAGGGCGCCGACGGCAATATTCCGGAAGGCGGGCTGACCAGGCACTGGCCCGACGGCGAACAGATGTCGATCTACGACGCGGCGATGCAGTACCAGCAGGAGAGCGTGCCGCTCGTCGTGTTCGCCGGCGCCGAATACGGCAACGGTTCGTCGCGCGACTGGGCCGCGAAGGGCACCCGCCTGCTCGGCGTCCGCGCCGTGATCTGCCAGAGCTTTGAGCGCATCCATCGCTCCAACCTGGTCGGCATGGGTGTGTTGCCGCTCACCTTCGAGGACGGCACATCGTGGACATCGCTCGGCCTGAAGGGCGACGAAAAGGTGACGATCCGGGGGCTGCAGGGTGATTTGAAGCCGCGCCAGACGCTGACGGCCGAGATCGTCTCCGGCGACGGCGCGCTGCAGCGCGTGCCGCTGCTTTGCCGCATCGATACTCTCGACGAGCTCGAGTACTATCGAAACGGCGGCATTCTGCATTATGTGCTGCGCAAACTGGCGGCTTAAACGCGGATTTGTGATCAGTGCCTCACTGCGAAGTGAGTAGCGAGCAGGAAGAAGGCGGCCTATGAAAAGGCCGCCTTCGCGCGTCTGGGGCACGCTTTCAGGATGTCAAATCATGCCCCGTAAAAATACGGACGGAAAACGCTACCACCGGTTCGACCTATGACAGCGATGATGGCCTACAACTGCATATCGCGATGGTCCGGTGCGCTCGGTGTCTGCGCGATCATCGCCGTCATCCGGCCGGCTCATGCCGATCCCCGCGCCGTGGTCGAGCTTTTCACCTCGCAGGGCTGTTCGTCGTGTCCGCCGGCCGACCAGATCGTCGGCGAACTCGCCAAGGATCCATCCGTCATCGCGCTGAGCATGCCGATCGACTACTGGGATTATCTTGGCTGGAAGGACACGCTGGCGGACTCGCGTTTCAGCGCGCGTCAGAAAGCCTATTCGCATGTGCGCGGCGACCGCAACCTCTACACGCCACAGATGGTTGTCAACGGCTCGACGCAGGTGATCGGCAGCGATCGTGCCGCCATCGACAGCGCCATCAAGAACACGAGCAAGGCCGAGGGCGTGATGTCGGTGCCGGTGACGATGACGTTGTCGGGCAAACTGATCAACGTCTCGGTCGAGGCGAGCAAGGTGTCGGCGACGGGTCGTGGCGAAGTCTGGCTTTGCTCGGTCTCCAGGGCGGTGCCGATTTCGATCGGGCGCGGCGAGAATCGCGGCCAACAAGTCACCTACTACAATGTGGTGCGCAATCTCGTGAAGGTCGGTGACTGGAACGGCGGTGCGGGAAGCTGGAGCATTCCGCTTGAAAATATCTCCCGCGACGGCGTCGATGCCGCGGTCGTCTATCTCCAGGACGGCAACCGCGAAAAGCCGGGCCCGATGCTCGGCGCTGCCTTCACCGCGCTCCACTGAGCTGATTAGCACTTGCGCTCGCCGTCAGGCGCGCATTTGCGCGACCCGTTGGCTGTGTGCCGAGTATGAACGACAGCTTGGAGGTGGAAGTCCTCTGTCTAGCCTGATGACGGCGAAGGACTAGCGAAGCGCAAGGGCGTCACCGCGAGGTGGGGTCTGAAGAAAGCGTGGAGCAAAGCCGCGGCCCGATGGACAAACACCGGATAACGAGGCCTGCCCGGCCGGACGAGCGAGCAGCCAATCGCGAAGTCCATGGTCATCAAAGGTCGGGGTGGTAGATCCGGCGGGCGTGCGGTGAAGGCGGTCGGTCTTACCTCGGGAGGTCTGCGCTGCGTCCCAGCTTTGGGACTGAGGCCGCCGCAAGGCGGCCTGACCGCAGCGCAGAAGTCAGCAGAGGGCGTAGTAGGCGGCAGCGCGCCGCCGAAGGCCTGAACGGTGGAAGCGGTTAGTAGAGCGGCGATCTCGTGCGAGCCATGCGGCAGAAGAACCAGGTCGAGCTGAACTTGGGCACCGGAGCGGAGGGTGAAGCCCGAAGCGCCGCCGCCCGAGAGCCCGAAGCGCGCCCGGCGAGAGCCTGTCCCGAACGCCCGGCGGTTGCGGGACCGTCGATGGAAGACGTGGTTGAGCGTGAGAACCTGAAGAAAGCGTTGGCGCGAGTGAAGCGCAACAAAGGTACGGCAGGCATTGACGGTATGAATGTCGATGACTTGTCGGCCTACCTGAAGGAGCACTGGCCTACGGTTCGGGTCCAGTTGCTTGAAGGCATCTACAAGCCGCAGCCGGTGTGGCGCGTCGAGATACCGAAGCCGTCGGGTGGCATGCGGCTGCTCGGCATTCCGACGGTGCTCGACCGCTTTATCCAGCAGGCGGTGATGCAGGTGCTGCAAGCCGACTGGGACGGAACGTTCTCCGAGACGAGCTTCGGCTTCCGGCCGAAGCGCTCGGCGCATCAGGCGGTAGAGCGGGCGCAGACGTATATTGCGTCCGGACACGCCATCGTCGTGGACATCGACCTGGAGAAGTTCTTCGACCGGGTCAACCACGATATCCTGATGGGGCTTGTTGCCAAGCGGGTTGCCGACAAACGCATCCTGAAGCTGATCCGCGGCTTTCTGACCGCGGGTGCGATGGAAGGAGGCCTTGTCAGCCCGACGGAGGAAGGCACGCCGCAGGGTGGGCCGCTCTCGCCGCTGTTGTCGAACCTGATGCTGGATGTGCTGGACAAGGAACTGGAGAAACGCGGCCATCGCTTCGTGCGCTACGCCGACGATTGCAACATCTATGTGCGCAGTCAGAAGGCGGGCGAGCGGGTGCTGGCCGGGATCGAGCGGTTCATCGAGAAGCGCCTCAAGCTCAAGGTCAACAAAGCCAAGAGTGCGGTTGCCAAACCGAGCGTTCGCAAGTTCCTGGGCTTCAGCTACACGAGTGGACGAAAGCCGCGACGGCGCGTTGCGCCGCAGGCCATCGCCCGCTTCAAGGCGAGAATTCGGGAGCTGACGCGGCGCACGCGTGGACGAAGCCTTGCGCAGATCGTCAAGGAGCTGTCGGTCTACCTCATCGGGTGGCGGGGTTACTTCGGCTTCTGCCAAACCCCGTCGGTGTTGCGCGCGCTTGAGGAATGGATCAGGCGGCGGTTGCGCGCCATCGCCTGGAAGCAATGGAAGTGTGGACCTGCTCGCTTTGCCGAGCTGCGACGCTGCGGCGTCGGCCGGGACCTGGCGGCGCGAACCGCCGGAAGCCCGCGTGGCCCTTGGCGGCTCGCAAGCAGCCCCGCGCTCACCACTGCAATGCCAATTGCTTTCTTCGGTTCACTCGGCCTGACTTCCATCACAGAACTACGACATGCATAATCCACCGAACCGCCGTATACGGACCCGTACGTACGGTGGTGTGGGAGGGGAGGAGCCGAGAGGCTCCCCCCTATCCCGATCCATCCGGGCCCGTTACCCCGTCTACGAATGCGGCGCTGATCAGCCAGTCATATTTTTGATGAGCGGTGGTTGCACGTCAGTGCTCGTGTTTCACGCGGCCTGGAACGGCGGCTGATGTCGCTGGAGCCGCTACCGCAAACGAAAAAGGACCAACTTTCGTTGGCCCAGTATCGGGATTAACTCCCTCTGCGAACAGGCCCGATCCCGACGGCCCCGGGGGGCTGGGGGCTGAGGAATCCGGAACCGAAAGGACCGGGCCAACGCAGGATTTTCTTGTCGCAACCTAGCGGGGCGGGCGGTTGGCGGAAGTGGGGCAGCAATAAGATTCCGCTAACGATCCCGTGAATCGATGTTTCCGTTGATGTCGGTGGTTCCAGCGCGGTTTCCTTCGTATTTGCACCCCTTGCGGCGTCCTGCGGTTAGCGCGATCATATCAATCGCATGACAGGAGGCGCTCCATGAGCTCGATATCGGAGGATACCGAACCAAGCGAAAGCCGCGCAGTGGCGCGCCCCGCCACTGCAGTCCCGCTGCCAAATCGTGTCACGTTCAATCGTCTCGAACTCAACCGCATCCTCAATCTGTATGGCCGCATGGTCGCCGACGGCGAATGGCGCGACTACGCTATCGACTTTCTGAAGGACCGTGCGGTGTTTTCGGTGTTCCGCCGCGCCTCCGAAGTCCCGATTTACCGGATCGAGAAGGATCCGCGGCTCGCGCGCAAGCAGGGCATGTACAGCGTGATCTCGGCGACCGGCCTGATCCTGCGCCGCGGCCACGAACTCGAGCGCGTGCTGCTGGTGATCGACCGCAAGCTGGCGCTGGTTTAGCCGGATCCCGTAGCCCGGAGGAGCCAACGGGTCGCGCGAATGCGCGCCCGACGACGAGCGCAATTGCGCTCGCGCAGTGATGACAGGCTCCGCGAAGTCTGGGAAGACTACACCCGCTTGCGAGACCATCCCGGATTGCGCGTCGCTCCATCCGGGTTACGGCTTTGAATTATATAATATATTTTGCCTGAGAGCGGGCTGTCCCCGACCTATCCCCCATGAAAGCGGGCGGTGGCAGGGCTAAGGCGGACCAGCGCCTGCAAGCAGCGCCGCCAGCTCCGCGCCTTCGAGGCGCGCCATGGCATCCGCGCCGCTGAACCGCCGCGTCAGCAACGCGTCGGCGATCCTGCGCACAACGTCCGCGTTCGCTCTCAGGGCCTCATCGGCCAGCCGGTAGCCCTCCGTGCGCGCCGTGCGGCGCTGGGCCTCGGGGATGCGCGCCAGAAACTTCCGCATCGCTCTGAAGTCGCCCATCTTCGTCGATCGCGGCGAAGGCGCGCTGAAAGCGTGCTCGGCCCTGCAGCCCGCAACGCAGACCGCGATATTCTTGGTGTCATCGTCGAAGGTGCGGCTATTCGATCCGCCGTTGCCGGTCGCCAAGTCGATCTCGACGAATGCGACATCCGCGCCGAGCGCGCGCGCGACGACAGCATGGCCAGCCTCGTGGGTCGCGAGAGCAAGGTTTTGGGCGTGAAAATATTCGACCAATTCGGCGAGGTCATCGTTCTCATCTTCCATCGCCGTCAACCAGCATCTGCTGACCAAAGAAGGGTGCCGCAGCGCCGCACCGCTTCATCCTCGGGAGTGTTTGGCACAATGGCTTCAAGGCTGACGTGGTGCCCCACAATTGCTTCAAGTTCCCGTCTCCAGTTGCCGTCAAGCGCGAAAAAGTTTCCCAGCGCCCAGTCGGTCCCGTCCGTCGCGGGCATCAGCGCAAGGGCAAGATCGACATCGCTACCTGGTCTTGACTGCCCGGTGGCGCGGCTGCCGAACAGCCAAAGTTCGCGAACGCTGCCGTTGTTGCTTGCCCACGAGCGAAGGTCGCGCAGCCATTCATCCTGCATATCCATCGCAATGATCACCGATAGTGCGCGAAGAGGTACCAGCCCAGCGCAGCCGCGCCGACGATGCCCCAGAAGGCCCAGAACTGCCGCGCATCTTTTGCCGCCTGCTGCTTGTTGTCCTTCCATTCCTGAATAATTTCGTCGCGCTGCTCGCCGCTGCGCGCAAGGTCGGAGCGGATCATTACCGACACGGCCTCGATCTGCTTTCCCAAGCGGTCCAGGCGAGCCATGATCATCGCCGTCAGCACGCCGATGATGACAAAGATCATCCAGTGCTCGTCGCTCATGCTGAAGCCCCCGATGCCTGCCGCATTTAAGGGGTGGCGCAAGTGGCGAGCAACCGGCGAGCGAAACTATCCCCGGCTTTCGAGCTGGATCGGACCGCGTAGGCCCGTCCCGGCTAGTCGGACGGCGAATGCTCGCTCCATCCGGGGGGCCGTTACCCCATCTACGACGCTACTTTGCATGGGGTTGTTTTCGCGATTTTGAGTCTGGGCCCTGCGGTGTACCGTCAAGAGGCGCTATGCCTTATCCAGACTACGAAGTGGGGACCGTCGTGCTGCCTTCGCCGAGCGCACGCTGCATCATGACCGTGTCCAGCCAGCGTCCGAATTTGAAGCCGACGCTCGGATGGGTTCCGATCATCTGGAAGCCAGTCTTGGCGTGAACCCCGATCGAACCGGCATTGGCGGAATCGCCGATCACGGCGATCATCTGCCGGTAGCCCCGCGCCTCGCATTCGGCGATCAGCCGCTGCATCAGTTGCAAGCCGATGCCCCGGCGGTGGGTCGAGGGCTTTAGATAGACCGAGTTCTCCACCGTGAAACGATAGGCCGGGCGCGGCCGATAAGGGCCGGCATACGCATAGCCGATCACATCGCCTTCGACCGAGGCCGCGAAATAGGGGAAGCCGCCGTCCATCAGGACACTGAACCGCCGGGTCATCTCGGCCAGATCCGGCGGGACAATCTCGAACGTCGCGGTGCCGTAGCGCACGGCATGCTCGTAGATTTCAGTGATGGCGGGGAGGTCGGCCTCGGTGGCGGGCCGGATTTCAGCGGCGGACATGGCGCAAGATTAGATTTTTTCGCGCAGAAGGGAAGTGGGTTTCCTCCTTCTCCGTTGTGGAAGCAGGAAGCGCCAAAAGAAAAGCCCCGGCCGCGAGGCCGGGGCTTAACTCGTGCCTGGTCGGTAGCGGCTAGTCGCGCTGGCCGAGGAGCTGCAGGAGCAGCGTGAACAGGTTGATGAAGTTCAGGTAGAGCGACAGTGCGCCGGTGATCGCCGCACGCTCCTCAACGTCAGCGCCTCCCGAAGCATAGCCATAGATGTACTCGTTCTTCAGCCGCTGGGTATCCCAGGCGGTGAGGCCCGCGAACACCAGTACGCCGACCACGGACACGATGAACTGCAGCATCGAGCTCGCCAGGAACAGGTTGACCAGGCTCGCGATGATGACGCCGATCAGGCCCATGAACAGGAACGACCCCATGCCGCTCATGTCACGCTTGGTGGTGTAACCGTAGAGGCTCAGCGCGCCGAAGGTCGCTGCGGTGATGAAGAACACCCGCACGATCGAGGTGTGCGTATACACCAGGAAGATCGACGACAGCGAAATGCCCATCAGCGCCGAGAACACCCAGAACAGCATCTGGGCGGTCGCCGGCCGCAGCCGGTTGATGCCGGCCGAGATCGCGAACACCATGGCCAGCGGCGCGAGGATGAACAGCCACTTCAGCGGGCTGACGAACATCGCATAGCCGAACTGCGTCAGGTAGGCGTTGCCGAACCTGGCGACGGCGCCGGCCTGATCGGTGGTCACCGCGGCCATGTAGACGCCGAGCGCGGCAAGGCCGGTGATCGCCAGGCCGATGCTCATGTAGTTGTAGATGCGCAGCATGTAGGCGCGCAGACCGGCATCGACGGCCGCGGCGTCAACGCGTCCGGCAGCCCGGCCGAAAGGAGATACGTAGTTACGGTCTAGGTCCGACATGGTCGAATTCCCGTTGGTTGCCCGGCGGTACGCAAGGGTTTGCGGCGCCGGTTAGATTTCTATCTCAGATGTCCCGATTTGCTGACATTAATTCCACGTCATCAAGCCGGCCCACTGATCTTGGCTGGTATGTGGGAAACTAACACATTCGACGCAAGCTTCCACGCGCGGCTGAATGTCGCTTCTACCGGCCAATTCCGCGTAAAAGCAGCGTTAACAGTGCCTTTTGCCGCTACAAATTGTCACAAATTCCGTAACACGCTGGCCGGCTTCTGGTTCAGGGCCAGCAACGTCCCGGCGAGCCCGAGCCCTACCGTGACAACCAGAGCAGCGGCGACCACGCCGGCGGCACTGCCGGCCTGCCAGATGAAGCTCAGCGTCATCAGCCGCGTGACGATCAGCCAGGCCGCAATCGAGCCCGCGATCACGCCGAACACCGCGGTGGCGAGGCCGATCATCAGGTATTCCAGCGCGTAGGCGCCAAGCAGCCGCGCCCGGGTTGCACCCAGCGTTTTCAGGATGACCGCGTCGTAGACGCGGTGGCGGTGGCCGGCGGCCAGCGCGCCGCCCAGCACCAGTATCGCCGAGATCAGCGTCACCGCGCTGGCGCCGCGGATGGCGAGCACGAGGTTGGTGATGACGGTCCCGACGGTTTCCAGCGCCTCGCGAACCCGGACGCTGGTCACCATCGGAAAAGCATCCGCCACCTGCTTGATGATCCGGGCATCGCCCGCCGGGTCCGGATGGACCTCGGACAGGGTCGCGACATGGCTGTGCGGCGCGCCCTTGAAGGCGTTGGGCGAGAATACCAGCACGAAATTGATGCCGAGCCCCTGCCAGTCGACGTTGCGCAGGTTGCTGATTTTGGCCGGAATGTCGCGGCCGAGCACGTTGACGACGATTTCGTCGCCGATTTTGAGCTTCAAGCCGTCGGCGATTTTCTTCTCCAGGGAGACCAGCGGCGGGCCGCTATAGTCCGCGCGCCACCATTCGCCCTCGACGACCTTCGAGCCTTTCGGAACATCGCCGGTATAGGTCAGGCCACGGTCGCTCTGCAGCACCCATTCGGAATCCTGCGACGGCTTGAGTTCGTCGGCCTTGACGCCGCGGGCGGCAACGATGCGCCCGCGCAGCATCGGCACGTCCTCAACAGTCGATTGCGGCGCGACCTGCTTGAGGAAGGCACCGAAGCGGTCGGCGTCGGCGGTCGGAATATCGATGAAGTAGAACGAGGGGGCGCGCTCCGGCAAAGCGGCCAGGAATTGCCGGCGCAAATTGCCGTCGATCTGGGTAATGGTGACCAGGACCGCGAGCCCGAGGCCGAGCGACATCACGACCGAGGGCGTCAGCGCGCCGGGCCGGTAGATGTTGGCAATCGCCAGCCGCAGCATCGTGATGCGGCTGCGTGGCGTGCGGCGTGCCAGCGCCATCAGCCCGGCGGCGACGCCACGCAGCAGCGCAAACACCGCGACCGAGGAGACGACGAACACGGCTGCGACCCGCTTGTCATAGGCAAGCCCGATGGCGACGGCGACCAGCAGCGCGATCACCACGGCCATCAGCGCGAGATAGGCCCAGCGCGGGCGGTGCCATTCGCGGGCGACCTCTTCGCGAAACAGCGCCGCAACCGGCACGTCATGCACCCGGCCGAGCGGCCATAATCCGAAGGCGAGCGCCGTGAGCAGGCCGTAGATGAACGACAGTGCCAGTTCGTCCGGATGCAGGGCGGGTATCACGGGCAGCGGCAGCAGCTTGCCGAACACGCCGACAATGACGAACGGCAAGGCCGCGCCGACGGCTAGCCCGATCACCGAGCCGACCGCGGCGAGCAGGATCACCTGCGTCAAATAGATCGTGAAGACGTCGCGACCGGTGGCGCCGAGCGCCTTGAATGAGGCGATGACGTCGCGGCGGCGGTCGATATGGCTCTTGACGGCGTTGGCGACGCCGACGCCGCCGACCAGAAGGGCCGCGAGGCCGACCAGCGTCAGGAACTGGGTGAAGCGATTGATGGTTCGTTCGAGCTGTGGCGACGCATTGCTGCTGCTGCGGATCCACCAGCCGGCTTCCGGCAGGGCGCTGCGCGCGCTCTCGATCAACTGGGTGGCGGCGCGATCGTCGGCGGCGTTGTCCGGCAGCTTCACGCGGTAGATCCAGCGCACCAGACTGCCGGGCTGCAACAGACCGGTGGCGCGCAGGCTCTGCTCGCTGACCAGAACGCGCGGGCCCAATCCGACATTGCCGGCGAGCTTGTCCGGCTCGGCGCCGACGACACTGCGGATCTGGAAGCTGGCGTTGCCGATGGTGATGCGGTCGCCGAGCTTCAGGTCGAGCCGCGCCAGCAAGGTCGAATCGACCGCCGCGCCGAACGCGCCGTCGCGCTCGGCCAGCAGACCAGCCATCGGCATTTTGGGATCGAGTGTCACTTCCCCGAGCATCGGGTAGTTGCCGTCCACCGCCTTGAGTTCGACCAGCGCCAGCTTGCCGTCATGGCTGCGGGCCATCACGCGCAGCGCCGCCGCGACCGAAACCTGGCCGCGCGCGCGCAGGAAGGCTGCTTCCTCCGGCTTGGCTTCGCGCTGGATCAGCGAGAACGCCACATCGCCGCCGAGCAGCGTACGGCCCTCGCGCGTCAAGCCCTCGCTGAGGCTGGCTGCGACCGAGCCGACGCCGGCAATCGCCATCACGCCGAGCGCGATGCAGGCGACGAAGACGTAAAAGCCGCGCAGGCCGCTTCGCAGTTCGCGAAGCGCGTAGCGCAGGGCAAGGGATGACGCGCGGCTGCGGTAAGCGGGTTCGGAAATGACGCTCATGAATGTCCGTCGATCCGGCCCGAGCGCAGCCGCACCACGCGGTCGCAGCGCTGCGCCAGCGAGGTGTCGTGCGTCACCAGCACCAAGGTCATGCCGCGCTCGGCGTGCTTGGTGAACAGCATGTCGACGATCTGCTTGCCGGTGGCTTCGTCGAGATTGCCGGTCGGCTCGTCCGCTACGAGTATTGCGGGATCGGGCGCCAGCGCCCGGGCAAGCGCCACGCGCTGCTGCTCACCGCCAGACAATTGCGTCGGATAATGATGCAGGCGGTCGCCGAGCCCGACGGACGTCAATTCCCGCGCCGCCCGCTCGGCCGCGTCGGGATTGCCGGCGAGCTCCAGCGGCACCGCGACGTTTTCCAGCGCCGTCATGGTCGGGATCAGATGAAACGACTGGAACACGATGCCGACCTGACGGCCGCGGAAGCGGGCCAGCGCGTCCTCATCGAGGGCATTGAACGGCGTGCCGTTGACCACCACCTCTCCGCTGTCAGGACGTTCCAACCCCGCCATCACCATCAGCAAGGTCGATTTGCCCGAGCCTGAGGGTCCGATCAGGCCGATCGCCTCGCCCGATGCCACACGAAGGCTGATATCTTTCAGGATATGAACGCGGGCGGCGCCTGTGCCGAGCGAGAGGTTGACGTTGGAGATGGAAATGGTGTCCGGCTCGAGGCCGGTCAGTGAAGAGGGTTCGATGCGACTGTCCATGGCTCGGTCATATGGCACTTCCACCACTCGGGTCGAGGGCTTGAAACGGATGTTTGCGCACATACGCGTGTTGATTGTGGCTTTGATGATGGCAGGCCCGGTTTTGGTCCACGCCCAGGCTCAAGTCCCAGCTCAAGGCTTGCCAACCGCGTCGGCCAAACCGGTCAAAATGGTCGTCCTTGGCGATTCCTTGAGCGCCGGCCTCGGCCTGCAGGCCACGGCGGCATTTCCCGCCCGCCTGCAAAAGGCGTTGGGCGACAAGGGGATAAAGGTCGATATGACCAATGCCGGGGTGTCCGGCGACACCACGTCCGGCGGCCGCGATCGGCTGGACTGGTCGATTCCCGAGGGAACCGAGGCGGTGATTGTTGAACTCGGCGCCAACGACGCGCTACGCGGGATCGATCCCGCCGTTACCCGTGCTGCATTGACCGATATCCTGGCGCGGCTGAAGGCGCGCAAGATTGCCGTTCTGCTGTGCGGAATGTTGGCGCCGCCCAATTACGGCAGCGAATACGCCGCGCGTTTCAACGCGATCTATCCGGAGCTTTCCAAATCCTTCGGCGTTCCACTCTACCCGTTCTTCCTGGAAGGGGTTGCCGCAGATGCCAAACTCAACCAGGCGGACGGCCTGCATCCGACCGCAGAGGGCATCGATGTCATCGTCAAAAATATTCTGCCTATGGTGGAGGCATTTCTCGGCACGATCTCCGGGCAGAGGAGTTGAAAAGGATGCAAACGAAAAACGTTACCAGTGGTTTTCCCCGTAGCTTTCCGGTTTGCCCGGCCCCACGTGCTTCGCAGAGTCATATAAGTCGGGTAGGAATTAGTAATCGGTGATTCGTCACCGGGCGCTGTTACAGGACATGGTCCTTTTCAAGGTCATGCCCAAGCATCGGGAGTCATGCGATGCCGCGTTTGTTTGCTGGACTGGAAATCCCGGCCGAGATCGGCCAGAGCCTTTCCAATTTGCGTGGCGGCCTTCCCGGCGCACGCTGGATCGATCCCGAAAATTATCACGTCACCTTGCGCTTCATCGGCGATATCGACGGCATGTCGGCGAATGAAATCGCCTCGATGCTGTTTCGGGTCAACCGCAAGCCGTTCGAGGTCAAGGTGCAGGGCCTGCAGAGCTTTGGCGGCAAGAAACCGCGCGCCGTGGTCGCTTCCGTCGAGCCGAGCCGGCCGCTGATCGAACTGCAGGCCGAGCTCGAACGGCTGATGCAGCGGATCGGGCTCGATCCCGAGGGCCGCAAATTCACGCCGCACGTGACGCTGGCGCGGCTGCATGATGCGTCGAGCCAGGACGTTGCCGATTATCTCTCGGTGCGCGGCTACTTTCCGAGCCGGACGTTTATGGCCTCGCGCTTCGTGCTGTTCTCGTCGCGCGCCTCCACCGGCGGCGGCCCCTATGTGGTCGAGGATTCCTACGCGCTGAGTGCGTGAGGCTTGGTGCGCGTCGCGTCCACCGCCGTCATCATCGCGAAAGCGGATGATCCAGTATACCAGAGATTCCTGCGATAGAGCCGAGGAGCTGCGGCGTACTGGATACCCGCCTTCGCGGTAAGTAGTGTTTGCATACCCCCAGCACCAATTCACGGCTTGCAATTTCCGCGCGCTTGGGGCCGAAAGGGGCCATGCTGTCGACAGACCCCACCTCGTTCCGCGCACAGTATCAGGTGCTGGTTTCCTCCGGAGCGATCGAGGCCGATCCCGCGCAGGCCGATGCCGCCGAGGCGTTTGCCGCGCTTGAGGAACGGCTGTCGAGCTACAAGCCGGCGCGCAAGCTAAGTCTGCTTGGCCGGTTGTTTGGCGACAAGGGCGAGCCGCCGCCGCGCGGGCTTTACATTCATGGTGAGGTCGGCCGCGGCAAGACCATGCTGATGGACCTGTTCTTTCAGCACTCACCGGTCCAGCACAAGCGCCGCGCCCATTTCCACGAATTCATGGCCGAGGCGCATGAGAAGATCTACGCTTATCGCCAGAACATCGCGCGCGGAGAAATCGCAGACGGCGACGTGATCGAGCTGACGGCGAATGCGATCTTCGACGAAGCGTGGTTGTTGTGCTTCGACGAATTCCACGTCACCGACATCGCCGATGCCATGATCCTGGGGCGGCTGTTCTCAAAACTGTTCGAGCTTGGCACCGTGGTGGTGGCGACCTCGAACGTCGCGCCCGAGGACCTCTACAAGGGCGGCCTCAACCGCGCGCTGTTCCTGCCTTTCATCAGGCAGATCGAAGACCGCATGGACGTGCTGCGGCTCGATGCGCGCACCGATTTCCGGCTGGAAAAGCTCGCAGGCGTGAAGATGTGGCTGGTGCCGCCGGACGATGAAGCGGGCGCCGCACTCGACCGTGCCTGGCGCAAGATGACCGGCAATGCGCCGTGCAAGCCGCGCGACATCACGATCAAGGGCCGTATTCTGCGCGTGCCCTGTTCGGCGCACGGCATCGCGCGTTTTTCCTTTGCCGATATCTGCGAAAAGCCGCTGGCCGCATCGGATTACCTGCGGCTGGCGCACGACTATCACACCATCCTGATCGACCGCATTCCGGTCATGGATTACCCCGATCGCAACGCCGCCAAGCGTTTCATTTCGCTGATCGATACGCTTTACGACAACGCCGTGAAGCTGATGGCCTCGGCCGAGGCCGATCCGGTGTCGCTGTATCTGGCGACCGAGGGTATCGAGGCCAACGAGTTCAAGCGGACCTCGTCGCGGTTGATTGAGATGAGCTCGGAATCCTACCTGGCGCTCCCGCACGGCCGGAAGGACTCTGCGGCAAGCGGGTCGAGCACGGGGCTGGTGGAGACCTGATCCGTCATTCCGAGGCGCGCGAAGCGCGAACCTCAGGTCCGCGATTGCGCACCGGGAAATCCAGAAGTTGTGGCGCGAGATTCCGGGTTCGATACTGCGCATCGCCCCGGAATGACAGTGCTTCGTGGCATACCGGACCGAAATCCAGGCGGGGCCTTAGAATTGGGCACGCTCCGGCTTGAACCGGTCATTCGAAAGGGATAACCAGCCACCCAACTTCCTCGTCCACCCTCATCTTCGTCTCAGAAGGACAAATTTCCCATGGCGCGCGACAAGATTGCTTTGATTGGCTCCGGTCAGATCGGCGGAACGCTGGCTCACCTCGTTGGCCTGAAGGAGCTCGGCGACGTCGTGATGTTCGACATCGCGGAGGGCGTTCCCCAGGGCAAGGCGCTCGACATCGCGCAGTCTTCGCCGGTCGACGGTTTCGACGCCAACCTCACCGGCGCCAATTCCTACGAGGCGCTTGATGGCGCCAAGGTCTGCATCGTCACCGCCGGCGTGCCGCGCAAGCCCGGCATGAGCCGCGACGATCTCCTGAGCATCAATCTCAAGGTCATGGAACAGGTCGGCGCCGGCATCAAGAAGTATGCCCCGGACGCGTTCGTCATCTGCATCACCAACCCGTTGGATGCGATGGTGTGGGCGCTGCAGAAGGCTTCCGGCATGCCGCACAAGAAGGTGGTCGGCATGGCCGGCGTGCTCGATTCCGCGCGGTTCCGCTATTTCCTGGCCGATGAATTCAACGTCTCGGTCGAAGACGTCACCGCCTTCGTGCTCGGCGGACACGGCGACACCATGGTGCCGCTGACGCGCTACTCCACCGTCGCCGGCATTCCGCTGCCTGATCTGGTCAAGATGGGCTGGACCTCGCAGACGCGCATCGACGAGATCGTCGACCGCACCCGCAATGGCGGCGCCGAAATCGTCAACCTCCTCAAGACCGGCTCGGCCTTCTACGCGCCCGCGGCGTCTGCGATCGCGATGGCGGAGAGCTACCTGAAGGACAAGAAGCGCGTGCTGCCCTGCGCCGCCTATCTCAACGGCGAATACGGCGTGAAGGACATGTATGTCGGCGTTCCCGTTGTCATCGGCTCGAAGGGCGTCGAGCGTATTGTCGAGATCGAGCTGGCCGGCAAGGACCGCGAGGCCTTCGACAAGTCGGTCGGTGCCGTTCAAGGCTTGGTCGATGCCTGCAAGAAGATCGCGCCCGATCTGTTGGGTCGTTGATTTTGTTCGGCTTTCGCCCCTTCGCGGGGCGGAGGCGTTTTTCAGGGTTGCAGTTCTGTTGGTATATGGTATGCCAACTACCAATGCCGGTGAACTGTAGAACTCGCCGCTAAGGGTTTTGGGGAGCGTCCAGATGAATATCCATGAATACCAGGCCAAGGCGTTGCTGCATGAATTCGGCGTGCCGATTTCGCGCGGCGTGCCTGTGTTGAAGGCCTCGGATTCTGATGCTGCCGCCAAGCAGCTCCCCGGCCCGATCTGGGTGGTGAAGAGCCAGATCCATGCCGGCGGCCGCGGCAAGGGCAAGTTCAAGGAAGCTTCCGCCGGCGACAAGGGTGGCGTGCGCATCGCCAAGTCGGTCAGCGAGGTCAACGAATTCGCCAAGCAGATGCTGGGCGCGACCTTGGTCACGATCCAGACCGGCGCGCACGGCAAGCAGGTCAACCGCCTCTACATCGAGGAAGGCTCCGACATCGACAAAGAGTTCTATCTCTCGATCCTGGTCGACCGCGAAACCTCGGAAGTCTCGTTCGTCGTCTCGACCGAAGGCGGCGTCAACATCGAGGAAGTCGCGCACAACAACCCCGAGAAGATCGTGACCTTCTCGGTCGATCCGGCGACCGGCATCATGGGCCATCACGGTCGCACGGTCGCAAAAGCGCTCAATCTCTCCGGCGATATCGCCAAGCAGGCCGAAAAGCTGGTGGTGCAGCTCTACAACGCCTTCACCGCCAAGGACATGGCGATGCTGGAAATCAATCCGCTTGTTGTCACCAAGCAGGGCCAGCTCCGCGTGCTCGATGCGAAAGTGTCGTTCGACGACAACGCCATGTTCCGCCATCCCGAAGTAGCCGCCTTGCGCGACGAGACCGAGGAAGACGCCAAGGAAATCGAGGCGTCGAAATACGATCTCAATTACGTGGCGCTCGACGGCACCATCGGCTGCATGGTCAATGGCGCCGGCCTTGCCATGGCGACGATGGACATCATCAAGCTCTATGGCATGGAGCCCGCCAACTTCCTCGACGTCGGCGGCGGCGCCAGCAAGGAGAAGGTCGCCGCAGCGTTCAAGATCATCACCGCCGATCCCAACGTGAAGGGTATCCTGGTCAACATCTTCGGCGGCATCATGAAATGCGATATCATTGCCGAAGGCGTTGTCGCGGCCGTCAAGGAAGTCGGCCTGAAAGTGCCGCTGGTGGTCCGCCTCGAAGGCACCAATGTCGGTGCCGGCAAGAAGATCATCAGCCAGTCCGGCCTCAACGTGGTGTCGGCCGACAATCTCGATGACGCCGCACAGAAAATCGTGAAAGCCGTCAAGGGAGGCTAGCGATGGCTGACCATCTCGCCGCACCGACACCGCTGGAAGAACACCGCAAGCTTGAGGTGTTTGCGGGCGAATGGGCCGGCGAAGAAATGGTTTATCCGTCGCGCTGGACCGCGGGCGGACCTGCGACCTCGCATGTGGTCGCGCGCGTGGATCTCAATGGCTTCTATTTGATCCAGGACACCCGCCAGATGCGCGACGGCAAGGAGACCTTCGCCACCCACGGCGTGTTCACCTACGACCGCGAGGACCGGACCTACAAATTGTTCTGGCACGATTCGCTCGGCTACTATTCGCCGGCGCCGGCCTCCGGCGGCTGGGCCGGCAAGTCGCTGATCCTCGTGCGCGGCTCGCTGCGCGGCAACGCGCGCCATGTCTACGAGGTCGTCGACAACGACAACTACTCCATGAAGATCCAGTTCTCGCCTGATGCCGAAGGATGGGCCGACGTGCTCACCGGCGTCTACCGGCGGATTCACTAAGTTCATCGTTCATCGTTCCCGGTCACCTACGAAAGCGTTCGCAACCATGTCCGTTCTGATCGACAAGAATACCAAAGTCATCTGCCAGGGTTTTACCGGCAAGAACGGCACGTTCCATTCGGAAGCCGCGATCGCTTACGGCACCCAGATGGTCGGCGGCACCTCGCCGGGCAAGGGCGGTTCGAAGCATCTGGACCTGCCCGTGTTCGACACCGTCGCCGAAGCGCGCGAAAAGACCGGTGCGGATGCTTCCGTGATCTACGTTCCGCCGCCGGGCGCGGCGGATGCGATCTGCGAGGCGATCGATGCGGAAATTCCGCTGATCGTCTGCATCACGGAGGGCATTCCGGTGCTTGACATGGTGCGCGTCAAAAGATCGTTGAGCGGATCGAAATCGCGCCTGATCGGGCCGAACTGCCCGGGCGTGATGACGGCGGGCGAGTGCAAGATCGGCATCATGCCGGCCAACATCTTCAAGCCCGGCAGCGTCGGGATCGTTTCCCGTTCGGGCACGTTGACCTACGAAGCGGTGTTCCAGACCACCCAGGAGGGCCTCGGCCAGACCACCGCGGTCGGCATTGGCGGCGATCCGGTCAAGGGCACCGAATTCATCGATGTGCTGGAAATGTTCCTCGCCGACCCCAAGACCACCTCGATCATCATGATCGGTGAAATCGGCGGGTCCGCCGAGGAAGACGCGGCCCAGTTCATCAAGGACGAAGCCAAGCGCGGCCGGAAGAAGCCGATGGTCGGCTTCATCGCCGGCGTCACCGCCCCTCCCGGCCGCCGCATGGGCCATGCCGGCGCCATCATCTCCGGCGGCAAGGGCGACGCCGGGTCCAAGACGGCGGCCATGGAAGCCGCCGGAATCACGGTTTCGCCGTCGCCGGCACGGCTCGGACATACCTTGGCCGAAAAGTTGAAGTCTTAATTCAATTCTTGGTTCTTTTCGGGGCGAAGTTTCGCATTAGATAGGGTAAAGGGTACTTTATCCCGCTGATCCGGTTTCCGGATCGGCGATGCGCCGTCTTCCACGCGCAAACCGAAAATCACCAGGACGCCACCATGTCTCGCCAGGACGCGAATGCAGCATTTGCCCTCTCTTCGTTTTTGCAGGGCACCAACGCCACCTACATCGACGACCTCTACGCCCGCTACGAGCAGGACCCCGCGTCCGTCGAGAGCGACTGGCAGGAATTCTTCAAAAGCCTGAAAGACACCCCGGCCGACGTCCAGAAGAACGCCGACGGCGCCTCCTGGAGCCGCGACAACTGGCCGCTCACGCCGCGCGACGAACTGACCTCGGCGCTGGACGGCAACTGGGTCACCGTCGAGAAGGCGGTCGGCACCAAGCTTGCCGCCAAGGCGCAGGTCAGGGGCGCTGAACTGTCGGCCGCCGACGTCAACCAGGCGACGCGCGATTCGGTCCGCGCCCTGATGCTGATCCGCGCCTATCGCATCCGCGGTCATTTCTACGCCAAGCTCGATCCGCTCGGGATCGAGGCGCCGCGCGACCGCGAAGAACTCGATCCGCGCACCTATGGCTTCACCGACGCCGATTTCGACCGCAAGATCTTCCTCGACCACGTGCTCGGCCTCGAATACGGCACGCTGCGCGAGATCGTCGCGATCTGCGAGCGCACCTACTGCCAGACGCTCGGCGTCGAGTTCATGCACATCACCAACCCGGCGCAGAAGGCCTGGATCCAGGAGCGCATCGAGGGGCCGGACAAGGAGATCAGTTTCACCCGCGAGGGACGGCGCGCGATCCTGAACAAGCTGGTCGAAGCCGAGGGCTTTGAGAAGTTCTGCGATCTCAAGTTCACCGGCACCAAGCGCTTCGGCCTCGACGGCGCTGAATCGCTGATCCCGGCGCTCGAGCAGATCATCAAGCGCGGCGGCAATCTCGGCGTGAAGGAGATCGTGCTCGGCATGCCGCATCGCGGCCGGCTCAACGTGCTGACCCAGGTGATGGGCAAGCCGCACCGCGCGCTGTTTCATGAATTCAAGGGCGGCTCCGCCAACCCGGATGCAGTCGAAGGCTCCGGCGACGTCAAATACCATCTCGGTGCGTCGTCCGACCGCGAGTTCGACGGCAACAAGATCCATCTGTCGCTGACCGCCAACCCGTCGCATCTCGAAATCGTCGATCCCGTCGTGCTCGGCAAGGTGCGCGCCAAGCAGGACCAGCATGGCGATCCGCCGGACATGCGCATTTCCGTGCTGCCGATGCTGATGCATGGCGACGCGGCGTTCGCCGGCCAAGGCGTCGTGGCGGAGTGTTTCAGCCTGTCCGACCTGAAGGGCTACCGCACCGGCGGCTCGCTGCATTTCATCGTCAACAACCAGATCGGCTTCACCACCTATCCGCGCTACTCGCGCTCCTCGCCCTATCCGTCCGACGTGGCGAAGATGATCGACGCGCCAATCTTCCACGTGAACGGCGACGATCCGGAAGCGGTGGTGTTCGCAGCCAAGGTCGCGATCGAATTCCGGCAGAAGTTCCACAAGCCGGTCGTGATCGACATGTTCTGCTATCGCCGCCATGGCCACAACGAGGGCGACGAGCCGGCATTCACCCAGCCGGTGATGTACAAGCGCATCGGCTCGCATCCGTCGACGCTGGAGATTTACGCCAAGCGGCTGATTGCCGACGGCGTGATGACCGAAGGCGAGGTCGAGAAGGCCAAGGCCGACTGGCGCGCGCGGCTCGATGCCGAGCTTGAGGCAGGCTCCGGCTACAAGCCCAACAAGGCCGATTGGCTCGACGGCAAGTGGGCCGGCTTCAAATCCGCCGACCAGGAAGAGGATGCGCGGCGCGGCGTCACCGGCGTCGACGTCAATATCCTCAAGGATATCGGCCGCAAGATCACCAAGGTGCCGGACGGCTTCCGGGTTCACCGCACCATCCAGCGCTTTCTGGAAAACCGTGCGAAGGCGATCGACAACGGCGTCGGCATCGACTGGGCGACCGGCGAGGCGCTGGCCTTCTGCACGCTTATGCAGGAAGGCCATCATGTCCGGCTGTCGGGGCAGGACTCCGAGCGTGGCACCTTCTCGCAGCGCCATTCGGTGCTGATCGACCAGGAGGACGAGAGCCGCTACACGCCGTTCAACCATCTCGGCCACGATCAAGGCCATTACGAGGTCATCAACTCGCTGTTGTCCGAAGAGGCGGTGCTCGGCTTCGAGTACGGCTATTCGCTGGCCGAGCCGAAGGCGCTGGCGATGTGGGAAGCGCAGTTCGGCGACTTCGCCAACGGCGCCCAGGTGCTGTTCGACCAGTTCATCTCGTCGGGCGAGCGCAAATGGCTGCGCATGTCCGGCCTCGTCTGCCTGCTGCCGCATGGCTATGAAGGGCAGGGGCCGGAGCATTCCTCGGCCCGGCTCGAGCGTTTCCTGCAGATGTGCGCCGAAGACAACATGCAGGTGGTGTATCCCACGACGCCTGCGAACTACTTCCACGTGCTGCGCCGCCAGTTGCATCGCGAAATCCGCAAGCCACTGATCGTGATGACGCCGAAGTCGCTGTTGCGGCACAAGCGCGCGGTCTCGCGGCTCGACGAACTGGGCGCGGACACCACCTTCCACCGCATCCTGTACGATGACGCGCAGATGCTGCCCGACGAGAAGATCAGGCTGGCGCCGGACGACAAGATCCGCCGCGTCGTGCTGTGCTCGGGCAAGGTCTACTACGATCTGTACGAGGAGCGCGAAAAGCGCGGTATCGACGACATCTACATCCTGCGCGTCGAGCAGCTCTATCCGGTGCCGCTGAAGGCGCTGGTGCAGGAGCTTGGTCGCTTCAAGAACGCCGAAGTGGTCTGGTGCCAGGAAGAGCCGCGCAACATGGGGGCATGGCACTTCATCGAGCCCTATCTCGAATGGGTGCTGAACCAGATCCACGCGCCGAACCGGCGGCCGCGTTACGCGGGCCGCGCGGCGTCGGCGGCAACCGCCACCGGTTTGATGTCGAAGCACCAGGCGCAGCTCAAGGCGATGCTGGACGAGGCGCTGAACTAACAAATTTCTTTGGTCGTCATGCCCGGGCAAAAGGCGCGAAGCGCCGTCTTCGCCCCAAATGTCCCGGGCATGAGCGGCCTTTTGTTCGAGATCGTTTTGAGGCGTGGATGGCCGGGACGGCCATGACGCAAAGAGGAAACTATACCATGACTGAAATTCGTGTTCCGACGCTCGGGGAGTCCGTGACGGAAGCCACCATCGGCCGCTGGTTCAAGAAAGCCGGCGACGCCGTCGCGGTGGACGAGCCGTTGGTCGAGCTTGAGACCGACAAGGTCACCATCGAGGTCCCGGCGCCATCAGCCGGCGTGCTCGGCGAGATCGCGGCCAAGGACGGTGAGACGGTCGCCGTCGGCGCGCTGCTCGGGCAGATCAATGACGGCGCGGCCGGCGGCGCCAAACCGGCGGCAGCCGCGCCGCCCAAGGCCGCCGCCCCGGCGGCAGCGCCTGCCGCTGCGGCTCCGAAGGCAGTGGCATCCGATGCGCCGCTGGCGCCGTCGGTTCGAAAACTCTCGGCTGAAAGCGGCATCGATGCCGCAACCGTTCCAGGCTCCGGCAAGGACGGCCGCGTCACCAAGGGCGACATGCTTGCCGCGATCGAGAAGGCGGCTTCCGCGCCGACGCCGGTCAATCAGCCGGCGGCGTCCGTGCAGGTGCGCGCGCCGTCTCCGGCTGACGACGCCGCGCGCGAGGAGCGCGTGAAGATGACGCGGCTGCGCCAGACCATCGCGCGGCGGCTGAAGGACGTGCAGAACACCGCCGCGATGCTGACGACCTTCAACGAGGTCGACATGACGCACATCATGGCGATGCGCACACAATACAAGGACGTATTCGAGAAGAAGCATGGCTCGAAGCTCGGCTTCATGGGCTTCTTCACCAAGGCCGTCGTGCAGGCGCTAAAGGACATCCCGGCCGTCAATGCCGAGATCGACGGCACCGACCTGATCTACAAGAACTACTACCACATCGGCGTCGCCGTCGGCACCGACAAGGGCCTGGTCGTGCCCGTGGTGCGCGACTGCGACCACAAGTCGATCTCCGACATCGAAAAATCGATCGCCGATTTCGGCCGCCGCGCCCGCGATGGCCAGCTCAAGATCGACGAGATGCAGGGCGGCACCTTCACCATCACCAATGGCGGCATCTACGGTTCGCTGATGTCGACGCCGATCCTCAACGCCCCGCAGTCCGGCATCCTCGGCATGCACAAGATCCAGGAGCGGCCGATGGTGGTCGCCGGCAAGATCGAGGTGCGCCCGATGATGTACCTGGCACTATCCTACGATCACCGCGTGATCGACGGCAAGGAGGCGGTGACCTTCCTGGTCCGTGTCAAGGAAAGCCTGGAAGATCCGGCGCGGCTGGTGCTGGATCTCTAACGCCACCGGCTTTGCCAGCGCCGGTGCGAAAGGCCCGGCGCTGCAAGCCATGGATCGATGCGCGCTGACTTGTGGGGGGCTGATGTGACGGACAAGGTTGTTGTGATCACCGGCGGCAGCCGCGGCATCGGCCGCGCTACCGCGCTCGCTGCCGCCGCGCGCGGCTTCCGCGTCGTGGTCGGTTACGCCAGCAATGAGGCCGCGGCGAAAGAAGTCGTCTCGCAGATCGAGCGCAAGAACGGCAAGGCGATCGCGGTGAAATGCGATGTCGGCAGCGAGGCGGACATTCTCGCGCTGTTCAAAGCCGCCGACGAATTCGGAACGCTCGGCGCGCTCGTCAACAATGCCGGCATCGTGGGGCCCTCGGCACGCGTCGAGGACATGTCGGCCGAGCGCATCCAGCGCATGATGGCGGTCAACGTCACCGGCAGCATCCTGTGCGCGCGCGAGGCGGTGAAGCGGATGTCGACCCGCAAGGGCGGCGAGGGCGGCGTCATCGTCAACCTTTCCTCGGTCGCGGCGAAACTCGGCTCTCCCAATACGTATGTCGATTATGCGGCCTCCAAGGGCGCGGTGGATTCCTTCACCGTCGGCCTCGGCCATGAAGTCGCCGGCGAGGGGATTAGAGTCGCTGCGATCCGCCCAGGGCTGATCGACACCGAGATTCACGCGAGCGGCGGCGAGCCCGATCGCGCGCACCGGCTCGCGCATATGGTGCCGATGCAGCGGGTCGGCACCGCGGATGAAATCGCCAACGCCATCGTCTGGCTGATCTCGGACGAGGCTTCCTACGTCACCAGCGCCATCCTTGATGTCTCGGGTGGGCGGTAATACCTGACACGTTTCTCAGCTACAGGACTTCATCATGGCTTCCTACGATCTCGTCGTCATTGGCACCGGCCCGGGAGGATATGTCTGCGCGGTGCGCGCGGCGCAACTCGGCATGAAGGTTGCCGTGGTCGAGAAGAACGCAACGCTCGGCGGCACCTGCCTCAATGTCGGCTGCATGCCGTCGAAGGCGCTGCTGCATGCCTCCGAAATGTTCGAAGAGGCCGCGCACTCCTTTGCCAAGATGGGCGTCAGCGTTTCCGCGCCGAAACTCGACCTGCCCTCGATGATGAACTTCAAGCAGCAGGGCATCGACGGCAACGTCAAAGGCGTCGAGTTCCTGATGAAGAAGAACAAGATCGACGTCATCAGCGGCAAGGGCAAGATCCTCGGTGCCGGCAAGGTCGAGGTCACGGGCAGCGACGGCAAGGCGCAGACGGTCGAGACCAAAAACATCGTCATCGCCACCGGCTCCGATATTGCGCGGCTGAAGGGCATCGAGATCGACGAGAAGCGCGTCGTGTCGTCGACCGGTGCGCTGTCGCTGGAGAAAGTGCCGGAGAAGCTCCTGATCATCGGCGCGGGCGTGATCGGGCTCGAGCTTGGCTCGGTCTGGAAACGGCTCGGCGCCGAGGTCATGGTGGTCGAATTCCTCGATCGCATCCTGCCCGGCATGGATGGCGAAGTGGCAAAGCAATTCCAGCGCATCCTCGAAAAGCAGGGTTTTGCATTCAGGCTCGGCGCCAAGGTCACCGGCGTCGATACGTCGGGCAAGACGTTGAAGGTCAGTGTCGAACCAGCAGTCGGCGGACCGGCAGAGACGTTCGAAACCGATGTGGTTCTGGTTTGCATCGGCCGCGTGCCCTACACCGACGGGCTCGGCTGCAAGGAGGCCGGCATCGCGCTCGACAATCGCGGTCGCGTGCAGATCGATGCGCATTTCTCGACCAGCGTGAAGGGCGTCTATGCGATCGGCGACGTGGTGGCGGGGCCGATGCTCGCGCACAAGGCCGAGGACGAGGGCGTTGCCTGCGCCGAGATCATTGCAGGGCAGGCGGGCCACGTGAACTACGATGTTATCCCAGGCGTCGTGTATACCACGCCGGAAGTGTCGTCGGTCGGCAAGACTGAGGAAGAGCTGAAGCAGGCGGGCGTCGCCTACACGTCGGGCAAGTTTCCGTTCACCGCCAATGGCCGCTCCAAGGTCAACCAGACCACTGACGGTTTCGTGAAGATTCTCGCAGATGCGAAGACCGATCGCGTACTTGGAGTGCACATCGTCGGCCGCGAAGCCGGCGAAATGATCCACGAAGCCTGTGTTCTGATGGAGTTCGGCGGCTCTGCCGAAGATCTGGCGCGCACGTGCCATGCCCATCCGACCCGCTCGGAAGCCATCAAGGAAGCCGCGCTTGCGATCGGCAAACGCGCCATCCATATGTGATCGATATCCGGTACATACCGGGTAGGAGCGTGGTCACAGAAGCAGGTATCCGTTTTCTCGAAAAGATCGTGCTTTAAACAAAGAAATAGAGCGGAGCGACCAATCAATGGACGTCATTCCGCTCTAGAGATTCCGACTGATGATGCGCCGCCTGTTACAGCCGTTCTGGGTCCTGCTTGCGGTCATCTTCCTGATCGAAGCCTGGCTGTGGGATCATCTCGAGCCGATCGTCGAGCGCATCGTTGCGCTGATTCCGCTTCGCGCCTTCAAGCAATGGCTGTCTGATCGCGTCGATACGCTGTCGCCGGCGATGACGCTGATCGTGTTTGCCGTACCGGTGATTCCGCTGTTTCCGCTCAAGCTGGTCGGCCTCTGGCTGCTGGCGCATGAATATTGGCTCAGCGCCGCCATCGTCATCGTGTTCGGGAAATTCGTCGGCGTCGGCGTCACTGCCTTCATCTTCGATGTGACGCGCACAAAGCTCCTGCAGATGGCGTGGTTCAACAAGACCTATGAATTCATCATGGCGATGCGCGCCAAGGCGGCCGCCCTGGTCCAGCCGATCAGGCAGCGCCTCCGGGAAATCCTGCGTGGCGACGGCGATAGCTGGTCATCGCGCACGCTGCGGCTGATCGCGCGTTTCAGGAAGAGCGTGCACGAAGCGCGGTAGTTCCCTTGCTGTCGTCGCCCGCTTGACCGGGCGACCCAGGGCGGATTCAACCCAGAGACAGTAGTGTTTGAAGCCGAGAAGCCGCGGCGAACTGGATCACCCGCTTTCGCGGGTGACGACGACGGAATTAGCCCGCTCAATGCAAATGCAAGAGATGCGGCGCGTAGAGGCCGAGGCCGGTAATCGCGATGCCCGCGAGCGCCAATGCGCCTGACACCCAGGCCAGCACGATCATGCCGGTGATGATGGTGGCGGAAGCCAGCACGATGCCGATCTGAAAGGCGGCCGAGGCGATTTCGTAGTGGTGATACTTCGCGGTCGCCTCATCGCGCTCGTGCTCGGCGTGCTTGGCGCGCTTGGCGAGTTCTTCCGAACCTTCGCCGGTTTCCGGCTCCGAACGGTAACGCTGCGCGGTCTTGTTCCAGTCGTCGATCTGTTTCTGCAGCGCCGCCTTTGCCGCATCGTCACCGACCGTTCCAAGGCTGAGCTTGGCGTGCTCGGCGGTGGCCTGCACCACGGTGCGGCGGATGCTCTTGGCCTGAAAGAACGCCCACAGGTTCGACGCCTCGACGTTCTTGCTGATGGCCTCGGTCTGCGCGCCCTTGCCCAGCGTTTCCGACAGCGCTAGAAACAAGGCGATCACGGCGATCAGCAACGCGATCTTCTTGTTCGAGCCCGAAGCGTGCTCGGCATGCTCCGCATGCTCCATGCTTTCATGTGCGCCCATGTTGTCCCTCTCCAGTGAAATCCAGCTCACGATTGCCGAACGGCCTGTTCAAAGCAAGCGTCAAGCCGCTATTTGAACTGTTGCTTTGAGGGATTTTTTTGTCAGTCCTTTTACGCCTTCAATATGACAACTGCTGATTTCCTTGCAGCGAGCGACGCGATGGGCCACAAACGGAAGTCGCGCAATAACGCATATGCCAAGTGGTGACGTCGGTTCAGCATGACGCCCTGCGCGGAGCATTGCTGTTAACGTATGCGCCGTCGCCAATCGCTCGGCGTTTCTCCGGTCAGCTTCCTGAACGCCGCGGCGAAGGCCGTCTGGGAGGCATAGCCAAGCGCCGCGGCGACCGAGACGACCGACTCGTCGGTGTCGCGCAGCATGTTCATGGCCTGCTCGAGGCGGTGCTGGCGCAGCCAGGCATGCGGCGAAAGCCCGGTGCTCTCCTTGAAGGCACGACAGAAGTGGAAGCGCGACAGGCCGGCCTCTGAAGCGAGAGCGGCGAGCGAGACGTCCGCTTCGCTGTCCGAGCGCAGGCGTTCGATGGCGCGGAGCAGGACCTTCGGCGACAGCCCACCCATGGTCGGCTGGGACGGCGTTGGCAAGCCAGTGTGCGCAGCCAGGAGGCGTGTGGCCAGGAGGTCCGTCAGCTGCTGCCTGAACAGCGTTTCCAGGGCCCCATTGCCCTCCAGCGCATCGGCCGCGCTCAAGAGCAATCGGGATGTAATGGGGTCGGGATGCGCCGTTCGCTCCAGGAGATCGATCGGTGTGGCCGTATCGGCCTCGCGGGCAACGCGCTCAAGCGTTCTGTGCGGAAGATAGAGTTGAACGACATGCATGGGCTGGTGAATGTCCCACCGGGAGGTCGAGCCGGCTGGGATGACCGTCACAACCCCGGGACGCGCCGTCGTAATCGCTGCTGATTTACCGGTGCGCCGCTCCAGCCGCTGTGAGCCGGCAGGGTAAGTCATAATGACGTGATCAGCCATTGGCTCCACGACGTCGTGCAGGGGATCATGCTTCCAATAGGCGATCGCGCCACTGGACGGATCGGAAGCCATGCGAAGTGGCGCGGTCTTGAGCACGCGTGCCATCTCCACATCGGCAGGACGCCCATCGGTAATCGGCGAGTTGCTCTGGCGCGCCCCAGACTTGGCCGGCGGATCTTCCGAAGGATCGCGCAGGATCGGCTTATTCATGATCCAATACCAAGTTGCGGTGGCGATGGAGCCCTCGCCGCGATGGCGCGAGCAAGTAGGTGGGGCGGTCGCTGACCTGATGGCGGAACTTACCTCAGCAAACTCCTCACGTAAACTAGCTGACGGATAGTGTGATCTATCCGCTACGGTGTAGCGGAAGAACACATAATTGGCCGAGCTATCCGCAGAACCTGCGAAACCCCGGGCGATTGGCGGAGGCGCAGGCGATAGCAGCAATCGCTCTATAGCGACGGCAATCGCTCTGGGGCAGCGGCACGCCAGGTTCGCTAGAGATCGTCGTGCTCACGCTGAGAGAGCGACACACGAACTCAAGGGACCGATCCTATGATCTCCGTCACCACCAACGATGGCGTCCAGATTTTCTATAAGGACTGGGGGCCGAAATCCGCCCAGCCGATCGTTTTTCACCACGGCTGGCCACTGACCGCCGACGACTGGGATAACCAGATGCTCTTCTTCGTCAGCAAGGGCTACCGTGTCATCGCCCATGATCGCCGGGGTCATGGCCGTTCGATGCAGGTGAGTGACGGCCACGATATGGATCACTACGCAGCCGATGTCGCGGCCGTCGTAGAGCACCTCGATCTTCGGAATGCCATTCACATCGGTCATTCCACGGGCGGCGGCGAGGCCACGCGTTACGTTGCACGCCATGGCAGAAATCGCGTGGCGAAGCTGGTCCTGATCGGTGCGGTGCCGCCGCTGATGTTGAAGACAGAGGCCAATCCGGGTGGCTTGCCCATCGAAGTGTTCGACGGCCTACGCCAGCAGCTCTCTGCCAACAGGGCGCAGTTCTACAGAGACTTCGCGAGCGGTCCATTCTATGGCTATAACCGCCCGGGCGCAGAAGCATCGCAGGCCGTCATCTGGAATTGGTGGCGCCAAAGCATGATGGGCAGCGCCAAGGCCCACTATGATGGCATCAAGGCTTTCTCGGAAACGGACTTCAGCGAGGACCTGAAAAGCATCACCCAGCCCACGCTCGTCCTGCATGGCGGTGACGACCAGATCGTACCCGTCGACGACTCCGCGCCCCTGTCGGCGAAGCTACTGAAGCACAGCACACTAAAAATCTACGATCTTCTGCCACACGGCCTGTGCACGACACATGCCGACTTCATCAACGCCGACATTCTCTCCTTCATCTCGGCCTAGTCGGCGCCGATCAGCAACAGCGGGAGACAAATATGACCTGGAAGAGCCTCGCCAGCCCACTTGCAATCAAATCGCGACGTAGGGTCGTTGCCCCTGCCGTCTTCTACGGCCTCTCTCTGGCCGTTCGCTTCACTTCCGCGGCGGGCGAGGAGGTGGAAGTCGCGCCGCACGTCATGCAAACGCCGCGCCCGCTGGTTTCGATGATGACCAAGGCTGGGTCCGGTCTTCCCTACCAGGACTGGAGTCCGAAGGGGTCTGCGCCGGCTGCTTTTCGAGACGGCTGGCCGCTGAGTTCGCTGTCACGCTGCATCGCGCCTTAAGACCAGCATTCACTTCACCTCTCGTAGCGCCGCCGAACGCTGCCCTCAACGGAGCAGCGGCGGTAGCGCGCAGACTTTCGACAAGTGCAAACCAAGGAGCAAACCCATGCGACTAGCCATTATCGGCGCCGGCTTCGCCGGCATGTACGCCGCCCTTTCCTCCGCCCGCCTGCGCGACATTCACGGCGTTTCGCCTGACGATCTCGAAATCGCACTGATCGCACCGGAGCCGACGCTGGTGGTCCGCCCAAGGCTCTATGAGCCGAGGCCGGAAACCCTGACCGCGCCGCTGCTTGACGTCCTCAAGGCGATCGACGTCGACTACATCCAGGGCAGCGCCGAGACGATCAACACCGATGCTCGAACGGTGCAGATCACGACTCCAAAGGGCCCGCGAAAGACTCTGTCCTACGACCGTCTCGTGGTGGCCACCGGCAGCCGCCTCTTCCGCCCCAACATTCCGGGCCTTGCCGAGCACGGCTTCAGTGTTGACTCGCTCGATGACGCAATCGCGCTCGACAAGCATCTACACAGCCTGGCCGACCGGCCGGCCATCAACGGGCGGGATACCGTCGTCGTCGCCGGCGGCGGCTTCACCGGCATCGAGGCAGCAACCGAGCTGCCCGCGCGCTTGCGCGAAATCCTTGGCAACGACGCCAAGACCCGCGTGATCATCGTCGACCGCAACAGTGCGATCGCTCCCGACATGGGCGAAGGCCCTCGCCCGGTGATCGAGGAAGCGTTGCGCAAGCTCGGCGTAGAGACCCGGCTCGGGGCTGGCGTCGCCTCGCTCGACAAATCCGGCGTCACCCTGTCGACCGGCGAACGCATCGAAACCGAGACAGTGGTCTGGGCGGCCGGCATTCGCGCCGCGCCGTTGACGGCGCAGATTCCCACCGAGCGCGACAATTTCGGCCGCCTGCTGGTGGATCGCGATCTGCGCGTGCCGGGTGTCGCCGGCGTCTTCGCCACCGGCGATGCTGCGCGGGCCGCATGCGACGACGAAGGCAACTACGCGCTGATGTCGTGCCAGCACGCCACGCGGATGGGCGCCTTTGCCGGCAACAATGCCGCTGCCGAGCTCCTGGGCGTTCCGACCAGGCCGTATCACCAGAAGGCCTACGTCACCTGCCTCGACCTCGGCGAAGCCGGCGCTCTGTTCACGCGCGGCTGGGAGCGCAAGATCGAGATGGTCGGCGACGTCGCCAAGAAGACCAAGCAGGAGATCAATACTGTCTGGATCTACCCGCCCCGCGCCGAGCGCGCCGCGGCGCTCGCGTCGGCCGATCCGGAGCGCGTGACCAACCTCTAGACACCCCAAGCGATGGCGGCCGCGCTCCCCTGGCTGCGCGGCCTGCTCAACCAAGACCAGCCAGAACCAAGACCAACCAGGCGCCTTTACCATGAAACAGGAGACGAACATGAACCTGCATAACACCTCATACCCCGTTACATCGGGACCCGAAGAGCTCGTTCCGTCGCGCTACGCGCTGAAGGTTGGCGACATTGACGTGCTGGTGGTCAGCGATGGCGTGCTGCCGCTCCCAACCCAAATGTTGGGACACAACGCCGACCCGGCCGACCGCGCGGCCTGGCTGAAAGACATGTTCCTGCCGCAGGACGCGTTCGACTGGGCGCTGAACGTGGTCGTGGTGCGTAGCGGCGGCAAGACCATCCTCATTGACGCTGGACTAGGGTCCGATCCGGACTTGAACTTGCCGCGGGCCGGCCAGTTGATCAAGCGACTGGAGGCCGCCGGCATCGATCTTGGGTCCGTGACCGACCTGGTGCTGACCCACATGCACATGGACCACATTGGCGGGCTGCTCGTCGAGGGGGTGAAGGAGCGACTGCGTAAAGACCTGCGGATCCACGTGGCGGCCGCCGAGGTCAAGTTCTGGGAGTCGCCCGATTTCTCCCACACCTCCATGCCGCAGGGTTTCCCGGATGCGCTTCGGTCGGCCGCCAAGCGGTTCGTGAGCGAGTACGGGAGCAACCTGCGGACGTTCGATGAGGAGCACGAGATTGCGCCAGGCGTGGTCGCCCGTCGCACCGGCGGTCACACCCCCGGGCACAGCGTGGTCCGCGTGGCGTCCGGCGGCGACGGGCTGACGTTCGCCGGCGACGCAGTGTTTACTGTCGGGTTCGAGCAGCCTGACTGGCACAACGGTTTCGAACACGACCCCGAAGAGGCGGCGCGCGTTCGGGTCCGTCTTTTGCGGGAGCTGGCCAAGAGCGGCGAGATGCTGGTGGCCACTCACCTGCCGTTCCCGTCCATCGGCCGGGTGGCGGCCGACGGCGACGTCTTCCGTTTCGTACCGGTCTTCTGGGACTACTGACCGCTCGTTGGGCAAGGCCGAACCAGGGCGCGTATGAATTCGCGCCCTGGTTCAATACCTCGCAACCACTGAGCCGCTGAAACCGAAGCGGTCGTTTATGCCCGCTTTGACCAACTTCGAACTTTACAGATGAGTCGAACGAACATGCAGAACGAAAGAGTCATGATCATAACGGGCGGCAGCTCCGGCATCGGTCGGGCGGCCGCGCTCCGTTTCGCCAACCAGGGCGACAAGGTGCTCATCACCGGCCGCCGCGCCGGCCCCGTCGAGCAAACGGTGGCGGAGCACAAGAATATCGCGGGCATCGTTGCGAATACCGCCTCTGCTGAAGACGCCAAGCGGACCATCGCCACGGCGGTCGACAACTGGGGCCGAGTGGATGCGCTCGTCAACAACGCCGGCGCGGGCGCCATCCTTCCGTTATCGGATGCGACAGCCGATCGGATCATAGACATCTTTTCCGTCAATGTGCTCGGTCCGAGCCTGCTGGCCCGCGCCGCCCTTCCTCACCTGAAGGCGACGCAGGGCACCATCATCAACATCTCCTCGACCTTCGGTCACCGGCCGGCGGCGGGACTATCCCACTACGCCGCCAGCAAGGCGGCGCTGGAACACTTGACCCGCTGCTGGGCGCTCGAACTCGCGCCGCTCCGAATAAGGGTGAATGCGGTCGCGGCCGGGCCCACGGAATCCGGCGCCTTGACCGGGATGATGGGGCTATCTGCGGAACAGGCAGAAGCCGTCAGGGAAGACGAGCGCGCACGGATTCCGCTCGGTCGGCGCGGCGTTCCCGACGACATCGCGGAATGGATTGTCCAGCTTGCGGGTCCCGCCTCGCAATGGCTGACGGGCCAGGTTCTCGCCGTCGATGGCGGCTTGGGACTGGCTTAGGTTTCCGCGCGGCTCATTGCGGTCCCGAACTAATTTACTTCTCTTTCCGATTAAGGGGCGATAGTTCGGGTGAGTTAGAGCGTTTCCCAGCGAAGTGGAAACCGGTTTGCGTCAAGAAAACGCGTCAAAACAAGAATCTAGAGCCCCGTTCCGATTCAATCGGGACGGAAAAGGCTCTAGTCTGGGCGCCCAAAGCTGCGGTGAGCAACACCAAATACGTCGCCGACATCGCCGGCCGCACCGTTAAGGTGACGACGCCCGTCTATGATCGGCTGAAATTCTTGCCAGTCGTCCGCGTGGAGGTCGGCCGCGGATCGGACTATGTGTACCGGATTGAGTATCTAGCCAATTAGAGCGGGATGAGATCAGGCCGCGCCGTGACGACGGGCTATCTCGTGCTCTGGACGCAAGCGGCCTGAGTGCTGCGAACCGGGTCCATTCTACTTTGCATGGGGTTGTTTTCGATATTTTGTGTCTGGCCCGCGTTACCCTCGCGGGTGCGCGCTCTTGTACACTTGCAGCAGCCGCTCGCTGTCGATGCCGGTGTAGATCTGCGTGGTCGAGAGCGAGGCGTGGCCGAGCAGTTCCTGGATCGCGCGCAAATCGCCGCCGCGGCTGAGCAGGTGGGTCGCGAAGGAATGCCGCAGCGCGTGCGGGGTGGCGCTGTCGGGCAGGCCGAGCGCGCCGCGCAGCCGCTCCATGGTGAGCTGGATGATCCGCGGGGAAAGCGGTCCGCCGCGCGCGCCGACGAAAATAGGTCCGGCGGGAGGCAAAGAATGCGGGCACATCGCAACGTAGTCGGCGATCAGCGCCAGCACGTTCTGCAGCACCGGCACCATCCGGGTCTTGTTGCCCTTGCCGGTGACGATGAGGACGTCGCCTTCGCCCGGTTTGGGCACGTCGCGCCGTTTCAGTCCCAGCGCCTCGGAGATGCGCAGGCCTGATCCATAGAGCAGCGCCATCACAGCAGCGTCGCGCGCCAGGATCCAGGGATCGCGCCCCTCGCCGGCGCGCTCGTCGGCATCGGCAAAACGCTTGGCGGTGGCCATCTGGATCGGCTTCGGCAGGCTCTTGGCAACCTTGGGCGCGCGGATGGCGGACAGGGCTCCGACCTTGCCTTTGCCTTCGCGTTCGAGATAGCGCCCGAATGAACGCAAGCCCGCCAGCGCCCGCATCAGCGAACGCCCGGCAATGTCGTCGGCGCGTCGCATCGCCATGAACGCCCTGACGTCGGTGGCCTCCAGCGCCGCGAACCCCTTCAGCGTGACCCTCCTGCCCCAGTGCTGGCTGAGGAAAATGAGGCATTGGCGGAGGTCACGGGCGTAGGCTTCGAGCGTCTTTGGCGACAGCCGCCGCTCGGCGCGCAGATGCGTCAGCCAGCGCGCCATCTCCAGCGCGAGGCCCTCGTCGGCGCATTCGAGTTCGATCGATTGGAGTGCCGGAACTTCCCTGGCCATCATCCCTGCCTTTGAAGCTTGCCTTGAAGCTTCTCTTGAAGCCTCTCTTGGAGACGGTAATTCAACGCATTATATCGCACCTCTTTCGTTTACCGTTCGCTAACTTGGCGGCGTGGCGCTAGCCTTGCCCCGGACACCTCCAGCCTGATTCCCCGATGGACCACACCACTCGCAGCAGCACCTTATCCGCATCGGCGATCCGCGTCGTCGACGTGCTAGTGCCGGTCGCGCTCAATCAGAATTATTCCTACCGCGTGCCGCGCGGCATGGAGCTCAAGCCCGGCGACGTCGTCTGTGTGCCGCTCGGTCCGCGCGAAGTGGTGGCGGTGGTGTGGGCGCAGAATGCCAATCCCGATCCGCGCCTGCACAACCGCCTGAAGGATGTCGGCGAAAAGCTCGATGTGCCGCCGCTGAAAGAGGAACTGCGCGGCCTCGTCGATTGGGTCGCCAATTACACGCTGTCCGCGCGCGGCATGGTGCTGCGCATGGCGTTGCGGATGGGCGAAAATCTCGGCCCCGAGCGGATGCGCCTCGGCGTGCGGCTGGTGGGCGAACCGCCTCGGCGTCTGACGCCGGCCCGGCGGCGCGTGATCGAGGTGCTGTCGGACGGCCTGCTGCATGGCAAATCCGAAGCGGCGCGGGAAGCCGGGGTCAGCGGCGGCGTGGTCGATGGCCTGGTCGACGAGGGCACGCTTGCCGTCGAGGCGATGCCGCCGCCGCTGGCGCCGCCCGCGCCCGATCCGTCCTTCGCGCAGCCGGAGTTTTCTCCGCAGCAACGCACGGCGGTCGATGCGATGCGCGCGCTTGCTGCCAATGGCAGCTTTCACGTCGCGTTGCTCGACGGCGTCACCGGCTCGGGCAAGACCGAAGTCTATTTCGAGGCGATTGCGGAAATTATCCGGCGCGGCAAACAGACGCTGATCCTGATGCCGGAGATCGCGCTGACCGGCCAATTCCTCGATCGTTTCGCCCAGCGCTTCGGCGTGCGTCCGCTGGAATGGCACTCCGAATTGACGCCGCGCACGCGGCAGCGCAATTGGGCGGCGATATCGGCGGGCGAAGCGCCGGTCGTGGTCGGCGCGCGCTCGGCGCTGTTTCTGCCCTATGCCGATTTGGGCCTGATCATCGTCGATGAGGAGCACGACCAGGCCTACAAGCAGGATGACGGCGCGCACTACCACGCCCGCGACATGGCAGTGGTGCGCGCGCATATCGCCAAAATTCCGATCGTGCTGGCGTCCGCGACGCCGTCGGTCGAAACCGAGGTCAACGCGCGCAAGGGGCGTTATCAGCGCGTCGCGCTGCCGTCGCGCTTCGGCGGCCAGCACATGCCGCATATCGAGGCGATCGATCTGCGCCGTGCACCGCCGCCGCGCGGCCGCTTCGTTTCGCCGCCGCTCGCCGAACAGATTCAGTTCGCGATCGAGAAGCGCGAGCAGGCGCTATTGTTCCTCAACCGCCGCGGCTACGCGCCGTTGACACTGTGCCGCGCCTGCGGGCATCGGTTTGCCTGCACGATCTGCGACGCCTGGCTGGTGGATCATCGTTTTCGTCAGCGGCTGATCTGCCACCATTGCGGCTTCTCGATGCCGCGCCCGAACATCTGCCCGCATTGCCAGGCCGAGCAATCGCTGGTCGCGGTCGGCCCCGGCGTCGAGCGGCTGCAGGAAGAGGCGGCGTCGCTGTTTCCGAACGCGCGCACCATGGTGCTGTCGAGCGATCTGATCACCTCGATCGAGACCATGCGCAGCGAACTCAATGAAATCGCCGAAGGCCGCGTCGACATCATCATTGGTACCCAACTGGTGGCGAAGGGGCATAACTTTCCGCGGCTCAATCTGGTCGGCGTCGTCGATGCCGATTTGGGCCTCGGCAATGGCGATCCGCGCGCCGCCGAGCGCACTTTCCAATTGCTCAACCAGGTGATTGGCCGTGCCGGGCGCGAGCAGGGCCGCGGCGTCGGCTACCTGCAGACCCATCAGCCCGAACATCCCGTGATGAAGGCCCTGGTCGCGAGCGACCGCGAAGCGTTCTATGCCAGCGAGATCGAGGCGCGCGATCGCGCCGGCTATCCACCGTTCGGCCGGCTCGCCAGCCTGATCATCTCCGCCGGCGACCGCCCGACCGCGGAAGGCTTTGCGCGAAAGCTTGCCGCGGTGGCGCCGATCGACGAGCGCATTCAGGTGTTGGGGCCTGCCGAAGCGCCGCTTGCGGTCATCAAGGGCCGCTACCGGTTCCGGCTTTTGGTGAAGTCGCTGCGCAATGTCGACCTGTCGGAATATTTGCGCGAATGGCTGACCGCCGGGCCGAAGACCAAGGGCAACCTGAAGCTCGAAGTCGACGTCGACCCGCAGAGCTTTTTGTGAATCCGTTCGTCATTCCGGGATGGTCCGCAGGACCAGACCCGGAACCTCGAGATTCCGGGTTCGACGCTGCGCGTCGTCCCGGAATGACGGAGCGAGAAGTGAAAAAGCCTGCCGTCATTTGCGACGGCAGGCTTTTGTTGCCGCGGGAAGTTCCGCGACGGTTACGCAACGCAACGCTTACTCGATCTGATGGACCGGAAAACGGCGCGAGAGGCGCGCGCGTTAAGAGACGACCTCGGCGGTGACGTGGCCGACGCCGGCACCGGTCAGGCCGATGGCACGGGCAGCGCCCGTGGAGAGGTCGAGAACGCGGCCCTTGATGAAGGGGCCACGGTCGTTGATTGTCACCACGACGCTCTGGCCACGATGGGTCACCCGGAGCTTGGTGCCGAACGGCAGCGAGCGGTGGGCCGCGGTCATGGCGTTCTGATTGAAGCGCTGACCGGAGGCGGTTCTGCTGCCGGATTCATTGCCGTAAAAAGAAGCCTTTCCCGAGAAGCCGTGCCCGGAGCCGGACGAGCCGATGGAGGCATTGGCGTCCATCCAATTGCTCTTGGCCTTGTGGGCGTGATGGGAATGGTGGCGGTGATGCCTGGATTTGGCGGAAGCCTCGGAGACGGTGCCTCCGACCAGGAGAGTTGCGGCGATCAACGCGAGCGCCGTACGCGACCGGGTTAGAGTTCCCGGCGCCGCTTTATTGGTATGCAACATTAAACTAGTCCCTCAGATAGTATTTGCCACATACGTGACAAATGGAACCCCCGTCCCAACTTCAGGGTGGCCGTTTGATGAGGCAATGAGGCATGAATTGGGCAGTAAATCGGGAACGTATCGTGCTGACATATCTTGTTACCGTCGAACGATATTCCGTAATCTTGCACGTTAATAGATTTTTAACCAATTCAATACTAGTTATTACTCAAAAATACAGTCATCACACATCGAGTAAAGATTTGCGCAAGTAATGATCAAATGGAGACGAGCCGGCCGATTCGTTCCGAACGCTAGCGGTCATAGCGGCCATGCAAATACGGGTGGAACGAATCGGCTGGTCGGGGACCGCCCAGATCGCCTGCAACCACCGGAGCCAAAATTCCGGCGCGCCGATCCCCATCAAGCTGCATTCGGCCGGGCCTGAAAATTGAAGCGCGACGAGGCATCGCCCGCATGCGCCGTCATGTTGCACCTGCGCGCTCGCTATGTTAGCAAAGCCGCGATTTTAACGGTCCCGGCACCTCTCGTGCCGGTCGAAAATCGAAGTCCCGCTTGAATTCCAAGGGCTTGGATCGCTAGGCGCCGCTGCTTGTGGCGACGGTTTTTCCCTTGCGAGTTTGACAGCTAAAAAAGAGCGTCTCTGTGGCTGCTGAAGATCCGTCCGTTTCGGGAGTGTCCGGCCGTTATGCTACGGCCTTGTTCGAGTTGGCGCGCGAGGAGAAATCCGTCGATGCGGTCAAGGCCGACCTCGACAGATTCGAGGCCATGCTGAACGAAAGCGCCGATCTCAGGCGCCTCGTCCGCAGCCCGGTTTTCTCGGCAGATGCGCAGGCAAAGGCGCTCAATGCCGTGCTCGACAAGGCCGGGATTACCGGCACCTCCGCCAAATTCCTTAAAGTGTTGACCGCCAACCGCCGGCTGTTCGCAGTCGCCGATGTGATCCGCGCCTTCCGCGCGCTGGTGGCGAAGTTCAAGGGCGAGGCGACCGCCGACGTCACCGTCGCCGAGCAGCTCAATGAAAAGAATCTCGACGCGCTGAAGACCGCACTGAAATCGGTGACGGGCAAGGACGTCGCGCTCAACGTGAAAGTCGATCCCTCCATCATCGGCGGCCTTGTGGTCAAGCTCGGCAGCCGCATGGTGGATAGTTCGCTTCGCACCAAACTCAATTCGATTAAGCACGCGATGAAAGAGGCAGGCTGATGGACATCCGCGCCGCGGAAATTTCCGCGATCCTCAAGGACCAGATCAAGAATTTCGGCCAGGAGGCTGAAGTTACCGAAGTCGGACAGGTGCTGTCCGTCGGTGACGGCATTGCCCGCGTCTATGGTCTGGACAACGTCCAGGCCGGTGAAATGGTCGAGTTCGAGAACGGCACCCGCGGCATGGCGCTGAACCTCGAAACCGACAACGTCGGTATCGTGATCTTCGGCGCCGACCGCGAGATCAAGGAAGGCCAGACCGTCAAGCGCACCCGCGCTATCGTTGATACGCCGGTCGGCAAGGGCCTGCTCGGCCGCGTGGTCGACGCGCTCGGCAATCCCATCGACGGCAAGGGCCCGATCCAGGCCGACAAGCGTATGCGCGTCGACGTCAAGGCGCCCGGCATCATTCCGCGCAAGTCGGTGAACGAGCCGATGGCGACCGGTCTCAAGGCGATCGATGCGCTGATCCCGGTCGGCCGCGGCCAGCGCGAGCTGATCATCGGCGACCGCCAGACCGGCAAGACCGCGATCGCGCTCGACACCATCCTGAACCAGAAGCCGCTCAACGCGCAGCCCGACGAGAACATCAAGCTGTATTGCGTCTACGTCGCGATCGGCCAGAAGCGTTCGACCGTTGCCCAGTTCGTCAAGGTGCTGGAAGAGCAGGGCGCGCTGGAATATTCGATCATCGTTGCCGCCACCGCGTCCGATCCGGCCCCGATGCAGTACATCGCGCCGTTCACCGGCTGCACCATGGGCGAGTACTTCCGCGACAACGGCATGCACGCCGTCATCATCTATGACGATTTGTCCAAACAGGCCGTGGCTTATCGCCAGATGTCGCTCCTGCTGCGCCGCCCGCCGGGCCGCGAAGCCTATCCGGGCGACGTGTTCTATCTGCATTCCCGCCTGCTCGAACGCGCGGCGAAGCTCAGCAAGGATCATGGTTCGGGCTCGCTCACCGCACTGCCGGTGATCGAAACCCAAGCCAATGACGTGTCGGCCTACATCCCGACCAACGTGATTTCGATTACCGACGGCCAGATCTTCCTGGAAACCGACCTGTTCTTCCAGGGCATCCGCCCGGCGGTGAACGTCGGTCTGTCGGTGTCGCGCGTCGGATCATCAGCGCAGACCAAGGCGATGAAGAAGGTCGCCGGCAAGATCAAGGGTGAGCTGGCGCAGTACCGTGAAATGGCGGCATTCGCGCAGTTCGGCTCCGACCTCGACGCCTCGACGCAGCGTCTCCTGAACCGCGGCTCGCGCCTGACCGAACTCCTGAAGCAGCCGCAGTTCTCGCCGCTGAAGATGGAAGAGCAGGTTTGCGTGATCTGGGCCGGTACCAACGGCTATCTCGACGCGCTGCCGCTCGGCAAGGTCCGTGCGTTCGAGGACGGCCTGCTGTCGCTGCTGCGCGGCAAGAACGTCGAGATTCTCGACGGCATTCGTGACAGCCGCGATCTCTCCGACGACCTCGCCGGCAAGCTGAAGAGCGTGGTCGAAGGTTTCTCCAAGACGTTTGCTTGATTGATTCCGTCACGGCCGGGCTTGGCCCGGCCACGTCCTTTGATATGGCGGAAAGATAAGACGTGGATGCCCGGCACAACGCCGGGCATGACGAACGAGGAGTTCGCGACCGGGTTGGAAAACAGGTCGCTAGGGTGAACTGAGAATGGCTTCACTTAAAGACATGCGGGTCCGCATCGCCTCGACCAAGGCGACGCAGAAGATCACCAAGGCGATGCAGATGGTGGCGGCGTCAAAGCTGCGCCGTGCGCAGAGCGCTGCCGAAGCGGCTCGGCCCTATGCCGAGAAGATGGACGCGGTGATTTCCAATATCGCCAGCGCCGCAGCCGGTTCGCCCGGCGCGCCGGCGCTGCTGGCCGGCACCGGCAGGGACCAGGTGCATCTGCTGCTGGTCTGTACGGGCGAACGCGGCCTGTCCGGCGCCTTCAATTCCTCGATCGTGCGCCTGGCGCGCGAGCGTGCGCTGTCGCTGATTGGCCAGGGCAAAGAGGTCAAGATTTTTTGCGTTGGCCGCAAGGGCTACGAGCAGCTCCGCCGCACCTTCGAGAAGAACATCGTCGAGCATGTCGACCTGCGCTCGGTTCGCCAGCTCGGCTTCGTCAATGCCGAAGACATTGCCAAAAAGGTTCTGGCGCGCTTCGATGCCGGCGAGTTCGATGTCTGCACGCTGTTCTATTCGCGCTTCAAATCCGTGATCTCGCAGATCCCGACCGCCCAGCAGATTATTCCGCTGGTGGTGGAGGCGCCTGCCGCCAATGCCGGCCCGCCGACGTCCTACGAGTACGAACCGGAAGAAGACGAGATCCTGACGCGCCTGCTGCCGCGCAACCTCGCGGTGCAGCTCTTCCGCGCGCTGCTCGAAAACAACGCCTCGTTCTACGGCGCGCAGATGAGCGCGATGGACAACGCCACCCGCAACGCCGGCGACATGATCCGCAAGCAAACCCTGGTCTACAACCGAACCCGTCAAGCCCAGATCACCAAGGAGCTGATTGAGATCATCTCCGGTGCCGAGGCGGTCTAGCGCGCCAACCCGACGGTCGTTCAAGTATAGAATTTCGAAGGAGAGCAATTCATGGTCACAGCAGCTAACCAGATCGGTCGCGTCACCCAGGTCATGGGCGCCGTTGTCGACGTGCAGTTCGAGGGATATCTGCCCGCCATTCTGAACGCGATCGAGACCAAGAACGGCGGCAATCGTCTGGTGCTCGAAGTGGCGCAGCATCTCGGCGAATCCACGGTGCGCACCATTGCGATGGACACCACCGAGGGTCTGGTCCGCGGTCAGGAAGTCACCGACACCGGCGCGCCGATCCGCGTCCCGGTCGGCGCCGGCACGCTCGGCCGCATCATGAACGTGATCGGCGAGCCGATCGACGAAGCAGGCCCCGTCACCGCCGAAGACAGGCGCGCCATCCACCAGGAGGCGCCGACCTATACCGACCAGTCCACCGAAGCTGAAATTCTCGTCACCGGCATCAAGGTCGTCGACTTGCTGGCGCCCTACGCCAAGGGCGGCAAGATCGGCCTGTTCGGCGGCGCCGGCGTTGGCAAGACCGTGCTGATTCAGGAGCTGATCAACAACGTCGCCAAGGCGCACGGCGGTTACTCGGTGTTCGCCGGCGTCGGCGAGCGTACCCGTGAAGGCAACGACCTTTATCACGAGTTCATCGAATCCAAGGTCAACGCCGACCCGAAGAATCCCGATCCGAGCGTCAAGTCGAAATGCGCGCTGGTGTTCGGCCAGATGAACGAGCCCCCGGGCGCCCGCGCCCGCGTCGGCCTCACCGGGCTAACGGTCGCCGAGCACTTCCGCGACCAGGGCCAGGACGTGCTGTTCTTCGTCGACAACATCTTCCGCTTCACGCAGGCCGGCTCCGAAGTGTCGGCGCTCTTGGGCCGTATTCCTTCGGCCGTGGGCTATCAGCCGACGCTTGCCACCGACATGGGTGCGCTGCAGGAGCGCATCACCACGACGCACAAGGGTTCGATCACCTCGGTGCAGGCGATCTACGTGCCGGCCGACGACTTGACCGACCCGGCGCCCGCAACCTCGTTCGCCCATCTGGACGCGACCACGGTGCTGAACCGCGCGATCTCGGAAAAGGGCATCTATCCGGCGGTGGACCCGCTCGACTCGACCTCGCGCATGCTCTCCCCGCTGGTCGTCGGCGAGGATCACTACAACACCGCGCGCATGGTTCAGCAGGTGCTGCAGAAGTACAAGTCGCTGCAGGACATCATCGCCATTCTCGGCATGGACGAACTGTCCGAAGAGGACAAGATCGCGGTGGCGCGCGCCCGCAAGATCGAGCGCTTCCTGTCGCAGCCGTTCCACGTCGCTGAAGTCTTCACCGGCTCGCCCGGCAAGTTCGTCGACCTTGCCGACACCATCAAGGGCTTCCGTGCGATTTGCGAAGGCAAGTACGATCACCTGCCGGAAGCGGCCTTCTACATGGTCGGCACCATCGAAGAAGCCGTCGAGAAGGGCAAGAAGCTCGCGGCTGAAGCAGCCTAAGTTACCTCGTCATTGCCGGGCAAAGCGCGAAGCGCGTCTTCGTACAGATCGACCCGGCAATCCATTGCCAGAAAGATTTCTCTTGATGGACTCGCGGGTCAAACCCGCGGGTGACAGCGGAAAGAACGGGAAGACCAATGGCTACCTTTCATTTCGATCTTGTCTCCCCCGAAAAGCTCGCCTTCTCCGGCGAAGTCGATCAGGTTGACGTTCCCGGCGTGGAGGGCGATTTCGGCGTTCTCTCCGGACATGCGCCGGTCGTCGCGGCGGTTCGCCCGGGTATCCTGACCATCACCGCCGATGGCAGGCATGAGAAGATCATTGTGCTCGGCGGCCTTGCCGAAGTGTCGGATAACCGCGTCACGGTGCTGGCCGACGTCGCAACTTCGATCGCCGATGTCGATCGGGCGCAGTTCGCCGAGACCATCGCCGAGATGGAAGCCAAGCTCGCCGAGAAGGAAGGCACCGAGCTCGATCACGCCATCGAGCGGCTGGACCACTTCAAGAGCATCCAGATCGAGCTAAACGCCACCGCTATGCACTAAGCCCCGGGGCACCGCTCCGGGGCATATTGAAGGTCTGATAACGCCAGCGCTCGTCACCCGGTGACGGGCGCTGAGCGTTTGGTGGCGGCACTTCTGCGAACTCGCTCTCGACGCCGGCTTGAACGCTGTCGTTGCACCGGTCGGGCCGAACCAGGCCGCATCAGAATGCAGTGCGTGAACGGATCTCTGTTCGCAGCGCTACCGTCGTTGATTGGAGCTCCGATCGGTCGGTTGCGTTGATTTCCTTCTTCGGCCAAGGTTGTCGGGCGCGATCCGGGAACCGACATTGCGGTGTTGCGGATTCGGTCGCCGTCCGCGCTGAAGGCGATCGCGTTCGGCGACAGTGCCGCGCTCGAAGTCGGCGACTTTGTCATCGCCATCGGCAACCCCTTCGGCCTCGGCCAGACGGTGACCTCCGGCCTTGTCAGCGCGCTCAGCCGGACCGGGCTTGGCAAGCAGGGCTATGAGGATTTCATCCAGACCGACGCGGCGATCAACCCCGGCAATTCGGGCGGCGCGCTGGTCAACCTCAAGGGAGAATTGATCGGCATCAACTCGGCCATCATTTCTGCGGGCGGCGGACGATCGTCGTTACCGTCGAGTTGGCGCAACGCCGAAAGAATGTCGGCGAGCCGGATAGTGTGGCCCATGCCCGGAATGTCTCGCAGGCCGGGACAGGATTCGATCGCAAACATATCGGAGGCCCAGGACGACAGGATGACGCGCTTCTCAGAATCGGAAAGCTGCAGGTCATCAAGCACTTCGGCAGGGGAATCGTAATGTGCGGCGGGATGAAATAGTGCGAACTCAGGTGCGTTGAGATCGGCCTTGCTCATCGAACGGTTTCCTTAACTCTCCTTTCCAGCGAAACGTCGGTGGGATTGGGCGGCGGCATTGGGCGCCGCCGCCATCATCGTTACTGCTTGCTGATCTCGATGCGCTTGACGGCCGAACGAGCCTGTTCGGATTTCGGCAGCGTGATCGTCAGGACGCCGTCGTGGAATTTGGCTTCGGCCTTGTCTTCCTCGACTCCGTCGAGCGGAATCTGCCGCTCGAACGAACCGTAATAGCGCTCGGAGAAGTATCTGCCGCCATTATCGGTTCGCTCCGACTTCTTCTCGCCGCGCAGGGTTAGAACGCCGTTGGCGATCTCAACCTGAACGTCCTTTTCCGTCAGCCCGGGCAGCTCAGCCGACACGGTCAGCTCCTTGTCGTTTTCCTTGAGCTCGATGCTCGGCCATCCGAAGCGACCTTCCATCAGCGGGCTGCCGAAACGGGCCGGCGTCCCAAATCCGCGGAAGACATCGTCGAACAGCCGATTCATCTCCCGGTGCAGGGTGAAGAACGGGTCGAAGCTGTCGCGCGTCGGCGCAAGCTCCTGATTTCTCGACCATGGGATCAGATCACGAAAAGCCATAGTGTCCTCCTCATCGATTCTGCATGTTGCTTGCTACACAACTCGTGCGCGGTCGGTAGTCCGCGCGCCAAGCCTTTCTTGCCGAGGTGGCGCTAGGCCGCCTTGTGTTCGATCTGGCGGGAAGCATCGGCGTTGCTGATCGGAATACGCCGCGGCTTCATCGAGTCGGGCACTTCGCGAACCAGATCGACGATCAACAGGCCGTCCTTGAACGAGGCCTGCTTGACCTGCACATAGTCGGCGAGGTTGAACACCCGGCGGAACGGCCGGGCCGCGATGCCGTGGTACAGGTATTCGCGTTGCTCGGCGTCGGGCTTCTTGCCCTCGATGACGAGCGTGTCCTGCTCGGCAGTCACGGTGATGTCGTCGACGCCGAAGCCGGCGACCGCGAGCGAAATCCGGTAGGCGTCTTCGCCGCAACGTTCGACATTGTAGGGCGGATAATTGTCGTCGGCGGATTGTTGCAAGCTGCTGTCCAGCAACTCAGCCAGATGATCGAAACCGATCGTGGAGCGCCACAGGGGCGAGAAGTCAAAAGTCCTCATAGCCAAGTCCTCCTAAGAGCAAGATGGATACGAAGCAGCGTCGGACACCGTCCGGCGCCCGCTCAAACTCGCCGGACCCGATCTGGCATCCGGCACCGCTGTCAGCGGCACAAATCGAATTAGGAAAACGCGGAAAAGTTTCAAGGGGCCGCATTCAAAATTATTCGATGCGCGCCGTTCGCGGCTTCGGCGGGCTCAATCCGGAGTTAACGGGCGAGCCGAGCGCCGAAGGTGCGCCAGATCGGCCGCGGTTTTGCGGCCGGTTTCCGGCTCCGGGCGAACCCTGGACGCCCGCGGTTCGACCGGCCTGCGAACCACGGCCAGCATCATGAAGAGGGTCCGATAGCCCTGGTAGCGGGCCGCCGGACGGGTACGTTCGCGCCCGTGCATGATCAACGTGCCATTGTGATCGTGCACCCGCCATTCCCAACTCCGGCGGCGCTTGGCTACAGTCACTTCCATCATGGAGGCAAGAAACCGGTGCGGGTTATTTCAAAGCTGAGCCCGTTAGTCTGCGGTCGATACAAAAAGGTTCGCTGACGCCACCATCGGCGGCATCCGGAGCCTTCTGCGAGCTCGGCCGGCCGAAAAATATTGAGCGACGAGACGCCGTCAAGAGTCTCGTGCAGCGACCGCGGCGAGATCATGCGATTCTAGAGCATGGTCCGGAAAAGTGGGTACCGGTTTTCCCTCGCGACAAACGCGGAACGCGTTTGCGCGGAGATCTGCTCAAATCAAAGAGATAGCGCGAGATGACGATTCGAAGAAAAGTCATCTCGGTCTACCGGGTGAATTCCACAAACGCCCGCGCCACCATCCGATACACGTCGCGCCGGAATGGCACCACGAGGTCGGCGACGTGGTCGAGCCGTTCCCAGCGCCAGGAATCGAATTCGGCCGGCTGGCCGTTGCGCGGCGTCAGCGGATCGATCTCGTCGTCGCTGCCGGTGAAGCGCAGCGCGAACCATTTCTGCCGCTGACCGCGGAATTGGGCGAGGCGGTGCGTGGGTGGTCCGTCATAGGGCGGAAAGTCATATTTTATCCAATCGGTCTCCCCGAGAATTTCAGCGCTGACCGCCCCGGTCTCCTCCCAGAGTTCGCGCATGACGGCGTCGCGCGGATCCTCGTCGGCGTCGATGCCGCCCTGCGGCATCTGCCATTCGAGGCCGGGAAGAATAATTTCCGGGCCGTCGTCGCGGAAGCGGCGGCCGATCAGCACCTGGCCCGAGGTGTTGAACAGCGCAATACCCACATTGGGCCGGTAGGGTTTGTCGGACATGGCGTTTGAGAGGATACCGGGGTGCGCCGCGACAGCGCGTCAAAATGAAAACAGCTAGCCGCCCGCGAGACTGGAGAATTCCTTGACGACGCGTTCATAGACCGGCCGCTTGAACGGAACGATCAGGTTCGGGAGATTTTTCATCGGCTCCCAGCGCCAGCTCACGAATTCGGCCTTGTGGCCGCCGCCGCCAGGACTGGCGACATTGATCTCGGCGTCCTTGCCGGTGAAGCGCACTGCATACCATTTCTGCCGTTGCCCGCGATAGCGGCCCTTCCAGGCGCGTCCGGCCACCGTGCGTGGAATGTCGTAGATCAGCCAATCCGGGACTTCGCCGAGCTTCTCCACCGAGCGGACGCTGGTTTCCTCGTAAAGCTCGCGCTTGGCGGCCGCCCAGGTGTCCTCGCCGGGATCGACCCCGCCCTGCGGCATCTGCCAGACGTGGGTTTCATCGACATGTTCGATGCCGCCGGCGCGCCGGCCAATGAAGACCAGCCCGGCCGTGTTGATCAGCATCATGCCGACGCAGGTCCGGTAAGGCAGGTCCTCGTAGCGCGCCATGTCCCTCATAATTCCTTTACTTGCATCAAATCCATCCGCAATCGGTCGGTCCGGCGTAGTCCGGGAGAGCCCGGACCGCCGTCATCAGCTTGATCTCTAGCCTGATTTTGATTTCAGCATCGCCGTTGTCAATGGCACAAGCATGATGCCGCGGCTGTCGAGCGTCTTGATCCATGCGGCAAGCCGCTCGATCGAAATCGGGAGCGCCGAGGCAACGCCCACGGCCAGCCCGCGCTCCTTGGCGAGCGTCTCCAGCTTGAGCAGCGTCCGATCGATCTCGGCCGAGGTCGGCACGGCATCGATGGTGAAATCGGCCTTGGCGAAGGGCATCGATTGGGCCGTCGTCAGGGAGGGTGCTGTGCTGCGCGGCGAGGAGCCGTCATCGAGATAGCCGAGGCCACGCTTGGCCGCCTCGCGGATGACCGGCTGCATCACAGTGTCGGTGGCCGTGAAGCGCGCACCCATGAAATTGGCGATCCCCGCATAGCCCTGGAACCGGCTGAGGTGCCAGTACAGCCGGTCGATATTCTGCTCAGGCGTCAGTGTCGTGAGCAGGGTCTGGGGACCGGGGTCGTTGTCCGGATAGTCGAACGGCTCCATCGGAATCTGCAACAGGATCTCGTGGCGCTGCGCACGGGCCCGCTCGGTGAGCTTGGCGGGGTCGGCCCCGTAAGGGGTGAAGGCCAGCGTGACGGCCGGCGGCAGCTTCATGATGGCATCGGCCGTCTTGGCGGCGCCGACACCCAGCCCGCCGACCACGACGGCGACGACAGGCATCTTGGCGGCCTTGGTGCGGTCGGCGTCCGCCGCATAGACCGTGAAGGGTTTCAGGCCGTCGGCAACCACCGGGATCATGCCGTAGCGCGATTTTTCCAACAACCGCTGGTCGATGCCGGCCATGGCCATCGCCGGCGCAGACTCCGCGCCGGCCTTGTCGGCGGCATCGCCGCCGATCACGACATCCTGGCGCTTGCCGCTGGAGCCGTCGATGATCGTGACGGTCTTGTTGTCGCCGGTCGGAGCCGGCTGGGTAGATTTCGCCGCCTGTTCGGGGTGGCTGGAGGCGGGCGCAGGATGCTTTTCGTCCGCCGGCTTGCGCAGCGCGATACGGGCAACCGGCTCGCCGCCGAGCGGGTTGTCAGTGAAGAGGGCGACGGTCAGGAAGGCGACCAGGAACAGGCCAAGCAGCACAGCCAGCGCCTGCATCGCGGTGAAGGGCAGCCGGTACCAGCGCTTCTTGCGCTCCGTCTTCTGTCCGAGCGGCGTGCTCAGATCGTCGGTCATTTCCGTCATGGACCTCCCCGAATCACCGGGGCCGACGATACCACGGCGGGGCAGCGCCACGGCAGCTAGAGCGTTTTCCAGCGAAAACCTGCCCCGGACTTGATCCGGGATGGAGACGGTTCGCGTCAAGAAAACGCGTCAGAACAAAAAATCTAGAGCCCCGTTCCGATTCCATCGGAACGGAAAAAGGCTCTAGCTCCCCGCACCTTGTGTTGGCCGAAATCGCCCGCACAGCAAAAAGGGCGACCCGAAGGCCGCCCTTATTCGAATGCTGACCGGTGGAGCCGATCAGTTCGCGGCCTTGGTGGCCGGCTTTTCGACCGCCGCCTTGTCACCGGTGGCCGGTGCGGCGGTCGCGGTCGACTTGATGCCATGCAGCAGGTCGGCCGCCGTCTTCAGCGCCTTGTCGTCCTTGGCGTCCGGCGGCACGTAGGATTGCGAGCCGGTCTTCTCATCGCCGTCGTTTTTCAGATGGCCGCGCAGCGAGGCTTCGCCCTTGGTGTCGGTGCGCGACTTCAGCTCATCCGGCACATCCTGCAGCACCTCGATGTCGGGCACGATGCCCTTGGCCTGGATCGATTTGCCCGACGGCGTGTAGTAGCGCGCGGTGGTGAGCCGCAGCGCGCCGTTGCCGCTGCCGAGCGGGATGATGGTCTGCACCGAGCCCTTGCCGAACGAGCGCGTGCCGACCAGTGTGGCCCGCTTGTGGTCCTGCAACGCGCCGGCGACGATTTCCGAGGCCGAGGCCGAGCCGCCATTGACCAGCACGATGATCGGCTTGCCCTTGGTCAGATCGCCCGTATGCGCGGCGCGGCGCTGGGTTTCCTCGGCATTGCGGCCGCGGGTCGAAACGATCTCGCCTTTGTCGAGGAAGGTGTCGGAAACGGTGACCGCTTCCTCCAGCAAGCCGCCGGGATTATTCCGGAGGTCGATGATGTAGCCCTTCAGCTTGTCGCCAATCTGGTTCGAGAGGTTGCTGACCTCGCGCTTCAGGCCTTCGGTGGTCTGCTCGTTGAAGGTGGTGACGCGGATATAGGCGATGTCGTCCTGTTCGACGCGCGCGCGCACCGAGCGGACACGAATATTGTCGCGCACCAGCGTGACTTCGATCGGATTGTCCTGGCCCTTGCGGATGATCTTGAGTCGGATCTTGGTGTTGACCGGTCCGCGCATCTTCTCGACCGCCTGATTGAGGGTGAGACCCTGCACGGCTTCGTCGTCGAGATTGGTGATGATGTCGTTGGCCATGATGCCGGCCTTCGACGCCGGTGTATCGTCGATCGGCGACACGACCTTGATCAGCCCGTCTTCCATCGTGACCTCGATGCCGAGCCCGCCGAACTCACCGCGGGTCTGCACCTGCATGTCGCGGAAGCTCTTGGCGTCCATGTAGCTGGAATGTGGATCGAGACCAGCCAGCATGCCCGAGATCGCGGATTCGACCAGCTTGCCGTCGTCGGGCTTCTCGACATAGTCGCTGCGCACGCGCTCGAACACGTCGCCGAACAGATTGAGCTGGCGATAGGTGTCCGAGGTCGCAGCGCGCGCACTCGATCCCATCAACACGGAACGAGGCTGCGTAACGAAGAGCGTCAAAGCCGCACCGGTGGCGGCGCTAAGAAGAATTACAGAAGTCTTGCGCATCATCCGCGAACCTTTTCGCCTTCGTTAGCGGCCCACCATGGGCCTGAGTCGATTGGAGTGCCGTCCTTACGGAACTCGACATAGAGCACCGGCTGGCTCGCGGTCGTCGCGAGAACGGATGCAACCTGGGACGTCGATCCCATGGTCGCGACCGGCTCCCCGGTAAGTACAAACTGGCCGATGTTTACCGAAATGCGCTCCATCCCGGCGATCAGGACATGATACCCGCCACCGGCATTGAGGATCAAGAGTTGTCCGTAGCTGCGGAAGGGTCCGGCGTAAACTACCCAGCCGTCACACGGTGTTGTGACCTGGGCCCCGGGCCTGCTTGCCAAAGAAATGCCTTTTTCCACGCCGCCCGCGCCGTCGGAACCGCCAAAGTCGCGAATCTTGCGGCCATTGACCGGAAAGGCGAACAGCCCCTTGGCGGAGGCAAAGGCGATCGCTGGGCTCAATCGGGCGGGATCCTTCAGCGCCCCCAGATTGGACTTGCCGCCCGGGGCAGCCGGGGCGCCTTGCAGGCTGGCGGTGGCGGCCGCCTTGGCGGCGCTCTTCAAATCCTGTTCCATTTTCGTGATCAGGCCCTGCAGGCCGTCCACCTGCCTGGACAGGTTGATGGCGCGGGCGCCTTCGGCCTCCATGTCCTTTTCGATCGCGCTCTGCTTGCGCTGCCGCTCTTCCACCAGCGCAGCCAGCCTGACAGAATCGTCCTTCAGCCTGTCGCGGTCCCGCGCCAGCACGTCGCGTTTGGTGGCGATCTTCCTGCGCAAATTCACCAGCTCGCCGAGATCGGTGGCAAGTTTCTCCGCGCGTCCGCGCAGTTCGGGAACGACCGATCCGAGCAGCATGGCGGTGCGCAGCGATTCCAGCGCGTCTTCGGGCCGGACAAAAAGCGCCGGTGGCGTGCGCCGCCCGGCACGCTGCAAGGCCGCCAGCACCTCGACGATTTCGGTGCGGCGTGAATCGAGCGAAGCGCGGACCTGCTGCTCGCGGCTGTCGAGCGGGCGCAGCTCCCCCTCGGTTTCGGCGATGCTGGTCTCGACGCTGCGCACCTGGGTTGCGATGTCGATCAGTTGCTGGTTGAGCTTGGAGCGGTCCTGTCCGATCGCCGCGATATCGGCCTTTAATTTTTGTTGCAGTTCGGCCGCCTTGCGCTGCTGCTCGCGCGTGGCCTCCAGTTCCTCCGCGCGCTGCTTGATGGCATCGGGGGAAACGGCCGTCGCTTGCTGCGCGGCGGCGGGCTGCGCTACCGCTGGTGAAAGCGATGCGGCAGCGAAGCTCGCGGCAAGCAGCAGCAGGGGAAGCGAGACGGCTGACGTCAGCGGCGTGCCGCGGCCAGTGGTGCCGAGGTATGGGTGAATGTCCCGCGTTGAATGCATCCGGCCTGTTCAGCGTCCTCTGTATTCACGTCACCGTGCCTAGGCACGATGGTAGGGGTGGCCGGCCAAAATGGTCGCGGCCCGGTAAATCTGTTCAAGAAGCATGACGCGGACCATTTGATGCGGCCAGGTCGCCGAGCCGAACGCAATGCGTAGTTTAGCCTTGCGCTGCAAATCGGGCGAAAGTCCGTCCGCGCCGCCGATCGCGAAAATAGTGTTGGCGATCCCCTCGTCGCGCCACTGGCCGAGTTGCCGGGCGAATGTCGCGCTATCGATGCTCTTGCCGTGCTCGTCCAGCGCCACCAGCACGGATTTCTCCGGTATCGCCGCCATCATCGCTGCGGCTTCCTCCGAGATCCGCGTCGCGGTGTCGCGGGCGCGGCTTTCCGGAATTTCATGGATCGCAAGGCCGCGAAAGCCGAGCTTGCGGCCGATGTCCTCGAAGCGCTCGCGATAGCGTTCGGCCAGTTCCTGTTCCGGGCCCTGCTTCAGCCGGCCGATTGAGACCACGACAAGGCGCATGAATGCTGTTTCTGGCGTGTTCCGTCGTGCAATTTCCGGCCCGCGCGCTTTTCCGCGCGCGCTAGGCAGACTACACGCGCCTCAGCCGATTCGCATCGGCGGAGCGTTCAGATCGCTGCCGCCGCCGGGTTTTGCGTCCACAACCTTTCGAGATTGTAGAATTCGCGCACCTCGGGTCTGAACACGTGCACGACCACATCGCCGGAATCGATCAGCACCCAGTCGCAATTGGGCAAGCCCTCGACATGGATGTTGCTGATGCCGTTTTCCTTCAGGGCTTTCGTGACGTTTTCCGCGATCGCGCCGACGTGCCGATTGGCCCGGCCCGTGGTGACGATCATGTAGTCGGAAAAGGCGGATTTGCCGCGAAGGTCGATGGTGACCGTTTCTTCCGCCTTCATATCGTCGAGGCGGGAGAGGATCATATTCAGCGTCTTGTCGGCGTCGGGTTGCGCCTTCAAGGCCGCAGCTTGCGTCGATGTTTTACGCGCGGTTTTGGCAGACTTGCCAGGAGTCTTGCTAGACTTGCTACCAGTCGCCTTGGGTAAAACAGACTTGGACAATACAGATGTGGCCAGGGACCATTCCTTTCACTGTATCGCGAACGCCGAATCCCGGCGTACACGGACTATATTAGGCATGTGGGGTTAATGGTTTCAATATTCCAGTGAGCCCGCCTGCCGGTTCGAACCAGATTGTCACTTCTTTGCCTTCCAGCTCCCGTCCGGGTTCCGCAAGCCGGTGGACGACATGTCCAGTTTCAGGCCGGTCAGGAAAGCCCAGGCGGGAGCATGCTGATCTGCCAGCCGGGCCGCCTGATTCTCAGGCAGCCGATAGCGCGCCAAGGCCTGTGCGGCCGGCGCGGCAAGCGCCCGAAAACTCTGCGGCGGACGATCGATCACCGCAATCGGCACCTCCGCGGCGATGCGCCGCCAGTTTTGCCAACGATGAAATTGCGCGAGATTGTCAGCGCCCATGATCCAGACGAAGTGCACGCCCGAAACGCGGCGGCGCAAATGGATGATCGTGTCGACAGTGTATCGGGTGCCGATGACAGCTTCGAGACAACTGATGTCGATGCGCGGATCGTCGGCGACATCAAGCGCGGCATCGGCGCGTTCGGCAAGGTCGTGCAGCCGGCCGTTATCCTTGAGCGGATTGCCCGGCGTCAGCAGCCACCAGACGCGGTCAAGCTTCAGCCGCTTGAGCGCAAACAGGCTGATCGCGCGATGCGCCGCGTGCGGCGGATTGAACGAGCCGCCGAGCAGGCCGACGCGCATGCCGTTGGTATGGAAGGGGATGGCTGGTGCGGCCGATGGCAGTTTCATCCGCCGGGTCACCGCGGGCGCGGGTTGGTATTCACGGCCGCGTCTGCCCGGTGCCGTGAACACGATATTTGAAGGTCGTCAGTTGCTCGGCACCGACCGGGCCGCGGGCGTGGAATTTGCCGGTGGCAATCCCGATCTCCGCGCCGAAGCCGAACTCACCGCCGTCGGCGAACTGGGTCGAAGCGTTGTGCAGCACGATTGCCGAATCGACCTCGCTGAGGAATTTCTCGGCGGTCCTGGCGTCCTCGGCCACGATCGCATCGGTGTGGCGCGAGCCATGGTTCTGGATATGCGTAATCGCCCCGTCGACACCATCGACAACACGTGCGGCGATAATCGCGTCGAGGTACTCGGTGTTCCAATCGTCGTCGGTCGCCGGCTTCACCCGCGCGTCGATCTTCTGCACGGCGTCGTCGCCGCGCACTTCGCAACCGGCATCGATCAACATCTCGACCAGCGGCTTCAGATTGGTCGCTGCGGCCGCGCGATCGACCAGCAAGGTCTCGGCCGCTCCGCAGACGCCGGTACGGCGCATCTTGGCGTTCAGCACGATCGACTTGGCCATGTCGAGCTTGGCGGATCGATCGACATAGACGTGGTTGACGCCTTCGAGATGCGCAAACACCGGTACGCGCGCTTCCGCCTCGACGCGCGCGACCAGGCTCTTGCCGCCGCGGGGCACGATCACGTCGATGCCGCCATTCAATCCTGAGAGCATCAGCCCGACCGCGGCGCGGTCGCGCGTCGGCACCAGCGTGATCGCGGCTTCCGGCAGGCCCGCCTCGCGCAGGCCCTGCACCAGGCAGTCATGGATCGCGCGGCAGGAGCGGAAGCTGTCGGAGCCGCCGCGCAGGATCACGGCGTTGCCGGACTTCAGGCAGAGCACGCCGGCATCGGCCGCGACATTGGGACGGCTCTCGAAGATCACGCCGATCACGCCGAGCGGCACGCGCACGCGCTCGATGGTCATGCCGTTCGGCCGCTGCCAGCTCTCGGTAACGGTGCCGACCGGGTCGGGAATGGCGCGCACGGTGGCTACGCCGTCGGCCATTGCCTCAATGCGCGCAGGCGTCAGCGTCAGGCGATCGATGAAGGCCGATGTCGCCCCGCCGGCGCGAACCTCGGTGACATCCTCGGCATTGGCTGCAAGAATCTTTGCCGCGTTGACGCGGATCGCCCGCTGGACGGCCTCCAGGGCGCGATCCTTCTGCTCCGGCGGCGCCAACGCCAATACCCGCGCGGCGGCGCGCGCCTGGGTGGCGAGGTCGGTCATCAAAGCGGGCAGATCGGCGTTGCCGTCGATGGCCTTCAGGGGGGCAGTCATGGGAGGCTCGTAGCTTGATTAAGGTCATGTGCTAGCACGGAAATCCTGCTTTTGCGAGTTCCGGAACCGGCATGGCTGGTTGGCGGCAGCGGCAATGGCAGCTCGGCCAGTGGCCTATTTCGCGGGAATTGTGCCTGCCGGGCCCACCACCAGGTCGTCCCGGTGGATCATCTCCGCCCGGCCTGAGATACCGAGGATCGCCATCGCGTCCGGCGAGGAGCGGCCTTTGATCTTCTCCGCATCCTCGGCGTCGTAGGCGACGAGACCGCGGCCGATCTCGTGGGTATCGGGGCCGCGCACCACGACAGCGTCGCCGCGGGCGAACTGGCCGTCGATCCGGATGACGCCGGCCGGCAGCAGGCTTTTGCCGGCGCGCAGCGCTGCCACCGCGCCGGCATCGATGGTCAGCGTGCCCTTGGGCTCCAGCGAGCCCGCGATCCAGCGCTTGCGTGCAGTGACGGGGTTGGCCGGCGTCAGGAACCAGGTGCAGCGCCCGCCGTCCGCGATCGCCTGCAGCGGATGCTCGATCTTGCCTGAGGCGATCAGCATGTGCGTGCCGGACGTGGTCGCGATTTTCGCTGCCTCGATCTTGGTGAACATGCCGCCGCGCGACAATTCGGATTCGGCCGCGCCCGCCATGCCCTCGATCTCGGAGGTGACGGACTCAACGATCGGAATCAATTTTGCGTTGGGGTTGGCGCCGGGCGGCGCGTCATACAAGCCGTCGATGTCGGACAGCAGGATCAGCAGATCGGCGCTCGCCATGGTGGCGACGCGCGCGGCGAGCCGATCATTGTCGCCATAACGGATCTCGTTGGTGGCCACCGTGTCGTTCTCGTTGATCACGGGCACCGCGCGCCATTCCAAAAGCTTGGCGATGGTCGAGCGCGCGTTGAGATAGCGGCGGCGTTCTTCAGTGTCCTGCAGCGTCACCAGGATCTGTCCGGCGCCGATGCCGTGAGCTCCAAGCACTTCCGACCAGATTCGTGCCAGCGCGATCTGTCCCACCGCGGCGGCGCCCTGGCTTTCTTCGAGCTTCAGCGGGCCGCGCGGCAATTTCAAACGGCTGCGCCCGAGCGCGATCGACCCTGATGAGACCACCAGGACGTCGCGGCCCTCGCCATGCAGCTTGGCGATATCGGCCGCCAGCGCCGCCAGCCACGCCGAGCGCACCTCGCCCGCATGGGAGTCGATCAGGAGCGAGGAGCCGACCTTGACGACGATGCGACGAAAGTTTTTGAGCGCGGGGCGTTTCATGGATGCGGTCGAATGATGCGGATGGTCAGGAAGCAATACGCGCCAGTTCCCGGATTTGGAAGTGGCGCGGCCGGCGGAGGCTCAAGTTTGCATCAGCCCTGCGGCGGCGTCGCTGGCGTCCACGGGTCCTGGCCGCCTTTGGCCTTGAGCGACACCGGGGCCTCGCCGATCACCTCGACCAGCGCCTTGAGCGCTTCGGGCATGCCTTCGCCGGTGGCGGCGGAAAGCAACAGCGGCGTCTTTTTCGCGGCGCGCTTCAGGCGATCGCGCTGCTTCTTCAACTCATCCGGCGCAACCGCATCGATCTTGTTCAGCGCGACGATCTCGATCTTGTCGGCGAGATGCCCCTCATAGGCCTCGAGTTCGGTTCGCACCGTCTTGTACGCCTTGCCGGCATGTTCGCAGGTGGCATCGATCAAATGCAGCAGCACGCGGCAGCGCTCGACATGGCCGAGAAAGCGGTCGCCGAGGCCCGCACCTTCATGCGCGCCCTCGATCAGGCCGGGAATGTCGGCGAGCACGAATTCGCGGCCCTGCGCGTTCACGACGCCGAGCTGCGGATGCAGCGTGGTGAAGGGATAATCGGCGATCTTCGGCTTGGCTGCGCTGACGACGGAGAGGAAGGTCGATTTGCCAGCATTGGGCAGGCCAACGAGGCCGGCATCCGCGATCAGTTTCAGCCGCAGCCAGATCCAGCGCTCTTCGCCTTCCTGGCCCGGATTGGCGTTGCGCGGCGCGCGGTTGGTCGAGGATTTGAAATGCGCATTGCCGAAGCCGCCATTGCCGCCTTCGGCCAGCACGAATTTTTCGCCGAGCTCGGTGAAGTCATGGATCAGCGTTTCGCGATCCTCATCGAAAATTTGCGTGCCGACCGGCACTTTCAACACGATCGATTTGCCGTTGGCGCCATGGCGGTCCTTGCCCATGCCATTGGTGCCCTTCGGCGCCTTGAAGTGCTGCTGGTAGCGATAGTCGATCAGCGTGTTCAGCCCGTCGACCACCTCGACGATGACGTCGCCGCCGCGCCCGCCATTGCCGCCAGAGGGCCCGCCGAATTCGATGAACTTCTCGCGCCGGAACGCCACGCAGCCGTTACCGCCGTCGCCGGAGCGAATATAGACCTTTGCCTCGTCAAGGAATTTCATGATTTGTACTAGTTAGGGCAGGGGGCCGCGTGCGGCAACCCTCAAGGCCCGCAACATTGGCGAAAAGCCTTAATTTTCGAGCCTTTTTAGGGCCAAGGGCGTGGGCTGCGCGCTTATGCAGGCCGCCTTCGGATCAGGAATTTCTGCATCCCTTCCAGCACGAGCTCCTTGCGCTGGTTGAATATGGTCGAGCGCAGCGTCACCACGCCGGTCGAACGGCCGGACACAAGCTCAGTCACTTCGAGCGCGGGATAGATGGTGTCGCCGGCATAGACGGGCTTGAGGAACTTGCTCGACTGTTCGAGGAATCCGACCAGCGATTCCTCAACGAGATAGGGAAACAGGCCGGCGCCCGGCGCGGTGTGGACCAGGGTCTGGAAGCCATGCGCGAGCAGGTCCGGCATGCCGCGGGCGCGGCAATATTCGATGTCGTAGTGGATCGGATGGGTGTCGCCGCTGGCGGTCTGGAACGCTGCGAACACCGCCGAAGTCTGGGTCCGGCTCGGGATCACAAAGCGCTCGCCAAGCACGAAATCATCGAACCAGCGCTGTTCGCGCACCATGCGATGCTGAGCGGGGTCGAAGTCGGTCATGTCGGTTTCCTGCCGTGCCTGGTGGCGGTGGAGTGTACCGGTATCGCAGAGGCCGCGATGCGACAATTGGTTCAATTCGTCATGTCCGGGCGATAGCGCGAAGCGCGTCTTCGCGCTAGATGTCCCGGGCATCCACGTCTTTACAACGTGCTGCACAAAAGGCGTGGATGGCCGGAACAAGTCGGGCCATGACGAAGAAACGGCAGGAAGCGTCGCATCCCCATGAGCCTGTTCGCCAAAATCTCCACCTATGACGAGCGTTCCGCGCGGCTGGCAGGCATCGGATTGATGCTGCTGTCGATCTTCATGTTCTCGTTCGGCGATGCGCTCGGAAAGTTCATGGTCGCGACCTATTCGGTCGGGCAGTTGCTGTGGCTGCGCGCCTGTGCGGCGCTATTGGTGCTGTCGCCGATCATCTGGAGGCAGCGCGCCGAATTTTCCCGTATCGAACGGCCGTGGCTGCAGTTGCTGCGCGTAACGCTGTCGACGCTCGAAGTCGCGGCCTTCTTCCTCGCCACCGTCTATCTGCCGCTCGCCGACGTCATCACCTATTATCTGGCCTCGCCGATCTTCGTCACCGCATTGTCGGGCATCGTGCTCGGCGAGCGCGTCGGGTGGCGGCGCTGGACCGCGATCCTGATCGGCTTCTGCGGCGTGCTGATCGCGCTGCGCCCATCGACGCAGACCGTAAGCTGGCCTGCGATGATCGCACTTGGCGGCAGCCTGTCGTTTGCGTTCCTGATGCTGATCACGCGCTCGCTGCGGGCGACGCCGGATATCGTGCTGACGACCTCGCAATTCGGCGGCACGTTTCTGCTCGGCGCGCTGATGTCACCGATCGGCTGGGTGACGCCGACCATCGGCAGCCTCGGCCTGTTTGCCGCGGCGGGAGTTACCTCGGTCGTCGCGCTGCTATGCATCAACCGTTCGCTGAAACTGGCGCCCGCCAGCGTCGTGGTGCCCTATCAATATTCGATGATCGTGTGGGCGGTGATCTTCGGTTTCGTCGTGTGGGGTGACGTGCCGTCGATCTCGACCCTGATCGGCGCGGCCATCATCATCGGCGCAGGTTTCTACATCTTCCTGCGTGAGCAGCAGCTCGGGCGCGAGGAAGCGGTGGTCAATCCGCCGGCGTGAGCAACTTGCATAGCTGTCGTCCCAGCCCTTATGCGCAATTGCGCATCAGGAGCCAGGACCCATAACCACCGTCGTCAGTTGTTGAAAAGAGCTGGGGCAGCAGCTTGGACCAACAACATGGTCCTGTGGTTATGGGTCCCTTGCTTTCGCAGGGACGACGGTGTTGTCGAGCGTGCTTCCCGCTCATCGCCGCGTCGAGCTTCCCCAGTTCTTCAGCGACGACCACACGCCGCGCGTCAGGCGGAAGCGGTCGACCGGGGTCGAGCATCCCAGCGCCTCAAAGCGGTGCAGTTCGACGCCGCTCCACTGGAAACCGCATTTCTCCAGGATGTTGCGTGACGCCGGGTTGGCGACGCGGGCACCTGAAATCAGGTGCTCGGCATCGAATTCCTCGAAGAAGAAATCGATCACCGCGCGCGCCGCTTCGGTGCCGAAACCCTGGCCCCAATGTGCGACGCCGAGCCAGTAGCCGAGTTCCGGCGCGTCGGGCGCGCTGCGGTCGATGCCGACCATGCCGATCGGCGAATAGTTCTGTTCGATCAGAAACACGGTCTCGCTGTTATCGGTGGATGTAGCGCGCACGAATTCGACCGCGTGGTCCTGCAGATAGGGATATGGCAGGCGGCGGGTATTTTCTGCAATGCGGCGATCATTGGCGAGATGCGCAATCGCTTTTACGTCCGCGAGCGTCGGCCGGCGCAACGTCAGCCGTTCGGTCTCGAGGACGCAGCTACTCGTTTCGCGTAGTGTCGGCGTTGGGATCGGAATGTCCTGCAACATGTCGGGCTCCTGATTGCGAAAATGCGCAACAAAATGAAAAGGGGAGGCCGGTTTCCCGCCTCCCCTCGGAGCCCTTTTCGACTCCGCCGGTTCAACAGGACCCGGCGGACTCAGATGTGTCCACCGTCTATTCGGCCGCCTCCGTCATCGGGACTACCGATACGAAAGTGCGACCATTGGCTTTTGCACGGAACTCGACATGACCTTCGACCTTGGCAAAGAGAGTATGGTCGGTGCCCATGCCGACATTAAGGCCGGGATGCCAGGTGGTGCCGCGCTGACGCGCGATAATGTTGCCGGGAATCACGTGCTCGCCGCCATAGGCCTTGATGCCCAGGCGCTTGCCCGCTGAATCGCGACCGTTTCGCGATGAACCGCCTGCTTTTTTGTGAGCCATGGCTCGTCTCCGACTTCGCTAAGTTTTAGATCAATTCCTTGACGGAATCATTTCACTTTTTGTCGCGCTTCAACTTTTCGTCGAAGCACATCACTTCTTGTCGCTCTTGCCCCTTCGCGGCGGCCTACTTGGCCGGGGCTTTCTTTGCGGCGGGTTTTGCCGCAGCCTTTTTCGCGGGCGCCTTCTTCTTGGCGGCCTTCGGCGCCTCGTCGTCCTCGGCGGCGGGCGCCACCACCTTTTCCCGCTTCGGCCGCGGGCCGATCGAAGGCTTGGCGTTGTCGGTCAGGATCTCGGTGACGCGAAGCACCGTGATCTCGTCGCGATAGCCGCGCTTGCGGCGCGAATTCTTGCGGCGACGCTTCTTGAACGCGATCACCTTCGGGCCGCGCTTGTGGTCCAGCACTTCGGCTGCAACGGAAGCACCTGCCACCGTCGGCGTGCCCAGCACCGGCGTGTCACCGCCGACCACCAGAACTTCACCAAGCTGCACGATCGTGCCGACTTCGCCGGCGATCTTGCCTATCTCGAGCACATCATCCGGAACGACGCGGTATTGCCGGCCGCCGGTTTTGATGACTGCGAACATCGTTTTTTTCCTTCGTGTTCGATCCCGGCCTCGGACATATTCCCAACAGGGCTGCCCGGGTCGGCTTTTTGGTCAGTCGTTATGGGTACGATTTTCGCGCGGCCAAGGGCGAGCCCCATAGAACAAGAGCAAACCCCGTAAGATTTCGCGCAAAAACAAGCGGCGCGAGAAATCCCGCGCCGGATGCGGGGACTTATAGCCGCAGAACGCCGCGAGTCAAGGCAAACAGGGTCTAAAACCGGCCAAAAATGAAGGATTTTGGCCGAAAAGGCGAATGGCGAGTGGCGAATAGCGAATGGGGAGGCTCATCAGCCACCTTCCACTCGCTATTCGCTACTCGCTATTCGCCCTCTTTTGAAACCAATCGGTTCCCCGCCCGTTGTTGCCAGCGAGATCCGGCAGGGGCCTGGGCGCATGGCAGACACCGTAACGACCACGGGCATCGCCCGCCACGGCGCCACCCGCCTGCCGTCGGTCGAGGTCGACAGTTTCAACGTCGAACTGAAGGACGAGGAAGGCTTTCTCGGCGACCGCGCCAGCAAGGGGGCCTTCCGCAAGATCCTCGACGGCTTACGCAAGCCGCTGAAGAAAAACGGCGACGATCCACTGGGCAAAAAGTCGGCCGGCGAGATTCCAAAGGGTGAACTCGACGAGGTGCTGGTCGGCGCCGATGTCGGCGCCGCAGCGCTGGTGCACGGGGCAATCGAGGAATTTGCCCAGGAGCTGGCCTATGTGACGCGGCGGTTCCTCAAGACCAAGGCGTGGGCCGATACCGAGCGCATCGTGGTCGGTGGCGGTTTTCGGCAGAGCCGGGTCGGAGAGATCGCCATCGCCCGCACCGATATCATCCTCAAGGCCGATGACTTCGACGTCGATCTGGTGCCGATCCGGTTTGATCCCGACGACGCCGGCCTGCTCGGCACGCTGCACCTGGCGCCGTCATGGATTTTCGAGGGCCATGACAGCATCCTTGCGGTGGATATCGGCGGCACCAACATCCGCTGCGGCGTGGTGGAGACCCGCTGGAAGAAGGCGCCTGATCTTTCCAAGGCTGACGTCTGGAAGTCCGAGCTGTGGCGGCACGCCGACGATGAGCCGACGCGCGAAGGCGCGGTCAAGCGGCTGGTCAAGATGCTAAAGGATCTGATCACTGCCACCGAGGCCGAGGGCCTGAAGCTCGCGCCCTTCATCGGCATCGCCTGTCCCGGAGTGATCAACGAGGATGGCTCGATCGAAAAGGGCGCGCAGAACCTGCCGGGCAATTGGGAGAGCAGCAAGTTCAACCTGCCGGCAAGCCTGGTCGAGGCGATCCCGCAGATCGGCGATCACGACACCGCTGTACTGATGCACAATGACGGCGTGGTGCAGGGCCTCTCCGAAGTTCCCTTCATGCAGGACGTCGAGCGCTGGGGCGTATTGACCATCGGCACCGGCCTTGGCAATGCCCGCTTCACCAACCGGCGCAAGGACAACGGCAAGGACGAGAAAAAGGCCAGGAAGGGGCGGGATTAGCGTTCCGCGCGGGCGGTAAGGTTGACTGGTTAGGTTAAAATCGGGTTCGCGTTGCCGTTTCCGCTCCGGTTGCTACCGTCGTCTCGTCGCTCCGCTGACCGGTGAAGCCGCACTTCCCGGCCAGAATTTCAAAGCAGCGGCACGGGACCGTCAGTGTTTTGTCGCGTCTGGCGGTCCCACCATTTTTTTCGAAAGCCGTCCGGCCCGTTTTGGCGCGAATTTCTCCGCCCCGCGCCTTGTCTGCCCCGTCTTCCTCGCCTAGAACACGCCCCGACTGCAGGGCCGAATCCGGCCCGTCATGGCGCCTGGAGAGGTGGCAGAGTGGTCGAATGCACCGCACTCGAAATGCGGCATAGGTGCAAGCCTATCGGGGGTTCGAATCCCTCCCTCTCCGCCACTAGATGTAACCAAGTCTTTGATTTCGTGAAGGTTCTTGCCTGAGAAGCTAGGCTGGTCCCCAAATCAGACCCCAAATCGCTCCAATTCGCCTAATGCGGCAAACCTGACGGCCTGTCGGGATCATCGACCGGTTCTGGCAATCCACCAGCCGCGATCCTTAGGAGTTCAGCGTCACTCAACATTTGGACCGGGACATCGGCGCGCTCGATACCCTGCACCGCTTTTCCGTCCATCCTATCCGCGACCTCACGGATGGCGTGCAAGTCGCCTTGTTCTGCTTTTTCGATCAGCTTTTCAGCGATGGCTCGCAGCCGATGGGGATTGCCGCTCCGAAGCGCTATCCGGAGCGCATCTGCGAATGGCTTTTCCTTGTTCACGGACCCGATCGGCCTGCCCATGTTCTTCACCGTCTAGACGTTGAAGCTTAAAGCAAATCGGTGACGGAACTATGGTTGCGTGCGGGGTCCCACGGTCCCCGTATTATTCCTGATGCCAAACGTGGTTGTACCTGTGCCATGATAATGGCGCTGTGAAATTCCCCCAACACTGTGAAACACAATGAAACCAATCGCCGCAATTGCGGCGGCATGTCTGATGGTGGCCCCTGCAATCGCGCAACCCGTCGGGCCGAACAACGCCGTCATCGAACAGGTGCTCGCAAGTCGCCTTGGAACTGGCTACACCGTCGCAGCGCCAAAGTTCACAGACGGAGTTCTAACGGGCTGTGGGGTGGAGTTTGCATCGCTCATCAAGGACTTCACGTACAAAGCTGGAAACTTCGTTCGAGTTGACGGCTCGTTCAATCTGATGACCGCAAACAATAGTATAGGCATTCTGCTCAAAATAGTTGTGAATGACCTCGATCCGCAGTCGTACAAGATTATTCCGAATGCACCGGTCACCGCTTTTTTTGTTTCCGGCAACGCGACCAGCCGACCTTTCCTAATCAAGCAAGATAGGGAAACAGATACACCCGGCGCGATCATCGCAATCTATGACGCGAAAACGTTCCCCATGCTGGTCCAAAGCATAAGGGAAGGTACTGTCACGATAGCGTTCGCTCGCAGGAAAGGCGGCGCTGATATGCAAGTGCCCATCGACCTCAGCGTCGAAGATACGAACAAGGAAGGTGCAAAAGTTCGCTCTGATAAGTCAGCAACCAGCTTTATGAAATGCGCGTCGGACCTGATTGACGCTGAACGTGATCGACTGAATAAGTCAAAGTGAATGGCGGGCAACCGGCAAATGAACATTCGGTTCGTTCTCGTCATCGTACTAATTCTGATTGGCGGACATGCACGGGCCGAACAAACCTACGTTTGCACGACGTTGGATGTGTTTGACGTAGAGGCTGGTCGGTTTGCGAGGAGCAAGAAATCAGATTTCTGGCTAGGCGCGGTTGGCCAATTGGTTGTCGATACAAGATCAGGCGCAATCAAAATTGGAGATCAAAAAGCTGCTGATTGGAAAATCGTTCAAAAGGGAGGCGCTAACAATGATTTTGTTGCCATGCCGGGTCTGCTAGCGCCTTCCGATAGCATTCGACTTAGGTTTTTCAAAAAGCCTGTGACGTTCGTGCTTATGTCCAATGGCTTCAATTTCTTTAGTGGGACATGTGAAGCATTGTACTGAACGCCAAGGCGTCGGCCGGATAAAATGGCTGCCCGGCCTCGCGCTGGCATTGATCGCGACCGTTGCGGCAGCGTCCGATTTGACCGGCCGCGCCAGCATCATCGACGGCGACACGCTGGACCTGGACGGTGTTCGCATTCGGCTGTCTGGCATCGACGCCCCGGAAAGCAATCAGCTTTGCCGCGATGCTGACAGCGGCCCGTACCGTTGCAGCCAGCAAGCTGCAAATGCGCTCTATGACGTCATAGCCAAGCGCCCCGTCGCGTGCATTGAAGTTGATCGTGACCAGTACAAGCGCGTTGTCGCAGTCTGTTCGGTAGATGGGGTTGATCTTGCGGACTGGCTTGTTCGCAATGGTCTAGCGCTCGATTGGCCGCGATATAGCAAGGGTGGCTATGCTGCCGCGCAAGATGAAGCAAGGCGCAATGAACGCGGGGTGGGGGCTGGCAGCTATGTCGAGCCGTGGCGGTTTCGCTCATGCGTGCGATCCGGCAGACGGCCAACGGCGTGCTCAGATGAGGCGCAGTGAAAGTGTGCCCCCAGGGAGGAAGCTTCTTACCAAATGCCGACGCACGCAGCCATACCGGGCCAGGTTGTTTGCGCATAACAATACCAAGGCGCTTGAAGACACGAGAGCGCATCGGTAATGGCCCCTTATTGCCGTTGGTCCACTCATGGATGATTGTCCGCAATGCAGCAAGCCTACTACACCTCGACCGTCGCCGATTTCCTAACCAAACCCGTGCAGGCGGTTCTAGGGCATTTAGCCGAACATCATCCGCATGACCTCGTTCCGCTACAACGCAATGCTTGGATCGCCCAAATCGGCCTCTTGCTCGCGGCTGCTAACGCAGACTTGGCCTTCCCGCCCTTCATTTGCCTCTGCATGCTGGAACCGGCGCTTTTGTCGAGCGTTGGATCGTTCGGTTGATCGAGTGGTTTCTCGCACCATCCCGCGCCAACAGTGACGAGCGCCGATAAAGACCAAAGCCAAGGGTGACAGGCGTCCGACGGGACCGACGTTTCAACGGCTAACGGTCCAAAGGCCAGTGTCCAAACGGCCAGCGTAAAGCGAGCATCAACCCTGCGGCAGCCGCCAGTCTGTCCGCAGCTAACTGGCAAATAACAAGGCAAAGCCGGTAGGCTTTGGGGACCATCGGTCGCTCCGGTGGTCCTTTTCGTTTGGGCGTGGTTTCAGGACTGCGGTGCGGGGCTGGCAAGGCCTTCGGCTCTCGATACTTTTCACTCGATCCATCCGCCGCGATCTCATAAAGCTTGGGGGTCGGTCAAATTAGTGACCGAGACATCGCCATGCTCGACGGCTTGCGCGGCCTTGCCGTCCAATTGGTCTCCGATCTGCTTGATTGCCTGTAAGTCGCCCGCCTCCGCTTTCGACCAGTTTGCAAGACGGAACTATGATAATTTTTTGCCCCGACCATCACCGAATTAAGCGGTGGATACGTTGCCGATCTGATCGCGCTCGCTCGGTTAGTATCGTAGGTCTGATGCAATCATTGATCAAACGACAATCACTGCTCCACCGACGAAGTTTCGCATGAAGAAAACTGCCCTAATAACCGATTTGGACAATACCCTCTTCGATTGGGTCGAGTTGTGGCTCAATTGCTTTTCTTCAATGTTGGATAGCATTGTTGAAATCAGCGGTGTCGAAAAGGCCAAGCTTCTTCCCGAGATCGCCGCCGTCCATCAGAAACATGGTACGTCGGAATATTCGTTTCTCATCGAGGAAATCCCGTCGCTACAATCGGTCCTGAAAGGTCGTCCCGCAACCGAGGTCTTCGCAAAATCCATTCAGATTTACCGGTCAAAGCGCCGCGAGCACCTTCGTCTCTATCCAACCGTGGCCGAAAGCTTGCTCAAGATCAAAGGGCGAGGCACACGCATCGTCGGCTACACCGAGAGCATGGCCTTCTACTCAAATTATCGCGTGCGCCGCTTGGGGTTAGACGGCGTACTCGATTACGTCTTCTGTCCCGAAGATCACAGGCTACCAGCCGGATTGTCAGCCGATGACCTGCGTCACTATCCGGCCTCCCATTACGGTCTCAAACTCACAAAGCAAGAATTTACACCTAAAGGATCAAAGAAACCGGATGCCGCAGTTTTGAACGCGATCATGGCTGATCTGGAACTGTCAAAAAGCGACTGCGTATACGTCGGAGACAATCTCATGAAAGATGTCGCGATGGCGGTCGATTGCGGGGTCGATGCTGTGTGGGCAAAGTACGGACAAGCACACAAACGACCCGAATATAAGCTGCTCCAGGATGTTACGCACTGGACGGCCGACGAGGTCGAACGGGAACAGAAAATCAAAGAGCGCGAGCATGTTAATCCGAACTTCACGCTCGAAGAAAGTTTCTCGGAAATCTTAGGGCTGTTTGATTTCGGCGATTTCCATGCAGAATAATCGAAAACTGCGCGATGAACGCGCAAAGCAGGTAATAGACGTTTGGAAGACCGTCGTTGGCGTGCAAATGCACTTTAACGAAATCGGCATGCGTATCCGCGGACTGTTCATCACGATCTTGCTGGCACTGTTGGCGTCTATCGGTTTCCTCTTGGACAAAGGATGGGCACTGCAACTTTGGCGTATAGATATTCAATTTGCCGTTTTGGTTCCGATATTTGGCGTGTTTGGCACGTTGCTTTTCTATCTCATGGACAGGTACTGGTTTCACCGGTTGCTCAAGGGGGCGGTGAACCATGCAATTCAGATCGAAAAAAAGTATAAGGTCACAATTCCAGAACTGTCGTTGTCCGATGAAATCGGGAAAGAAAGTTTTTTTGTTCCAAAAGGCCTGTTGTGGCTCGCTGCGAAATGTTTTGTTAGCCACGACAAATTTCGCGAAAAGGGTCAGCTCCATTCGGACGGCAAGCTTGAAATATTCTACAAGTCTATGATTTTTGCTCTATTCGGAATTTCAATTCTTGTCGCGGTCTTTGGGGGCATTACCTTCGACAAAAAAGACGCGCCGACGCCGACAAAGAAAAACCAAAGCGTCGATAAAGCGACTGTCACTGTACCGGCTCTTCCTCAAATGGCTCCCATTACGCCAGCTCCCATCGCGACACCTCCAGCCGTCATCCCGCCGGGACCGGCAGCGGCTCCAAAGGATGCTAAGGAGTGATCCGGCTCAAAGGTGGCGTGCCTCTTCCAAGCACAACTCGCTCGCCGAGTTCGACACGGCCTAATTTGACCGCTTGAACTCGCGCAGTTTGCTCTGACAATCGACAATTACGCGCCGGTATTCCTCGTCTGGCGAATTACTCGTGAGGTGAGCGGTACCGCGAGCGTGGCAATCATCCAAAAACTTCTTGTTCGCAGGCGACCCGACAAAAAACACCTGATAAATTCCAAAAGCTAGGAATGCCAAAATTGCCCAAGTGACGTAACTGATCGGCTGTTTTCGCGTATCAGACATCAGAACCACCCGGGGCTCGAAAATCCATTGACAGTATTCGGCCAACAATAGATTGAGAAATGCCTACTACACAACTCGGATCGTTCGGCGAAATCCGTAAGTATGCCCGTTTTGGGATCAAGAAAGCCTACAATGCCCTTACGAGAAACTCTGCATCGCATCATCAGCGAATTTCCCGAGGCCCGGAAACAACCGTTAGAAGCCCATCCGTTGGCGCGCTTCATAAGGACTGATGCCGAACAAGCAATTGCCGATGGTCTCGGCGATCGGGGCGGAGGCCTTCATATTCAAGGCAGTCCGGGACAAGGAAACTGGGCAGCTATTCCATGGATTGCTGTTTTTGATCCAGTCGTCACCACGAGTGCTGTACGCGGCTATTATGCGGTTTACTTATTTCACGCGACGGAGCCAGTCGCCTTCCTTTCGCTAAACCAAGGTACGACATCTACCCGACAGGAATTCGGTTCGAAAACGCGTGATGTTCTAAGCGACCGCGCTCATTTCATAAGGAAACGCCTGCCAGAATTCGTCTCGGCAGCCCCACTAATCCAAATTGAGACAGGATCGGATGCTCGCCTTCCCGGCGACTACGCCGCGGGTCATAGTTTGGGTTTCAGATACAGCCTTACCGAGTTGCCGAGCGAAGCGACGCTGCGAGACGATCTGCAATTACTGATCCGCGCCTATCGAGCGCTGACATTTCGAGGTGGTTTGGATGCAGATGGCGATGCGGATACGGAGGTCTCCGACTTCAACGTGCCCGACAACGCAACTATAACCGAAAAGAGAAAGTACGTTCTGCACAAGAAGATTGAAAGAAATGGCACGGCGGCAAAGGCGGCGAAAAAGCATCATGGCACGGTCTGCCAAGCATGCAGTTTGGAGTTTTCCGCTCGCTATGGTGACATCGGAGAAGGTTTTATAGAGGCCCACCATCTCACGCCGATCAGCACCTTAGCCGAGGGTGTTGCGGTCCAGTACGATGTCGCCAAGGATTTTGCGGTTCTTTGCGCGAACTGTCACCGTATGATCCACCGTACGGACGACCCGAGCGACCTCATCGCATTTCGCGCGCGCTTGAAGTGTTAGCGCGATGCGCCATTCGGGGCAAACCAACCCCGAATGCCGCCGTGTTGACGGCCCCATTTCCAATAAGCATGCTTTTATGTGTTCGTTTTTCCCTCCCCCCGGGGAGGCGGGCATTGGGGCATCTACCTTGCCAATTACCCGCCTAGCCTTGCCTTCAATTTCTGAAACCCCTCAACAACTCGTGCCTTGGCTCGATCATTGAGTTGCGGCCGTGCCGATAATTGGTTCTGTTTTTCGCGCTCTTGTCGATGCCGTTCCCTCCGCACGTCTCGGTCATGCTCGTCGAGCATTCGTTCGAGTTGCTCGCGGAAGCTGGCCAGGTTCGGAAATTTGACGAGGGCAGGTAGGCCGCGCACCGGATCGGCGGCTCGGGCTATGACGGCGGACGGGTACATTGCCAACATTTCGACGAGTGCCGCCACGAACACCTTCGGATCACTCGCCGTGATCGTGTCGTAGCAGCCCAATATCGTCGCCGCTGCCGCTGTCGCTTGATTTCTGTTTGAGAACATTGACTAACTCCACTGCTTCGCGCTGCTTGCGTTGATGTTCAGTGAGCGGCTTAGCAGTAGGCGGACCGCGAGACGCGGCCGCAACGTACTCGGCCGGGTTTTCCTTTTGCGAAGCCGTTTCTAGTGCCGCGCGCGCCAACGCTATGTTGTGGCCCTTAGCTTTCAGCAGGTTGGCAATCAGGCCGCCTGCGCTCTTGCCGAGAATTTCCCTTCCCCTTGCAAACAATTCGCGCTCGGCAGCCGATGGATCAATCGACGCCGAAGCGTCCGTGGCGATAGCCACGGAATTTATTTCTGTGTCTGTATCTGTGTCTGTGTCTGTGTCTGTGTCTGGTCGTATCACCGTTACGGTGGCGTTACGGTCGTTACGCTGACGCTCCCTGTAACGCCGCATACGCGCGGACGCGGTAGGATCGATGCCGTCCGATTTGGGCTGCCACTTTTCCCAATTGTGCGGTGTAAGCCTGCCTTCATGATTATCAATGAGCCGTGCGGCTATTAGCCTGCTGATGTCGCGCTCCAACACGGCCGGTGTCGTGCGCAGCATGATGGCCATGTCCTCTATCGAGCGAAGCGCGCCTTCATTCTTGGAGGCGATGCACAAAAGCCCGATCCACAATCGATGCAAGTGGTCCGAAAGCCGTAACAGTTTCGGATCGTTGATCGCGTCGTTGTAAAGGCGAAACCAACGGTACATTTTGCGCCTGCGGACTAGCGGTGAGGCCATGCCCGGTGTCGTCGATACGGCCGGGCAACTTTTGTGAATTGATTAAGCCGCGGTCGGAAGTGCCGCGAGAAACTGGCGCAGGTCATCCCGAAGTATCAGGGTCCGCTTCCCCAATTTGCGCGCTTTCAAGCTGCCGGCGGTTATTGCTTCGTACAACTTTGTTCGTCCGATACCGGCGAGGGCGCACGCCTGCGGAACGGACAGGGCCTCCGGTTCAATTGAAACGTGGGTGTTCATGGGACGCCTTCATCGTTATGCCCGAACCGGGCGGGTCATGAAGGTCGTAGCCGATCAATCGCAACAGATGCGGGACTTATTGCGGGGCGCTTGCGGCCGTTTTCCGTCCCGACCTTCGCGCGTCTCCGATTGCCTTTGCTACGGCTGTACGGGAATGCGCTCCGCGGAGGTACCTGTGGTCGAACCCGCTTTGAAGTTCATAGACTAGGCGCACGAACGGGGAGTGCTGGCGCATTTTGTCGTCGTCCTTGCGGGAACCGATTGGCAACTGGTGTCGCTTGCAAATCGCCGTGATATTCCTGATCCAAGTGTCCCATGACGCGCCTTGCCGGAATTCCGGCTCGTTTTCAGAAGCGGCTCGCCCTTGTGCTCTTGCGCACGCTCCATGGTATGACATCAGTAGATCATGGAGTTGGTCGAGCGTTGTGTCGGGAAATTCGCTTTGAATTAGATACTCGGCGTAAAAAATGGAGGCGGTTGATCCCGGTTCGCCCTGTTCATTCAACAGAGCGCCTGCTGCCTTCCTGTATCGGCCGATGCGCTCGACGGCCGCATTGAGGTCCTCTGCCTCCGCCTCCATGCTGGCGATCCAGAGGAAATTGTTCGTAGCCGTGACTACCTCTTCGCGTATTTCACGTGAAATGGCTCGGCCGTATGCGGTTTCACATCGTCCCCAGAACACTGCATTCGGCTCGAATTTTGGCGCAGGTTGACCGCTGGATGAAATCGGCAATCTGCGTTTGCGCTGTGGCATCGCCGGCCCCTTGGTGCAAGGGCGGCGCGGGATACAGCTACGCCTGCCGCATCCTCACAACGTTTGTCGTCCGCTTGGGTTCGCAGTAGTCCGCCCATGCCTCCATTAGATTGCGGCGTTTTTCCAGCGCATCGCTGCGGCGGTAAGCCTGTTCGGCCTTGTCGCCGATGACGTGCGCCAAGGCGGTTTCGATCAATTCGCGCGGATAGCTGGTTTCGTTGCCAGCCCAATCGCGGAAACTGGATCGGAAACCGTGCACGGTGGCGTTCTCGATTTTCATGCGCCGCAGCATCATTTCCATCGCCATGTTCGACAGCGGTTTGTCGCGGCGCTGGCCCGGAAAAACGAATTCGCCCGAACGGCCCTCGCTAAGTCTAACAAGAATGTCGGTGGCGCGTTGAGACAACGGTATCCGGTGCTCGCGCCCCGCCTTCATTCGATGCGCGGGCACGGTCCAGATTTTCTTGTCCAGATCGATTTCATCCCAGCGCATGCCAAGGATTTCACCGGATCGAGCGGCTGTGAGGATGCACAGTTCCAGTGCCAACGCGGCGAGAGCCTCGCGCCCCCGAAGGTCCGCTACAAACGCCGCCAGTTCGTCGTAGGGCATCGCGGCGTGGTGTCCGCGAGCAAGCTTCGATGGCCGTGGCAGCAGGTGGTCCAGGTGGCCGCGCCACCGCGCGGGGTTCTCGCCGTCTCGGAACCCTTTGGCCTTGGCAGCGTCCAGCACCTTTTCAATCCGGCCCCGCAGCCGCGAAGCGGTTTCGGGCTTGGTCGTCCAGATAGGTTTCAGAACCGCCAACACGTCATCGGTGGTGATGGTGTCCACCGGCTTGTCTCGCAACGTCGCGGCGTCGGTGGTCAGCGTCGATTTCCACTGAGCCTTGTGTTTCTCGTTCCGGAAACCGACGGACAGCGCTTCGCGCACCTGATCAGCCATTTCGCCGAACGTGGGGACGCCATTGGTGCGTTTCCGCTCATCGATGGGGTTCAGGCCTCGGGCGATCTTCCGGCGCGCGCTGGCGGCTTTCTCACGGGCGTCGGCGAGGGGCACCGCAGCAGCGCTTCCCAATCCCATTTCCCTTGCTCTCCCCCGCCATGTGAAGCGGAGGACCCATTTGCGGGACCCATTCGGGGAGACGATCAAATACAAATTGCCGCCGTCGCTGTATTTGCCCGGCGTTGCCGTTTGCACCTTCCGAGCCGTCAGATTACCTGCCATCGTCAGTCCCCAAGTCAGTCCCCAAAATTAACATGGCTTGGGACGGGCGGCAACGAACGATGAAAAACGAGAATGAAGGAAAACCCTATACTATCGGCATAATTTCAATTGCAAACGAACGGCTGCGAACGACGGCGGTGAGTAGTTCGGCGGTCTCCCTCTCCGCCACCCTGTCGAAAACAGCCTAGAAAATAGCGGGCCTTTTGAAATCAAAGGGTTTTCCGGACCACCGTTGGTACACAACGATGGTACACATGACCTCATTAGGCACCCCGAAACGGCACCCTGAAAGCGGAATTTTCTGGTTCAGGAAACGTGTTCCCGATCGGTTGAGGGAAGTGGTTGGAAAGAGCGAGATCAAACACTCGTTGAGGACGCGAGACCTTGGCATTGCACGCATTCGGTATCTCGAAGCTGCGTTACAGATCGAGCGTGATTGGGTCCGGCTTACTAATCCACTCATCGATACAGCAACGGTGTGCACGCCCATCCCGGTACAAGCCCTCGCTGTTGAACCAATCGTCGACATCACATCTTCATCCTTGATCTCGTCGGCAGAGCCGGTCGCGTCGAAGGCAGGATTGTCGGTCCGCTCAATATTCAAGTCCTACGCCGCCGAAGCTCAGCTTGCTCCCGCTACCGTGAAGCGCTGGACGCCTGTCGTGGAACGCTTGATTACTCATCTCGGCCACGATGAGGCGACGAGCATCTCGCGAGCCGATATCGTCGCATGGAAGAACGCTCTTCTAGTCGAAGACATGTCAAACGTTACCATTCGAGATGTCTATCTCGCGGCCATAAAGGCGACCCTGCAATTCGCAGTCGACCAAGATATGCTGAGCGAAAATCCAGCCGCTGGCATTCGCGTGCGCGTCAAGGACACTCTGCACGAACGAGACAAAGGCTTCAGTGGCGAAGAAGCAAGGATAATCCTGGCCGCGACGCTGCGGCCGCCCTCCGATAAGATCAGCGTCGAGATGGCTGCCGCGCGTCGGTGGGTCCCGTGGATCTGCGCCTACACGGGGGCGAGGGTGAACGAAATTACGCCCCTCACTGGACGTGATTTTCTGCAGCGGGACGGCATCCCAATGCTGCGCATACGAGCCGAAACCAACAAGACGCGGAAGTTCCGCGAAGTGCCGCTATATAGCCACTTGGTTGATCAAGGCTTGCTTAAGTTCGCGAAGTCGAGGGGAGCGCGGCCTCTGTTTTATGATCCGCGCCGCAGCCGTGGCGGCAGCCATGCGAACCCTCACTACAAGAAGGTGGGCGAACGGCTCGCTGAATGGGTGCGTTCACTGGGGATCGACGAGCGTGTGGCGCCGAACCATGGCTGGCGGCATCGATTTTCATCGCTCGCTCGTGTTCTATCGATACCCGAGGATGTACGAAATATTCTGCAGGGCCATGCGGGCGCAAAGGTCAGCGATCGCTACGGCGAAACATGGCCCCTTGTTGCCCTTCGCGAGATCGAGAAATTGCCAAGGTACGTAGTGTAGTAGCCAATGGCTTGGCCGAGCCCAATGACGCGCCTTGGTGCAAGGCCAAGTGTCAAGGCGGCGCGCGATTGTGACGTCTGGGTACGGTGCCCCGGCGGATGCGGCGCCGACTCTCGTCGGAGCGGCTCTGTCTTCGAAGGGATAGAGCCTGGATGCGGTCCGTTCGCGCCTTGCGTGTCTCGCTTTGCTCTTTCGCGTTTGCTTGAAGGCCGGTATCGTTGTTGCGGGAGCCGAGTCCCGAGGGCCCGGCAGCAGCTTCGGGGGATGGATGCAAGAGAACGGCGCGGCAATCGTCTTCAGCGCTGGCGACCTGGTTGGGCATCTGAATTGTCGTTACCTCACACATCTCGACCTCAAGGTCGCCCAAGGCGAACTGGCCAAGCCAAAGCTCCGCCATGACCCGACCCTCGATGCCCTGGTGGAGCGCGGCAAAACCCATGAGCAGGGTTTTGTCGACCATCTCACCAAGCAGGGCGGGACCGTCACCGTCATTGCCGGCGTTGGCATCGATCACGCCTCGGTGGCCCAAACGCGGCAGGCGATGGTGCGCGGCGACGCGGTGATCGTTCAGGCGGCGTTACGGGATGGGCTTTGGAGCGGTCGCGCCGACGTGTTACGGCGGATCGAGACACCAAGCGGTTTGGGCGCCTGGTCATACGAGGTTACCGACGCCAAGTTGGCCCGCGAGACCAAGGGTAACACGGTCCTGCAGCTCAGCCTCTACTCGGACCTATTGGCGACCATGCAGCAGAAGGTCCCGGAGTCGGCCCATGTCGTGACGCCCGGGACGGAGTACCTGCCGGAGGCCTATCGCGTGGCCGATTTTGCGGCGTTCTACCGGCGCATCAGGCGAAGCTTGGAGACCTTTGCGGCTGTGCCCCCGCATGACAGCCTCTATCCCGACCCGATCGAGCACTGCGAGGTCTGTCGATGGCGCGAGCCCTGTGCTTCGAGGCGGCGCGCCGACGATCACCTGTCGCTTGTCGCAGGGATAGCCAAGACCCAGATTGAGGAACTGGTCCGGCGAGGTGTGGGCACAATGGCCGCCCTGGCCAGACTGCCTATCCCACTGCAATGGCGGCCTGATCGGGGGACTGCGCCAAGCTACGAGAGGGTGCGCGAGCAGGCGAGACTCCAGGTCGAGGGGCGCAGCGCGGGCCAGCTGCTTCACGAGGCGCTGCCGCTAGTCGCGGAATTTGGCTTGTTTCGGCTGCCTGAGCCGTCGCCCGGCGACATCTTTTTCGATTTCGAGGGCGATCCGTTCGTGGACGGCGGTGGGCTCGAGTTCCTGTTCGGCTATCTCTATGCCAAGGACGACGGCTCGGACGCTTATGTCGGCGACTGGGTTACTACACGACAACACGAACGCGCCGCGTTTGAGCGCTTCATCGACTTCGTCACGGAGCGGCGGGCCAAGCACCCCGGCTTGCACATCTATCACTTCGCGCCCTATGAGCCGGCCGCGTTGAAGCGTCTGATGGGGCGGTACGCCACGCGAGAGGACGAGGTCGATAACCTGCTTCGGGCGGGCGTGTTCGTGGACTTGTACGCCATTGTCCGGCAGAGCGTCCGCGCGAGCGTCGAGAGTTATTCGATCAAGAAACTGGAGCCGCTGTACCAATTTGATCGCACGGTCCCGCTGATCGATGTCGGCGGTGCCATGGCACGGGTGCAGGCCTGCCTCGAATTGCTCGACGCCGATGGAATTGACCCGGGCGACCAGGCGGCCATTACCGGCTACAACCGCGACGACTGTGCCTCGACGCGCGCCTTGCGGGACTGGCTTGAGGGATTGCGGGACGGGCTGATCGCTCAAGGCAAGATGATCGATCGGCCGCATCCGAAAGCGGCTGAAATTGGCGAAGATCTCAGTGCTTGGAAACGCAGGGTTGCCGGACTTGCGGCGCGGTTGACCAGCGACGTCCCCGACGACGTGACTGAACGCAGCACGGAGCAGCAAGCGCGCTGGTTACTGGCTCATTTGCTCGATTTCTTCGGCCGCGAGAACAAGGCGGTTTGGTGGGAGTACTTCCGGCTGAGCGACTTGTCGGCCGAGGATCTATTGCATGAGCGCGCGGGCTTGGGAGGGCTGGCCTTTCTCGGCGGAGTTGGTGGAACGGTGAAGGCCCCAATCCACCGGTACAGATTCACGATCCAAGAAACCGATGTTCGTGCCGATGATGATTTGAAATCTGTTGGGGGGGACAAGTTTGGCAGCGTCGTCGCGATTTCCAATGACGACAGAACCGTCGACGTGAAAAAGCGCCAGGACACCGCGAATCTTCATCCCGAGGCCGTGTTCGCGCACAAGCTCGTCAACAATCAGGTTCTTGCCGAATCCGTGTTCCGGATCGGCGAGCATGTGGCGAATCACGGGATCATTGGGCCGGGCGCCTATCGTGCCGCTCGGGACTTGCTGCTCAAAGTCGCTCCACGCCTTCGCGGTCAGGCGTTGCAGCAAGCTGGCGAGCCATCGCTGACAACTGCGATGCGCGCGGCGCTCTCACTTGATCAGAGCGCATTTCCGGTACAGGGGCCGCCGGGAGCTGGCAAAACCCATGCAGGTGCGCGTATGATCTGTGCGCTTGTGCGCGACAAGCGGACGGTTGGTATCACAGCTAACAGTCACAAGGTCATTCGCCATCTGCTCAACAAATCCCTGGAAGCGGCCGCCGAAGAGCAATTGGCTATTCAGTGCATACAAAAGGTCTCGGACGAGCCCGCCTCTTTGCCGCGGCTTCAACTGACGACTAAAAATTCGGAATTCATTGACGGGCTCGGGAATGGCAGCCAAGTGGGCGGCGCGACCAGCTGGTTTTGGGCACGTCCAGACGCTGCAGGCACCGTGGATGTTTTGTTCGTGGACGAAGCGGCGCAAATGTCACTTGCGAATGTACTGGCCGTGTCGCAAGCGGCCGAAAGTATCGCCCTTCTAGGGGATCCAAGGCAGCTTGAGCAGCCGATACAGGGAAGTCATCCGGATGGCGTAGCAGTGTCGGCGCTTGACCACGTCCTAGGCGAGCACGCAACCATCGACACAAGTCGCGGACTCTTTCTTGAGGAGACCTGGCGCTTGCACCCCGACATCTGCGCCTTCACGTCTGAACTCTTCTATGAGGCTCGACTTCGCTCGCGCGCTGGATTGGAGCGGCAGGAGATAAGGTCTTCGAGTCGCGTAAACGGCGCCGGCCTTCGTTATCTTGCCGTACAGCACGAGGGTAACCAGAATTCCTCTCCCGAAGAGGCGGACGAGATCAAAGAGCTTGTCGATGAAATCCTCAGCAGCAAGGCAAGCTGGGTTGATGGCGCGGGGAAGGAGGCTGCCATTGGGCTGCAGGATATCCTAATCATCGCTCCCTACAACGCGCAGGTCTTCGAACTTCAAGAGCGATTGCCGGGCGCACGCATCGGCACCGTCGACAAGTTTCAAGGACAGGAGGCGCCAATCGCTATCTATTCGATGGCAACATCGAGTCATAACGACGCACCGCGCGGGATGGAGTTTCTCTATAGCGCGAACCGTCTGAACGTGGCCACTTCGCGCGCAAAATGCCTTTGCATCATGGTTGCCTGTCCGCGGCTATTTGAAGTCGACTGCCGAACGCCGCGCCAAATGCAACTGGCGAACGCGTTTTGCCGATATTTGGAATTGGCGGATCCGCTCTAGTGCGGTCCATGCGAACAAAATTGTCAGCGTGATATCTGTCTTGAAAGCGAACAGCGCAATTAACGCTTCTTGAGGCAAGGCTGTAAAAGGAAATTCATTGTTGGGGAACAGTTTTCATGGCTCGTTTGGTCGTACCGAATCTCGGATGGGTCGTTCTCTCGGAGGCTGATCGTGCCGTCGCCGAACGGAGGCTCTCTGCCAGCGCCGCTGAAGGAACGCGTGATGAGTTGGGGTTTGGGCCAATACACTTTGCCTACGCGAATCGATTCTTCCCCGGAACGTCGGTTCAGCAAACTCGACTCCGATACATTTGGTTTATTTGCTGGGCTTACGATGAGCTTCTGCGGTCTCACCGGTCGCAAGCCTTTCCTGTTGAGGCACTTCGCAAAATAGAAGTTCGGACTGGCAAGAAGCTTTTACTCAATTTCAACAATCCCTACCGCTCCGGCATAATTGGATGGACGCGGTTCAAAGTGGGTGCTGAACCTGTCTTGATGCCGAGCGGCATTTACTGGAGCGCCCTGAAGCTTTGGGGTCTGCTTCGTCGTCGGGAAAATACGACGCAGGCGCCTGGTCAGGCAGAGCTGCATGCGCACTGGATAGATTGGTCAAGCGCAAAGCGAAAGGATGAGCTCGCCCATGAAGATCATGAGCCCATCTTCGTTGACCTGCCTCCGCAGCCCGACGGGTGGACTAAGGGAAACTCCCAGTTGTCGTTCCAGCTCACGTCCCAAGAATCAAAGCTCATCAAGGACAGATGGAGGTCTGCGATCGAAGTGTCGGCGGCGTCAGAACCTCTGATGTCGAAGATCGCCCGCGCTGGCATCGTGCCAAAGAGCATGTGGAGTGCAAGAGTGTCCGGCTTGGCCTCGGCTGACGACAAGGAGGCGTTGGAGCGGGCCCGAAAGGCAGCTTCTTTGGTCTGCATTGGGCGAGCGCTCTATGCTGCAATGATCGAAGAACTAAAAAATGCGGATGTAAGAGGAAGCCAAAGCTCCAAGATCCACATGGACTTCCTTGAAAAGCTGCGGCTCGAGCACCGGACGCATGCCCTATCCCTCGATCTTAAGGAGCTGGAATTTGACCTACGTCAAGCGGACCGACTACAGCAAATTGACAAACAGCTCATCGACTTGCTCCGAGAAGTCCAAGAATGGTCCTACGTCGGGGGAGGCTTCGATCAGCTCAAGCCGCTATTTTTGCAACGCGAGATCAGCCTGAAGAATTCGCGAGCAATGCTCGCACCGGCGGCGGCAAAAAGGCGGGAGCTTTGGACAGTTAGCGACCCTGCTCAACCGCTCAATTATCGTTGGCCAATTGTAAGTACGTTCCTGAAAGACCTGTCGGCATGAGTTTTGATCAGGAGAGTTCGTATTCGTTGTTTGATGTACTAAAGCCTGACGTTGACGCGGTGGTCACGAATGCTGCTGTGGCGACCTACTCGCTCGATTTAGTAACCCTCCTAGGACTAGTCCTAGCACTTGGAGGAAAGGCCGACGAAGAGTTCGAAACAGGACCAGTCGGATTGATCGATGCCTTTCGAAAGATGTCGGGTCGACTCAAGGTGCTTTGTCAAAAGAGCCGGATTGTCGTTCCGAAGAGACATCATGCAATCCTGATCGTCCTCGACGGAATGATACGACAAATTTCTACAAACCAAAGAATGGCATCTTGGCATCCAAAGTTTGCTTTCGTGAGATACTTGAAGGAGGGCAAGGTTACTTGGCGATTTTGGATCGGTAGTAGGAACTTGACGGGGTCTCGGGATCTCGAAGCGGGCTTGCTGCTGATAGGTAGGCTTGATGGTGGCCGGGGTGGCCAAATGGCAGGCATGGCAGACTTGATCGATGGACTGCTGACGCCGGACGACATGCCTGGCGCGGTGATCGAGGAATTGAAAGAAGTACGGTGGCAAGCGCCGAGGGGCGTAAAGGTTGTCAGGATCCATTGGCGTCAGGCAGGTACAGTAAGGCCGTTTCTTTCCGAGGCGTCTCGCAAACGCAGGACGATTGCCATAAGTCCTTTCGTAGACAGAGAGGGAATTTCCCAAGCGTTGGCGTTCGCCGGAGGCGACTCGATTGGGATTCTGACGACGGAGGAGTCAGCTAGTAAGCTTACATACCCCGATGAAATGGACATTCGGGTCATGGCGCCTCCGGAGCCGTTAGGGCTCGATTCCAGCGAAACACCGGTAGAAACGGCTCAGGCTGAATTTGAGGATTTCGTGCCGGCACGAGGCCTTCATGCGAAGCTCATCCTACAATCGCGAGGAACGAAGGCGGTTTTATTCATCGGGAGCGCAAATTTAACTCGGCGTGGTTTGAACGGACCGAATGCGGAAGTGACAGCCGAACTTGAACTAAGTGACCCCAAAATCCAAGAAGCGCTTGTCAACTACTTCGCATGCCAGTCGCGGGCAAGCTTGCAAGATACCGAAGAACCGGGTCACGACCCTGCGCAGAGGGCCCTCGATGAGGATGTTAGTGATTTGGCCAACTTGGAATTCCGATTGGACATCGGCCAGTCGAGCGCTGTTCTAAACGTTAATGGCGATCTCGATGAATTTCTTTCCCGTAACCTGCTTACTGTTGAGCTATTCTCGCTGCCTGCTACCAAGGTGCACTGGCCGTCCAATTCGCGCGCACTGGTGATTTGCCAGAGCGAGTTACCGATCAAGAGTCGAACGTCATTTGTGGTATTCGAAGCGACGTCGAGGTCGGACCCCAGCGTAAGTCGACTCTGGACGCAACTGGTCGCGTGTTCAGGGTTTGAGCCTGAGATCCGCGATAGAGCCGCCATCGCGGCATACGTCGGGGTTGGCAGATTCAAGGATTGGTTCCGTGCAACCCTAGAAGGTGTTGTTCCTGCCGAGGCCGAGAGATGGACTGGAGAGCCAAATCCAAACACTGGCAGTCGTCCCGCAAGTGCTTTCGATAGTGGTTTTTCCCTCGAGCATGTGTTGACGCGCTGGGCTCGAAATCCCCAGGAATTTGAACGTCGCGTACCAGATGTAAGCTCGATGATTGTGGCGTTCAGAGAAGAAATTGAGTCGGGTCCCCCAGGCGCAGAGCGGGAGACAGCGAGCAGGGAGCTCGCGGAAATTGAGAAATTCTGGGCGGCCGTAACCGAAGCGCTATCAGCCGAGACGTTATGACTAGGCTTCAGTTATTCCAGCGGGCAACCGTCGACGCCGCAGTGAGCGCGCTCTCAACGGGATCGCGCCGGTTTCTCGTTGCGGACGAAGTTGGCTTGGGAAAAACCATCGTGGCTCGGGCGGTCGCCGAACGCCTCAAGCCATCGGGTCATTCTCTAAACATCTTCTATCTTTGTCCGAGTTTGGAAATTGCCGCGCAGAATCGCGACAAGTTTGCGGCCCTTACCGGCCTGACCAGGACAGAGCAGTCCGCGGGAGCAGATCGGCTCTCGCTTTCTCTTTGGAGTCCGCCACCGAGTGGAAACGGGTTTCGTGTCCTTTCGTTGACCCCAGAGACAAGCTTGCCCTGCTGGAAGCCGGGCGCAAGAACTGGAAGGAAGCAGGAACGGTCGCTTATTTGGAACCTGATCAGGCGTGGCTATCCCGACCTTGTTCGCGACCTTCGAATGTTGGAGAGCAACCGAGGTGCTAAGACGCCACTGTTTGAGGCATCAAGCGACGATGTCTCTCCGCTTGCTTCTTCTTTTGATCAGGCTTTACGAGCGATATTCAATTGTGACGGAGGGCATCTCGAGCCCGAAATGCGATCGTGGCTCGAGTGGACAAAGGATCCGTTGGAGTTCGTGGCGCGATGCCGGAGTGCGCTGGTTCTTGCCGCGCTTAGCCGAAAGAGGACCTCTCCCGATCTGTTGATCCTAGATGAATTTCACCGCTACGCCGATCTCATCGTACCGAGCCGCGGTAACTTGTCTAAAAAGTCGGCGTCGATTGAGCAGCAGCGCGCTGGCAAAATCCTGGCGGATCGACAGCGGGTCCATAAGATTCTTATTGACGCTTTGTTAAATGGAAATGGCGGGCGTTCTCCAGCTGTCCTTCTGCTTTCGGCGACTCCCTACAAACTCAGCCGCCTTGACGGATCACAAATTAATCCAGGGCAGCGCTACGGGTCTCTGATAGAGCTCGTAAAGTTTCTCTATGGACCAGAAGGCGACAGCCTTGCGAGAAGGGTAACAGAATCCATAAGCGCATATCACAGAGCGCTCGCGAGCAGGGAGGAGGTCGACCAGGCCAAGCAACGCATTCTTCTGGCTAAACGGCAACTGGAAGCCATATTCAAACCTGTGATCGCGCGGACTGAGCGAGCTCTCGCACTAACGGACGATCAATTTGTCAGATGCGCGCTTCCAACTTCCATCGAGTCAGCGGATATCGAGGTCTTCAGACATCTCGCTACCTCAGTGGCTGCTGTTAAGAATGACCGCTTGCGCTCGTGGACTACTCCATTGTGGTCCTCCGTACCCTATCCAGCGCAAACCTTGCATGGTTACGGAGTGTGGAAGGCTCTTCTAAGAGCAAGGCGGCGACCTCGGATAACAATTGAGAACAGTAGGGCCCGGCCGGCACATCCGCAGTTTCGGCAGCTGAGCAACTCTGTTGTCGACGCTAAACTATTGCAGTTGCCGTGGTTGAAACCCTCGTTGCCATGGTGGACGCTGGAAGGAGCCTGGGCAGAAAATCAAAGCAGAAACTGCGGCAAGGTGCTCTTGTTCAGCAAATTTCGAGCGGTGCCAACAGCGGTCAGCGCTCTTCTTAGTCTGCCAATCGACGAAGCATCCATCGGCTCCAAGTTGCGAGGTGTTAAGGTCAAGACGCAGTCGTATCTGCGTCCGAATGTCGGACTCAATCATGGGTTACTGGCGATGTTCGCACCTTGGCCATCGCTATCGGCGGCTATAGAGCCGAAGAAGGACCCGGCCCTCGGAATATCCTCTATTGTCCGCGACGCGGCAAAGCAACTCAGAGTGTGGATCGAGCAACGAGGGATCGAGATCAAGAATGGTCCTTCCCGTCCGACGTGGAAGGTAGCGGTGGCTTTGGAAATTGGTGGGAACAGCCAGATAGCGCGGGAATTGACAAGGTCGCTTCGCATTCCGGCGCTACTAAGCACACTTGACGTGTGGTCTAAGACACCACAGATCACTCAAATTTCGACAATTGAAATTGAACGTTTGGCAGAATTCTTGCTGTCGGCGCCCGGTCCCATCGTGGCTCGTTCGTTAGCACGACATGGCGTCGCACTGAAAGTACGCGAGAACCTCGACGAAAAGATTGTTCAGAAAGCGTTTGATTTTTGCTGGACGAAATTGAGGACCTACTTGGGACAGCGCTATTTTGAGCGCGCGGTGGTGGGTAGGTCAAGGAAGCGCTATCCGCAGTCTCTTATGATGGCGCTTACGAAGGGAGGTTTCGAGGCGGTTCTCGATGAGCAGCTCGCATTGCTGCGGACTCTCGGTGACAAGAAGGGGAGCGAGCTCATTGTTGAATTGGGCAATGGCTTGTTGGATCGACCAGGGTTGGTCCGGCTTCGTCGTCGCGGATCGGATTCTCCTGTGCGCGTTCACGCTGCCGCTCCGTTCTCTGGAGGAGAACGAAGGGGTGGAGGGCACGATCGCAAGGATGAGAAATTGCGATCGGACACGCTACGTCGAGCGTTTAACTCGCCATTTTGGCCGCATGTACTCTCAACGACGTCTATTGGGCAGGAAGGACTAGATTTCCACTATTGGTGTGACATGATTGTTCATTGGGATCTTCCAGTCGGACCGGTCGAGTTTGAGCAGCGGGAAGGGAGGGTATCTCGCTACTCAAGCTTGACGGTACGTCGTGCCTTTGTCGCGCAGCACTCGCCATCAGTTTACAAAGCTGCCTCTAGGAATAGTCCGTTCATCGAGCTATTTGAGAGGGCACATTTGGCGCCCGATGACGGGATAGGGCTACAAAAGTGGTGGACGCCCGCCTCAGAGAAGCCGACCAGTATTACCTTCAATATGGATTTCAGTGTTCGTGCGCGGCGCCTGAAGAGATTGCAAGATGATTTGATGTTTTATCGTCTTGGCATCGGCCAGCCAGATCCGGAGGCGTTCATAAACTTCCTAAAACATATCGATGCCAGTCCGGACATAGCCCGGGGGCTTGCGCTGAACCTTTCTCCATCAATGACAGAGTCGCTCAGCGTTAGGCGGGAGGTTCAGTAACCTCTCATCTGCGAATTTAGAGTTGACCCGCGACATCCGCTGCTGGTGAGATTTGATTTCTTTCTTGAGGTTTTGACCCAATGCCGTCGCTCTTTTCAAAGTTTCCAAACCCCGATTATGTGCTGAAACTTGCTCCAGAGGTTTTGGGGCCGGTCCTCTTGAAGATGGCGCTCGATCAGCGGCAAGCGGCTGGTTTTGTCCCAGAGAGCGTAACCCAACCGGACGCGTCGGAGGTGATTAATGGGAAGGATTATCCGTATCCGGCGAGTGATCAGGTCAAGCGTCACGTCAACTCCGCCTGGAATTGGCTGGAGCGAGAAGGCCTCATAGAGCGCTCCGCCGGCATAAACGGCGTGCACGGTTGGCGCGACTTCACTCCAAAGGGGTTAGGGGTCGCCGAAGGTCAAGACATGCAGCGTTTGCTGGACGCGGCGGCGTTCCCAAAATCCCTTCTGCATCCAGACATCCGCGAGAAAGCATGGAACGCAATCGTGCGCAGCACGAACACCACCTCGCAAGGCGACCTTGCCGATGCCGTGCGGGATGCGTTCGTGACCGTGGAGGATGCCGTGCGCCTGGCAGGTGGCTATGACGCGAAGGATTATGGAGACGCCTTGATGAAGAAGGCCTTCGATCCCGACAATGGCCCATTGGGCGATCGGGATACGACCAAGCCTCAGAAGGAGCGCTTGGGTTTGCAAACACTCTTCATCGGCGCGATGAATGCCTACCGAAATCCAGTCTCCCACCGGAAACTGGCAATTGATCTGGACGACGCGAAGGATCGGCTCCTCTTGGCTTCGCACCTCTTGCGCATTGTGGACGCGCGGAGACCTAAACCGGCTTCTTAGAGGGAGGGCTCACGTCGTGGGGGATTGCGTCGTCTGCGGAAAGCCGGCCGGATGGTTTCGAAACAAACACGATCATTGCGATAGTGCTCTTTCGGTAACGGTCCCGGAAACTTCAATCGGAGCATTGGATATTACTCCGGCGGACATTTTCGCTGATCGCAGCGCCAAGATGGGGCGCTCTTATGAGCGCGAGACGGGTAGAATCGAGAACCTTGTCGAGCAAGTGAAAGAACTTAAGCGTCACCAGCGATATGCCGACGCGCTCGCTTTACTGAACGACGAAATGGATCTTCAGGAGCGAGATTGCGCTGCCGGACTTGGCGGCGTTGCTCCATGGTACTACGAACAGGCTGCAATCATCTATCGTAAGCTGGATCGCTTTGATGATGAGATCGCGGTCCTGAAACGATACGCCGCTCAACCGCACGCGCCTGGCGTCAAGCCTCCGAAGCTGCTTCAGCGCCTGGAGATGGCTCGTTGGCAAGCGCTAAAGCAAGCTGGCGTGAACGCGCCGAAACCTGCCTTCGACGACAAGCCCGCAAGCAAGCGAAAGACGCCAGCTATTATTCTGGATCCAAATCAGGAGGCCATTACTGATTTTATCGCCTTGGATGTAGAGACCGCGAACGCTGACTCAGCGAGCATTTGCTCCATTGGATTAGTTCACTTTCGTCGTGGGGAGATATTCAAATCGCTTACGATCCTAGTGGACCCAAGAGATGAATTCGACCCGATGAATATATCGATCCACGGAATCACTCCGGAGATGGTGCAAGGGAAACCAGACATGAGGACGGTGTTTCCCGTCATTGCGGCCGCACTCCAAGACGTGGTTGTCGTTCATCACTCTCATTTTGATAAGACGGCGCTTACGCGAGCGGCGGAGAAGTACGGCACAGAACCGTTGCCGTGTATCTGGCTTGACACGCTTCGTGTAGCTCGGAGGGCATGGCCTGAGTTCGTCGAGGATGGTGGTGGGTATGGTTTGAAGCGATTGGCGTCTACATTTGGCATCGAGTTCAGGCATCACGATGCGGCCGAGGACGCTCGGGCGGCTGGTCTGCTTCTCCAGCGGGCCCAAATTGATAGTGACCTTGGGATAGTCGACTGGCTGAGACGGGTCGAACAACCGATTGCCGAAGCTGCAGTCGCGCAGTCTGGGAACAAGACGGGCCCGTTGGCAGGAGAAGTTGTGGTCTTTACGGGACGCCTTAACATCACACGATCAGCAGCCGCAGCCTTGGCCGCGGAAGCCGGTTGCGATGTTGCTGAAAGCGTGACCCAAAGGACAACCTTGCTGGTCGTTGGCGACCAAGATCTGCGCGCGACCAAAGGTTACGAGAAGAGCTCCAAGCAGCGAAAAGCAGAGGCACTGATCTCGTCCGGGCAGTCGATCAGGATCTTGGGCGAGAGTGACTTTGAGCGGATGGCCCGTCAACCATAACAGCGGCGGTCAATCGGCGGCTGGCTTTCGTCGTTGGCCCGTACGTCAACGCTTGATTTCGGAAGTATTACTGACGCCCTCAGTATTTGACGGAAAGCTGAGCCGGACTGGTTACCGGTAATTGCTATTCCAGTGCCCGCAAAATGGGGCGCGTCGCATGAAGGGTCCGATCCGCGATCGGGCGGGAGTTTATCACTACCGACGGCGGATTCCGGAGGACGTGCGGCAAATTCTGCGCGATCTGGATGCCGTTGCGACTGCCGGAAGTCCGCGACAGCACAAGCGCGAAGAAAAGAAGCGCCTCGGCAAGGACCGGACGAGAGCGCATGCCGCCTGGGCCAAGTACGACCATGATGTCGAAGCGCGATGGGCTCAACTGCGTAAAGGCGCCGTCGAAGGATTGACGATTGTCCAGCGCGAGGCTTTGACCGGCGAGGTCTATCGCCGTTGGCTGCGAGGCTATCCTCCAGAGTATTTTCACACACCAGTGAGTGCGGCGGGGATGCTCGGTCTCATGCAGGAGATCGATGGGGAACTGCCACGGAAAATTACGAAGCCGGAAGACGACTATGAAGCTCTCGAGAGCTTTCAAGGGCGCCACGTGGATGCCGTGCTGGCCGCGCGAGGTTTGATACTTCCCGCGTGGGAACGCTGGCATCTCATTCTGGCAGCGCAACGTGCGGCCAAGCACGCTTGTCGCGTTTCCTTACGGCGGTGGGAGGGTGACCTCCGACCTGACCAGGATGAGGATCGTTATCCGGCGTGGCCCAACCCGGAAACCACAACACTTTCGGGGCTTTGTGCTTCGTGGAAGCGTGCAAGACCCGAAGCTAAGCCGGATACCCACGCTGGTTTCAAGGCGTGTATCGACAAGTTCGTCGCATTCGTTGGTCACGACGAAGTGGCTCGGCTCACCCGCTCCGATGTCTTGAGCTGGCTCACTCATCTGAAGGAACGGGAAAAGCTGAGCGATGTTCGGATAAGGGATGGATATCTCGCTGCGCTCAAGACTATTTTCAATTCAGCCCGTAAGCGCGGCCTTATCGAGGTCAATCCATGCGAGGCGATTTCCGTGGATGGGCGGCCGCTCGCACGCACCCGTGAGAAGGATCTCAGGGACGGAGAGGTGTTTTCGATACTGAAAGCAAGCCTCGAACCCCAAGAGGATGTCAGCGAGGATGTCGCCAATGCTCGACGATGGGTTCCTTGGCTTCTCGCCTATACGGGCGCTAGGGTTGCAGAGATAACTCGCCTTGAATCGAAGCACATCATTCAGGAAGCGGGTGTGTTCGCAATCGACATCCAGGAAAGCAAGAATGGGCGGCCGCGGCTTGTGCCGATACACCGCGATCTAATCGAGCAAGGATTTCTACAGTTTGTCGATCGTCGGTCTGGCCAGCCCCTTTTTTTTGAAGGCGAGAAGCTGAAGCAACCAAAGCTTACCATCCACAAGACACGTGCAGAAGGGTTGGCAGAATGGGCGCGTACTGTTGCCGGCATCGCTCCTAAGTCGGTGGCCCCGAACCATGGTTGGCGGCACCGGTTCAAGACGGAGTGCCGTCGAATTGCAATGGATCCGGACGTCAGGCTCTACATCCAAGGGCACGCGTTTCCAACAGAAGGCGGCAACTATGGCTTCTTCCCTGTCGACGTTACGGCCGCCTGGATGAACTTGTTTCCGCGATATGACGTCAGTGAAAGCTGCCTCAGGATGGATCGCGCCGCAGGCGATGACGTTCTGGCGAGAGCTGTCGCGCTCCTGCAACGCGAGCGATCCGTGTCAGCGCAAACGAGAGCCGCGTAGTCTGTCCGGATCTTGGCCATTTGCGCGCGTCAGATCCCTTAATCATCCTTGCGGCGCCGATTCTGATTGGACGTCTGTTGATCGACACGCTTTCGATCTGCCGGCAGTGCGGTCGTCCTGCCGACGGCTAGTTTGGAAACAAGCTTCGAATACTGTGCGCTGCGATCAGGCAATGGAGATACGGACGGTTTGCGTATGATTTCGAGACGTCCGGTCTCTAAGACTTGTATTATTCCTATCCAGGGGACGGTGAGCAGCTCGAGTGCCGAGACGGCCTCGTCGATCGTCGAAGCATCCGCGCTTGGCGAAAAGACGAGATGGAATCTCGGAAAATATGTTGAGAGCAGCACCGACTGGGCCAAGCCGGCGTCCAAGGAATCGCGGCCCTGTGCTGAATCTGTAACGATGTCCAAGCCGCAAAGCGGCGCGCCGTTTGATGCGATGATTTCTATGCCGACCCGCCGGAAGTAGAGCAGGCCGCGCCTTCTTCTAATAATCGAATCCTTGGGAAATAACGCTCCGCGTGCCGCTTCCACCGCGTCCTCCACTGCCTGGATTTCGGTGGCATTTCTGCGCAGAAGGCGGCTACGGGAAACGACGTCGGCGTCCGCCGATCCAGCCGGAGCGCTCGCCAGCCGATTGCGAACTTCAGCGAGGGACGTGGTGCCGTCGTGCAATCCGCGCAGGGCGGCGAGCCCAAGTTCGGACGAGCGATCATACAGGCGTATGGCGATTTCCACGCCGTTGAAGCCGGGGGAAATCAGGTCGTCCGGGGGCACGCCCGCAGATGAGGCTGCGGTTTCGATTCTCCCAAGTACATTGAGGTATCTCGTGAGCAGACCCCAGCTCAACCCGGTGGCCTCGCTGGCAATTCGCCTGACGGTCTCGGAATCAAGCTTTCCTGGAGCCAGCGCCTGACGCATGAGCCCGGCCGTCACATGCCAAGGCGCTCGCGGGATTCCTCGCAGCATGTCGCGCAGTCCATCCGCGGTGTAACGACCTGTTAACCCTTTTTTTGCCATCGCCACTTTCCGGGCTTGTCACCTCATGCATGCGATGCATAAATGCATTCGATGCATGAGATAGACCATATTCGCGCGTGTGAATGGGCGTCAACCTTTAAGTGCTGTGACCTCGAGTTCAGCGGCGATCGCCAAGCCATCGCAGCAATGGGCGCGGGCGAGGTTAGGTTCGATGTCGAATAATCAATATTGGAAGGGAGGACGGAGGAGGGGTAAGCAGGCGCCGAAGCTGCTCGACGGCTTCGTGCGCGAGCCGCGCGGCCCCAAAGTCCGCAAGCCGCGTCTGTATCTCAAGAAGGCGAAGGCGCCGAAGGGTTGGCCCAAGGACGCGCCGTACGGCACGTACTACATCTACCATTACAAAAAGGACTACTCGACCGGCTGCAATCAGGACCAAAAGGAGGAGGCGGACGACAAGTATCAGGAGTTCTGCCGCGACGTCCGGCTCGGCCGCAAGGCGCGGGAGGCTCCAGGGCAGATCACGTTTGCGGAGATAATCGCAAGCGGCTTGGCCCGCCTGAAGCGTAACGCGAATACGCCGCGGAAGCTGGCCGCCTTCGCCACGGCGCAGAGGCAATCGGTCTGGTGGCTGCAGCACTTCGGCAAAATGAAGCTGATCGATTACCGTCCCGGCGACTCGGACGAGTTTCAGACTTGGTACGTCGGCTGTCGGTCGGCCGCCTACCTTCGGAATCCCGATCGTCGCGGATCGGCCGCGAACGGCGCCAACGTGCTGCTGCGCGCGCTTAAGAGCTTCACCCAGGACTTCGCCCGCGACGAGAACATGGGCTGGTATCCGGACATCAAGATTCCAGAGGGCGAGCAGATCCCGCCGGGCCCGTTCTTCCGGCGTTCGGAGCAGGCCGCGCTGCTGCTGGCGTGCCGCGGCTGGGTCAAGGACCGCAAGACGGGCAAGTGGAAGACCCGGACGTACGTCGACGCGAACGGCGTCACGCGGACGACGCGCGTCGTTCGTCCGGCATGGATCATCGCCGCGCGCAAGGGCAAATCGCGCTTCATCCGGCTCGGCGTGCGCACCGGTGCTCGCGAGCAGGATCTGTTGGGTGTGGTGTGGGGCTTGGCTCCCCACACGACGTGTGTGGAGGTCGACGACGACGGCGCGGGCATGTTCCACCGGCGCGGCACTGAGGAGGTCGAGACCAACAAGTCGCGTCCGTCTAGCCTCGTTCCAGACCGGCTGCGATGCCTGCTCCGCATCTGGAAGAAGGAGGACGGCCAGTCCAAGCGCGTCACCCAGCGCGACCGGGAGAACGGCACCGTGCGGAAGAAGCAGCGCTATCTCATCCGGAAGAAGAATGACAAGCATTATTCGTCGCTCTCGCTCGCGAGCGTGGTCAAGGACGCGGGGCTGCCGGCGAATTACACCGAGCATTCGCTGCGCCGGACTGCGGTAGAGGAGGCGCATCTCCAGTGCTGGTCGTTGGCGACGGCGACGCACATGATCGGCATGACAGCCGAAATCCTGTTGAAGTCCTACACTGACTGGAACGAGCGCGCCGCCAGAAGCGAGGCGCAGGCGTTGCGCGAGGCGAACTCGAAGCAGAAAGCGCGGGCACTCCGGGATGTTGAATACACTATGCCAGAAGACAGCGACCGCGTGCGGTTCTACGCCCGCGCGATCGCGCGTCTGAAGGCCAAACGTCTGCAGGAAGAGTGTGCCGAGGCGCCGGCCGACGCCATGGCCGAGGCCGAGGAGGCGCTCGCCGCGTTGCGCGCGGCCAACAGGGGCTTGGCGGCCCACCGTCTGCGGATGGACGATCTCGCCGAGGTACCCGCTGCCGACGCCGGCAGCATTGCTTACGCGTCGGCACCGTTCGACGACGTCGCCGCGAAGTTCGCGGCGACGCCATGACGCGTCGGATCCCGTTCTACGGGCCGGCGGCGACCGGCCTGCGGGACGGCAGTGGGCCCGGCGCAGGCGATCTGCTCGATCTCTTCGACGAGCGGATTTATCGAACGCGCTGGCCGGACGACCCCTACGAGCTCCAGTTCGCTGGCATCGCCGCCCTTATCGTCTGCTGCGGCGCTTGGCCCGAGGAGATACCGCTCATCGAGACCGCGGACATCGCAGTTAAGAATGTGCCGCCGGGCGCTAACCTCGATCCCGCCCTTCCGGCCGATAACGGCATCTGGCTCGGCCGCGGCGACTACCGCCGACGTGTCTGGGTGCCGGAAGTAGCCAGGATGGTCCTCGCGCGCGTCGTGGGCCGCATCGCGCCGGCCCCCGGGTGCAACCGTCTGTTCGTGCGCAGGGATGGAACGCCCATGAACGGGAAGGATGTGCTGTCGAGGTTCAAGAACCTCAGCGGTAGAGTCGGCTTGGGCAGCGGCCAGCTGACCACGCAGATACTGTTCTTCTTCGAGGACTGCGCATCGAAATGCGGCGACCCGCTGGCCGAGGCCTTTCTGGCGCGCCGCCTCGCCGAGATGCGGCGGGCCCGTGCACTCGGCGGCGTGGGCGAGCCAACCCTGGCGCAAATGCGCAAAGCGGTCGAACGCGCTGGTCATCCACTGGCACGGCTCACGCGGGACATCCTTCAGCATGTACGGCCGCTTGAGCGCGCCTATCCGGATCGCGCATTCCGGAAGCTTCGTCCGGAAACCCTCGCCGAAATTGAAGCGGCCAAAGGGGGGCGGGGCAAGTGTTGCTACCCGCCGGAACTAGCTGAAGCCGTCTTCGCGGCGACGGCGGCCGGACGCCACGAGTTCGAGATCGCCGCCCATTACGGAATTCCCGTCACGTCGGTGGGCAGACTGTTGAAGGCGCGTCGCGCTGGCTACAGCAGCCAACGCCTCGGGATGGGGCCGCGAACGTATCAGGCTGCCTTTGTCGCGCATGCGCGCCGCCATCCGCACAAGACCGCCTCCGAACACGTATCTTGGATGGCTGCGCGCCTGGGCGTCCGGACGAACAATAATCGTCTGACCGACATTGCACGCCGCAAAGGGGTCAAGCTCGCGCATCCGATAGGCGCGCTGCGCAACGGTCGCGATCCGAAGCGGGTCGAGGCCCACATCCGCAACCATCCGGAGCAGACTATCGTCGACGCCCAGTCCTGGGCGAAAAACACCCTCCGGCGCGACCTTTCAAGGGGCGTACTCTATAGCTTCGCCAGGAGCCGTGGATTGCGCTTCGCCACGCTCTTCAAACTCGTGGGGGAAAAAGCCGAGCGCCTGGAGGCGTACATACGCGCAAATCCCGATGCCGACATCGCCGAGGTGGTCGTCTGGATCGAGCGTGAGTTGAAGATGGCCGTCGACATCGAGGCGGTGCGCGGCTTTCTGCGCAGACGAAGCCTCAAGGTTCGCAACCGGCCAAAGGGAAAACCGGCGCCATACGAGCGGCAAGTGCTCGCCTGGATCAAGGCGAACCCCGACGCAGAATTCGGTGAGGCACTCGCTTGGTTGAACGGCGATGCCGGCATGTCGGTGGCTCCAGAGACTTTACGGGCGTTCCTGAGGAGTCGCAGCATTAGGCTGCGTCCGGGCAAACAAGGGCCCAAGGCGCCATATGAGCGGGAGTTGCTGGCTTGGATCGAGGCGAATCCTGGCGCCACGAATGTAGAGGCGCTCGCGTGGTTGAAGGATGAACTCGGCATCGCGCTGAATCGCAAGACCCTGGGTTCGTTTCTGAGAAATCGCAGTATTAGGTTGTGTCCTGATAAGGGAGGGCCCAAGGCTTCGTACGGGCCGGCATTGCTGACCTGGATTGAGGTCAATCCCAACGCCAGTTTCGGTGACGGGCTCGCTTGGCTCAAGGACGAGCTCGGCGTCGCGATGCCCGCCATGACGCTGCGTTCCTTCCTGAAGAGGCACGGTATTACGCTGCGTTCCAGCAAGAGTAACATTAAGGCGCCCTACGGGGCGGCATTGCTGGCTTGGGCCGAGCGGAATCCCGATGCCGAGATAGACGAGGCTCTCACGTGGCTGAAGGACAAACTCGGCATGTCGGTGGAGCCCAATACGCTGTGGGCGTTCGCGAGGAGAAACGGCCTAAAGCTACGTGCTCGCAGGCCCGGGCCCAAGGTTTCGTACGAGACCAAGCTGTTGGCGTGGATAGGCGAGAATCCTGATGCTCAATTCGACCAGGTGATTGCGTGGCTGGCGGGAGAACTGGGGACGGCCGCTCCGAATCCGGAGGCACTGCGAACGTTCTTGCAGCGCCGCGGCATCAAACTGCGACGCAGTAAGGGAGGGCCTAAGGCATCTTACGGGCCGGCGCTGCTGACCTGGATTGAGGCCAATCCCAACGCCGCATTCGGCGACACGCTTGCATGGTTAAAGAACGAGCTCGGCATCGCGATGCCGGCGCAGACGTTGCGATCATTCTTGAAGAGCCGCGGCATCGTGCCGCAAAGCCCCAAACGGTCCTCGGGCTCGTCCCGCTGAGGCCGCGGCCTTGCCGACCAACGGCCAAGTGATCGCGCGTGCGGATGACCTAAGCCGACGTATATGGTGTTGCCTCTCGCGGCGAAGGGATGGAGGAATAGGCTAGTCGGACATCCTGAAAACGACTTACAGGTAGTATCCTGATACTACTCGAATTTTTTTCGAGCCAATCAATTTCCGACAATTTGGGCGATATTTGCCGGTTTAGGGCTTGCTGAGACCACATACGGCCGCATGAAAATGCATTGGAATCAATAGGACCGTATTTCAGCGAGGAGAGCTTGAGCAAATTTGGGTTGGACCTTTTTTCAGTCGTGTCAATGTATTGCTGGCTTTTTGGCCGACGGCTTTCCGATCAATTGCCGACTAATTCACGCGCACAGCGCCGAATGAGTCCGCATAGAAATGGACCGATAGTGTTCGACCTCTGTCGAGCCAAGGGATACGCCTCGCGTTCGCGAGGCGCCGTCGCGTCGGTCTCGTAGATTGAGGCGACTGGCCGCCTTCTTCGGTGATGGTCCAACCAAACAGGTCCCGAGAATGTGTCGACGGCAGTAATTACCGTCCGGAGAGGCGAGCGACCGTTTCGATGATGGAGACTGCGAGGCGGAGGGCTGTTGTTCGCCGGCCGGACGAGTCGTTGAACCGTCTCGGCGGGTTTCTTCTCTTTGGATGGGAGCGCTGCTGTGCCGGCAGCTTTACCGCGGTGGCAGTCCAGCGACGGCCCGGGCCTCGTTCTCCGTCATGCCGCCTTGAAGCCGATCTGACGCTCTCGCCTCCCGCGAGCGAGGTAAAACGCGGCCGGTGGACAGGCCGAGCAGTAGGCGGCGCGTCAGGAAGAACTTCCCGGCTATCGCGCAAACCGCAAGTTGACCGTCCCGGATGGCGGTGCGTAGCGTCGCGACAGTGATCGGCCCCTGAGGCCAGTGGAGATCCACGGCCTCCTTGAGAGTCATGAGTTCGTCCATGTCCCAGGATTCGGGGGTGGGACGGGCTTCCACGCGCGCGCTTTGCACCGGCGTTTTTCTCGTCATGGCAGTTCCTCGGCACCCGTCAGAATAGCGATCGAGGCATACTCAGTTTTGCACGTCGAAGATGGTTAATTGGCCTCGGCACATCAGTGCCTGATCGAACGGATTTCTCTCTCCCTAAGGATAGCCTCAACGACGCGTCGCAATTGACGCACAGACCCGCCTTGCCAATGCTCGGCAATCATCCGGCGCTCGACGCCGTCGAGCGGCTGCACCCATCGTTCGTTGACGCTCCGTTCGCGGGTAAGGTCGGCGATCACGCCTGGCAAGAGAGCGTCGAGATCGTCCGGCTTCGGCTTCGGAAACCTCACGATGCGAAACCTGTCGCGGATCTGCAGGGGCAGGGGATCCAAACTATTCGCGGTCGCGACGTAACTGACATGGGAAAGGTCCAGATTGGTCTGCAGCGCCGGATCCGGATAGCGCGCGTTGGTCTCCGGCTCGAGGAAGCCGAGCAAACAGTCCCAGAGGCGTCCGTAGTCGGACCGGGTCGGGGCCTTCTCCAGTTCATCAAGCAAAATCAGCGGATTGGCGATCTTGCCTTGGGCCACCGCCAGAAACGCGTGGCAAGGCTCGGCCGAGTACCAGCGGCGGTCGGTGCCGCCGAACACCGCGCCATCAGAGCGGCTCGCATCGGTGCGCCAGACGTTGACGCGGAGCAGCTCGCCCAGGCGCCGAGCGAATCGACTCTTCCCACCGCCGGGATCGCCGACGAGCAGCAGCGGCCGCAGATGAACGGTGGTCCGGCCGACGAGATCGGCGAGAGCGAAATCGGTGACGTCAAGAGCGTATGGGAATTCAAACAGAAGCGCATTGCGCACCTCGTGCAGCGGCGGCGCCTCGATAAGTGGCAAGGCGACGTTGATGACGGACTTCAACGGTCCGAGGATGTCCTTGAGCTTGCTGTTCTTCATCTCCTCCGCCGGGAGGCGCGCCACGACGACGCCATGGTCCGGAGCGGGCTCCGCAGGAAGCTCCTGCTGCTGGGTTGTGGCCGCGGTCTCGGCTTCCTGCAGCTTCCGGCGCTCCGCCTCCTCTTCCTTCAGCTTGCGGCGTATCGCCGCCTTGGCGGCAGCGACCCGGAGCTCTGCCATGAGGGTACCGAGTCTCGTTGCGTTTTCAGCAGCGCCGACATGTTTTGAAACGAGATCGCTGCAGGCGGGCAAGGCCGCCCAGCCATAGGTGAATTCTTCGAGATCGCAGCGCAGCTCTTCCTCAGTCTCGCGGTAGACATTTCGGAACGCTTCGACCAGCGCCTTCCCGACCCGGCGATAGTCGTCAAACAAGTCCGCGCTATGTGGTAAAGGAAGGCACAGCAGTCGAACGCAATCCGAGAGGCTGCGCAGGACGGGCTCGTCCTGGCTGACGGCTCGCCGGTCGAGCTCAGCCGCGAGTAGAAGCCCGTTGTCAGCGCTCCATGTTACCGCCCAAGCTACTGTCTGCGGCAGGCCGGGGCAGAGCTGGCTGATTTCGGCAACCAGCCGCTCCTCGATATGCGGCGCGCCTCGATTAACGAGCATCGCATAGCGCAGCAGGCGGGGCAGCGCCTGCAGGCGCTTGTCCAGATCGGACGAGTCGGCGGCAGCACCGGTCGATGCCGCATCGTCCTCGGCAGCGGGGAGGTCGATATCATCGGTGTCACCCGTAGCGGTCATGCCTCGTCCTCCGAACCGGCGGCTTCAGACGAATCGAACAGGCGGCCAATGTCGTTCGCATCCGCCGGAGATCCCAGCCGGTAAAACCGCGACAATGTGCGAACCCATTCGCCATCAGGATCCGCCCACCAGAGCGGTGACGTCATCACCCTGCGATCACCGAGAACCGGGTGCCCCACCACGCGCCCGACCAAGTGCAAGCCTGCCGGCGTTGCGACGGGCACCCAGTCCCGCAGGAGCGGAGCCCTGTCCAGAAGTCTCGCCGAAACGTTCCGGTTGAGCCGCAGCCGCTCGCAGTCGTCGGCGAGGAGGTGAAACCGGCGGGAGAGATCGAGCGAGATGTCGGCTGGATCGAGAAAGGGAAACGAACGCGTCAGCATGAATGCACCGAATGAGAAAAGAATACTGCCTGGGCGAAAGCTGGCTCAGGCTCGTAGCCGTTGGGTCCCCCGGCCATGCGGGATGGATCGTATTCGTCAGTCATTCGGCAAATCCAGAGTGAACGCGGGATTGAAATGCGCGGCTTCTCCCGGATATCCGCGTGGATTGCTGATGAAGCGCGTCTTGCCACGGCGAAAATCGATCGCGTGATGTGTGTGTCCTGAAATGGCAACATCGGGAGCCAGATCGATCGGCCAAGTCGTCGAGAAGTTCGATGCGTAAGCCGCGGCGAGAAGACTGCGCTCGTCCCGAGGATCTATCGCCTCCATGATGGTCGGATGATGCGTGACAAGGACTGTGACGCCTGCATGATGCTGACATAGCTCACGGTTGATGAACTGTCGGGAACGTTGATGAAGCAGGCTCGCCTCCTGAGGGCGAAACCTCTGCCATGGGTCGCGATTCCATTTAATTTTCTTGTGATCGCGCTTGGTGTCATAGGCAGCGCGCATCGCAGGCTGGCGAAGTCCCGGCCCAAAGAGCTCGTAGTCGGTCCACAGCGTCGCGCCCACGAACCGGGCCGCGCCGATCTGAACGCTATCGTTCTCAAGCAGATGAACGCCGAGTTCGTTCGCACGCTTGCGTCCTGCTGCAAGCTCGGTGCGATAGACACGCGAGTAAAATTCATGATTGCCCGCCACTACGACGAGTGTGACGGGGCTGGGATAGGCTTCGCGCAGCAACTCGACTGACTCCACCAGGCCCTCCCGGGTGTCGCCTGCTACAACGACCACATCGACGCCATCCACAAGAGGCGGCGGCGGCCGATTTCTTGGGCGGCCGGTGTGGAGGTCCGACATGATCTGGAGCCTCACAGAGGTTCTCCCAGATCACTACGGCGGGTAACTTGCGCGAAGGAACGCAGCAACCAGCTCGTTGCAATCGCCCCGTGGGTGTTGCTCGCGTTCGGCATCTTGCGCATCAGATGCGAGAGCACGAGCGCAGCTCCGTCGCTTCCGTCTGCCGCGCATGCGGCCAGCGCCGTCATGATGAGATCGTATGCGTTCCCGGTCGAGCGCTGAGGGTTCAACCGTAAGGCGAGACCAATGGCGGCCGGTGCGTCTCCGGCAGCCGCCGCTCGCCACCCCGATTCGCCAAGAACGACGACCGTTGCCAGGGCATTACGCATAGCCACCACAGCTGCGCCGTTGAAAAATTCGGCATGCTCGGTGCGCCACCATTCCAAGGGATGCGACGGCAGAGGGATTGGCGTCGTCATTGGGCGTCCATGCCTGATCTTGGTCTTCGGCTTTCTCGCCATTGGTACTCCTACGGCAATGTTCTACCGTTCGCGTGGAAGCGTCTCCGCACGCTGTGCTCCTCTGATTGATTTGGAGTGGAGACATCGGCTACGCCGACATCCCCACAATCTGGAAACGCGGCTCACGCCGTCGTTTCACCCTTGCCACGCCGGGCCACGCGATGCCTCGCCGGACCACGCCCCGCCCAATCGGTAATATTACTCGAGCTTCTTCACTTCGAAGGTGCCGTTCTGAGGGCGCCAATCCCCGAGTCCACGACGGATGCCGGCCATGGCGAGGGCTTGGATCACGTGCTCGCCGTCAATGATTGAAGGGAAATAGTTGACCGTGAGATCCGCTTGCCACTCGTTGAAGCACGGGCGCGTGCGCATCGTTTTGGCATTGATCCCCACCTTCACGGCGCATCGGAAAACGAACCTGCCAGTCTCCCAGAGCTGATCGACGTCGGTGGGGCCGTCATAGGAAAGAACACCATCGTGCTCGACGGCAATGCCGGCCGCAGCCTGCGGACCGCGTTTGAGAGCTTTGGCACCGCCGACGAAGGCTGCTGCAAGGGCTTCTGCTGGAATACATGGCGCACCGTTGTGCAACCAAAGGCCACCAAACCATTCAACTTTGCTAATCTGCTTGTGGTCCGCAATGGTCTTGGGCCTCTTTGCGGTCAATCGCGCCAGGTCCTGCGTGATCGGGTCGAGCGGATCCGCCAAACGCCCACTGTGCATGATCAACCTTTTGGTGCCAGTGATGCGGAGACGCATGCTTTCGCGATTCATCACGATGCTCCCGTCGTCGGATCGGTTTGAGGAGTGCGAGGGTCGCGCAATCGCTGGACATCTGCGCGCCGCGGCGTCGTGGCGGCATAGCGCCGGGCTCGCAGGAAGTTCGTCACTTCGCGATGGCATGGCCTGCACAAGGCGATCAGGTCGGTTTCCCGCTCACAGCCAAGGCGCTCGTAGTTCGAGTGATGGACTTCCAGCGTGGACTTCGCGTGGCAAAGACGGCAATGGCCGTCAGCGTCTGCGAGCACCTTCAGGCGTGCGGGATTGTTTCGCCACGCATTACTCGCAATGTAAGCTCGGTAACTCAATTAACACTCCGATACACTTCGATCATAAAATAGCACGAAGTGCCGAAGTTTTCCACAGCTTTGTGCTAAAATCGGAACGAAGTTGGTGTATGGTTAACGTGGAATCATCCCAAGGCATGGGCCACTTTGACCGATACGCCAGAGCGCGACCTAATTTCGCCGGCCATGATCCGGGCCGCGCGAGGTCTATTGGGTCTCAGCCAGGCGGATCTCGCAGAGAAAGCGAAGCTGAACCAGCGGACGGTGTCGAAAGTGGAAGAAGATGCTGGCTCTTCCCGCGACCCTCGCCGCCTCCGGGTTCTGGACACTCTTCAAGAGACATTTGAAGCGGAAGGTGTCGAATTCATTTTCCCTGGCGAAGCAACGGGGGAGGGCGTGAGAAGAAGAAAAGCCGATTAGACTATGACGCGAAAATCATGGGGAAGCGATCCGGGCTGGTCGAATTGCGTGTTCTGCGGCAAGCCCTCGGGAAAAGCGGATCGATCAAAAGAGCATGTCCTGCCAATGTGGATGCTCAGGGCGACAGGCGACCCAAACAGGCTCATCAAGATCGAGACTGACCCGACTTCCGGCATCGATATCATTCGCCCGGCATCTACCTTTCACTTCCCAGCGTGCAGGCCCTGCAACGAATCGTATGGCACGAAGCTGGAGGCTAGAGCCAAGACTGCCATGGACGCTCTCTTCGGCGGAAGATCGCTCCAAGTATCGCAATGCTATCATCTGCTGGACTGGCTCGACAAAATCCGAATCGGGCTATGGCTCGCATTCAACACCCTCCACAAGGAGTTCTTCCAACCCAAATTTCGAATTGATCAGCGTCTTGGCAGCAAGGATCGCATTGCAATCATTAGCGTAGACCCCAAAGACAATACTAAGGGTTTCGGGTTTGGCGGTTTGGACAACAATGTATTCCGGACAAGTCAGTTCGGCATGTATCTTCGAGTGAACAACGTCCGCATCATCTCGATGTCGTTCGATGTGTTTATCTCCCGCTTTGCAGGCATGCCCTATGCCGATGAACTGTACTTTGCCGAGGGCGATTTCAACACAGTGCTCGCCGATGTCCGCGGTGGAAACTACCAACTCAGCCAGGACTGGGGCGAATTCAATGTTTCTGGCGCGACGATAATAGCCCAAGCGGCGTTCTGGCCTGGAGAAGCTTCCCTCTTTGATGGACGTTGGGAAACATATTTGAACCAGAGAACAATCGGACGACTAAGACATATTCCTCGCCTCAGCAAACCCACTCACCTCAATCGAGTCTTTCAAACTCAGCTCATTTCGAATGCTGAGGGTGAATTCAAGTACTTTTCCAATCCGAGGAAGCGGCTCAAGTTCGGTCGCGCAGCCGCAAACTCTGACGCAGACTTGATGGTGAGGCTATATGTGCTTTGCATGAAGTATGTTGTCGGACTCGGTCCGACGAAGGTCGCGAGCAAGGACGGCCGCAAGCGAACTACCATCATGCTAGCGCTACTCTGGGTTCAGAAATCTCTACAGATCCTGTTTCGCCTGCGTGACCTGGGCATTCATGATGCCAAGCTCATCGATTTTATGATCGATGAGATGCAAAAGGTCACGCGAGCCTTCGAGGAGTCATCAGCAAATGCGCAGGGTACTCTCGTTCAAGAATATTCGGAGCTGATAACATAGCTTATTCCCTGAAAGGCGGTCTCCCCGCAGGGCAAAACATGGCGATGCACATCAAGCTCGTTAGGAGAGCAGTTGTCGTGGCCATTCGAGAAGTTCCGTCCGCCCCACCAGCTCAATTTTGAATCTCTCCGCACGTTCGATAGTCGAGCGTGAAAAGCGAGCGGCGTTTGACACAACGAACAGCCGCGCGTCTCCCGGATAGTGTGCGCGTGACCGCAAGAGATCGTCAATCGCTTCTGAGCCGCTCGGGGCGTTCTGTACCTGTGTGTGCTTGCATTGAACGATCGCACGGGCACCGGAGGCCCTATGCACCAGAACGCCGTCTGCTCCTCCATCGTACGATTTCGGTGTGCGAGATGCCTCCCACCCGAGTGAGATGCAACGAGCTAGCACCCACCGTTCGAATGCGATGGGCTCCATGGAATCGACTTCGTCTATATCTATAGGACTGAGATCGATATTGGGGGACATCCGGCCAAGGTTCTCCGCAAACCAATCTTGATCACGCTTGGCATTTACGGGTGGAACAAACATGCGCGCCGACAGGTCGCGCTTCCTTATAAGCAACGTGTTTAGCAGTGCATCAAAACTGCTCTCGCCATAAGCGGGATGGATCGCCATGGGATAATAGACGTGCACCGTTCTATCTTGGCCGATCCGATAGACCCGGTCGGTACACTGATCCTCAACCGCTGGGTTCCACCAGCGCGACAAGTGAATTACGTGATTGGCCGAGGTTAGGGTTAATCCAACACCACCAGCTCGAGGCGATAGGATCATCACATCAAATGCGCCACGATGTTGTTGGAATTGATCGACCAGCGCTTGTCGCTTGTCACCAGCGACTTCGCCGTTGATCTGCATTGGTCGCTTTTGGAGACCGTACCGGGTCTTTATCATGAGAGCCAAATGCTCCTGAAGATCGAGACTCTCTAAAAAAATAAGAGCTTTCTCCTTTCGCGACGCGATCTCATCGAGGATCGCGAATGTCTCGGTCAATCTGGCAGACTGTTCAATGAAGGCTCGTGGGTCCTTGATCTCACCCGCTGGCGGCCAGATGGGGTGCAAAGAGACGCCTCGAAGCATGTGAAGTGTCTCCAGCATTGGTCCTGAAGCCGGATCCTTAGCGCGACTCACAAGGTTCGCATAAATGCGTGCCTGATCCGAAGGCATGTTGCGCCGCCTAATATGAATTTGCTTCGTGGGAAGACCGTCCAATTCCTCGGACTTTAGACGTCTCAACATTGCGGACGGCGCGCCAGGCTGGCCGGATAAGAGCGCGTTGTGGAGCGCCACCATAGCAGCATCGTCGTCAGCCAAGTATTTCTTACTGAATTCCTTCAAGTCGCCGAGAAAGCCCGGGGTTATGATATCTACAATGCACCAGAGGTCCGAGAGCTCGTTCTCGATAGGCGTTCCAGTCAGGCCGAGGATAAAGTCCGCATTCAGCGTTTTCGCCGCTCGTGTCAACAAAGACGAAGGTGATTTGACCTTCTGCATCTCGTCGAAGACCGCACAAGCAAAGGGAATTGAAGCAAAGCTGAGGTGATGGTCCCGCAACGTTTCATAAGTTGTCAAGACCCAGTCAGCTTGCTGCATGCGGCGATGGTCAAGAGCCGGCCCTCCTCGGTCCACCTCGCGTTCGCTCGGAATTTTCAAGACTTGAAGATGTCGTCCGTAAGCTCGGCAGATTTCTCCGAGACCGGGTTCATGCAAGTGTTGATCGTGCTCCTTTCCCCAGTTTGCTAAGAGACCAGTGGGTGCGACAATGATGACTGGGCGCTTTAGCCCCGAGCGTTGCCGGCTCTCCTTCAACCATGAAAGAAAAGACAGAGCTTGGAGCGTCTTCCCCAAGCCCATATCGTCGGCAAGTAGTACGCCTGCGCGTCCGTTGAGCCAATTCTGCTGGATCCACTGAAGGCCGATACTCTGATGCTTCATCAAGCTTGGACGCAGCGCGGTCGGCGTTCCTAGAGCAGGGCCGCCTCGCGGTGTTGCCTTCTTGGTAAATCCAAGACTATCGAAGTTCTCTTCGACGAGAAGGACATGTCTATCCTCGCGGAGGGGTTCGTTTGGTTCGGGCGTAGTGGGTGAAGCGATTGGCGTGAGTGCTGGTGAGGGACTGATGGCTCCCATGAGTTCGGCCAGTGATCTTTCAGTCTCCTCGCTTGTGGGGACGCGGATCTTCTGCTCGCCGAATTCTACGTACTCTTCGCCTTTTTGCTTCGCAGTCGTGATCGCGTCCCGGAGGGGCGCTACGTCGTCCGGCTTAAGCTCTAAGTACACCCCGCCGACCTGAAGGCCAAAACGCTCCGGAAGCCAGGAGTTAGGCTCGCGCTTGATCCATGGAATCACAGGCGGCGTCCAAACTCCTATTCCCGTAATACGAGCTGAATATTGCTCCGTCTCGACGAAGATGCGCTCTATCTCGTCTTCGGCGAGCGTGCTCGCGAGAGCCTCCTTGAGATATAGCTGAGGAGCTTGAACGAAGCGCTTTCGAGTTTCGGCGTCCCCTTGCTGCATTCGTCTGACGACAGTCATCGCACTTTGCAGCATGGGATCCAGGTAGAGAAAGACGCCGCGCTCTATCAAGTAGGATGGCTTCACAGCACTGGTTGATCGAAAGCGTTCCTTGGCAAAAATCGCTTGCTGATTTTCGGTAAGGACACTTTCCGTCTCACTTACGGGCGAAGCCGGGCTCCCCTCGGGTCCTGTACGATCAAGTATTCGTCGCCCGAATAGAATTGGATCAAAATTGAACGCTCCCCTAGAGGCATTCAAGCTAAGCGAGAATGCTGAGGCATGAGCAATACGAAAGCTTGAAAAATATCTGTCTATAGTTAGCTGATCGGCGGCCTCGTGCGGCAATAAGGATTGCAGTTCGGCGAGACGTTCCATGCGGATGCTATCATCGCGAGTATCCGCTGTTGCGAAGTTGTCGATGGACTTGAGAAGAGAAAATAGAGGTTGCGGCAACCTATAGCGTGCGTTGCTGACAGAAATGAATGCGCCCTGACGCTCTGCTCGGCAAGGTCTGTTCGTCTCATCGACCCATCTGTAAGTGACCGAGAAGTCCATATCGGTAATTAGATTGCGTGTGTTGACTTGCAGTACGTGACGAGATGACGGGGGCAACCCCAAACCAAGAGCCTGCGGTTCTGATAGGGATGCGATCGTTTCGTCGTCCAGAAAGAGAGCTTCTCCGCGACGCTCAACCGGGCTTTCAGCGTCATCAGCCAGCGCAAGCACGCGAGACAACCCCGAAAATGACTCATGGGCCATTCGATCGGCCCAAGCATCAACGGGTACAAACTCGCCACGACCGATCCAGGGCTTCTCTTGTAAACGAAGTTCGATGCCCCCTACGTGCGTGATCTCGTATAGGAACGCTAAACGTCCCATGAATCATCTCGTCCTTCGGCGTGGTAGGTATTCGTGCTCAGCTAGCCTAATTCCAGTGTGCCTTCTGATATATCCCTCAGCCTTGCCCTGCCATCCGTCCGGCGGATTGTGAACGATGTCAAAGTCAGAGTCCTTCCGAAGCTCAACTGCAATATAAGACGGTGCATTGAACTGCGGAGCGGCGCCGTTGCCGCGCTTCCAAATCCGGAGCCGACCATTGTGGCTCCAATCAGCTACGATCAGTTCTCCGATGCTCAGCAGCAGAACTGCTTGGTCGGGTCCGGCGCCGGCTAGGGTCGCAAAGCGCTTCATTAGCGGGTCTGCTGTTGTCTCGGATATCTTCCGCGCGACGTGTGCGCCGTTGCTGCCGAAGGCAACCCATGCATTGGCAACGTATCCTCTTTCGATGTAGGCGCTCCAGAAGGAGCGTCTGAAATCCCACTGATGGCGCTCGGCAACTCGATCAACCACCTTAAGGAATTGCTCCAAAGTGGCCTGCGCCAGCCATCTGATAATTATGTCCCGCGCCGCTTGATTGACCCCGAGCCACGCCCCTCTGTCGATCCTGGGATCGCTCAAGCCTTCGATCAAGAAGCTTTGAATTGCCTCTTTGATCGACGGTTCGGGGTCGCCACCTTCCCAAGGCGTGAGAAGAGCGTTCGCAATTGCGCCTCTATGCGCGGAATAGTGTAAGCTGCTCGAGTCGCCCTTTGCCCATCTAATAATACGAGCGACTTCCTGTAATGACGGATTGCTTGCAAGTCGACGCTCTGTAATCGCGAGCGCACGGAGAAAGGCGGAAGAGGCAAGGCCACCGGACGACAATGGCCCAGTAAGGCCCGCCAATTCCAATTCCTTGCGCGGATCCTGACTGTCCATTGTTGCTTCGCAAAGACGCGCAGACGCCTGAAGTGGACTAAAGAGCCCGTACTGACGATGCCGTTCGACCCACGGCCAGCCTTCGCTTGCGGGTATGGTGGCAATCATCTCGCGCAGAAAGGCGCCAATCTGATGGATTCCCGGATGGCGTTCATCGAAATGTACGCAATAAGTATTGATTAGGCGCCTAATGGAGATCCGGCTCTTTATCGACCGTAGAGCACCTAGATACAGATCGAGGAATTTTGCATTATCTGCAAGCCTAGGGTCGCCATCGAATAGGCAGCTGCCGGAAAGGCGCATGTCCCGTAAGCTGAGAGACGATAGATCGTTTGCGTGCGCCGCTAATCGAAGTCTTTCAATTAAAGCAACATAATCGACGCCATCGAGTGGACTCACCTGTGCGTATCGATCGCATAATTGCTCATAAATTTTCTCAATGCGGGCGCGTGCCGGTAGACGGGGGGCTCGAACGATGGTTCGATTTCCCTTAAGCTCCTCCACTCGCTGACTTAAGCTCATCATTTATTTTCAATGTGATTGAGGTGTTGCTCGATCTGTTTTGCGTCTTCTGATCTGGGGCTCGCCATTAGAATTCGAAGATCAATACGGCGATTCCGCTGCTTGAAGGTTTCGGCGCTCTCCCCAGGTTCAGCTGTAACCGGACGATATTCTCCGTAACCGGAAACGCTAAGCACTGGCTTTCCGGTCGGATTTAAGTAGAGGCCTAGCTCTCGTTTTACTCTCATCAGTTCTCTGAACGTGCTCGTCGCTCTAAGGGTAGACAAATCCAAATTGTCCCTTGGAGGAGCAGACAGCAGAGCAGCGGAGGGACGACTTTCCGCAGGCGCTGCGGGGACGGGAGCCGGAGGGGCATCGCGTCGAAAGATCGAAAAGACGCCTGGCGTCGGCGGAGAACCATTGGTTACTGGGCCTGGAGGATTGACCGGCCGGCGTCGGGCGCTGTAGGCATCAGCATCCGCGTGGCCCTCAATGTAAATGGCCTCAATCTTCGATCGTGTCTTCGGACAGCTTTCATCACGGGAGCGGGTGCCGGACGTATAGCAGGGAAGAACCTGATCCAGGGCTTCGGCTAGGCTCCGAACGACTCTCGACGCGTCGACCCCTTTGGCGCTCAGTTCCCAGTTCGATTTCGCAAACAGCATTTCCTCCGGCAATCGCAGAATGCCTTCGTCCTTGATGATCGTGACGTTGAGACCGCGGCTTTGAAGGAAGCTGCCGATATTCTGCAGAAGCTCATCTCGAGCAGCCTCCGAGGCGGTCAGGTCGTCGATCAGCTCCTTTTGCTGCTTGGTGACTTCCTTCTGCTTCTCAGTCGCATCGGCTAAGGTTTGATTGACCTCCTTCTGCTCCTGAGTAGCCTCTTGAAATCTCATCGCGAAGAACATGAGCATGATTATAAAAATGAAGAGAAGACCGATGAAGACGTCGGTCATTGAAGCAAAGTAGCTCTCTTCCTCGGCGTGATCGGCATAATGGCGGTTTGCCATTTTCCTTAGTTCCTCACTGTGCCGTCTTGGGCGTTGCGAGCGCTATTTAGATTTGCCGTTAGATGCTCCATCGACTGCGCGAACTCACCAAGTTCATCGATTCCGCCTCCCAATCGATCGACTGCTCCCGACAACTTTTCGTCGACCTTCTCGACGAATCCCCGCAACGCTTCTAGATTCTCTTGTACGGATCGGATTATTCTATCGAGTATTAGTCCCAAGCTGTCGTCGACGCCTTTAAAACGCCGCTCGTAGCCTTCCCATTGCTCAGTGGTCGTACGAAGGGTTACCTGTAAGAGATCGCTGATTTTTCGGATCTCTTCTTGGGCGCTAGATATGCTGCGTTCAGAGCCGGCCGTGGCGTCACGAATTTGTTGGGAGGCGGCCGCAATTAGCCTCGAACCTTCGGCAAGCGGCTCGCCGGCCTCGGCGATCGACCTCGCGCTATTGCTCATTGCGCTCTCAGTTGCTTGAGCGGCCGTCGTCAGTTGGCTCAGAGATTGGACGTGCCGACCAATAGCACTCTCGATCTTTGACATCTCATCGACCGTGCCAGTGAAGGAGCGCTCCATGCGATTGACTGCGTCGGCCAGACGGCTGGCGGCATCTGACAGAACACTAGTTAATTCGTCACCTGCCTTAGAGAGCTTCTCTCGTGAAGCCTCACCAGCCTTAATTGCAACGTCGGCGACGTGTTCGCCGATTGACGCAGTACGGCTCGTGAGTTCGCGGCTGATCGAGTTCACCGTCTCTTCGATTTGTGCGGCTAAGCGGGTTGATGCTCGTTCAAAAATCGTGCTGGCTGCGGTCAACTCGGAGCTGAAGCGGGTGTTGGCCGTCTCAGAGCTAGCTGACATTCGACTTGCGGCGCTATCGAGACTGGAAATCATCGTCTCCACAATTGACCGCATCTCCTGTGAGGACTGAGAAACGCTAGCCACCATCGTAGCGCCGCTCTCCCTCATGTTCCTGTTCATCTCTTCGAGCGAAGCGCGCAGATCCGACAGCGTGCCGGCCAGGCCTTGTAGGTGATCGCCAGTCGCGCCTTGCAGCCTGTTAGCAAAGTTACCTGCCATCTCACCAATGGCGCCCTCATTCATTGATGTTAGCTTGCTTGCTACCTCATCGAGGCTCTTCCCAATAGGTGCCATGGCTTGGGCCAAATAGGCAGGCAAAGTTGCTGCAAGAGCTTCTTCAATCCGCTTCCCGATGCTAATGGCGACCTCGGTACTGAAAAGTTTTAGTGTCTTCGTTTGCTCGCAGGTTTCCCGATATTGTTTGAATGCGATGGATTCGGGGGTTACGAAAACGAGTTTTGCCTCGAGAGCGGAGGCGAGACGATCAAAGCTTCTTTCAATGGCAGATATGCCGTATCTTATGACAAGTGTCAGGAGAATCGAGCCGGCCAGTCCAGCTATGGACGTGTAAAATTTGAATGACGCCGCATAGAGCAAATCGCGGAGGGCATTCTGGCTTGCGGTAAGATCAGCGGCACCTCGTATGGCGTCTGTCGTGAAGAAGAGGGCTGTGACCAATCCGAAGAATGTCAGCAATAAACCAACGCCGACGAAAAGATTCGGCATGGTGCGGTAGAGTGGAAATCGTAGACCTACCTCCGCTGTGTTGAAGTAGTTCTGTGGCCGGTCCGTGTTAAGGACTACTTGCGGGGTGTCCTCTTCGGCATCCGGTTCAATGAGTGTTTCACGAAATTCTTGCCACGAATGGCGAAGATATCGATAACCGAGCATCAGTTTCTCGACTTCGGGCAGTCGTTCTGCGAACGAAACTCGGTCTTTGATCCCTCGTACAAACCGTATTCGGCGTCCTACTCGAATGCGTATCAAGGTGGAGTCGAGTAAGAACGCAATGCAAAAAATCATTGCGCTCACAAGGATGGAAAGTGCGAGGGCAGGCGCGACGTTTTCGTCTCGAAACAAATCGAAAAGCGGCCGGACATGCTGAGAGGTCCATGCGCCCAATTCCAGAAAGCTTGAGAAATGCTCGAAAAATGGCATTGCGTTCCTGTTGTGCTATGTCCTGGGTCTATTGGCTCGGACATGCAGTCGTCGCACGCAAAGAAACGTGCGTCGGGAGCCGATTAACTGCTCCACCAACAGCGCGCGTCGCCCCCCGCACGATAATCTTGGCAGTTCCTGCTGCAACTGCAAGTCGATTAGCGCAACTAAGGCCGCCCCTGGTTCGCAGGTCGAGACAGCCAATTTTGGGGGCCGTTTCAACCTGCGCAGCCTATACGTGAATTCGGCTGGTAGTGACGAGTTAGACCATAGTCCCACAGCTAAATCTGTCCACAGGGCAATGATTTAGACCTGCTCTAGCGGCCTCATATCGGGACTAGGGTTGGTGCCCGTATTTTTGCGGGAGGAGCATGTGGCACCCCGGTGGGTGCAGCGCAAACTAGTGGACCACCAAAGGTGACTTCGCTTGTCCCGGTGCGCACAAGCGGGGTAGATTCTTCGTACATTCCGCGCGTTTTCAGAAGCCTAAGTCGCCGCATCGGGATCTTCCTTCTCGCCAGTGGCCACGACCTTCAGCGCGCCATCGGACAGCGGTCGTTGCAGTGCCTTAGCCTCATCCCATGGGCCGCGAAGCCATGCGTCATACTCTTCCGATGCCGTGAGGATGACTGGCATCGCTTTCGGATGGACTCGTCCCACTTCGAGGTTCGGCTCACACGTGAGGAACGCAAAGATGTCAGCAGTTATCTCGCCTTCCTTCGCCTTGCGTACAGATGTCCAGTTCGTCCAGAGGCCGGCGAAAGCGAGAAGGGGCCGAGACTCGTTGCTGGCAAACCAGACCGGAACCTTCTTGCCGTCGATCGTGTCGTACTCGGAAAACGATGTGAACGGAACCAAGCAGCGGTGCTCCGGCCCCAACCATCGCTTCCAATGCGCACTATTCACATTGCGAATGTTAGTGGTGCCGCTGTCAGGCTCCATCCGGAACAACTCCTTGAAATCGACAGGCTTGCCCTTGGCTTCCAGCTTCTGCGCCCGCTTCTTGGTGGCGTCCATCAGCGCGCGCTGCGATGACGGCATGCCCCATCGCGCCATGACGACCTCACGCCCATCGGACGCGTTGCGGATGATCGGCGCCGGATAATCGGGGTAGATTCCCGGCATGGATGGAAGGTTGCCGACGCGGCTGTTGAGCGCTCCGAACAGCCGACGGATCGCATCGACGTTTTTGGTCATCGAATAGAGATTACACACGATCAGGTCTCCGGAGCGTGACGCGCGCGCTGTGCTAGCTAGCTGCAATAGCGTCGCGGACGGGCGTCGACCGGCCTTAGCACATTTGCTGCAGCGAAGCCGACTGGCGAGGTCGTGGACGAACATCGTCGGAGGGTGGTGTAGCGCAACCAAGTCGACGTCCCGGCGCGTCTTGCAGCGCGAGCATTCGATCTCAAGCCACGGGTAGCCACCGTTGATCGCCTGATCTACGCATGGCGATGGGTCGATAGGCTCACCATCCGCCCACATGCGTTCGTTCCAACTTTCACACAGCAGCCGATCGGCCTGGCGGATCGGGGCTGTGCCCTTGGCCCGAACCTCTTGGGACTGAGTAGCAAGCAACGTCGTCATGGCGCGCGCTTTGCCAAGCTCCTTCTGAAGGGCCTTTCGATCGCCCCCGGACAATAGTGTCGGGTGATGTTTGGGTGCCACCGGCGCAGCCCGGTTACTGGCGACTAGCGTACGTCATAGGACGGCCAGCAACCGTCCTCCTCGTGGCGGCCCGTGCGCTGTTGGCAAGTGTTGTCTAGCATTCTGCGACCGACATCCTTCCAGACCGCGTCCGCACCGTATAGCCGGACTGCGTCCACCTTCTGGATCTCGACGATGCGGTCGCAGCGGCTGCAGGAGACCCGCAGAATATGCTGCGGTATTTCGGAAAGTTGCTTCCGGACCGAACGCTAGGCTTGCCCTACGTCAGTCCGAGCGTCCCTCAGGACGGCGTCCCAGTATTCGGGAGGCAGGTCGTCTGCCGGCCCAACTGCGGATGCTGCAGCGTGGCTGGATTTATTCGCTGTGACTATTTTCTCAATCTTCTCAATATGTTGTTGGAGTGGCATCCGCCAGCTCGCGGGATGATTGGTCATGCCGGCTATTAGAACATAATAAGAACATAACGTCGAGTCTGGCCCGTTGAAAAAATGCCGTCGTCCGCAGGACGAGCCTGTCGGAACCATGGCCTGTAGTTCGTCTTAGACTCAGTTGCCACGTTTTCGGAGCACCGCGTCCATGGCCCCTCGCGCCAACTGGAAAGGCTTCTTGCGTCTTTCCCTGGTCACCTGTCCGGTCGCGCTCTATCCGGCCACGTCGGAATCCGAAAAGGTCTCGTTCAACCAGCTCAACCGGAAGACGGGCCACCGCATTAAGTACGCCAAGGTGGACGCCGATACCGGCGAGGAGGTCGCCAACGAGGACATCGTCAAGGGCTACAAGGTCGACACCGACACCTTCATCGAGGTGACGAAGGAGGAACTCGAGAACGTCGCGCTGGAATCGACGCGAACCATTGAGATCGACGAGTTCGTCGACCGCAGCGAGATCGATCCGAGGTATCTGATCCGTCCCTACTATCTGGTGCCGGACGGGAAAGTCGGTCACGACGCATTCGCGGTCATCCGCGAGACCATCCGCGAGATGAACAAGGTCGCAATCGGACGTGTGGTGCTGACAAATCGCGAGCACATCATCGCGCTCGATCCGCTGGACAAGGGCCTCATGGGAACGCTGCTGCGCTACCCCTACGAAGTTCGCTCCGAAAAGGAGTATTTCGACGACATCCAAGACGTCAAAGTCACCAAGGACATGCTCGATCTCGCCAGGCACATCGTCAATCAAAAGGCGGGGCACTTCGAGCCGAACAAGTTCGAAGATCAGTACGAAACCGCCCTCATCGAGCTCATCAATCAGAAGCGCGCCGGCAAACCCATTGTTGCGAAGGAGCGTCCTCGAGGCGAGAACGTGGTCGACCTGATGGATGCGCTGCGCAAGAGCCTCGCAGGAGGCGCGACGGCTGCGAACGCGGCACCGAAGAAGCAAGTCAAGAAGCCACGCAGGGCCACAGCCGGCCAGAAAGAAATGCTGATGCCGATCGCCGGCAAGAAGCAGGAGAAAGAAGCCGCAGCGAAGAAGCCTGCGGCCAGGTCGCAGCGCAAGTCAGCCTGACGCGATGATGTTCGCGCCGCTGGCGGCGTGTTAAAACAACCGACAGCGAGCGTGATGAGAGGCGCTGGTGGCCCGGAAGTTAAAGAGCTACGAAACCTCGCTTGGCTTCTTCGATCTGGCCATAGCAGCGCCCTCGATGAAGGCGGCCTTGGAGGCGTGGGGTGCTGATAGCAATCTTTTCCATCAAGGCGCGGCGAGAGAAAGCGACGATCGCGACGTCATCGCTGCCACAATGGCTGCCCCTGGCGTCGTTCTGAAGCGTCCAGTAGGCTCCAACGGACCCTTCAAGACCCATGCCGACCTGCCTACCAGCATTGGCGGCGGCGATGGACCGAAACAGGCGAGCCGTAAGCCGGCAAGCCGGGCGCGGCAAAAGCACCAATCGCATAGTGACGGCCGCGCGACGGACCGCAAGGCCGCACTGGCCTTTCAGAAGGAGCAGGAACGCCGAAAACGCGAACGCGCGAAGGAAGAGGCCGCCAGGCAAAGAGAGCAGGAACGTCGGCAGCAAGTCATCGATAAGGCACAGCGCGAGTTCGACGAAGCCCGCCGAAAGCACGAACAGAAGGCCGTACTTTTGAAAGCCCGGTTAGAAGCAGTCGAGGAAGAGGTCCGAGCTGAAGAAGCGCGCTGGGAAACGCAAAGACGGAGGCTAGAGGCAGCCTTACGCCGCGTTCGTGAACGATAGTTTGGCAAGCGCCCATGCCGGAAAGGCCCTCACTTAAACGGCAGAGCGCGGGCCTTCTGCTATTTCACCGTCGCGATGGCGATTTGCAGGTTCTCCTCGGTCATCCCGGGGGGCCGTTCTGGCGGCGCAAGGACGAAGGAGCCTGGAGTATTCCGAAAGGCCTTGCATCTACGGGCGAGGCTCTGCTTTCGGCCGCAAAACGTGAATTCGGCGAGGAAACCGGACATCATCCTCGTGGCGAATTCATTCCGCTCGGCGAAGCAAAGCAACCGGGTGGCAAGGTCGTTCACGTGTGGGCTGTTGAAGACGACCTGGATGCGGAGAACATTCGCAGCAACCTATTCGAAATGGAATGGCCTCCGCGCTCCGGCAGACATCAGACGTTTCGAGAAATTGATCGGGCGGAATGGTTCGGCATTCCGGTGGCCCGGTCCAAGATTCTCAAGGGTCAGGCAATTTTTCTCGGTCGTCTGCTGGAAGTGCTCGGTGAGTGTTGAGAACACTTGCGGAACCCACGATTCCTTCGATTTTTGTGCTTTGCCATTTTAAAGAGGAGGAGCCGATGGCGGCATCGAAGAAGACAGCGCGCGGGCGCAAGCAGGACCGGGCACGCGTGGCCGGTGGGCAGAAACACGAAGTGCAGTACGAATCCAAGAAGACGGGACGATCAGCTTCGGCTGTGAAAAAGGCCGTCAAGAAAGTGGGCAATCCGCGCAAGCGGGTGGAGAAACGTCTCGGCCGCAAATGAGGACAGCGAGTGGCCGGCCATTTTGTCGTGGCGGCCGCAAAAGCATTTTGGCTCAGGCGGACATTTCGGGTGCGCTTGTGTTTCGATTCGAGGTCATTTTCGTGATGATCACGATTAAGACCGCGACTTCAGGCTCGGACCGAAAAGCGATCGAACGCCGTCAAGACCTGCAAGCGGGGCTCTGCGTCGCTGAGGTAGATATGAGTCTTGAGGAAAGAGATTTCGTCGTCCAGTTTGCTTTCATCGATGTCGACGTACCAGGACCGCGCCCGGCCGTCGCTTCCGTCACTCCAACGGTAGCCGCGCCGTTTGAGGAAGTCCTTGAGATCGAAGGGCGATTGCTCAGCCCATACTCGCACTGTCTTCTTACGAGCCTGCTCGAGCAGTACGGCAAGTGCCGACCCAGCAGCGGTCGGCAATTCGAACGCCAGAATTTCGAGCAGAGCATGGCAATCATCAATCGCCCTGTGGGCGTGGTGGAAAAAGCCGGTACCGTTCAAGAGATAGCCCAAGCGCGAACCTTCGAAGCCGTGCTTACGCCACTCGATCTCGGTCGCAGAGCATCCCCAAGCTTTCCGCTGAAATATCGGCCAGTAGCGTTCCGCAAATTTGCGATCAAAGCCAGCGTTATGAGCAATGACGATGACGGCTTCGTCCACAAACGCTGACACGACCGCCTCGTCGATTTGGTGCCTTGAGACCATCTCATTCGTGATGCCGGTGAGGGCAGTTACCTCGGGCGGGATCGGCTGTGCTGGCTCGTTAAACGAGGAGAAAACATCCCTTATGCGCGCTATTCGACCATCAGGTAGATAGTCGAACTTGACCATGCCTAGCTCAATGACCTCGTCCTTCCGTTGGTCGAGACCGGTCGTTTCGACGTCGAGCAAGATGGCGGTTTTGGTGCTTTGACCGTCGGAGGGCGTAAAAGCGGTCCGGGGAACCAGGCGCCGCAAAACGCGGTAATCGGCGGATTTGGCCAAGGCCTCAGCCATTGCGGCCAGAGTTAGATCGCTTTCAAGCATCGGATTGTTACGATCCTCCGGAAGGGCTGCGGCGCATTAAGACTGGGTGAGCTACAAACTCTAATCTGCTTCAAATCCCGAAATCCAGTTGTGGCGGTTCCGCATCGTCACCGCCTTGCAGCGCGGACAGCGAAATTCCAAGGAGGCGTACCGCTTTTGGAAGAGGAAAGTTGTCCTCCAGAAGTCCGATGGCCAGGTGCGCAAGCTCATCGCGATTCGCAACGGGCGAAGAAGTGGAGCGGCTGCGCGTTATCATCTCGAAGTCAGCAAACTTCACTTTGAGCGTCGCCGTTCGTCCACGCGTGCCCGACGTTTCGCAGTGCCGCCAGACCTTGTCTATCAGCGGCTGGAGCTCGGAAGTCATGGTGTTGAAGTCTGTAAGATCGATCGAGAACGTATTCTCGGCTCCGACCGATTTGCGAATGCGGTCGGCGCGTACGGGACGATCGTCGACGCCACGCGATATCCAATAGTAATACGTGCCTGACTTGCCGAAGTTCTCTTGCAGGAAAGTGAGGGACTGGTTGCGGATATCGAGGCCGGTTCGGATCCCGAAGGCATTGAACTTGGCTTCGGTCGCTGGCCCGATGCCATGAAACTTCCCGACCGGCAACGTCTCGACAAATGCCGCTCCCATTTCGGGTGAGATGACGTACTGACCATTAGGTTTGCGATAATCGGAGGCGAGCTTCGCCAGGAACTTGTTATAGGAGATGCCAGCCGAGGCATTCAAATTCGTCTCCGTTTTGATCTTTTCGCGGATTTGGAGGGCGACTTCTCTGGCTAGAGGGATGCCTTGCAGGTTCTCGGTGACGTCGAGGTATGCTTCGTCGAGCGATAGGGGCTCGATAACCGGCGTATGCTCGGCGAAGATCTCGCGGATCTGCGCGCTGATCGCTTTGTAGACCTCGAATCGCGGCTTGACGAAGATCAATTCGGGGCACTGTCTCTTCGCCGTAACTGATGCCATCGCGGAGCGAACGCCGAATTTGCGGGCTTCGTAGCTCGCCGCGGCCACGACGCCGCGCTCTGCCGAACCACCCACCGCTACCGGCTTGCCGCGTAGGTCCGGATTATCGCGCTGCTCGACCGACGCGTAGAAGGCGTCCATGTCGATATGGATGATCTTGCGGTGAGGCGCCGTTGAGACGCCGTGTTCCGGATCGGGAGTGACCATGCGTGGATTGTACAGGGGTCCGCAAGCCAAGTCGCGGCGAAGTCAGCCGCAATCCGCCAGCGGGCATTCAGGGCAGATGTCGCCTATCGAGTCCAGCACCTCGGCGATGGCGACCGCGGCGGCCTGTGGAGAAACTCCCACCGGCGGATCCCGGCGGGCGATATCGAACGCGCGGTCGCGGGCGTGCGGGTCGCCGCGATACTGCATCCAACCGTGCTCCTCGCATTCACGGATGGCGCCGGCTTCGTTGAGCACCGAGATGGCCCAGCCGCGCAGCGTCCGGATTGCGGGCCGCCGTTCCTTCGACATCAGCATCGAGATCTTTCCTGCCGGAACGAATCCGCCCGGCTCACATCTGTTCCGGCCGGTTAGCACAGGGCAGGGATTCCCGATTGCAGGGTCTGCCGCTTTTCCACGTGTTCCGCGCACCTGTGTACAGGGCTAGGCAGCCGGGAAGGGATCTTCCTTCTCGCCAGTGGCGACGATCTTGCGCGCCGTCGGGCAGGGGCCGCTGCAGCGCCTTAGCCTCGTCCCAAGGGGCGCGGAGCCAAGCATCAAATTCTTCGGTTGTTGTCAGGATCACTGGCATTGCCTTCGGATGCACGCGCTTGACCTCGGCGTTGGCATCGCAGGTTAGGAAGCCGAAGATGTCGGCGGTCACTTCGCCTTCCTTCGCCTTGCGCACGCTGGTCCAATTAGTCCAGAGTCCGGCAAAAGCGAGCAACGGCCGGCTCTCGTCGGGAGCGAACCACACCGGCATGTTCTTGCCTTCGACCGTGTCGTACTCGGAGAACGATGTGAACGGCACCAGGCAACGATGCTCCGGGCTGAGCCAGCGCTTCCAGTGCGCGCTGTTGACGTTGCGGATGTCTGTGGTCCCGGAATCCGGCTCCATGCGCAGCAGCTTCTTGAAGTTGACGGGCTTGCCTTTCGCTTCCAACTTCTCCGCTCGCTTCTTCGTCGCGTCCATGAGCGCCTTTGACGAGGACGGCATGCCCCAACGCGCCATGACGATTTCGCGTCCGTCGGACGCGTTGCGAACGATCGGCGCCGGATAGTCAGGGAAGACGCCGGGCATAATGGGCAGATTTCCGACGCGGCTGTTCAAGGCAGCGAACAGTCGGCGGATCGCGTCGACGTTCTTCGTCATCGAGTAAAGATTGCACATGCTTTAGTTCTTAGGCGGCGCGTGGCTTGGACGCTGTGCTAGTTGCAACAGCGTGGCGGTCGGTCTGCGGCCGGCCTTAGCACATTTGCTGCAGCGAAGCCGACCGGCCAGGTCATGCACGGCTGTCGTCGTTGGGTGGGGCAGGGCCGCCAGATCGACGTCCCGCGCCGCCTTGCAACGCGAGCACTCGATCTGAAGCCACGCATAACCCCCGTTGATGGCCTGGTCGATCGTCGGTGACGGGTCGATTGGCCCGCCGTCTGCCCACACCTTCTCGTTCCAGCTTTCTGCAAGCAGCTTGTCAGCCTGTCGGATCAAGGCATCGCCTTTCGCCCTGAGCTCGTCCGCCTGGCGTGCAAGTACGCTCGTCATGGCGCGCGCCCGGTCGAGTTCCTTCCTCAAAGCCTTGCGGTCCCCTCCAGACAGGGGCGTCGGGTGATAGCGAGGTGCCACACGGATACCTTGGTTTCAGGCAGCGTCGGCGCGCCTACTCGAACGATGGCCAGCAACCGTCTTCCTCGTGACGACCAGTGCGTTGCTGGCAGGTGTTGTCGAGCAGGCGCTGCCCGACGTCCTTCCACACGGCGTCCGAACCGTAGAGGCGCGTAGCGTCTGCCTTCTGGATCTCGACGATGCGGCCGCAGCGCCGACAGGTGACCCGAAGCGCGTGCCGAGCGATCTCGGTCAACTTCCGCATCTGGATCGGTTTGGCGGCGGGACGGGCGTCGGCGCGAGGGTCATTCAGAATGGAATCCCAATATTGGGGAGGCGTCGCATCGGCCGGACCGGGCGCAGGCGTTACAGGCCCGTTTCGGCCGACGGCAGGGGCGGCGGCCAGCTTCTGCATCTGGCTTGTCGTCGGCATGCGCCAACTGGCGGGGCGGTCGGTCATAACCAAATTAGAACATAATAGGAACAAAAAGGCGAGTCAAAAGACGCGAATTCTACGCGTTGGAGCATTAGGGCCTGCATGCATCCGAACGTCATCCCGAACCTCAAGCGGTGGCGATACGTGATGAGTAAGCCGCGAGAGGGACTTTGAGCCGGAGGAAACCAAGGAAAACGCTCTGAAACTCCTACGTTTATTCTTGCGGTTGAGCGGGCGTGACGGTTCAATCTCTCGGCTGAAGGACCGATAGATGAAGCTGTTTGGCTATCTCCCGGAGACCCTTTTCAAGCCTCTGTCGGGGCCGAAGAAGCACGTCTACGCGCGCCTGATGATGCGTCTCTATGAGAGGATCTATTCGGCCCGGATTTTGGAAACGCCGCTCAGGGAAGAGGTCGTAAAGCAGATTGAGATCGGGCTCTCCGAGTTCGGCATCGGATCGATGGGTGAACTTTCTGAGGGCGATCCCGATGAGGATCAGACCACGAGCCAGGCCCATTACCTCGCCTACTATCGCTTGCGCGATACCGGCTGGCTCACGGAAGAGACCGAAAAATGGCGCACCTACGTCGACATGAACCCGGACGCGTTCATGGTCCTCGGCGCAATCGCCGACTTTGGCAACAGCCGCGTGCGCGTCGCCGGCGCCGTGGTCGACGTCAAGAATAATCTGGAGGCCGCATTCCGCGAGCCGGAGACGATGGCCCAAGGCCTCGCTAACGCGCACGACACCGCGCTGCGCTTCGCTCGCAGCATGCGGCGCATCCTCGCCGGCATGCGCGAGATCGAGGATCGCATCCTGGGCAATCCGAACGCGGCGGCCATCCTCCGCACGTTCTTCCAGGACTTCGTCGATGGGCTGCTGATCGCCGACTACAAGCAGCTCAAGACGTCCAACAACCCGTACCGTCATCGCCGTACGATCGCTTCTCTCGCGGGCGACATGCTCGCGGATGCCCAGTGCCTCGGCAAGATCGCGCGCGCCTACATCGAGCAGGGTGTCATGGCCGCGGGCGCCACGATTGCCACGGCCGAGGAACGCGTCATTGCCGAGCTCGAGAAGATCAAGAGCGTGTTCGAGGACGTCGGACCGTTCATGGACAAGATCGAGGACTTCCGGGATCGGCTCGAACGCCGCATCCGCACCACCGTCCACTACATGGACGTCATGGGAGAAGGCTCCGCCGAGCGGATCGTCCAGTTGATCGAGCAGCTCTCGAAGATCGGCAGCGACGAGGTCGAGATCCGTTTGAGGTCGCCGGATGTCGGTCTGCCGATCACGTCGCTGGCGCTGTACACCCCGCCGCCGCCGAAGGCTCCGCCCGAGCGCACCCGCTTCAAGGTGCCGAAGCAGGATCCCTATCTGCGTGCCTATGTCCAGGCCACGACCGAGTTCGACCGGATGGTGCGCGTGTCCGACCAGAAGCTGCTCGAGTTCGCTCGCCGCCAGATGCAAGGCCGCGATGCCGTGTCATCCGCGGAGATTGAGATCGAGAGCATTCCGGATCTATTCGCCTACCGGGCCCTGCCGAACCTGGCGGCGGTCGGTCGCTCCGTGCGGCTGGGCGAATTCACGATCACGCTCGAGGAGGAGCGCACCGCCAACGACTGGATCGACGTGACCGCCTTCCGGATCGAGAGAGCGAGGACCACGGCCGATGCTGCGTGATCTTTCCAAACTGATCGATGACGAGGACTCCGAGGGCGGCGACGGCGACCGGCTGCAGAAGGAGCTACGCCAGGCCGCGCAGTCGCTCTGGCGCGCCCAGTTCATCTACGAGAACGACTGGGGCATGAAGACCTCCTATGAGGTGCTCCGCCGTTATATGGGGTACTTCGAGAATCTGTTCGACGCGCTCGGCTACCGGATCGTGGGCAGGCCGAACGACGGATACGTCGGTCTGGTGGCGAACGAACTGCCTCCCCGTCAGAGCATGAAACTCGACGAGAGCCTGCTCTTGCTGGTGCTGCGGCTCTACTACGAGGAGGCGTTCACGCGGTTCGAGGCCAAGGAATTCGGCGAGGTCGAGGTCGAGAGCGAACAGATCCTGCAGATCTACGAAGATCGGACCCATCGGGAGCGGCCGAACTTTGGACGGCTCAAAGAAATTCTGGCCGGCTTCAGGCAGCGCGGCCTCGTGCGGATCGAGGATCGGGACGACCGGAACTTCACCTTGTTCCTGCGGCCCGCCTTGCCGATCGTGGTCTCCAAGGACACGCTCGGATCCCTTGAAGAGTTCGTCTCACGCTCCACCGCGGCGACGGCAAGGACGGACGCCGGGAGCGAGGTGCAGGCGTGATCGAACTCCGACGCATCATCGTGGTCGACTGGTACCTGTTTCGGGCCCAGCAGGTCGACATGCGCGGCATGACCGCCATCATCGGCCCGAACGGCGCGGGCAAGTCAGCGATCATCGACGCCGTGCAGACCGTCCTGTCCGGCGCCAGCATGGCCAGCATCCGTTTCAACCCGAGCGCCCAAAGCAACGTCAGGAGCAAGCGGACGCTGCGCGACTACTGCCTCGGCGTGGTCTCGCTCGACGAGAAGGGCGAGCGGTCGGAGCCGACGCGGCAGCATGCCTACACCTACATCATCCTGGTCTTCGAGGATGTGGACGACGGGTCGGCGGTGAGCCTGGGTGTGGCCTTTTCGGCGTCGGCATCGAGAAGTGACGAGTCCTGCGAGGCGCGCTTCATCGCCAGGGGCGCGCTGACCAAGGACGACATCCTCGCTGCGGTCGGCGACGATGAGGTCGAGACGTTGCAGTGGCATGCCGTGCGCACCGCTCTGCGCGCCCGGAACATCGAAGTCGACGACGCGTTCTCGAGTGCGACCGACTTCGTAGCGGAATCGCTCCGAGCCTTGTCGCCGACGGGCTTCCCGCTCGACCCGAGGCGTTTCCAGAAGGCCTTCCGGAACGCGCTGCTGCTGAAGCCGGTGGACAATCCCACGGACTTCGTCCGGAATTACGTTCTCGATGTTCAGCCTCTGCAGGTCGACAGGCTTCGGCGCGGGATCGAACATTGGCGTTCGTTGACCCGCCGGATCGAGGAATTGAAGGCGCAGAGCGCAAGCCTTGCCGGGATTCTTCGCATCGTCGGTCGCGCCGTGGAAAACGAGCGGGTCATCGCGGTCACTGGTTGGCAGATCGCCCGCCTCGAGTGGGAGAAGTTCCGGCGAGAGGCCAGGCGACAGGAAGAAGCTCTCGTCCAGCTCCGAAGAGCCGCGAGCAACGCCGAGATCGACGCGACCGCGGCCGCGGCCAGACACGCCACGCTCGATGCCGAGCACAAGACCGTCGAACTCTCGATCAAGACCAGCGACGGCGAGCAGCTTGCCCAGATGTACGAGTCGGACAGGAACCTCACCTTGGGGCAGCGCGCCAACGCCATGGCGCCGGTCAAGGAGATCGATGGCCTCATCACTTCGATCAAGAAGGCCGTCGAGCTGAATCTGCTGGTCCGCCGCGACGACTTCCTGCATGCGCTACTGAGCGCGGTCGTGATCGCTCGAAGCAGAGCACCACTCTCCGACTGGGACAAGCCGCTACCTGACGACTGGAAGGACAGCGCCTCGCACCTGGATGCCGCGCTTGTCGCTGTCGATCAGGAGCGGCTTGAGGCGGCCCGAAAGACGTTTTCGGACGCTCATTTCCATGCGCGAGTTGCGACCAAGGGCCTGCAGGACCGCATTGAGCTGATCGACAGCAACCTCAAGCGGATGGAGCAGGGGTTGAGCCCGATCGAGGGCGGCACCCGGGATCTCATCAGGCAACTCGCCTCGCACGGCATCGAAGCGACGCCGCTGTGCGAAATGGTCGAGATTCGGGACGACAAATGGCGGATGGCGGCTGAGGCCGTTCTGGGTCGCTCCCGGGAAGCCCTGATCGTCGAGCCATCGAGAGCGGTGCGCGCCCTCGAAATCTTCCGCGATGGTGGCGAGCATTCCTTCAGCGACGCGGAGGTCATCAATACGACGAAGACGGACAGTACCCGACCGGCCGACAAGGGCTCTCTGGCGCAGATCATCAGCACCGAAAATCGTCACGCCAGGGCATTCCTCGACTATCGCATCGGTCGCCTCATGTTGGTCGAGACCATGGACAGGATGGTCGCTGCGGAGAACGCCATCACTCCCGACCTGATGATGCAGGGAGGGCGCACGGTCCGGCGGCTGCAGAAGCCGCGATATCTGAAGCTCGGTCGCGCCACGCAGGATCAGATGCGCCAACAGCTCCAAGCCGAACGACAGCAACTGCTGCAGCAGCTTGCTGAATCGGCGGGCGGCGTCCGACGCGCGGAAGAAGAAGCTCGTTTGTTCGAAGGTATGTTCGCGCAGTTCCGGGCGATGCGGGACGCCCACCTGACCTGTCTCGAAAATGGGGCGGCCCTGGTTGTCTTCGATCGGAAACTGGACGAGATCGGGAAGAACATCGAGGACGCCAGGCGGAATCGCGATCCCAAGCTCATCGCCGAGCTTGAGCGTCTCGCTGCGGAGGCCAAGACGGCCAATCGGCTCAAGACCGAAAAGCAGGACGCGTCGACCCGTGCCCAAAGTGCCAGAGACCGGGCCGAGGGTGCGTACGACGACTACATGCAAAAGAACCGCGATGCCGCGTGCGAGGCCCGACGCGACCGTGCGCGTCAGATGCGAGAAGGCTACCCGCAATCGACGGCCTTGCGCGACTACCGGCCGGAGGTGGCGGGATTGGCCACTGAATCGATACCGGACCGCATCGCGGGCCTTACGGCGGACAGGGAGACCCGATCCACGACCCGCCGCTCCACGCTCATGCGCGAAATGACCAACGCGATGAACAAGCACGGGCAGGACTTCCATGTCGTGCCGCCGTTCACCGCCGAGGAAGCGACGCCGGCTGCGGTTGAGCAGTGGGCGGCGGCCGAAAAGGAGCGCCTCGATGCGCACGAGCTGGTCCAGTACGAGGAGCAGTGCCGGAATGCCGCGACCGAGATGACATCGGCGTTTCGCGACGATCTCCTTCATCGCCTTGACGATGCCTTCACCGGCATCAAGTCCACCCTGAACGAACTCAACCGCCACCTGAAGGATCGTCAGTTCCACGGGCGGGACTACTACTCGTTCAAGGCGCTGGAGGCCCCGACCCACGTCGACATGATCGAGCTAGTCGAGGAATCCCGGAAACCGGAATTCAATCTGCCGCTCTTCGGGGATCACAGCGAGGACACGAACTCCCCCATGATGCGCGCCGTGCGCCAGATCGAGGAGATCCTGTCGAATCCGGAGGCGCGGACGGAGGAAATCGAGGATCCGCGCAAGTATTTCAACTTCGAGCTCTACATCCAGGATGCCGAGGGCAAGATCCGCTCGTCGTTGACGAGCCGTGCGGGCACGGGATCCGGCGGCGAAGGGCAGCTGCCCTTCTACATCGCCATCGGAGCCTCGCTCGCCGCCACGTATCAGAACCGTCGTACCGGCGAGAGCGGGCTGTCCCTCGCGATCTTCGACGAGGCCTTCAATCGATTGGACACGAAGGCGATCGGTCAGTGTTCGGAATTCATGCGGGATCTCGGGCTGCAGGTCATGTTGGCGACCCCCGACGAAAAGCGCCACGTGTTCATGGAGGTGGTCGACACCGTCGTGAACGTGAACCGGCTGGGCAATCAGGTCATGATCGACACCGAGTTCCTGACGGAGAAGGCCCGCGACGCGATCGTTGCGATCGATCCGTACCGCAAGGGCTTCGACGTGTTCAAATCGGAGCTAATCGCCGCCGAGAAGGCTGAGGCGGCGCCGCAGGACCAGGCTGCGGAATGACCGACGTTCGTACAGCGGATGTCGGCATCGAGTTCCTGGAGCGGATGTTGGAGCGGAGCGAGCGCAACCCCGACCGCTCCCGGCCGGCTTCCGCGGCTCCGGATTACGAGAGGCTTTCGACCGCGCAGCAGGTCAGCCGGTTTCACGATCAGATGGCCGCGGCGGAGCGGTTCGGCGCCGTCGAGGTGCAATGGGGCAAGAGGGACCGGAGCCACCTGATCGAGCGGGTCCGTGTTCGCCACGCTGAGCTGCTCGCCAGACATCTCGGACGTCCGACTGCACCGGCGACCGCGCAGCGCGTCAGACAGGAATTGCTTCCGGTCGCAGTGGCCGGAGAACCGTGGGTCGCGATCCTATTAGACGAGATGACAGCCAGGTGGGAGCGCGGCGAGGCCGCCTATCGCTTGACAGCAGGCCAGACCGATGCCGCCAAGGAGTTTTTCACGCTGTTGGCGTCCATCTCGCGGCAGGAGGCTAGGGGCCTGGACGCGCGAACCTTCTCCCAAAAGGCCGCGAACGATACCAAGGCGTTCGATCGGCATGCTTCGCGGCTCGCCGCCGTTCTCGGCGTCCAGATCGGGCAGCCCGGCGCAGCGGCGGACGTAGTCTGGGCGCACATCGGGCTGGAGCGCTTTAGCCATCCGGTCCACCTCAGGGGGCCGGTCACCGTGGAAGGTTCCGGCGGCCGCCTGATCGATGGTCGCGCCAAGCCGTTCGCCTCAATTCATCCAGAGATGCTCTCGCAGCTATCGGTCTTGGTGCGGCCGACGGCCGTCCTGACGATCGAGAACTACGCGAGCTTCAATCGACAGGTCCGCGAGATTGAGGACGGCAGCCTGGTCGTTTACACCGGCGGATTTCCGGCGGTGGGCGTCATCGAGCTTCTAACTAAAGTTCTAACGACCTTGCCGGCCGACGTGCCATTCCTTCACTGGGGCGACGTGGATGCCGGCGGCGTGCGCATTTTCCGGTATCTCGAGGAAAGCCTACCCCGCGGTCCGCGACCGCACCTCATGACAAAGGAATTGGCCGAGAATTACGGCCAGCCGGCAGATGCGGATTCTGGTTTGGCCTCGATCGCGAGATCCGATAGCGCGGTTCGCGAGCTGGCGGAGTGGTTGGCATTCGGATCGAACGTGCGCCACCTGGAGCAGGAGGCGCTAGATCCGGCACCGCTCTCTCTTGCCGGTTGCCTGTCCTGACTCGGCGTGGCCAAAGAATCAAACGTGTCCTGGGACGATCCGGCGCGTCAATCCAACGTGTCCATCAGGAGCATACAGTCGCTGCGAAAAGGCTTCAGGCGGCTCTGTTCTGGCCTTTTCTCAAACGGCGGCGGCATTCGCCTCCTTCGGTGCGAATCTGATCGAAACTTTCTCGACGAGATGGGGCTCGAAATCGTGCGTCGGAACGAAGACCGGAATCTCCGGATCCGGCCGGCTCTTGTCGTGCTTCTTGTTGGCAATCCAGTCTTCACGGCGCGGAACGCGCTCCAGCCCCACCACGTACATGTCGAAGCCGTCCTCGGTCAGTCGGAAGCGCAGGAAGTTGTTGTAGGCGCCGATCCGGAGCGAACTGAAGGCGTCATTGCGGTTCATCCTGAACAGCAGACACGTGATCAGCATGTTCAGCCCGAACAGCGTGCTCCCGGCGAGGAAGCCGACGGGCACCATCTCGATGGCCAGAAGGCCGAACCATTTCCAGACCTCCCACCATTCGCCGCTCCATGCGAAATGCGCGTTGTTGAACGCGATCGCATAGCGTGCGGCGCAGATCAGAACGAGGACGTGGGCGGCTGCGTGCACGGCGGCCGAACTCCAGATCTTAAATTTCCTGGAGACTTCCTGCTTGATGGTGTAGCCGATCAGCGACGCGCCGAAGACAGCGGCAATCAGAGCGTAGACATCGGGGCGATCCCGCAGCGAGATCAGCGACGCGAACAGGAAGTAGATCCCGCCCATCAGCAGCGAGAAGTCCCAGTTGGTGAACGCAAACAGCACGTTCCGCAGCGCCAGTGACCTGCTCGTCGAGAACGACGGGTACGCCGCTGCTGTCGTCTTCTTCGGATCCTTAGGATCCGGTATGGTGCCGAGCTTCAGGCCCTCGCGATGATGGACGAAATTCACCGAGGCTTCCTGTTCGAGCTGATGCGTCGGATGGAGGAAGGCTCCTCCGCCGCCCGACGTGACGTACTGACGACCGTCCTTGCCGACGTACCTACTGTAGTGGTGCGTGTCGCCGGACAGCAGCACCGGAATCGTGTGTCCGCGGCCGGCGTTCATCGCGATGCCTGCGGCATATTCCATGATCTCCCAGGACTTGCGGTTGCTGTCCGTGTACAGCCAGCCGGGCTCGGCGCTGCACAGGATGATCCTGGAATTCGCCGGCATGCTGGCGGCTATGTGCTTGAAGTAGTCGGCCTGCGGCCCGTCCATGTCGTCGGCGAGCTGGACGTCGGTCGCCCACAGCCACCAGGTCTCGGTCAGGCGGACGGCGAAGTAGCTGCGTCGCTGGTAGGACCGCCACGCGCCGACATGCCACGGCTTCTCCTTGCAGAAGAGCGCGAGGAAGAGGACGAGACCGTCGTACCAGTCGTGGTTGCCCGGGATTGCGAGCAGCGGCCTACCCTCGTCATTCTTCTTGTCGGGGTCGGGAGCCGCCCATGCGTAGGGCTGCCTCAGCTGGTTCTCGTAGGCCTGCCGGGTAGCCTTGGGATAGACTTCGTCGCCGCCCATGATGAGCGCCTGGCCGCGCGGCAGATGAACGTCGCCGACCTTCAGTTCCTTCCGTGCGAGCAGACTCGCTACCGCGTAGGTGCTGTCGAAGCCGTCGCCGAGATCGGCGACCCAGTCGATCCAAACGCCGCCATGTTCGTCCGTCTTGAGGCGAGATCGGAATTCCTCCGCCCGCCTTGCATGCTCCTCGGGCGGCACGGTGTCGAGCGCCGCGATCATCAATCGCCTGTCCGCGTATTGCCCGAACGTCGACGACACAACCACGTTGTTCAGCAGCTGGAACAGCAGCACCGGATCGAACCAATGCGCCATGCGGGGATAGGTTTTCGTATCATTGAGCAGCTCGTCAGCCATTTGCACGCCCTAGCAAATTGAAATCACTGCGTTTCCCTCCCGGCGAGCCGCTTCCAGCACACGGGGCCTCAATTCCTCTACATATGGTTGCAGCGAGAAAACGCAACATGTGCTGGAAACGGCCGCGCAATGCCACTACATGTGGATGATGACTAAAATTTGAGGCGTCTGGAACCGGCAATTTGCAACCGGCAAGATGCGTGCGGGGCAACCATGTGGGCCGATAACGAGACCGAACGCGACTTCCTGAACTTCTCCGGCGTCGCAGAAACCGTGGCCGAGATCATCGTTCAGGCGAAGGGCCGGCCGATCTCCATCGGCGTGTCCGGTGCTTGGGGCATCGGCAAGTCGTCGATGATCAAGCTCACCCGGTCCGCCGTGGCCGCCCGCGAGGACAACGGCGGGAAGAAGGGCCCCGACAAGTATGTCTTCGTCGAATTCAACGCGTGGCTCTACCAGGGCTACGACGACGCGCGCGCCGCCCTGATGGACGTCATCACCGACAAGCTCGCGAAGGAGGCCGAAAGCCGCGCCACGGCCCTCGACAAGGTCGCCTCCCTCGCCAAGCGGGTGAAGTGGCTGCGGGTGGCGAAGCTCGCGACGACGTCGGCGGCGTCGATCTATTTCGGCATTCCGCCAGTTGGGGCCGCCGGAGAGTTCTTCGAGCTCGGCAAGAAGGTGTGGAACGAGGGCTTCGGCAAGGGCGATGCCGATGCGGCCAAGAAGGCCGCCGGCGATGCCGCCAAGGAAGGCGGGGAGCTTCTGAACCCCAAGGAGGAGACGTCTCCGCCGAAGGAAATCCAGGCGCTGCGCGATACGCTCGAGCAGACCCTCGAAGAACTCGGCATCACGCTCGTCGTGCTGATTGATGACCTTGATCGCTGCCTGCCCGAGACGACGATCTCGACGCTGGAGGCGATCCGCCTCTTCCTGTTCCTCAAAAACACCGCATTCGTCATCGCCGCGGACAACGACATGATCAAGCATGCGGTGCGCAAGCACTTCGCGGGCGTCGAAAACGACCTGATGGTCACGAACTACTTCGACAAGCTGATCCAGGTCCCGATCCGCGTGCCGCAACTCGGCACGCAGGAAGTGCGCGCATACATGATGTTGTTGTTCGTAGAGAACAGCGACCTACCCGAGCCGGACAAGGAGAAGATCCGAGCAGCCGTGATCCGCCAACTGAAGAGCACCTGGCAGGGCAAGAAGGTGGACCGCGCCTTCGTCAACTCGCTCGGCATCGGCTTGCCGGGAATGTTGGTCGGACAACTCGACACAGCCGAGCGGCTGGCCTCGCTCATGACGACGGCGTCCGGGATCGTCGGCAATCCGCGGCTGATCAAGCGCTTCCTGAACGCGCTCTCGATCCGCATGACCATTTCCAAGGCGCAGGGTGTCGGCGTCGACGAGGCGGTCCTCGCCAAGCTCCTTCTGTTCGAGCGCATCGGCGACGCCAAGGCGTATGCCGAGCTCGTCAAGAACGTGACGACGGACGGGGAAGGAAAGCCCGCGTTCCTGAAGGACTGGGAGGAGGCGGCGGCCGCCGGTCGAGACCTGGAGATGAAGGATCCGTGGACCGGCGACTTCGTGCGCGAATGGCTGGCTCTGTCGCCGCCGCTGCACGACGTCGATCTCCGCGGCGCCCTCTACGTCAGCCGCGAGCACGCGCCGCTGATCACTCCCGAAGACCGCCTGTCGTCCGACGGGGCCGAACTTCTCGCGGCGATGGTCGAGCATCCGGAAATGTCGGCCCGATTGAAGGATCGCCTAGTCCGCATTCCGCGCATCGAAACCACGGTGATCATGGACCGGCTGCTGGAGCGTGCCCGCAAGGAACAGGAATGGGGCGCGCCGCACATACTCACCGCCTGCATCGCGCTCGCCGATGCGGACCCCGTCCAGGGGCCGCGGTTAGCGGCGTTCCTTGAAGCGCGCCCTCACCAGCAGATTCAGCCAAGCATCGTGCCGAAGATTGGCGACCGCCCGTGGGCGGCATCGCTTCTCGATGCATGGAGTTCCTCGGGCGACGTCTCGAAGCCCGTGAAGAACGCGATCAACAAGACGAGGGCGAATGGGAACGTCGCAGTCTAGCGATGGTCCGGGTCCGGGCGTGCCGATGGTGCCGCCATGGACGCCAGCCGCGCCCCAGGATCCGGTACCACCTCGCCCGGAGCCCCCGGACGAACCGCCCGCCATGCCGCCCGACGGCTTGCCCGCCGACGAACGGCCTCTGGTCCCCGCTGCGCCGCCGGCCGCGCCACCGCCCGGGCTGCAGCCTTCGCCCATCGCTCCCGAGAAGCGGTTCGGCGGCGCCCGTACCAGTCTCGGAAACTTCGCGCGATCGGGTGACGGCCGCGATCTGAGACGCGGGCTCGGTCACTACGTTCGCAGCGGGTACGGCGGTTCGAACATCGCGACCCAGCGGTTCGGCGGCACGGCCCAGACCGCCGGTTCGCTCGGATACGCGCTGTATTCGACCGCTTCGGGTGCCGCCGACGCACCGATCGACGCCGCCGCACTCGCCGGACGGTCGACGGAGGAGATCGCGACCGCGATCATCGAGGCGGTCAGGCAAGCCGACGGCACGCAGGACGCCGAAGTGGAGCGTGCCTCGATGCACGACGCGATGTCGGAACTGCTGACGGAGTTTCCGGAAGCGGACCTGCTCAATCTGTCGGACGTCGAGCGCGAATTCGTCATCGAGAAGTTCACCGCCATCGACGTCGCCCGGCGCTTCGAACTCGACGTCGGCAAGCACCTGCTCGAGCGAGCCCCGACCGCGACGGTGGCGATGTCCCGATTGAAGCAGATGCGTGCGTACATCGCCGAGACCGTCGCCGCCTCTTTCCGCAAGTTGAGGGACCAAGGCAGCATCCTCACGTCGGGACGCGTCGCCCGCGTCGTGCAAGCGGCGCTTCGCGATACGTTCGAAGTCTTCGAAGGATTCGAGGAATGAGGCTACTGTGCGCACCTGCCGAATTAGGCCGGCTCGACGAAGCCGGTACGCTCAGGGTTGTCCTGTACGGCCAGGCCGGCGCACGCGGCCGGGCGAGCGCGGGCGCCGCGGTACGCAGCGATGTCCGGAGGGAGCGCTTGGTTCCGGAGAGGCGCGCATGGGATCTCCTTTCCATCGCCAACTCGGTCATGGTGGCGGATGCCGCGGGGCTGCGCACCCAAAGTCCGGATGGGTGGACTCGCGAATTCGATCTGGAGATCGCCGTGACCGAACCGGCCTTCTGGAACGGAGTGGCGCCGTTGATCGCCGACGCGCTGGCGTTTCTGACGACCGACAGGTGGCAGATGCGGTTTATTCCGGGCGGAGCGGCAGCGCCTGAGCCAGCGCGTGTGGTCCGGCCGCCGCAGGATTGCGTAGCGCTGCTGTCCGGGGGGCTCGACAGTCTCATCGGAACGATCGACCTCGCTGCTGCGGGCACTCGCCCCCTCGTCGTCAGCAAGATCGTCCGCGGGGACTCGGAAAAGCAGGAGGAATTCGCGCGCGCGATCGCGGGTGGCCTGAGGCACGTACAGCTCAACGACAACGGGGTCGTGCCGAAGCCGAAGGACACTTCGCAGCGCGCTCGGTCGATCATCTTTCTCGCGTTCGGAGTTCTCGTCGCGTCGGCGCTCGCGCCCTATCAAGCCGGAGCGACCGTTCCTCTATACGCCTGCGAGAACGGATTCATCGCGATAAATCCGCCGCTGACTGGGAGCCGGGTCGGCAGCTTGAGCACGCGCACGGCGCATCCCCAGTTCCTGGCGTTGTTTCAGGACCTGCTTGACGCCGCGGAAATTCGAGTGACGATCCGCACACCCTACGCCCACAAGACGAAGGGCGAGATGCTGAAGGAATGCGCCGATCAGCCGCTGCTGCGCGCCTTGGCCGCGCGATCGGCGAGTTGCGGTCGATTCCAGAAATTCAAGTACCGCCACTGCGGACGATGCGTCCCCTGCCAAGTTCGGAGAGCCGCCTTCGTCGCCTGGGTACAACCGGATCCGACCAACTACGTGTTCGAACATCTCGGTCGTGACGACGCGCAGCACGCGGGCTTCGACGACGTCCGTTCGGTCGGCATGGCCTTGGCCGCCGTCCATGACGGAGGGTTCGACGAGTGGCTCGGGAGCGCGCTGTCATGGCCGCGGATCGACGATCGCAAGGTACTGCGGGATATGCTACGCCGGGCGCTTGCCGAACTCGGGCACCTGCATGCGAAATACGGTGTGAAGTGATCGATCTACATTCGCATCTCGACCTCTATCCGGATCCTCAAGCGACGACGGAGGAATGCGTCGAGCGCAATCTGTTCGTCCTGTCCGTGACGACCACGCCGTCGGCCTGGACCGGGACGGCCGCGCTCGCGGAAGGGGCCGCTCGAATCCGCACCGCGCTCGGCCTGCATCCCCAGCTTGCTCACGAACGCCGGAGCGAACTCGCGCTGTTCGAAGATTTGTTGCCGCGAACGAGATACGTCGGCGAGATCGGCCTCGATGGCGGCCCTGAACTGAAGGCAACCTGGGACACGCAGCGTCGGGTGTTCGACAATATCCTGCGGATGTGCGGATCGGCCGGCGGTCGCATCATGACGATACACAGCCGCCGCGCAGCAGGACCCGTCCTCGATGCGCTCGCCTCGCGGCCCGATGCCGGCATCCCCGTGCTCCATTGGTTTTCGGGTTCGCGCCGCGAACTGCAACGCGCGATCGACCAAGGCTGCTGGTTCAGCGTCGGTCCGGCGATGCTCAACGGCGAACGAGGCCGCGGGTTGGCCGCACTGATGCCGCGCGAGCGAATGTTGACCGAATCGGATGGGCCTTTCGCGCAGTTAGAGGGGCGCCCCCTCTTTCCTTGGGACGTGGCGAGAACCGAACCGGTGCTCGCCGACCTGTGGAGCATCAGGGAGGACGAGGTTCGTGACCAACTGATGTCGAACCTCAAGCGGCTGACGACACAGATCGCTCCAGAAAATGACCGGTCCACATCGAAGCCGTAGCCACCGGAATATACGGTATTCGAGTCACACTTTCGTAGTCCGCACACCGACACGGTTGCCGAAAGACCCCCCTCGGTTTTTTCGCACTTAAAAATCGGCGAAAAAATCGAGGCGAAATTCGTTAGCGGTGTCAGTGGGATGGAAAATCGAGTCGTTCTCAAAACGAAATCGAAGCGGGAATCGAGTCGCTCTCAAAGTGTCCGCACAAAGCGTGTCGGGACCAATCAAATGCGAGTCGACTAAGTTATTGATTTCTCGTTCGTCGCCAAAAATTCGCGAGTCGAAAAACCAAAGATTCGTGAGTCGATTTTCGCCCAAAGCCAAAATTCGTGAGTCGATTTGGCAAATGCACACGATCTTGTACTTTGAACGTCTCATCGCCTGCTAAATGTCGTAGGTCCAATTGCTGGCCATCGGCGAATTGGGGCACCGCAGATTTTGGACGGCCTCGGCAAGTCTGAGCTCTCACCTTCTGCGCGTCGTGACTTCCGTCTTTGAATTGAGACAGGCGACGGTCCGCTCAGAGGTGACATGAGCGATGTGGCAAACGATAGCTGCCCTATTGGCGTTACCGACCGTCGCGGGGCCTCGCACGCCGCTTCTTGCGGGACTCCGGCAAATTGGCCGCTGAAGCCCGCTGATTCTCCTGAAACTTGAGCGTCGCTTGAACATGTTCGGCGAGCTTCAACGCGCTATCGGCGTTCGAAGCAAGACGAGACAGCAGCTGGGACAACACTTTGAAATCCTCGCGCGTCAGCATTCCGAACAATGCGTCATTGACCGGGCGTTGCAAGGCCGCAAGGCGGATCAGTCGGCTCACTCCGTGCTGGGTGAGGGTAAGTTGCACCCGGCGTCCGTCGCAGGGATGGGGGGTCTTCTCGATCAGCCCGTCAGACACCAGCTTGTTGATCTCGTTGGTGACGAAGGCGCCGCTTAGATACAAGCGTTCGGCGACCTGGTTGACCCCCATGGGCTCTTCCGCCGTCGAATTCTTGATCGCGATCAATATCAGATACTGGGTAGGCGATAGACCGACAAAGCTCGCGAACGTCTCACGGGCGGCTTCCAGGCTGCGCCCGAAAGCGAAATAGTCGTAGAGGAGGCCGCGAAGTGTGCGGTCTCCATCTTTATCGAGCAGCTCGGGCTTGGACGCTGTCAAAAGCGCATCGATCAAAGGTCATTCTCCCGGCGATTCCATGGGTCTTGCCTAGAAACCATGCGTGGGCCTGCTCAGCAAGAGGGCTTGACATCTCGAAATAGCTTTGTCAGAAAGCTATCTAGGAATTATATTTCAGGGATAGGAAATCGAGGCGCGTGTACCAATGGAAGACCGTGCATTCAGGCGTGCTCTCGGGGAGTTCGCGACCGGTGTTGCGGTAGTGACCGCGCGCGGCAAGGGCGAAGAGCTCATCGGTGTGACCATGAGTTCATTCAACTCCGTCTCACTTGATCCGCCGCTCGTTCTTTTCAGCGTCGACCGCAAGGCGCGCAGCCTATCTGCGATGCTCGAAGCGAACGGCTTCGCCGTGAATATCCTTGCGCGCGACCAGGAGCACATCTCCAATCAATTTGCGCGAGCCCTCTCCAACAAATGGGACCAGGTCAAGACCTCGGTCGGCCATGCCGAGGCCCCGCTGATCTCGGGCGCGATGGCGCATTTCGAATGCGCGCCCTACGCGAACTATGACGGCGGGGACCACGTCATCTTTGTCGTGCGCGTCGTCCGTCACACGACCCGCTCTGAGGCGGCCGCACCATTGGTCTTCTTTCGCGGTCGTTACCGAGATCTCGTGGACGAAGCCGAACGCGAGCCGACCTGGCCGCTTCCCATTCACTACTAGCTTCGAACTGGAGAAACCGCGATGCGTAGCGCAAAGGAATATTTGTCAGGCTTGAAGGATGGCCGGACCATCTACATCGACGGCGCCTCAGTCGGCGATGTAACGGCGCACCATGCCTTCCGCAATCTCGCTGGCTCGATGGCGGGGTTGTTCGGCTTTGCGAGCGCGCCCGAGAATGCGGATCTGATGACGTTCGACACAGGCGCAGGCCGCGCCAACCGTATCTGGCAGCTTCCGGCCTCCTATGCCGAGCTCGTGAAGCGGCGGAAGGCGCTTGAGGCCTGGGCCGCGTTGCATGCGGGGTTCATGGGCCGCGCCCCGGACCACGTGGCGTCCTGCATTTCCGGCCTCTACATGGGGCTCGACGTCTTCAAGGAGCATGATCCGGCCCGCGCCGGGGCGCTCGAGAGCTACTACCGTTACGCGCGCGACAAGGATCTCTACCTCACTTACGTCATCATCAATCCGCAGGCGGACCGTTCGAAGGGTGCGGCCGACCAGGCGGATCCGTTTCTCACCGCCAGCGTCGTCGATCGCGATGCTGAGGGCATTACGATCCGTGGCGCCAAGATGCTGGCCACCGGCGGCGTCGTGGCCGACGAGGTCTTTGTCACGACGATCCAGCCGATGCGCCCGGGTGAGGAGCGCTATGCGATGTCCTTTGCGATTCCGATGAGTACGAAGGGCCTGAAGCTGCTGTCGCGCAAATCCTATGAGAACGCGGCGGGCGCCGTGTTCGACAATCCTCTGTCCAGCCGGTTCGACGAGAACGACTCCGTTCTCTATTTCGACGACGTCAAGGTGCCGTGGGACCGAGTGTTCGTCGAAAGCAATGTCGAGATGTGCCAGAAGCAGTTTCACGCCACACCCTGTCATGTGTACCAGAACTACCAGGCGATGGTCCGATTGAGCGTGAAGCTCAAGTTCCTGACGGGTCTTGCTCATCGGATCGCCGAGATGAATGGAGTCACCCAGTTTCCGCAGGTGCGTGAGATGCTCGGCCAGCTTGCAGCCGAGACCGGTATGGTCGACGCGCTGGTTGCGGCCATGGAGGTGAAGGGCAAGCAGATCGGTCCCTATTTCGTCCCGGACCGTCACACGCTCTATTCCGCGCAGGTGCTGACGCAGCAGCTTTATTCGCACATCCTCAGCTCGCTGCGCGAACTCGCCGGCGGCGGCATGATCATGCTGCCTTCGTCAGTCGCCGACTTCGCCAATCCCGAGATCGCGGCGTTGATCGGCAAGACCCAGCAGTCCCCGAAGGCGAACTCGCATGATCGCGTGAAGTTCTACAAGCTCGCTTGGGATGCCGTCGGCTCCGAGTTCGGCTCGCGCCATCAGCAGTACGAGATGTTCTACGCCGGCGCGACTTTCGTCACCAAGGGGCACTCCTATCGCACCTATGATTGGGCCGGCGCCGATCGGCTGGTCCAGAGCATGCTCGATTCCTACGACCTCAACGGCGTCTCTTCTTCCAGCAAGGCCGCCTGAACCAAGGAGACAACCCATGCCTGTCAACAAGAAGCACGACGAATTCTACACGCTCGACATGAATACCGGCTGGGAAGTCCCGGTGGGGTATCCGCCGGGCATCCAGCAGAAGATCATTGCGGGCGGTCTCGACGAGACGAATCGGCGCGGCACGCGCACCCGGTTGCTTCGCTTCGCGCCAGGCGTCTATACGACCGCGCCGTTTTCGCACGAGTACTGGGAAGAGGTCTATCTGGTCTCGGGCGACCTGGTCGTCGGCAATGACGAAAAAGGCGAGGGCGGCAAGAGTTTCCCGCCAAACACCTACGCCTGCCGGCCGCCGCATGCACCGCATGGGCCGTTCAAATCCGTCAACGGCTGCCTGCTGCTGGAAATGCACTACTTCGATCCGGTGTGACGCCAACAGCGGCGTCACCATCGCATTCGATCAAAAACACCAAAACAATCTGACGAGAGGGGAGAATCATGAAGCTGAGAAGCGGCTTGTCTGCGGTTTCGCTTGTCATTGGTCTTGCGTCGGCGGCGTCAGCCGCCGCGGAGCAAAAGCCTGCCTCATTGGGGCTCGGAATCTTCACGTTTACCTCGGGTCCTGCGGCAGCCTACGGGATGCCCGGCAAGAACGCGGCTGACCTGATGATTGACGAGATCAACGCCAAGGGTGGCATCGAGGGTGTGCCTGTTAGTGCGACCTATGTCGATGAAGCACAAGGCGCGCAGGGCGTCATCGCGGAGTATCGCCGCCTCGCAAGTGACGCCAAGAACCAGGTGATGGTCGCGGCCTTGTCGAGCGCCAACTGCCTCGCGCTGGCACCGATCGCGGAGCAGATTGAGGTCCCGACGGTAGGGTGGAATTGCGACACCCATCAGCTTCTGATCGACGGCAAAAGCAAATACGTATTCCGCCCCAACGGCAACACCGTGCCTGAATTCATCGCCTACGCGATCTATCTTCTGGAGCGTAAGCCGAACGTGAAGACCGTCGCGATCATCAATCCCGACTACGCGTTCGGTCATGATGCAGCCAAGATCTTCACCGCAGCGCTGAAGGCGTTGAAGCCAGACGTCGACATCGTCGCCGAGCTCTATCCGAAGCTCGGCTCGCCAAACTACCAGACCGAGATTTCGCGCCTCACCACCGCGCGTCCAGATGTGGTCTTCTCAAACCTCTGGGGCGCCGACCTCGAAAATTTCGTTCGTCAGGCCGCGCCGCGTGGGCTATTCACGTCCAGTCAAGTGGTCCTTGCGCTCGGCGAGACCGTGCTGCAGCGTGTGCCGTTACCCGACGGCGTGATAGTCGGGGTTCTGGGCGACGGCTGGTGGATGTCGCCGGACGCCAAAGCCAATCCCGAGACGGCGAAGTTTGCCGAGGCATACAAGGCCCGTTTCGGCGAATATCCGGTGTTCCCGTCCATCAAGATGGCCAACGCGCTGATCTACGTAAAAGCTGCCTACAAGGCTGCGATGCAGAAGAATGGTGGCAAGTGGCCGACGCGCGCCGAACTGGCGGACGCCATGAAGGGCAGCAAGGTCGCGACCCTGACCGGCACCGCGCAGACGCGCGCCGACAATGACGGCCTCGTCGACCAGGTCGTCGGCGTCACCGTGAAGACAGCGGCGCAGCAGTTCCCCGTGATCGGTGACATGGTCCGCTACAAGGGCGACAGCCTGATGCCACAGGCCGGGCAGGACCCGCTGGCCTGGATTTCGACGCTGAAGCCGGAGTTCGCGAAGAGCCTGCCGAAGCCGGGAAGCTACAAATAGGCGGCCGGTAGCCGCGATTTGTCTCCAATCACGCAAGGCATAGGCCGATGTCAAATGCAATCATCCCCTTGCTGCTGGACAGTCTGGCCAGCGCAGCATTGATATTCTTTGCGGCGGTTGGCCTGACGCTGGTCTTCAGCGTGCTGCGCGTCCTCAACGTGGCCCATGGCAGCCTCTATTCGATCGGCGGCTATGTCGCGGCATCGATCTGCCTGTTCATTGCGAGCCGCCAACTCAACCCATATCTGTCGTTCGTGGCGTTGCTGTTCAGCGCCGTCCTCGTTGCGGCGATATTCGGTCCGCTGATCGAGCGCGGTCTGGTCCGTTGGACTTACGGCAAGTCGGAAGCCGTCCAGATCCTGATCACGTTCGGGCTGTTCCTCATCCTGGAGGACCTGCAGCGCGTGATCTTCGGCGTGAATTCCTTTTACGAGGATGCGCCTATGCGATTGCTCGGCACGTCGAGCATCGGCGGGGTCGTCTATCTCAACTACCAGATCCTCTTGATCGGGATGGCGCTTCTCGTAGTCATCGGTCTGCGGCTGTTGATCAACCATACCCGGCTTGGGCGCCTGATCACGGCTGTCGTGACCGACCGTGAGATGGCGCAGGCGATCGGCATCGACACCAACCGGATTTTCATCCTGGCGTTCTCGCTCGGCGTGTTCCTAGCGGCGCTGGGAGGGGCCCTGGCGACGCCGACGTCCGGCATCGCCCCGGGGCTCGGGGCCGACACCACGGTGCTCGCCTTTGCGGTGGCGGCGATCGGGGGCCTCGGACAGATCGAAGGGGCCGCGGTGGCATCGCTAATCGTCGGACTGGCGCGCGTGCTCGCGATCTATCTGGCGCCGTCGCTGGATGCCGTTGCGCCCTATGCGGCGATGCTTGTCGTCCTCCTGATCCGTCCCTACGGCCTGTTCGGATCGGTGACGGCGCGGAGGATATGATGCGAGCGATCTTTGCCGCCGCCGCGATGCTCACACTTGCCGTGCTGCCGGTCGCCGCACCCTGGCTGCAATTCGTGCTGACGCTTGCGATCGCCAAGGGCTTTGCGGCGCTGGGCGTTGCGATTCTGCTCCGCGCCGGGCTGATCTCGATCGGTCATGCCATGTTCTTTGCCGCCAGCGCCTATGGTGTCGCATTCCTGGCGCGTGCCGGCATCAATGATTTCGGCCTGCTCCTGATCCTCTCGGTGCTGTCCGCCGCGCTGGTCGGCGCCATTGCGGGATCGTTCCTTGTCCGATACCGCGCGATCTTCTTCGCGATGCTGAACCTCGCGGTCTCCATGGTCTTCTACGCATTGTGCTCCAAGCTTTATGGAGTCACCGGTGGGACCGACGGCTTGCCCGTTCCCATTCCCGGCATCTTCGGCATCGTGGTGACCGAGCCTGTCTTCAAGAGCGTGCTCTTCTATCTTAGCCTGACGCTGATGGTGCTGGTCGGCTTTGCCGTCCAGCGCTACCTGAACAGTCCGTTAGGCCATGCGCTCTCGGCGGTCCACACCAACGAGATCCGGCTTGAGTATCTCGGAATACCCGTCTGGGCGATCCTCCTGATTGCCTACGCCATTTCGGCGGCGCTGGCGGGGCTTGGTGGCGCGATCGCCGGCTTCGCGATCGGTCGAGTGGTGCCTGAATTCGCCTTTTGGACCGCGTCCGGCCATCTCGTGCTGATCGCCGTGCTCGGCGGGATCGGCGGCGTGCCCGGCGCCTTCCTCGGAGCGCTGTTCCTGGAGTTGCTCCACAGTGCCGCCGTCACCGTGACCGACGCCTGGAATCTGATCGTGGGCGTGGCCCTGATCGCCGTGATCATGTTTATGCCGCAAGGGTTTTATGGACTGTTCTCGCGCAAGGAGGCGTCGAGCCTATGACGCGTCCCATTCTCGAGGCCAAGGACCTTCATGTCGCGTTCAACGGGATCAAGGCTGCCGACGGTGTGAGCATCGCGATTCACGACGGCGAATTCCTCGCAATCATTGGACCGAACGGGTCGGGGAAGACGACCCTGCTCAATATCTGCACCGGCTACATCCGGCCGAAATCCGGCGGCGTGCAGCTTGATGGTTACGACATCACCCGCCTGTCGCCGCGCGCCATCGCGCGCCGCGGCGTCGCTCGCGCCTTTCAGATTCCGCAGCTGTTCTCCGCGCAACGCACCATCGACAACATGATGCTGGCGCTGGCGGCAACGGATGGATTGTGGAGCGCGGGCCGCCCGCTCGAGACCGCGGCGCGACGCGAGGAGGCGGAGGCGCTGCTCGACCTGGTTGGGCTCGCCGACGACAGTGAGCGGATCAGCAGCACCTTGCCCGAAGGGCATCGCAAGCTCTTGGACATCGCGGTTGCGCTGGCTCTCAAGCCGCGCCTTCTGCTGCTGGACGAGCCGACCAGCGGCGTCAGCGCGCTCGAGCGCTTTCAGCTCATGGAGGCGCTGATGGGTGCGCTCCGCCAGCGCCGCATCACGGCGCTGTTCGTGGAGCACGACATGGACGTGGTTGCCCGCTACGCGAGCCGTGTCCTGGTCTGGAACGCCGGCAACATCATGGCCGAAGGGCGACCCGACGAGGTATTCAAGAACGCGCAGGTCCGCGAACGCGTCGTGGGGGTGGCGTGATGCTCAGCCTCGACAAGGTCTGTGTCTCGATCGAAGGCGTTCGCGTGTTGCGCGAGGTGAGCTGCGACATCGTCGAGCGCAAGACGACGGTGCTGATCGGGCGCAACGGCGCTGGTAAGACGACGACGCTGCGCGCGATCATGGGGCTGCTTGGCCTTGATGGCGGCAACATCCGTCTCGACGCCGACGACCTCGGCCGTATGCCGGCCCATCACCGCGCACGCGCCGGAATCGGCTATGCGCCGGAGGATCGCCGGCTGATCTCGGAATTGAGCGTGGACGAGAACATTCGCCTTCCGGCGCTGGCGTTGAAGCTCGAGAAGGCGGAGATCGAGCGAAGGCTCGATGAGGTCTACAGCTTGCTGCCCGAGCTGCATGTCATGCGGGCAAGGCCGGCAGGTGGCGTCTCCGGCGGGCAGGGCAAGATGGTTGCGCTCGGCCGCGCGCTCACGGTGGCACGCAAGGTGCTATTGCTCGATGAACCCTTCCAGGGTCTTGCGCCGGCGCTTGCGCTCAACTATGCGCGCACGCTCGGCGAGTTGCGCAAGCGGCGACCGGAGCTTTCGCTGTTGATCACCGAATCGTCGCCGGCGCTGCTCGACCGGATCGCCGACAGGACACTGCAGATCGAGCGCGGCGAAATCCTCGCCACATCGACCAAGGATAGGGAATCCCATGTTGCTGCAATTTGACCGCATCGCCGAAGACCGGACCGACCGTGTCGGGGTCGAGATCAACTCTCTCGTCATCGCGGGGTGGGCCGGCAGGGATGCCGCGGCGATCGAGCACCACATCGAGGAGCTCGCTGCGCTCGGCATTCCGCGCCCCTCGACGACACCGCTCTACTACCGCGTCGCAGCACAAACGTTGACTCAGGCAAGCCGCCTGACCGTGCTCGGCCCGGATAGTTCTGGCGAGGTCGAGCCCGTCATTGTCGCCATGGCTGACGGGCTCTGGATCGGCATCGGATCTGACCATACCGACCGCAAGGCGGAAGCGTCAGGCATCGCCCTTTCGAAGCAGCTTTGCGGCAAGCCGGTCGGCTCGCGGCTCTGGTCTTACGCTGATGTCGAAGGGCATTGGGATGAACTGGTCCTTCGCTCGTGGGCCACGATCGACGGTAAGCGGGTTCTCTACCAGGAGAGCCCGGTTTCGTCGCTAAGGACGCCGCGCGATCTCATTCGCCGTCACACTGGCTCGGACACGCTACCGGCCGGCACGCTGATGTTTTGCGGCACGCCCGGTGCGATCGGCGGCATTCGGCCGGGGACGCGTTTTGACATGGAGTTATATGATCCGGTCCTCGCCCGCGCGCTGACCCACGGCTACGACATCGACGTGCTGCCTGTCGTTTCCTGATCATCAGTCCGCGGAACCGGTTTCGGCACCAAATGACAGCCTCATCTGACAGATCACAGCCGTCGGCCGTTGCGCGGCTGGAAGCGGCGCTGACGCGAATTCGTTCGCCGGAGGCTGAAAAGGCCTTCACCGCCGTGTTCGCGGAAAGCGCCCGGTGCGAGGCTGAGGCTGCGGATCGCGTGCCGCCGCCGGTGCGACGCGCGGCCCGCTTGATGGCCGTATCGTTTCGGTGAAAGCACTGTTCGATGTCGCTGGAACGGTGACGAGCTCGGGCTCCGCCGTGCTGCGCCGTCTGCCGCCCGCCGTTGAGGACGCTGAAGTTGTCAGGCGGTTGCGCGAGGCAGGTGCTATCATCGTCGGCAAGACACAGATGACCGAGTTTGCCTTTTCCGCGCTCGGTACGAATCCCCACGACGGCACGCCGGGCAACCCCCGAGACCGCAGGCGCGCTCCGGGAGGCTCGTCATCGGATGGATCGCCATGTCCTTTTGCAATCGCATCCGCCGGTCGTTCGATTTCCCGGTTTAACTGCCTGAGCTGTTGCTCAAGCCGCCCTCAGATCTCGCCGTGGACGAGGCGTCCTTCGAAGAAGGTTGCGAGCACGCGCGTTTTTGAAATGCGACCGGGTTCAATCTCGAAGAGATTGCGTTCCAGGACAACCAGGTCGGCGGACTTACCAATTTCGATCGAGCCGGTTACATGGCCGAGACCCATCGCACGCGCCGGATTGCGCGTATAGACTTCCAGCGCGGTTTCGAGATCGAGCGCCTGTTCCGGCCAGAGCGCGCCGGGATGCAGTCGCTTCGGATTGCACCGCGTGACCAGGCCCTCGAGACCGAACCAAGGGTCGGGCAGACCCACAACCGGCCAGTCGGAGCCCGCTGCCAGCAAGGCGCCCGTCGCGTGCAGATCGCGGTTTGGCCAGTAGCGTTCGGCTCGGCCGGCGTCGATCACCGCCGCATTGGCGACCGTGATGGCGCAAGGAAACCAAATCGCGGGGCAGAGGTCGGCAACAACATTCAGTTCCGCGAATCGCGAAATATCGGCGGGATCGATGAAGCTCGCATGAGCGATATGGTGCACGGGTCCCGGGCCACGCATCCGCCGCACGATTTCGACGGCGTCGAGAATGTCGCGCACGGCGGCGTCGCCCGCGCAATGGACCTTCACTCCTTTCCCGAGCGTCTCGGCGCGTACGAGCCAGTGCACAACATCGGGCAGGCGCAGAAAGGAATGGCAGACCGTTGCGCGACCATGCTCGTCGGGCAGATAGGCTTCGAGCATGGCGGCAGTGCGCGTCATCGGCACGCCGTCCATGAACAGCTTGAGAAAATCCGGCCGCACATGCGGCGTGCGATATTGCTCGCTTCGCGAGATCAACGCCTCGCCGAAAAATTCCGTGCCGGTCAGAGTGTCGAAAACCGGCAGCGATCCAACGCACCAAGCGTTGAGTTCGCCGCGCCGGTCGAGTCCGGCCAGTGCCTGCAACATGGTGAGCGTGGTATTAGCGTCCTGATAGGCGGTGACGCCGTATCCGTTGAGGATTTCGACTGCCCGCTTCGTCGAGGCTGTTTCTCGGGCGATCGGATCAGCGATTGACACAAGGGCAGCCCGTTCCGCCAGCGCAGACGACTTTTCCAGAAGCAGACCCACTGGAGCGCCGTTCTTGGGATCGCGTTCGATACGTCCGAGTTCCGGATCAGGTGTAGCGGCTGTCAAACCCATTAGTTCGATCGCGCGGCTGTTCACCCAACGATTGTGCAGGCTATCGTCGCGCAGCATCACCGGACGCCCGCCGCTCGCCGCATCGAGCGCGGCACGCGCCTCGGAGGTACGCAGGCGCGGAATGAGTTCGCTGCTCCAGATGCCGCCGCAAATCCACTCGTCCGAGCCGAGCCGCTCCGCGCGTTCGCCAACGAGCGCGATGATCTGGTCGAAAGTCGCGCTCGCGGGAAACGAGAGTTCGAACAGGTCAAGCTGGCCGCCGCGCGTATGGTGATTGTGTACGTCGCCCAGGCCCGGCAGGACCATGCGGCCCTTTGCGTCGATAACCCGTGCTTGGGCGTTGCGGAGCGCGTGCGCGCCGCCAGCCGACCCCACATAGATGATCTTACCTTTGCGGACCGCGACTTCTTCGGCCCAGGGATTGCCCTTGTCGACCGTGTAGATCTTCGCGTTTTCGAGAATAAGATCGGCTGCGGCTTGCATTGTCACGGACTCAGGTCGCAGGCTGCGATTTCGCCCGTCGCCAGCAAAGGGTTAGTGTCAGTGTGTAGACGCCGAGTAGCGCCGTCTGCAGCCAATAGGCGGTCGTGCCCTTGCCTGCAAGAACGATGCGCAGCGCGTCTGACAGATTGACGAGGCAGAGGCCGATCACCGTGATCCAGAGGGCCGCGAGCGCCGCAGGCACGACGTCCGGTATGCGCGCGGCGGAATAAAAAAGGCAGATATAGGCCACGACCGCGAAAGCGATGATCTTGTCCTGATAGGCGTAGAAGGGCGCATCATAGTAGATGAATAGGAGCGGCATCTTGAAGCCGACGAAATGCGCCGCCGCCATGCAACAGAAATAGGCCACGCCGGCCCACAGCAATCCGCCGAGAATCTTGTCCGCCATCGAGTCCCCTTCACCGCCTGCGGGCGGCGGTACTCTCATTTTGGCAGGGAATGGTTACATATAGACTTGAGGCGAGCTAGACACATAAAATTATGACTAGGAGGCTCCGATGGTCTATCATCGAAAACGTCCGGCGCTCGACCCCTGTCCCGTGGAAGCCGTGCTCGCGATGGTTGCCGGCAAGTGGAAGGCGCGCGTGCTCTATCTTCTGTCCCTCGACGATCTCACCTTCGGCGAAGTTCGTGCTTCGGTTGGCAATATTCGCCAGCAGGTGCTTGCGACCGTTCTCTCCGAAATGAGGGCCAGCGGGATTGTGCGACGCGCGGACGATTGCAATGCAAAAGAAACGCGTTATGCACTAACAGAACGTGGGCGCGAACTCGTCCAGCTGCTGCTGCCCTTGTCCGATTGGGGCAACGGGCTTCTCGCCGAAAAGGGAGAGTTGTGGCGCGCGCCCCGCATCCGCCGCAAATCATGGAGCTCTGGTGGCACGTCTGAAACGGCGCGGTGACCAGTATCACCGATTATCCCGTTGTAAGATCACTATCCGATCTTCTCACGCGCGAGCCAGGATCGCGCCGAGGGGGTGCCTGCGCGCGACGTAATCCCAAGGGTGGTTGTTCAGGCGCACTCTCGGCCGAGCAGGCACTCGATCTCGGAACTGCCATAAAGATCTACACGCGGAATCCAGCCAGGGCGATAGGACTCGGCCATATCAACGGGATGATCGAAGCTGGCAAAAAGGTATTTCCCTTCCGACCTGCCTCATCGAACGGTCACGGTCGGCCGATGGCGATGTTCGACCGATTGTGGATCTGCCCGCTTGGGCGCGACGGCACGGCCGTCGGCTTTGACGTAGACATCGACCTGTTGGCCAGCATAGAGCGGGAGATCCCCTCTATTGACGCTGTAGATGACCTGGAGTACGCGCGTGTCGACGCGCTCTGCGCTGAGCCCCGTTAGGGAAGTTTTTGGCACGACAAAGGGCTCGACGTAGGCGAAGCGCAAATCGAAGCTGATCGCGCTATTGCCCCGAAGGAAACCCTTGGCTGGCGTGCCCTGAATAAAGCGCCATGCATCATTTTCGTCGATATCAATCCGGACATGGAGCGTCTGCGTGTCTCCCATCAAGATGAGAGGTTTGGAGAGTGTGCCGGTCTGGGCATATTCTCCTGGGGCGACGTTCACCTGAAGGATATCTCCGGCAACGGGAGCACGCACCGTGAGGCGCTCGACCGCCGCTTCGGCTTCCTGCAGTTGAGCGGCCGCTAGATCCGCATTGGCTCGTGCAGAGGCGAGTCTGGCGTCCGCAAGCGCTGCCTCGTGTCCGCGGCCGGCGAATTCATCCGGGCTAATCACGTTTCTGTCGTGAAGAGGCTTGGCTTGATCCAACCGGCGACGCGCATTAGCGAGCAACAATTCGGCCTCTCGAACCTGCATCTTTGCGAGCGTCGTAGCGGCCTGGCGTGTGATAAGCTGGGTTTCGAGATCACGCCCATTGATGTGAAATAGCGCCTGGCCCTGCTCCACGCGGTCGCCGACCTTCACATTGACTTTCGCAATCACCCCGCTGGTTGGTGTGCTGATAGCGACGTTGCGGGTGCGAGCCTCGATCATGCCGCCGCCGGCAACATAGCTTTGATACGGTGCTGCTGCCGGCTGCACAATCGGCTGAGCCACCGGGCGCGGTGTACCTGCCTGGAGGACAAGCCAGAGGCCGCCCAGAATGCCGAGCACAGCTAGAACCGGGAGGGTGAGCCGGCTTTTCATCAAGACGTCGCTCCCGCTGCGTTCCGTGGCCTCTCGAAATGGGTAATGCGGCCGTCATCCATATGCGCGATCCGGTCGGCAAAGCTGAGGATGCGCTGATCGTGAGTGACGACGATGAGAGTGCGGCCTTCACCTGTGGCGATGCCGCGCAGGATCTCGAGCACGTGTTGCCCGGTCGCATGATCGAGCGCGCTGGTCGGCTCGTCACAGACGATCAGTTCCGGCTCGTGGACCAGAGCACGAGCGATCGCTACCCTTTGCTGCTGACCACCAGACAGCTGAGAAGGAAAGTGTTCGGAACGTTCTGCGAGCCCGACCCGCTCCAACGCCTGACGCGCTTTAGCAATGCCGTCGCTTTCATTCATCCCGTTCAGAAGGAGCGGAATCATGACGTTCTCAGCGGACGTCAGTTGAGGAATCAGGTTGAAAGCCTGGAACACAAAGCCAAGCGACTGCCGTCTGAATGCGGCCTTGGTCGTTTGATCCATGCGTTCAACATCCTCGCCGAGCACGACGCATCGCCCGCCGTCATGATCGAGAAGGCCGGCAATAATCGAGATCAATGTCGTCTTTCCGCAGCCGGATGGGCCGACCAGCATGATGAGCTCGCCCCGGGGGACTTCCAGATCGACACCGCGTAGCGCGGTCACCTGCTGCGCGCCGTGCCCATAAACTTTGATGAGGCGGGTGCAGACGACGCTTGCTCCAGCATTGAGATGTTGTCTTGCAGCTGCAGCGATCATGTCTTGAACACGGAGGCCGGATCTAGACGGATGACTTTGCGTATGCTCAGGCCCGAAGCGATCACGCATAGAAGAACGATTCCGCAGGCGCTGACGAGAAACAGCGACCAACTCAGTTCGAACGGAAATCGGGGTCCGATCACAAGGCTGAACAGCGAAATGAGACCCACGCCGAGACCGTAACCGATCGCGCCAGCAACGAGCGCCTGCGCCATGATCATCGTGAGGAGCGTTCGATTCGTCGCACCCATTGCCTTCATGACGCCGAAATAACGTAGATTCTCAAGTGTGAAGTTGTAGAAGGTCTGGCCGGCAATTAGGCCGCCGACACCAAAGCCGATGATGGCGGAGAGTCCGAAGAGAGTGAACGCGGGCGTGTTTTGGATGACGTACCAGAGCGTCATCTGCTCGAATTGCTCCCTGGTAACGGCGGCAAGCCCCGTCCAACGGCGAATGTTGGAGATCACTGGGCCCACTTCAGTTCCAGCCTTCGCCTTAACCAAAACGAAGGACAGCGTTTTCCTCTCGCTCGGTACGTAAGACTTGGCACGAGAATAAGTCGTGTAGATGGTTGGCACGCCCATGTTGGTTGTGGTGGCTTCGCTGATGCCGACGACCACCGCCCGACGCTCGTTCATCTCAATGACATCACCGATCATGAGTGGAATCGGCGGTTCGTTGGAGCGTGGACTTGGGCGAGCAAAGCGGTTGTTCGCCCCGTCAGCGCTCACGATCACTCCGTCTGCTCGCCGAAGGTCAGCGAGTTTGCCGGACAGTATGATGGGCGGCCCACCGATCAATGTCGTATCGTCGAGGCCGATCAGGACGGAATTCTGGAAATTGCCGTCGGCGAGACGGACCCGTGTTGTGCCCTTATAGATCGGCACGGCCCAGACAACACCCTCAACGCCGCGTACGCGCGCGACGGTCGTGTCCGATAGCGGTTTGACGTCGTCGATATAGCGCACCATCGGGTCCATCACCCAGATGTCGGCAAGTGCCGCGTCCGAGACGAAGCCGTAACTCCTCTTCACGAGCCCGAAGAACATCGCCGGCTGCTGAGTCATGATGAAGGTCGTAAAAACAAGCCCCAGCACCATACCCAGGTACTTTCCTTGATCTCCAGTGAGCATCTTGATTGCGACTAAGACCATAGCCTTTCGCTGCTCAGTCGCTCGCGAAGAGGGCGCTGCTGCGGTGGGCATCAATTGCCCTGGAGCATCGGCACGCATTGCTTGGGGAGCTTGTCCTTGTTTTCACTGATGCAGCGCTGGATCGCAGCCCGGTTCGGCACAAATCCCGGTCGGCAGATTTTTTGGATTTCCTGCCGGCACATCTGTCTGACGTCTTGGCTCATCTCAGCTTGCGGGCTTTGCTTCGGTTGAGCCTCAGCAGTATTGGGTAGAACGACAGCAATTGTGGCGAGGACGAGTGGAATTCGTCTCATGATCGGCAACCTCCGTGCGTAACGTTGCGATGCACACATAGGCGCTATCGGAGGCGTCCAGGTTTAAGTCATGTTAATAGATGTTGCCGTGGGGCCTCTTTGCGTCGATGCCGTAATAAAAATAAATACTTGAGCCCGTGACGTCGGAGATTGTCGCTGGGATAATGGGGCTATCTGCGGAGTCTGCTGAAATGTCGATATTTGAGTGCGGCGAAGTCGTGCCACCCGCCTACACCGCTCACCCGGCTGCAAGGCCCCACATCCTGCTCGTGGAGGATGACCCGGAGATCTCGCGGATGCTAACGGACGTGCTATCGGAGAGCGGGTTCGTTGCCTTGTCCGTCGGTTCGGCCGTGGAGATGGATGCGCTCCTTGCACGAGAAACGGTCGATCTAGTCGTACTGGATGTGATGCTGCCAGGTGAAGACGGCCTCAGCATCTGCCGAAGGCTCAGGGCGGCGTCCGCAATACCGATCATCATCGTGACAGCGCGGGGCGAGGACGTCGATCGAATCGTCGGCCTGGAAATCGGTGCTGACGACTATGTTGCCAAGCCGTTCAATTCGCGGGAGTTGGTGGCGCGCATCCGCGCGCTCCTGCGCCGCGCGCAAGACGGGCGCGAGACTGCGCGCCTCCGCGCGCGACAGTTGGCGTTCGCCGGATGGCGGATCAATCCCACGACGCGGCAGTTACAAGACCCCGAAGGGGTTAGGATCGCGATGACTAGCGTAGAGTTCGACCTGCTCCTGGCTTTCTGTAGAAATCCCGGCCGCGTTCTCTCGCGCGAGCGCCTGCTAGAATTGGTTCATGGCGGCCTGGCAGGACCGATCGAACGGAGCATCGATGTTCACGTCAGCCGTATTCGCCAGAAGATTGAGGTCGATCCGCGAGATCCGATGCTGATCAAGACGGTACGCCTAGGCGGCTACCTGTTCACGCCGGACGTAGAGGAAACCTGATGCAATTTCCGGATCGGCTGATCCCTCGCAGCATCACAACGCAAATCACCAGCATTGTCGCAGTTTCCGTGATGCTCGGGGTCGTGCTCACCGTCACCATGTTGCTGTTCTTTGGCATCAGAGATGGCCCGTCGGCTGTAGCCGGACGGATTGCCAACATTACCCGGCTTGTGCGTTCTGCAGCCAGTCCAACTGAGGTGGGCGTCATCATAGCCGCCACCCAGCGTTCTGGCATCGACGTGAGATACGTGGCTCTGGCCGATCTGGAGGCATCGCCTCCCAACGCCAAGCTGCCTGTGCTGTCTGGACTAATCGCACACCAATTGGAATCTAGTCAGAATATCGAGGTTATCGCCGACTCCCGATATCCGGCCGGTCCCGCTTATCAACTGGTCGTGAAAATGGACGATCGCGCCGCCCTGATCTTTGCAGCATCTCCAGGGACAAGCGCATACAGCTTCCTTCTGGCGCCGACCACTTTGACGCTAACGACCGTTCTGGTCTTCGTCCTGTTCCTTTCAATCTATGCCGTCCGGTGGATCATTGCGCCGCTCTCCGCCGTCGTCGCGGCAGCGCAGTCATTTGGACGTTCTCCTGATAGCAATCACGCGGTCAACCGCCCCGCTCCTCGTGAGATCGCCCAGGTCGCAGACGCGCTCAATGAGATGCAGATCCGTATCCGCAACCTTCTTGATGATCGGACGCGCATGCTCGCCGCCATCAGTCATGACCTCAGAACGCCTCTCACGCGTCTGAGGCTGCGAGCGGAAAGGATTGCCGATCAAAGCTTGCGCGAAAGCATGCTGCGCGAGATCGAGCAAATCAGCTACATGCTGAACGAGACGTTGGATTATCTCCGCCATGACGCAAGATCCGAGGTAATGTCACGCGTCGATCTGCCCAGCCTTCTGCAAACTGTCTGTGCCGATTTCGCCGATGTGGGCCATAACGTTTCCTATGAGGGACCGGGTCGGCTCACTTGGACGTGTAGACCGGCCACTCTCACGCGCGCGATCAGCAATATCGTTGCGAACGGTGTGAAGCACGGCTCGTTCGTCACTGTGAACCTGAGAACCTGTGACGATGGGACAGCAGAAATAGACATATCTGACGACGGACCTGGCATCCCGGCCGCTCTCCGAACCAAGGTCTTCGAACCTTTTTTCAAGGGTGATGACGCGCGCGCACTCGCGGGGGATGGTTTCGGTCTTGGGCTTTCTATTGCGCGCGATGCCGTGAGCGGGCACCGCGGTGAGATCAGCCTGCTCCAGCGGCTTCCGACTGGCTTGATAGTTCGAATCCAGATCCCGCGAGCAGATGAGAACGAACCTGCGCGCGAGCGAAGTGTCCTCAATGCCCAGAGTGATTGCCCACAACGAGGAGCAGCGTAGGAGCAGCCGGCCAATAGCGGGTCTTGCCCGCCGAGTTGCTGTAAGGTGAGCGATCGACCCTCGCCGGGAATTTCTTCGCTGTGCGCGGTGCTCCGGTCAGCGTATTGCCGAAGACCATGTCGCCGCCGAAGTAAAGCGGAGCGCCTAGTCGATCTGACCAGACGACACAAGAGTTTGCCGGCAAGCCGTGGGCCTCACCGGGCGTCACCGCGAACCGGATCGGCAGGCCGTTGGTATAAACCAGCGCTTGAATCTTTACTGGTCAACCTGCCCGTGACCGTACTGCCTACTGTTCCGTTGACGCACGCTCCGCGCTGATGCGGCTGGCTCCCAGTTTGGGAGCTTGAATCACAGGCGTCCCGCCAAGGCTGCGCTGCAGACCCTTTTCGGCCAAAACTCAATTGTCCTGCCAAAACTTGGTGAGACATCAGACAAACAGATTCCTGATCTCAGACGCCTGAAAGAGCATTATTGTTTAGGAAGGACTATATTGTTTAAGAAGAACTATATTGTCTCCAGACAGTTCTCGCTGTCGACGAGCCTCGATACGATCGGTCCGATCGCCCTGGGGGTCGCGGACTGCTTCGTGGCGGATCAGGTGCTTTTGGGGGAAGGCGTGCCGTCGCGACCGCGGGTAGCCTCTCCCAACACCTTCCGTCTCATTGTGGCCCGCGGTCGCCTGTTTCATCGCTGCGAGCCCGAAGTGCTCAACGCGTTTGAGAGTACCGTAGAGCGGCTTCGATCATATGGCTTGCAGATCGACGATGGATCGATCGAGGCTGCTCTCGATAATGTCGCAGGGATCGACAAGATCGGCACGTTTCCGTCCATCAAGGTCGGTGCGACGCTGCGTAGTCTCGGGATATCGACCCTCGATGGGGTCGATCCGAAAACCCGCGTTCGCATCGAAGCGGGCGCCAGCATCCTCGCTGTTGACTATGTGCGCATGGCGCGGCTCCGGCACGCTGCCATCCGTTCCTTTGAACAGTCTTTCACCGAGAATGAAGTTTTCATTCTGCCGACGACGCCAATCCGTGCGCCGTTTCTGTCATCGGTGGAGGAGGACAGCGCGTTCCATGAGTTCAATGGACTGGTACTTCGCAATCCACGCGTCGCCAACATGCTCGATTGTCCGTCGATCTCGTTGCCGTTATCGCTCGACGGTCTTTCCGCCGGGTTGATGCTGATCGGCCGCAGGAACGCAGACCGGCGCTTGCTGGAGATTGCGTCTAGTGTGGAGACGCTGCTGCGAGGCTATTCGCATGCTGTTTAAGCTTTTCGCGCGAATGGGCCGCCGAATCCACGATCGAGTGGAAAGACCCTAGCAAGATCGCAGGTGGAGCGTGGCCGCGACATCGTCGCCGTTGAGCGTTGTACCGCTGATCCCGTGCCGAATTGTGATCTCGTCGTCGATGCCACCGGCAGGATCGTGCTCCCAGGGCTTGTCAATGCCCATACGCATCTCTGCATGGTGTTCGGCCGCACGATCGGTCCGGAACGCCGCCTCCTCGAGTGGCTCGATCTCCTGATGCCGATGATGGCCGCGATGGACGAGGAGGCGCTCTACGTCGCGGAACTGGATTGATCGCCTCGCGCTTTTCGGACCTCATCGCTAAATTCGGGCGACAAGATCGCGCCAGCGGATTGGATACTAGGCTCAAGCTCGCTTACAAGTTCCTTTGCATGCGTTTTTCTTGAGCCTCCTTTCGGTTTACGTTCCTGGGCGGCTCGATCAGCCCAAGACGACCATAGATGCTGTGCGGCATAGGCGCGCCATGGCCGCCAAGCCTCCGCGCGCGTTAGCAACTCTGTTGGAGTTGGGCGCCGCCCCGTCGAGTCCTCCATCGCGCGCATCAGGCCGATATCTGCTGCCGGAAAGGCATCCGGTTCACGAAGCTCACGCATCGCGATGTACTGGGCCGTCCATTCGCCGACACCAGCGAGGGATCGAAGCTGCACGATCGCTTCGTCGAGACTTCGACGCGCACCAAAGATCTTGGGGTCGGCGACAACGGCATTGGCGAGGGCCGCCAGCGCGGCAATCCGCTTCCTTGGCATTCCAAGATGCGAAAGATCCGATTCCGCAATCCGCTTCGGACGCGGGAACACATGGGTCAGTTCGGGAAGGTCGGCATGCCTCGTCTTCAGCGGCTTACCGTGAGCGGCAACCAGCTTGCCCGCAAGCGTGATTCCGGCAGTCACGGTAACTTGTTGGCCGAGCAGGGCCCGCACCGCAAGCTCAAAGCCGTCCCAAGCGCCTGGCACACGCAGCCCCGGCCGCGCCTTAATCATGGCCGCGAGCGCGGGGTCCTTGGTGAGATGCGACTCGATCGCCGCGGGATCAGCAGCCAAATCGAACACGCGCCGCAAGCGCGCGATGATAGCGGGAAGCGCTGACAGTTTCGGAAACCTGACCATGGCCTCAAGCGCATTCTCGCCGGTGGGCCGAACCACGATGATCCCTTGCGCTCCGTCGAGTTCGATGGCGCGGGCATAGGCGTCTCCAGCGACCGTCTCAATCCCGGGAATGCTGCGGAGCCGCAGAAACCCCAGCATGGCCGACCAGTCATAGGGCGGACGATAACGCAGGCGGATCGTCACGCTGCCAGCAGCGTCCAAGGATACGTCAGGGGCCCTGCATCGACGCAAAGCGCTTGGCGCGCGGCCGTACAATTGTTGGAACGTCTGATTGAACCGGCGCACACTGCCAAAACCAGAGGCGAGCGCCACTTCGGTCATCGGGAGGCTGGTTTCGTGGATCAGTTGCTTCGCCAATAGCACGCGGCGCGTTTGGGCTACGGTTATGGGCGATGCCCCCAAATGCCGGCGGAACAGGCGACGCAGCTGACGCTCGCCAACGCCCAAGCGATCGGCAAGGGCTACGACGTCTCCATCGTCCATAGCCCCTCCCTCGATGAGAGAGAGGGCGCGCGACACTGTGCTGGATGTTCCTTGCCAGGCGGCAAGGTCGGGAGCGGCCTCGGGCCGGCATCGAAGGCACGGACGAAATCCCGCCTCGTGAGCGGACGCCGCCGTCGAATAGAATGTTACGTTTTCCTTTTTTGGAACGCGCGCCGGACAGATCGGCCGACAATAGATGCCGGTCGTCTTAACGCCGATAAAGAGCCGGCCATCGAACCGAACATCCCGGGTCGAGATCGCTCGGTAACAGGCGTCATGGTTAAGATCCATGAGACTCAATCTCATATCGCTCCAGTGAGGTCTGGCAGTTTCCGGACTCTATCACCTCTCCCGGGTGTTTTCGACGACCAGGTCCGATTCCTGCGAGAAAATCAGCCTGCAATTTGCGATGCAGCAGGCTCATTTTTGGAGAGAGAGCATGATTCTGGAAGGCAAAGTAGCGCTCGTCACCGGTGGCAACACCGGCATCGGGCAGTCAACGGCTCAGCTTTTTGCGCGGGAAGGCGCGAAAGTAATGATCGTTGGCCGCCGGGAAAAGGAGGGCGAGGCAGTAGCCGCCGCAATCAAGGATGCGGGCGGCACGGCTGCGTTCATCAAGGCCGATGTGTCCAAGGAAGATGACTGCCGCGCCATGGTGTCGCGCACGGTCGAAACATTTGGCCGGCTCGACATCGCCTTCAACAACGCCGGCATCGGTCGTGCGGGCAAGCTGATCGCCGACGAAGAAGAAGCTGGCTTCGTTAACGTGCTCGCGACCAATCTTCTCGGCGCCTTCCTGTCGATGAAATATGAAATCCCGGCGATGCTCGCCAATGGCGGAGGGTCGATCATCAACACCGCCTCCGTCAGCGGTCTTGTGGCAAGCCCTGGACAATCGGCTTACATCGCGAGCAAGCATGGCCTTCTCGGCCTGACAAAGGCCGCTGCGCTCGAATACGCAAAGAAGGGCATTCGTGTGAATGCAATTTGTCCGGCCGCAACGCGCACGGAAATGGTCAAGCGGTGGTTTTCGATGCCTGGCGTTGAAGAACGCGTGACTGGCGCGATGCCCGCGGGCCGCATCGCAGAGCCGGACGAAGTCGCGAGGACCGTGCTCTTCCTGTCGAGCGAAGCTGCATCCTATGTTTCCGGCCATCCGTTTGTCATCGACGGCGGCTTCGTCGCTCAATAGCCGAACCGATCCGAGCGCGAAACAGGAAGCGTAGGTATCACGGGAAAGGAGAGGGGGAGTCCGTTGGCTAGGAATGCAAGAAACGGTTCGAACGTCCTCGTCCTCCGCCTTGAGCGGGTGTCGACAGTTCTGGATGACATGCTCGTTGTGACCGACGAGCGTGACGCCCTGCGAGCCCTCGATTGGCTCAATTTCGAGGATCGCATGCACCGCCTTCTGCGATTGCATTATGGCGTCGGTGGCTATCGTCTTGTTCAAGCGGCTGACCAATCTGCCGCGCGCCAGAGCTTGGAGAAGTACTTTGCGGGAGATGTCAGAGCCATCGATGAAATCTCTGTCGAGACGGGCGGCACACCGTTTCAGCGAGAAGTCTGGTCGGCTCTGCGCAAGATCCCTGCCGGGAAGACGACAAGCTATGGATTGCTTGCCACCGAGATCGACCGCCCGAACGCCATTCGCGCCGTCGGCATGGCAAATGGTTCAAACCCCGTTGGCATTGTCGTTCCCTGCCATCGCGTCATCGGTAAGGACTCGTCGCTGACGGGATACGGCGGCGGGCTCGAGCGCAAGCGCTGGCTGCTCGAGCATGAAGGCGTGCTCCTGCCAACCCGATCGGCCGCGCCTTGATCCTGGTGCTTATTACGGAGATGTGCGCGCGATTGAGGCAGATGCTCTGCGACCAGCCGAGAAAGAAACGTCAATGAAATTCGATGCTCACCTCGATCGTGCGACCAAGTTTCTGGAGTTAAACCGCGCCGGCAGCCTCATCTTGCCGAACGCGTGGGATGCGGCGAGCGCCAGAATCTTTGAGGAAGCAGGCTTTCCAGCGGTCGGCACAACGAGCGCGGGAATAGCGTACGCACGTGGCCGCAGGGACGGCCAGAAGCTCGTTCGCGGGTCGATGATGCACGAGTTTGCATCGATCGTCGCGGCGGTATCGGTGCCGGTCAATGCGGACATTGAAGCTGGCTATGGGGCATCACCCTACGACGTCGAAAGGACCGTGAGAGGTGTTCTCGACCTGGGTATTGCGGGCGTCAATCTCGAGGATAGCAGGCATGAGAATGGCGCATCCCCATTGTTCGAAATCGCAGCGCAGGAGGACCGGATCGCAGCTGCGCGTTCAGCCGCGAACGACAGCCGTGTACCCCTCGTCATCAACGCCCGCATTGACACTTTCCTTGCCGGCGTCGGGGCAGATGCGGCCGAGCGCGCAGCAATCACGGCTCAGCGCGGAGCCGCTTATCTGAAAGCCGGGGCCGACATCGTTTTTATCCCTTTGCTGACGGATCCTGACACGATCCGAAATCTTTCGGGAGCCATCGGTGGGCCCATTAGCCTCATGGCGATGCCTGGAGCGCCCAGCGCAAAGGCGCTCTTCGAGGCGGGCGCGAGCCGGGTCAGCATTGGGCAAACAGCCATGCTTTCGGTCCTCGCACATCTTCGCGACATCGCATCGGAGATCCGCTCATCCGGTACGTGGGACGCAATTGCCGACCGCTTCTATGGGTTTGCCGAAGCGGAAGCGCTTTTTCCCGCCGGCCGATAGCCGTTATTCTTCCAAGGAGCCTGCCATGGCAACATTCAAGCACAGCGATTTGACCTTCTGGTACACAGAGGAAGGAGCGGGCGAACCGCTAGTTCTGATTCCCGGGGTAACAGGCGACGAGCGGCTATGGCGGCGCGTTCTACCGAAGCTCTCCGCCACGCACAGGGTCATCTCGTTCGACAATCGGGATGCGGGCAGGAGCAGCGTTTGCGAGGCGCCAAGCTACGGTCCTGCTGACATGGCCGGCGATGTCCTGGCCTTGTTCGACCATCTCGGGCTCAAGAAGGCCCACGTGATGGGACACTCGCTGGGCGGACAAATCGCGCAGGAGCTCGCCCTGAGCGCGCCAGACCGCGTTAATGGCCTCATCCTCGCCAATACGTGGTCGAAGGGCGATGGCGAGCTGGATGCTTTACTGACCATACGTGAAGCCTTCAGCCGAGAACTATCGGATGAGGCCTTTGCTACTCAGAGCATCTACTTCAATTTCGGGCCCTCATTCTTTCGCAAGACGCCGATTGCCAAGATCGTCGAAGTCTTTCTCGCCTCTGGCCCGCGGCCGCCGCGAGAGGCGGTCCGGCGGCAAATCGCAGCCGCCAGGAAGGCCGACACACTCGGCCGCCTCGGCGCGATTTGCTCTCCTACACTCGTCGTTTGGGGTGATGAAGACCGAGATTTCCAGAAGTTGCACGCCGAACAGTTAGCCGCAGGGATACCTGGGGCAAAGCAGGCCTGCATCTTCGGAAGCGGCCATTGCCCCATGATCGACAGGGCCGATGATTTCGCCGACGCGGTCTTGGCATTTCTCGACGAAATCGAAGAGGGCTCATCGGTCTCGGCGGGAGCCGTGACGCGGAGATAACGCCATGCCGTACAAGCTGGTTGGCGCCGATGGCCGCTCGTATCTTAGTGATATGCCTGGCTTGCTCGGAGGGCATCGGCGGCTCAAAGGCTATGGAAGGCTCGATTGTCGGAGCGCCCGGCAATGGATCGCGCGCGGGCATTACACGCGCCATCGCGTGTTCTTCGCCGATGAAACGACCGCTATCGCCGCCGGCTACCGACCTTGCGCGCGATGTCTTCCTGACCGCTACGCTCTTTGGCGTAAAGACCGCGCCCAGTGGGCGAAGACCAGCTTGGCGGCCCCGCAAAGCCCGGGTACTTAGCCCGCAGCCGAACTTCCAGCTTCTTGCAAGGAGTCTCCCATGAGCACCACCGCAGCGACCGAGCTTCGACACCAGTTTGTGGATGTGGAAGGGGCGCGCCTGCACTACGTCATTGCTGGCTCCGGCCCGCTCATGTTGTTCGTGCACGGATTTCCACAGCATTGGTATGCCTTCCGCCATCAGCTCGCCGAGTTTGCCAAGGACCACACGGTTGTGGCAGTCGATCTGCGCGGCGTGAATCTGTCGTCGCGACCAAAAAATCTCCGGGACAATGGGGTCTGGGTTGCGGCAGATGACATGAAGTGTCTGGTCCAGCATCTGGGCTTCTCGACCTGCATCATGGTTGGTCATGATTGGGGGACAGCCGTCGGATATTCGTTCGCCCTGCACCATCGCGAGATGCTCGACCGCCTGGTGGTCATGTCCGGTTCGCACCCTGCAACTTTCGACCGCGAGCTTCACTGCAACGAGAGCCAGATAGTCGGTGGCAAGCATTGGCTAAGGCTGCGCCGGCCGGATAGCGCGGCAAAAATTGCAGCAAACGATTTCGAGGCGTTGAAGCGGACATTTGCTGAGCATTCCTTCTTCACGAAGGATGATCTTGAAGCCTACCTCGCTGCATGGCGTCAGCCAGGTGCTATTGAAGGAATGGTTGCCTGGTATCATGCGGAAGGGTGGGGGCCTGCCGAGGGATTGTCACCGGCCCATGGCAACTATGTCCACGAGATATCTCCGCAAATCATTACCATGCCGACTCTCGTCATCTATGGCGACCGGGACAAGTTCCTTGTACCCCAAAATTATGATGGACTCGACAAGTATGTTCCCCACTTGACGATCCACCGCATCGAGGGCGGAAGCCACTGGATCTTGGATGAGCATCCGGCGCTCATCAATCGCTATATTCGCGCGTTTTTGGAAAGCGCGTCAGCGCAACACGATTGAGGAGCCTGACGTGAGCTAGGTCCTCGTTGAGAAGCCATCACAGCGACATTGACGGCGTCATTGAAATGCGCTGCGCCCCGCAGCCTTGTGCTTCTGATAGCGTGAGTTGATTTCCTGAATAAGGCGCTCGAATTGCTCAATGCTGGTTCCGGTTAAGACCTTGGTCGGGTCCTTGCCCATCTGCACCATGAACTCACGTGCGGGCCGGGTTTTGAAAAATTCCATGCCGATCGCTTCAAATGCTTCTTCGTACCGCTTCACGATGCGAGGGATTTTGGAATTGAGACTGAGTGTCTTTCCCTTCAGCTCCTTGGCGTATGTTTTGTTGACGAGGTCGGTGTAAATGGCCGGGTCGATTATGTCCTCAATGTCCGACTCTGCTGGCGAAGGGTCGAAGGCTGCGGCGGTGAAGACAATCGACGTATCGCGCAGCACCTTTGACTTGATCAGCTCCTCGCGTTGATCTCGGCCGGCTTTGTCGTCATCCAACAAAACGATCACGTCGAGCTCCTGCGAGGCGAGCAGGGAAGTCATGTAGCTGACCTTTCCAGCACCACCCGCGGGCGTGAGCACCATCTTTTCGACCAAGCGGGTCTTGCCTGTCTCGGCGAAGTAATCGTTGACCGAAGAGAGAATCCAAAAGTCGGTTACGCCTTCAACGACCAGATTCGCAGAGCCGACAAACAACGTTTGCGAGAGATTGTAGCCCAGGGCAGCTTGTATCGGGAAAAGCGTGCGCGCGTCGCCGCTCGGGTCCTTCGTTACTTGCGTGCCTTTCTCCGTGATGTTCACCGTGCGAACAACTTCGATAAGATCCGGAGGAATCATGAAGGGTGAGTGCGTGGTGTAGATAATCTGGTTTCCGTAGTCGTCGCGCAGATGGTGCAGCAAATCCTCTTGTGATCTTGCGTGCAGATACAGTCCAGGCTCGTCAAGCAAGAGAATTGCGTCAGTTGCGTCACCACCTTGGGTGTCGGCCGAGAATGCAATGTAAAACGAGAAGAACCAGCGGAAGCCACGGCTCCGCTCATCCAAGTTCACTTCGACAGGGTATTCAACATTCTCGTCGTAGATCAGGGTGTCGAGGTTAGGTCCGTCAGGCGAAAGCCGGACCGTCAGCTTCTTATCCTTCCAGAGGCGGCGCATTTCCTTGGTGATGAGCGCGCTTGCTCGGCTGAGGAGCGTCTGACGTTTCTCGTGGTCGCTTTGGAGGGAGTGAATTTCGTCAGGGTCGAAGCCGGCGACCTGCGCCAACTTTTCAAAGTTCTTGTCCTCTTCCGTGAGTTGGTTCTCGGAGCGGCGTTTCTGCATCTTCGCCAGATTCTGGTGACCATCCAGCTCCGGAAATTCAGCGATATAGATGAACGGCGGCACCCACTCCAGAACCTTAGCCCTGGCCTTGCCGTGGGCTTCGTCAAAAGTGGAGATGTCGGAGGCTAATTCTTCCAATCCGGCAAGCAACTCGTCGGCATTTTCGTTCAAGGCAATCCCGGCTGCGCCCATGGCAGCGCGGAACGCCTTCGACGTCTTGACCACGTTTGCTCCCCACGCCTTCGGGTCATCCGGCTTGTTGGCGGCGTCCGTCAGCGCCTGGAGTGCTTTCTCGGAGGGGTCGAGGTGGGGCTCTGAGAGTCCGTTGACAACGCCATCCAGCACAGGCGTGAGCCGTCTCAACTGCCCGGTCACCTTCTTGGGATCGAGAACGGGTGCCTTGAGGCCGACCAGTTCCACGGAGGTTTGGGCTGCGTGATACGTGCGAGCGATAACGACCTTTGAGATGGTCTGGTCTTTGATGATCCCGGCCAGCTCTGTCCTCTGCCTGTCTGAAAGCTCCCAGGTCGTCCTCGCCACGACGGTATTCGGCTTGCACTGGTTGAGGTGCCGACCCCGGGGGAAGTTCTTAACAGGGTCGATGTCCTTCCGGCCGCCGATAGGATTGACGGTTTCCAGTGCGAGCAAGAGGTTGGACTTGCCGCTTTCATTGCGTCCAACAAGGGCGGTGAGCTGTTCAATAGGAATGTCGCCGCTATTCTCGACTGAACGGAAATTCTCGACGGAGAAATTGGTGAGTTTCAATAGTTCCCCCTTCGTGCCCGGGACATTTCTACCCGTTGCGGTAGTGTGACCTCAAGGGGGTATTACAGCCGGTTGCGGGTCTTCCCCAAATGGTTCTCGTGGCTGCCGTATTTGGCTTCCCAGCTCTTTACGCCGATCCGGTGAGATTCATGGTGGTGGTGGCAGAGGGGGATGACTGACTGTATCGTCCGGGGCCTTTAATCCTATCCCTGTGCCCCACTAGGCACCCCGAGGGTGGTGGGGTTCTCGGCGGACACTTGCCGCACACACTGCACGGCATTTGCCGGATGCGGGCGAGGTGCTTTGGGTTTTTTCTCACGCATTGTGCTTCTCTTCAGGTTTTCTGCCGCGCTTAGCCAGAGCGCCGCTCGGTCGCGTAGTTCCTGGGTGAACTCCCGATCTGCGCCGTTGGCCTCCAGCGTATCGGCCGTAGCGATGTTGGAGGAAGCAAGTTGCTCCAGCTCCTTCATCTGCGCGGCTTTGCTATGCGGCACGTTTTATCCCCATGGCTGTGTCGTAGTCGTCATCGTTGGTAGGGGCAGCGATGCTGAGGTGGCGGCAAAATCCTCCACGCCGTGAAGGAATTTCGTGGAGCCATCCACGGTTCAAAATCGAGTCGTTCTTAGAAATGAGATCGAGTCGTTCTTTCAGTGTCCGCACAACAGTCCGCTTACCGCATGAGGTCGCCTGGATTCGAATCTGGAATCAGATAGTTATGAGCGGCCAGTTCTAAGCATTGAAGCTGCGGAACGGAGACGACGTTAACTCCGTCAGACGTACGTGCCGCTCAGTCCAGCTTGGAGGGCACGAGTTCAAATTTGTAGCGCGTCATACAATGTTGGCGAAGCCGACAAGCGGTTCTGCGATTTCTGGGCGGCGACGTCGTTGTTCGCTGGAGCGCTTCGTACAACAATCGTACAAAATCCTGAGCGGATAAGTCCTAGCACGTTGGTGCGGGGTATCGTCGCGGAGGGCCGCCCTTCCGTATTGCAGGACAGCCTGCACGCGATCGCCGAAGTGAAGTCGAGGCGGATACTGCCTACCGCTGCATGGCTGGAGGTCGGTGGGGACGCGCGCGCGTTTCTACGGCGCGGCATCCGCCTGCTCGGCGAGAAGTACGATGCCTTCTTCAAAGCCTTCCTCGCCGCCAAGACGCACGCGTCGCGAACCCTGTTCCGAAACGCCGAAGGCGACTACAAGCCCGACGAGGAAGCCGCGCGCTATCCAAAATTCGTCTCGCCGAATCCCGAGCGGCAATTCGGCAGCCTCTAGCCGAAGTTCTGCGAGGCCAAGAATACTTCGCCGGCGACCCGGAAAAAATGGGAGCCCTACTTCGAGCAGCTCATGCGACGGATCGGAAGCCGTGACATGGCCCGCGTAACCGAGCAGCACCTGCTCGACTGGCGCGACGCGCTGCTCGCGTCGAAGCTGTCGCCGGTCACGGTGAAGGACGGGTACGTCGCGGCCATGAAATTGTTCTTCGGCTGGTCGAAGCGCATGAAGAGGCTCGCGACGAATCCTGCCGCCATCCAGCACGCTGTCGCAGCGCTTGAATGCACCGCGCGCGATGCTGTGGGGGTTCGCTTCTGACCGCGCGCGGCATTTGCGCAAAGGCAAGAATGTCAGCGACGATGATGCGGAGCTTGTCGTGAGCGTCGCCTGCGCTATCTGCGCTTTTCTTGCGAAGCGTCCAGACGGCGCCTAGACACTATTCCGCTCGATCGTCATCATCTAAATGCCGGTCATGAGGCCCATGGTGATGCTGCTGCCCGTTTCGGACATCTTGCCGATGATCGGCGGCATCATCGGCATCATGATCAGCAGCATCATCATCTTCAGCCGCCGCCGAAGGCGCGGCAGGGGATGGTTGCTGCTGCCGATGATGCGGGGGGGGGGGGGGGGGGGGGGGGCCAGGCAGACCGCGCCCGGGAGCCTGGAGAGTAGTCTGTATATAAATTACCTTCCGCAGGGCTAATTTTCTATACATATCACTCCCTTCAGCTTGACAGTCTCCCATTGGGAGTAGTTTATATGGAGGATTTGCCCCCAGAGGGCTAAAACGCCATGGAAACCACTCCAAGGACGCTCGGGCCGGCGGAAGCCCGCGTCGTCCTGTCATTCCGCGAGCAGGGAAGGGATATCGTCGAGGCGGACGATATCATAAGCCTGCTTGAGTCCGAGAAGACGGGCCGCAAGGTCATCCGAAACCTCGTGCGCAAGGGCTGGCTCACCCGCCTCGTCGGCGGGCGCTACATGCTGCTGCCGCCCGAGCGCGGGGCCGAGAACATCGGCGAAAACAATCCACTTGCCGTCGCCGCGGCCGTCGTGGACGAGTCGTACATAGGCTGGTGGTCTGCGGCATCCTTTCATGGCTTCACGACGCAAAAGCCGACGACGGTCTTTGTCGCGGTTCGCAAGCAGATGGCGCCGCGCACAATAGAGGGCGCGGAAATCCGCTTTGTAACCGCCTCCGCCCGCAAGTTCTTCGGCTTCAACTCCTACAATGTGTACGGGCGCGGCACGCGGATTTCCGATCCCGAGAAAACGCTGGTCGATTGCATCGACAGGCCCGATCTTGCCGGAGGCCCAGCGGAACTAACGCGCATCGTTCATGCCGCCATGGCGGAAATCGATCAGGAAAAACTGATGACGGCGGCATTGCAGATGAAAACAAAAGCGCTGCTGCAGCGTCTTGGCTTCCTGAGTGACCTTGTCGAAAGGCCGCTCAAGGACGAATTACGGCAGCAGCTTCGCGCCGCCATCCCAAAAAAAACGCGCTCGGCGTTTGGCGCGCGCGCGCGCAGGGAAGGCGATATCGGGTACGTGCCAGAGTGGGAACTTCACGTTCACGCGCGCAAGGACGAATTGCTTTCGGAAGTGCCGCGCATCAGGAAAAAGGGCAGGACGAATGCTGACGACCGAGCAAATCCGTAAGGTCGCGGCCCAGTCCGGCGCGCGGGATATCGAGAAAGTCGAAATCGATATCACCCCAGCCCAGCCCAAGACTGAAACACCGAAGGACTGGAAAATCTCGACGAAGCTTTGAGGCGCCGCCCAATCAACGTGGCGAGGTGGGCCATAAATCGGGTTATCGGACGGCTGCGCACCCACGTATGGAAGGTTAAGGGCTTTCTGCTGGCGCTCGCTCCGCTCGCAATGCTCCTCTTCGGGTAGGTGGAGTGATGGCGACATAACCCAGTTCGCGGAATCCCTCGCCAACATTACGTTCTGGCTTTTGTCCGCGATCGCTTCGGCACAGGTCGCTTACGGTCTCATTCGTAAGATCAAACTCGGACGCTGGTCCGCAGGCTTCTAAATCAGGGAAGCAGAAGCTTATTCCTCCGCTTCTGCTTTTTCCTTTTCTGCAAGTTCCTGGATAAGCGCGTCTACCGATGCTGCGAACTTGTCTGCTTCGTCGTTACTCCAAGCATCGAGCGCCTTTCTATGGGCAAGATCGCTCAACTCACCTCGCGCCCAACGCACTACGCCTTCATTGCGTGTAGGTTCGCGTGAAATATGTTGGGCAATCTTTGCCGACATGACCGCCACTGTTGCATGGGCATTTGCCGAATACATCATGTCGACCAAATCGGCGAAGTCATTTGGGTCAATATCAACCTCGATTTGAGTAATACCGTTATTGTTCCCACCGATATTGAACGATAGTTGAAGTACGCCGCTCGACGGTCCGCACTTGATGTTTTTGAACGTCTCGTACCATCGATTGGCGGTGGAACCGCCGCGACGACCTTGGGAATTAGGCAAAACCGGCATTAGAGCTCCTTCACCGTTTGTTGCCGGATAGTTCGGCCCGAACACAAATGCAAGGGTGCGGGTTGACGAGTGCTTACGAACGCGCTCCTGAGCTGGCTTTTCGGCGTTGCCCGCTACTAATCCTTTCGACGCATATAACCTTGCACCAACTTCGTTCCGACCTCTTGGAAGTATTCTGTGAGGTTGGGGCCCGCATTTGGGAGCTGGCGTACATTACCGCCGTCGGACCGAGTCGGAGCATCATTTCTTCCAGCCAGGCAATCAAGAACTTCGGTTCAACGAAGGGGCCGAGCTCCGCGAATTGTCCCCGCGTTGTAAGGCGGAAACCTCCAAAATTGGCGTGAGAAGCCAGGTCGAAACTTGTGAATATGCCCTGGTCCTCAGCACGAGCAGCCTTCCATCTCAAGCTGAGAGCGCCCCATCTCATATCGCCAGTCGACAGGGTCGCGCCGGCTCCTCAGAAACAACCTGCTCGGCCCAATTATCCAGGGACGCGTCGGCCTTCCGGAAAAGCGCCGCGCGGACCGGATCATGGAGCATGATCTGCTTCAGAGTCTGGCCGGCGATCGAATCCTTGAACGCGACCTGATGACCGAAGGACTCTAGGCTGTGCAGGCCGAATTCGTGCCTCAGAAGCCGCACGTCGTCGCTGTGGAGGTGACCGAGAAACATTTGGGGCTCTCGCGCGGTGTCGTGGCAAACCGCCCAGCCCGGCGGGCCTGAGAGCATTCCACGGCGCTGCCATCCTTTCTCTCGTTATGCCTCGTTATGGATCGTTCGCTCTTGCGTGGTCGTGATGAGCAAGCTGAAAGAGGCTTCGGCCGGGGCGTGTTAGGCGATGGAAGATCCTGTTATGGCGGCAATCCGCGAGCAATGCTGCGGACTCGTCGATAAGATCGGCGGCGACGGTTGCCAACCATTCCCTAAGCGATTAATCTGTAAAGCGAATTTCTCGGAATAGCTTTTCCGCAAAGAGCCGCAGGTCGTGGATGTCGGGTACGGATAGCAGGCATCCAGCCAGCGCTCGCGCAGCGACAAACCACGAACCAGAGGTCGCCTCGTTTGGCCCATTCTCACTCAGGACGCGGCTGCTCGAGAAGAACGGCGTGCCTGTCAAGCTGGGCGGTCGGGCAACGGATATCTTGCGGCTGCTGCTGAGCCGCGCGGGAGAGGTAATTCCAAAGGAAGAAATTCTAGCCTTTGCCTGGTCGGGCCTTGTCGTCGAGGAAATCAGCCTGCGGGTTCATATTGCCGAGCTGCGCAAGGCGCTCGGTGATGGCAAGGACGGCGCACGCTACATTACCAACGTTCCCAGTCGGGGATATTGCTTCGTCGCTCCCGTACAGCGCAGCGTGCCGATGCCAGCACCGGCGCCGTTGCCCAGGCCATCGGCGAACACAGCCTCAGAGAAGTCCGGGCCGGTTTCGCTGCCGCACCGATTGGAGCGGATGGTCGGCAGGGAGGATACCCTCAAGGGTTTGTCGGCGCGGCTGCTGAGCGATCGCTTCGTCACGCTGAGAGGTCCAGGCGGAATTGGCAAGACGACCGTCGCCGTCGCGCTGGCCCATGACATGCTGGACGCGTTCGAAGGCCATGTCTATTTTCTTGACCTCGGTCCCCTAAAGGACGCGACGCTCGTGGCGAGCAGCGTCGCTGCGTCGCTCGGCCTTGTGGTGCATCACGCCGACCCGACCGACAGCATCATCGCCTTTCTGCGCGATCGTCGTCTCCTGCTGGTACTCGACGGCTGCGAGCATGTCATCGACGTCGTCGCAGGGCTTGCGGAAAACATCCACCAGCGGGCACCCAACGTCAGCATCCTTGCGACCAGCCGGGAGTCGCTGTTGGTGCAGGGTGAGCAGATTTTCGAGCTTGTTCCGCTGCAAGCGCCGCCTCAGGGAACTGGGCTGAGTGTCAGCGAGGCACTGAGCTATCCGGCCGTACGGCTGTTCATGGAGCGGGCTACAGCCGCAGGTCATCGTGCCGACCTTACCGATGACGATGCGGATGTGTTGGCGGAAATTTGCGGCAAGCTCGATGGCATTGCGCTGGCGATCGAACTGGCCGCGGTCCGCGTCGGTGTTCACGGATTGCGCGAGGTCGCAACGCTGCTCGACGGCCGCCTGAAGCTGGAATGGCGTGGAAGGCGAACCGCGCCGCCGCGGCATCAGACGCTCGGGGCCACGCTGGATTGGAGCTATGGTCTGATCGACGAGAGCGAGCGGACGGCACTGCGGCGTCTGGCTGTTTTCGCCGGCCAGTTCACGCTGCAAGGCGCGCTCACCGTGGCGAGCGATGGGCGCGCGCCGGCCGATCAAGTCGTCGATGCGCTCGGCCAACTCGTCGCCAAGTCGCTGGTCTCGGCGCGGCCGGATGGTGGCTCTACGCGCTATCGCCTGCTCGACACTACCAAGGCTTATGCCATGCAGAAGCTGGTCGATTGCGGCGAGGCGCCGGACACGCTTCGCCGGCATGCCGGCTACGTTCAGCAGGTGCTTGAGGCAACCATGGCCGAAGCGAGCGGAGGCGGCCAGGCATCTCGTGCGCAGGAGCGCGCAAGTCTGCTCGCCGACGCCCGGGCCGCGTTGAGCTGGGTCTATGCCAATGACGACGGCGCGGACCTCCGCGTGCCGCTGGCGGGCGCTTGCGCCAGGCTGTTTGTCGAACTCAATCTGCTGAACGAGGGACGTATCTGGTGCAGTCGCGCGCTCGCGGACCTCGATGACAGCAGTCGCGGAACCGCATGGGAGCTAGAACTCCAGTCGACGCTGGGTCATGCCTTCATGTTCACCGAGCGCAACAGCGAGCAGGCCGAGGGAGCGCTCCGCCGCGGTCTCGAGATTGCGGAAGGCCTCGATGACCTGTCCCACAAGTTCAGACTGCTGGCACGGCTCAACATGTTCTATCGCCGGACCGGCGAGTATCAGCACCTGTTGCCGGTGGCTCTCGAGGCCGAGAAGGTTGCGCGGGCGATCGGCGACCCTGCTGGGCTCGCTGGCGCCAAGGCCCTCGTCGGAGTCTCCTACCATCTGGTCGGTGACCAGACCGAAGCGCAGGTCCATTTGGATGTAGGCGTGCAGGGCGATGCGGCGCTGCGCAGCGCCCTGCCGGGGCATTTTGCCTATGCCAGAACGCCACAGATTCCGCTCGCACGGGTGCTGTGGTTGCGTGGCTTTCCAGACCGGGCAGTCGAATGCGTTCGACCGCTGACGGGCACAGCGGCACCGCGCGACGTCGTGATGCACAGCATCGCGCTGTGCTGGTCGGCGTCTCTGTACGGATGGATCGGCGACTGGGAGGCGGTCGAATCCCTTGCCGGCCGGCTGTCCGCGCATGCCGGCATCCACGGACTGACGCCCTATCAGGCCGTCGCCGTGGGGTTCCGCGGACAGATCATGATTGCCCGCGGAGAACTGAAGGCCGGCATCGAGCTGTTGCAGTCTTCGCTGCCGCGCCTGCATGCCGACCGCTACGAACTCTACGCGTCCGCTTTCGTTGCAGAGTTGTCGCAGGGACTCGCGGCATTGGGCCGGTTGCCGGAGGCTCTCAAGGTGCTGAACGAGACAATCGCGCGTGTGGAGCCGGAGGGGGCGGCCTTCGACATGCCGGAGCTGCTGCGCTTGCGTGGTGAGCTCGAGGCGCGCAGCGACGACCTTGCAACTGCGGAAGCAAGCTTTGCAGTATCTGTCGCGCTGGCCGAACGGCAGGGGGCGCTGTCCTGGCGGCTACGAACGGAGATGTCGCTTGCGCGGCTTCGACATCAGCAGGGTCTCGTGGATCCGCTGGCTGGTGTAGCTGAAACCTATGCCCGGTTCTCCGAAGGCTTTGAAACCGCCGATCTGAAAGCTGCACGCACCATGCTGGGTGAGACGCGTTCGCAATAGCGGCGGCTCAGCCGAAGCGAAAGCCGGAGAGGTCGATCGAGACCATCAAAGTATCGAGCATCGGCATCAGGTTCTCGTCGCGCAGATAAACTCTCCGCCTGGTCGGAATCTTGATGCCGTCGATACTCACCAATTCAGAGATGTATTGGGCAGCCGAAAAGTTCCCAGCGATTTCCACGTGGTAATCATGCCGGCGAATGAGCATGTCTGGTCCGAAATAGAAATCCTGCTCAGTGCTATGGCTTGCGATCGCGGCAGGAAAGGTCGCCCGGAGGCCGCGCCAGATCTCCGAGCCTTCGCGCCACGGTTCAATCTCCCGGATCTGAAATCCTTTCATCGCCAGCAGAAAGGGCGTGGTCAGGCAGGTCCACAGCGCGTAGCCGTTGAAATAGCCGCGATGCAGCGGATCCCAATGCGTGCGCATATCATGCTGTACAAATGACGCGCGCGGGCTGTTTCTTTCCGCGATGACGCGCTCGTCTTCGGTGACGAGGGCGATGTGTCCCGGCGTGAAATCCATGCGCTGACCGGGTCGTCCGAACGGTGCGATGGATGCCGACTCACGATGCAAATCAATCCGGATCGTTCGCGGCGTTTGATCCTGCTCGATTTCCTTCAGCGCCCACAAATCACCTCCGCACCTGATCGTCGCCGAGAGATGGTTGTGCGTCTTCCATTGGTGCAGCCCGCCATGGGCCTCGATCGCATCTGCCAATAATGGAATCATCGGCTTTACCTTATGCATGGGTTGCCTTCGCCCACTGAGGTAAGCTCAAATGACGGCATTCGCTCGTTAAGCGTTGTTATCCGCTGTTGTATTTGCCAGCTAAGTCCGTAGAAACACGGGCAAAACGCCGTCTTTATCCGCCTCGACGCTCGTCGCGGAGGGTTTGAGCGTACGTCTTGCCGTACGGATAGAACCGCTCTTTGCGGCCCTGCTGCCACGCCGCCTTCAGCTCGGCTGTCGTGATGTCCCAGTCCGGCCGGCATTTCCTGGTGACGGCGCGCAGGTCCTGCCGGAGTTCCTCGACGGTCGGACGACCGAAGAACCAGTAGCCTTTGTAGATCTTGTGAATGACGAGGCCGGGTTCTAGCACGACCACATGCGGGATCATCGGGTCGTGAACGGGATCGGTGTATTCGGCGATGTCGAGATCCTTCTGAACGATGCGCCGGGAGTCGGAGAGAAAGGTCCAGTGCGCGCCCACGCCGCTCCGGTATTCGTTCGTCTGGATGATGTTGTCGGTCGTGATCGTGACCAGCCGGCAATAGCCGACCTCCATCTCGCGATGGAGTTCGAGCAAACCTTCGGCCTGACGGCGGTCCTTGGGACAGAAGCCGCCGCGACCAAGCACGACCACCATCGGATCCTGCTCCTGCAGTTCGGAGAGCTTGCGATGCTTTCCGGTGTGGTCGCTGAGCTCGTAGTCGGGAAAGACAGCGCCTTGGATCATGTCGGATCGCATTTGATCTTCTCCGGGATTGGCAAACTCACGCAGCACGTTCACAAATCGATTACAACGTCGCCTGTCGGCTGAGCACAGCAAATCAGCACGTTGCCCTCTGCCGGCGCATCGACCGGGTCCGGCCGATAACCGACCGTTCCCGCCACAAGTCCACTCTCGCAGGTGTGGCAAACGCCGGTTCGACACGCAAACCGCACGGGCACGTCGCAAGCCTCGGCCAGCTCGAGCAGGCTCTGGAACGATGACCCCCAGCGCACATCGAGGCCGCTACGGGCAAACGAAATCATCGGTCCCGTTGCGGCGGGCCCTGCCGGCAGATGTGGCTGCCGCCGCGGCGCGGCCGCAATTCCTGGCGTAATTGATGGACCGGCGCCGAAAAGCTCGGTGTGGATGCGATCCGGTGCGATGCCCAGTGCGGCAAGGCCGGCAGTCAAGTCGCTCATGAACATCGACGGGCCGCAAATGTAAAAATCAGCATTGCGCGGCAGGTCAAGTTTCTGGAATGCCTGGATGTTGAGGCGCCCCGCAGCGTCGAAATCGACACCAGGTCGATCGTTTGGGGCGGGCGAGCTGTAACAAACATAGCTATGGTGGTGAGGAAGCGAATTGAGCAGCTCACGCGTCTCTTCGGAGAAGGGATGCTCGCGGCCGTTACGCGTTCCGTGCAGCCACCAGACTTCCCGCGTCGACGCCTCGGCCACCAGTGCATGCAGCATCGCGAGTACCGGCGTCACGCCGATCCCGGCACTCAGCAAGACAACAGGCGTGTCGCCGGGGCGCAGGGTGAAGTCGCCGCGCGCCGCGCTTACCTGAACGATCTCGCCGATCTGCAGCTTGTCGTCGATGAAGGCACCGGCCGCACCATGCGCTTCCCGCTTGATGCTGACGCGATAGTGCGAGGCAACGGGTTCACCCGACAGTGAATAGCTGCGCATCAGCGCAGGCGCAAACGCTGGCTCGAGTCGCAGCACGACGAACTGCCCGGGGAGGGCGCTCGCGATGGGCTGTCCGTCCACGGGTTCGAGCAGCAGCGAGATCACGTTGCCGCTCTCGCGCACCTTGCGCGAGACACGGAAGGGGCGGAATCCACGCCAGGCCGGCGGTGGTCCGGCTGCTGCGTTGAGCCCCGCATTTCCGGTCGTCGTACCGCCGTCGCGCGCCTGTGTGAGCAACGCTTCGAGCGACCGACGCCATCCGACGCTCAGCATCGGGATGCGTAGCGCACGCTCCAGCCGGTCGCGGGGGTGACCCGGCTTGTATAGCAGTGCATCGATCTCGGACACGCTCATGCGCTCGGGGCCGGAAGCGACCTGAATGATCTCGTTGCCAGCCTGTACTTGCCCTTCCTCCAGCACACGGAAATAGAAGCCGGGTCTGCCGTGCTTGACCACAAGCCCGGCCATCTCGGGCTCGTTCATGCGGATGCCGAGGCGGTAGCAGGTGACGCGCGGTTGCGTCACCTCGAATAGCGCGCCGCCGATCCGGTAACGATCGCCAATGCAAACTTCCGCATCCGGCAGGCCATCGACCGTAAAATTCTCACCGAATTGCCCGTAAACGAAGTCATCTCGTCCGAGATGGCTTTGCCAATACCGATAGGAATCCAGCTGATAGACAAACACCGCTCGACGTTCACCGCCATGACCATTCAAGTCACCCTGGCCGTCACCGTCGATGTTGAGACGGCGTGCCATCCGCGGCCCTTCGACGGGCGTTTTCCAAATGCCGGTGTGCACCGTTTTGCCCTGCCAAACGATGTCGCGCGGCAGACCAACATTGACTGAAACCAATCGTGCCATCGCAGGCGGTCCTATCCAAACAAGAAAGATGGCGCAAACTGGATCAGCGTGACCAGAACGATCGTAACCAATGCCGCGATTGTGACTGCCCTGCGCATTCTCGTTCTCCGTTGCTGGAGCGAGGCAACCCGCGGGCCGCAACTGGCCAGCCCGCAGGTCCCGCTCTGGCGTCCCGTCAGCTGTCGGCGACGACGTCGATGATAGCCTCCGCGAACGCGCCGGGCGCTTCTTGCGGCAGGTTGTGCCCGATGCCGCCCTTGATGGTCCGATGCGCGTACTTGCCGGTGAACTTCTTGGCGTAGGCCGCGGGCTCGGGATGCGGTGCGCCGTTGGCGTCGCCCTCCATGGTGATGGTGGGAACACCGATGACCGGAGCCTCGGCAAGTTGCTTCTCAAGCGCGTCGTATTTTGCTTCCCCTTCGGCAAGGCCTTGCCGCCAGCGATAATTGTGAATCACGATCGCGACATGATTCGGATTGTCGAAGGCTTTTGCGGTGCGCTCGAAAGTGGCGTCGTCAAAATTCCATTTCGGTGAAGCGAGCTGCCAGATCAGTTTGGAAAACTCGCGGCGATACATCTCGTAGCCGGCCCGGCCACGCTCGGTCGCGAAATAGAACTGATACCACCATTGCAGTTCGGCTTTCGGCGGCAGCGGCTTCTTGCCGGCCTCCTGGCTGCCGATCAGATATCCGCTCACCGAGACCAGCGCCTGGCATCGCTGCGGCCAAAGCGCCGCCATGATGTCGGCGGTTCGGGCGCCCCAATCGAATCCGGCAAGGGTCGCCCTCTGGATATTGAGGGCATCCATCAGCGCGATGATGTCGGTTGCGATCGCCAGTGGTTGTCCGTTACGAAGAGTAGCATCGGAAAGAAAGTTGGTGGTGCCGTGGCCGCGCAGGAAGGGAATGATGACGCGGTAGCCTTCCGCTGCGAGCAGCGGAGCGACGTCGACGAAGCTATAGATGTCATACGGCCATCCATGCAGCAGGATCACCACAGGTCCTTGCGCCGGGCCGGCTTCGGCATAGCCGACACTGAGCACGCCGGCGTCGATCTGCTTCAGTGGCGCGAACGACGTGTGCGTGCCCGGCTTGACCGGCCCCAGGTTCGCCGGCTTCGCTTTTGATAGTTGGGCTTCGGCTGCGCCGCTGAGCGCGAACTGGCTGGTGACGAAGGTCAAGGCTGCAGCGCCGACCAGGCGGCGGCGATCGTGGTTGATTTCATTGGACATAGGTTTCTCCTGCGATTTTGGGCTGAAGCAAAGCGGCGGCGCCGGGCAGGTCGCTCAAGCCTTCCGTGGTTTCGATGCCGGGTTTGAGGGCGGACGCCCCCCGGACCACATTCGTCAGTTCCGGGGTAAAGCTTGTATCGCCTGGTGCGATGTGTCCGGTCAGTCGTGCGGTGACCTCCTGGAATACCCAGGCATTGCCGTCGGGATCGCTGAACGAGGCGTAGGAAGCGTAGCTCTTCCGCTCCGGGTTTGGGCCGCCGCGCAGGTCTTTCGAAACGGCATGATGGAATATACCGCCGGCGTCATGGAATAGTTCGCTGATCGGGACGCCTCGGCGGAGCAGGTCGCGACGGGTGGCCTCGATGTCGGACACGATCAGATGCAGGCCCGTCGCCGAGCCCGCCGCCTCCGTGGTGACGTTGGTGCCGAAGATGATCGAGCAGCCGGATCCGGGCGGCGTGAACTGAATCACCCGATAGTCGTCACCCGTCGCATAATCGATATCGAGCCTCCAACCAAGGCCGCCGTAGAATCGCTTGGCGCGATCGACGTCGGAGACCGGGATCACGACGACTTCGAGTTTCATGTCCGGAATGCGCGCGGCTGCGGGCTCGCGGAGCCCCGCTTCCAGTATCTCGACATCCTGGTCGACCGTGCCCCCGCTGACGCCGACGCCCGCCACCAATTGGCCGTCGACCTTGAGCGGTGAGCCGCCGCCCATCGAAAAATACTTTCCGCCGGATACCGACATCATCGGGAACAGGGGTTGCCCGGGTTGGACCAGCGGCGACATGTCAGCAGTTCGAATTCCGACCAGCGCGGACGTATAGGCCTTGCGCTCCGACAGATCGGCAGCGAACACCGGTGCGCCGTTCATGCGATGCTTGAGGATGATGTTGCCGTGGACGTCGATAATCGAGACGGCAACCGGGACATTGACGCGCGCCGCCTGCGCTTCGATGCGGCTTGAGATGTCTTTTGCGTAAGTGAGCAAGTCCATGAGATGTTTCCTTTCCGAAAATTGTCCGATTTGAAGAGAGATGGGTTCGCGCGGTTCGATCGCCTCAACCGCTCTGGCCAAGTCGCTCCAGATAGGATCGACGCTTGCCTTCGGCATCGCCAGGCTTGTGGAAGCCTTGTTCGTACAGCGCCTTGATTCTCGCTTGCGCCGCCGGGCGCCTCCATTGTGATGATTCTGAATTTACGTTTGGGCGGAGAGGCGCCGGTTGCACGCACCTCTCCAGCGATTTCGGCTGCGGCTGCAAGGGCCGCTCGATCTTGGCGCTCAGGCGGCCGGCCTGACGCGCTGTTTCACAGCGGCGAGCAGGGTGTGCGCAGCCGGACCCGACGAGTGCGGATTTTGACCGGTGATCAGCAAGCCGTCGCTGACGACATGGACTCCCCAGTTTGCCGTTTTCGAAAAGACGGCGCCGAGCTTCAGCATCTCGTCTTCGACAAGGAACGGGACTACCTTGGTGAGGCCGACATCTTCTTCTTCGCCGTTGGTGAAGCCGGTGACTTCCTTGCCTTGCACCAGGGGCTTCCCGTCGGGCGTCTTGACGTGGCGGAGCGCACCGGTCGAATGACACACGACAGCGATCGTCTTGCCGGCGGCAAGGAAGGATTCGATCAATTTGACCGAGTCTTTGTCCTCTGCGAGATCCCACATCGGGCCATGACCGCCGGGATAGAAAACCGTGTCGTAGTCTTCCTGTTTGACGCTGTCGAGGCGCACGGTCTTGTCGAGTTGCGCTTCCGCTTCTTCGTCGGCTTCGAACCGAAGGGTGAGCTCGGTGCGGGATTCTGGCTCGTTGCTCTTCGGGTCGAGCGGCGGGCGGCCGCCTTTAGGGGAAGCCAGCGTGATATCAACGCCGGAGTCCTTGAAGACGTAGTAGGGAGCCGCGAGCTCTTCGAGCCAGAAGCCGGTCTTCCGTCCGGTGTTACCCAGTTGGTCATGGGAAGTGATAACCATCAGCACCTTCATGATCGTCTCCTTTGTTTGCGTTCGTCGAATGAAACGCCGATCCTGATCCTTGTTGAGTATTGTCGGCGCAATCCCGTTCGAGCACGTGCGTTCCGCCGTTGGCCGTGAACACACCCTGTACCCAAACGCCGCCGTTGGCTCGTTAGGCGTTGTTAGGCGTTGCAAGTGAACGCTAGGATCGAGTGAGGGGAGGGCAGAGCTTCGCTATTCGAACGCGGCGTCGAACACTTCGACGTCGAGCAGGATCGGTTTGGGAGCTGTGGTTCCGTCGGGCCGTACCGCGAGCGAGCGGCGGAGCGTTGGAACAACGATGTCGCAGAATGCCTGATGCGCCCAGGAGTAGTGTGCGACCCGTGTGCCGAGAAGATCGTAGTCAACCCGCCTCTGCAGGCAGTTTTCATCGAAATAAATGATCTGTTCCGGAGATGAAGTGACGATATCCTGAGGAAAGAACGCGCGAAGGCGGCTCCACGTCTGGTCGTGCTCCTTCCAGGGGGACAGTTCTTCCACTGTCACGTCCGGGCGCGCGAGAAGAAAGGGCGTTGTCAAGTAATTCCAGATCGAGAAGCCGCAGAAGAAGATCAGATGCAGATCGTCGGCGAGCGGATCGTCGGTATGATCCAGGAATTCAAGGCGTGGGTTCAGCCATGTTCTGAGAACCTGGCCATCCAGACTTTCGATCGTCACCGTATCCGGTTGATACGTGCCGCTCTTCTCACCGCGCGTCAGACCCGTAAAGCGTACCGACTGGGCCTGCGTGGAGCCTTCAGCAATCAGGTCCTTGAACTGACGAGCCCGCCCGAGGCGCGAAAACAGCGTTCCCTTGATCGACAGGTGCAGGGTGAATCGCTCCAATTTGTTCCAGCGCGCTAAGCCTCCGCTGGCTTCAATTGCGTCGTCAACGAGTGCCATGCTCTCTCAAATCCCTCATGTGGTGCTTTGACCATGACGGGATATCTGCGGCTTGGCGCGTTAGATGTTGTTAGGACTTGCGAGAGCCTTTCTGATGCCGCATCTTATTGAAAAAGCAAAGAAATTGACTAGTCGAGAAATTTCAACCCCGGGCAAGAGGGGGTCGCTTCGTGTTGAGTCCCTTGATCGCAACCAATGCTGGTGCATCCCGGTGAAAGAAAACGGCGGCGGACCGGGCGGATAGCCGCAACTCAATTGTAGTTGCTGCCCGCATTTAGGGCATGGTTCCCGGTCGTTTCCTTCGAGATTCTGATGTATCAACGGCCCGCAACAAAAGAAGAAACGTGTGACCTGTGGCGAACCGCGGCGGATCAGGGCCATCGATTGCGGCCGAGGGGATCCCGGAGGCATTTTCCTTCGGGCCATTCTGCGTTTTTCCGCACGCTCGCCGGCTGGAACGTGAGGGCACGCGGACCCAGCTCGGTGGCCGCGCATTCGACATTCTGTGCATCTTGATCAGCCGCCAGGGTGAGGTCGTCAGCAAGGCCGAGCTCATGGAAAGGGCCTGGTCCGGCCTCACCGTGGAAGACAGCAGCCTGCGATTCCACATCGCTCAGTTGCGGCGGGTACTGGGTGACGGCGAGGGCGGCGAATCCTATGTCACGAATGTCGCTGGGCGGGGCTACTGCTTCGTCGCCCCGGTGAATCGCACGGCATCGCCGGCAAAGCGCGCCGACTCCGTCGATGAAACACCCCACCCCAACCTTCCTCCGCGACCTACACGGATCATCGGACGGGAAAAGGATGTCCTGGCGGTAGCGGATCATCTCGTCGGCCGTCGTTTTGTGACGCTTCGTGGGCCTGGTGGCATCGGCAAGACGACGCTCGCGATCGACCTTGCCTATAGGATGGCAGGCCGCTTCCCGGATGGGGCGCGATTCCTCGACCTCGGCAGCCTCAAGGAACCGAACCTCGTTGCGATCGCCGTGGCATCGGCGCTTGGCCTGCTTATTCCCGTTGGCGATCCGACGCCGCGGCTCATTGAATCGCTGCGCGACCAGCAGATGCTGTTGGTGTTGGACAGTTGCGAGCACGTCATTGAGGCCGTCTCGCGCCTCGCCGAGCAAATCTACCAGCACGCTCCCGGCGTCTCGCTTCTGGCGACAAGCCGCGAATCCCTCGATGCGGAAGGCGAGTCGGTGTTTGAGCTGGCCTCACTCGGGCTTCCGCCGGACAATGTCGCGAGCGAAGCCGAACTCGGCAAATACTCGTCCACGCGCCTCTTCATGGAGTGCGCCGTTGCGGCAGGGTATAGCGCAGACATCACTAATGCCGACGCCGAGGTCATAGTCCGAATCTGCCGCAAGCTCGATGGGATGCCGCTGGCGATCGAACTGGTTGCCAGCCGGCTCTCGGCGCACGGGCTGCTCGAGATCGATGAGCTTATTGGCGGAAGGCTCCGGTTGGCGTGGCGCGGGCGCCGCACCGCGCTGCCGCGTCATCAATCGCTGAGTGCTGCGCTGGATTGGAGCTATGAGCTAATCGCGCCGGAAGAGCGAACCCTTCTGGAGTATCTGAGCATCTTTCCCGGTCCGTTCACGCTGCAGGGCGCCCGCGCGCTGGCAGGCGATCTTGATGATCCGGACGCCGTCCTCATTCGTCTCGAACAACTCGTCACCAAATCCCTGGTCGCGAGCAGTCCCAGAAGTGCACAGACCTCGTTCCGCCTGCTGGAGACAACACGGGCTTATGCGATCGAAAAACTTACCGCCTCGGGAGCATCCCACGCAGCGGCCTCGAAGCATGCAAGCTACGTATTGCAGGCCCTGAAACCGCGATCCTATGAGCCGGGAGGAGAGCGTCCGGGCGGCTGGGCCCATCGCGGCGATCTTCTGAGCGATGCTAGGGCTGCGCTTGTTTGGGTCTATTCCGACGCGGGCGATACCGATTTGCGGTTTCCTCTTGCGGCCGCCTGCGCACGGCTGTTCGTGGAGCGTAATCTGCTCGAGGAATGCCGGCTTTGGGCCATGCGTGCGCTCGCCCTGCCGGAAATTGAGCCCGGCAATCAGAAAGCGAGAGTAGAGCTGCTGTGGGCATTCGGCCACGCAGCCATGTTTACAGAACGAAACAGCGAGGAATGTGAAGCAGCGCTCAGGCGTGGTTTGGCATTGGCGCAGGAAGTCGGCGACCTCGAGAACCAGTTTCGCTTGCTGAGCCGTCTGCATGCGTTGTACCGCCGTACGTACGAGCGAAGGAAATTGCTGGAGGTAGCCCAGCTTGCTGACGCGGTCGCGACCAAGATCGGACATCCTGCGGCGCTGGCCCGTGCGCACACCTATCTCGGGGTTGCCCACCATTTGAGCGGCGATCAGCGGCTCGCCCGGGAGAGGCTGCAGGCAGGCGAAGCCGGTGACGCTGCAATTCCCGCCTTGCCGGTTGACCATTTTGCAAGCCCGCGCGGCACACATATCATGTCGTGCACCAACCTCTGGCTTCTCGGATTGCCCGATCAGGCCGTATCGGTGGCAAATGGCCTCATGGATATCGGATCGAACCCCGATCTTGCGATGTATTGCGCGGGATTGTGTTTTGCGGCCCGGGTCTACCGCTGGGTAGGCGATACCAACGCGCTGGAAGAGGCCGCTGTCCGACTGGCCGACCATGCGCGCAAGCACGGCTTCGGACCATTTCACAATGTCTCGCTCGCGCTCAAGGGAGAGCTGCAGGTCACAACAGGCGCGGTAGATGAAGGGCTTGAATTGCTTCAGCAATCCTTGCCCCGGATGATTGCCGATCGCCTCGAACTCTACAGTGGAGCCGCCGCCGTCGCATTGGTCGAAGGTCTGGCAATTCGGCAGCGGCTGGATGATGCGCTCGACGCGATACAAACCGAAATCAGATCCGTCGCTGACCAGGGCGATAGCTGGGAAATGCCGGAGCTCCTCCGCGTTCGCGGGGAGCTTCGCGCGCGGAGCGGCGACCAGCCCGGCGCAGAACAGGATTTCGGCGTCGCGATGGCGTTGGCGGGACAGCAGTCCGCCTTGTCATGGAGTCTGCGAATTGCCGCGAGCCGCTTGCGTCTTGCGACCGAGCCGAAGGCAAAGGCCGCCGCCGTCTCCGATCTGAAACGCATCTACGCGCGTTTCGAAGAAGGACTCGACACCGCCGATCTGCGCCATGTCCGTGAAATCCTTCGGCAATTCTGATTGCGCGGCCTGAAAAGGCAACACGGGCCGGTGCGTTGTTCATCGCAACCGGACATTTTCGCCGCTCGCAACGGCTAACGCCCCCTAACAACCCATAACGAGCTATTTCGCGGCCGCTGCGCGAGTGTGACGGCGCACCAATCAGCCGGGTTTCGGACCCGGTCGCCGCAACAGCAGCACGGAGGAGGTTGTTATGACGATGACTGAAGAGCGCAGCGAAGCCGCGGTCAGGATTCCTGCGCGGGCGATCGACATGAAGCTTGAGATCGTTGTGATCCCGGTTTCGGACGTCGATCGCGCGAAGACGTTTTATGCGAGCCTCGGATGGAGGCTCGACGCCGACTTTACCGCGGATGACGACTACCGCGTGATCCAGTTCACGCCACCCGGCTCCGGGTGCTCGGTGATCTTCGGCCGGAACGTAACCGCGGCGGCACCGGGCTCCGCACAGGGACTGTATCTGATCGTGTCCGACATTGAGGCCGCTCGCAACGAACTGGTTCGTCGCGGTGTCCAGGTCAGCGAAGCGTTTCACGGCGCTGCTGATGCCTATGCCGGACCCGACGAGCCGTATTTGTTTGGCCGGATTCGGGTCCCTGGCCCGGATCCCAAGCATAGTAGTTACCGTTCGTTCGCCTCGTTCAATGATCCGGACGGCAACGGCTGGCTGTTCCAGGAGATCACGGCGCGATTGCCGGGGCGGGTCGAGGGCGACACGACTTTCACTTCCGCAGCTGATCTCGCGAGCGCGCTGCGGCGTGCGGCGATTGCGCATGGCGAACATGAAAAACGTTCCGGTGGCCAGCACGATGAAAACTGGCCCGACTGGTACGCCGGATACATCGTCCGCGAGCAGGCCGGCAAGCCACCACTTTCATAGAGTTACGGATCCAGCGCTCAAGGGGGAGGTCGACATGAAGAAAATACTGCTGACGATTTTTCGAACCGCGATATCGGCGACGCTGGTCGTCGGAAGCATATTCGTTCAGCACGTCGCGCGCGAACAGCAGCCGCAACACAGGTATGCCGGCCTGCAGCTCAGCGACAGCGTCGGCGACGAAGTTGCGGATTACATCGTCGAAAGCGGCAGGGAGTTCTTAACGTTGATGAGGTGACCGGGTCTCGCGCGTGTAGTGCGAGACGTCGACACCAGGCATCACTCGCAACGGCTAACGCCGCATAACAACCCATAACGAGCAATCTCGAAGACCTTGAGACAGTATCAATTCGCAGCAAGTGCAACGCCCAGCGCAGCCCGGACATTCATCGAAACAGGGAGATCCAACATGTCCACGAAGTCAGTATCCGAAGTCATCGATCAGGACCGCCGTCAGCTTCTGAGCAACGCAGCGATGGGAATTGCCGCGGCGGGTGCCGCTAGCATCTTTCCGACGTTCAAATCGAATGCAGCGCCAAGTGCCGAGATTCGCCCGTTCCGCGTCCATTTTCCGGAAGCGGAGCTGGTCGATCTGCGCAAGCGGGTCAACGCGACGAAGTGGCCGAGCCAGGAAATCGTCAAGGATGCAACGCAGGGCGTGCAACTCGCAACCATGCGGAAGCTGGCACGGTACTGGGCGACCGATTACGATTGGCGCAAGATCGAGGCCAAACTGAATGCCCTGCCGCAGTTCGTCACCGAGATCGATGGCCTCGACATACATTTCATTCATGTTCGCTCGAAGCACGAGAACGCTTTGCCGATGATCGTCACGCACGGATGGCCGGGTTCGATCATCGAGCAACTGAAGATCGTCGATCCGCTGACCAACCCCACGGCGCACGGCGCGAGCGCCTCGGACGCCTTCCATCTGGTGATCCCGTCACTCCCCGGCTATGGCTTTTCGGGCAAGCCGACCACAACGGGTTGGGATCCAATCCGCATCGCCCGCACTTGGGGCGTGCTGATGCAACGCCTGGGATACACGCGCTATGTAGCCCAAGGCGGTGATTGGGGAAATGCGGTCACCGAGCAGTTGGCCCTGCAGCAACCTGCGGGATTGGTCGCCATTCACACCAACATGCCTGCGACCGTACCGGCCGATATCGACAAGCTGGCCTTCGCCAACGCGCCAGCGCCGTCAGGCCTCTCGGCCGACGAGAAGCAGGCGTATGGCCAGCTCAGTCATTTCTACAAGACAGGCCTGGGCTATGCCCAGGAGATGGCAGCCCGGCCGCAGACGCTTTACGGCATCGAGGACTCGCCGATCGGCCTTGCCGCATGGATGATCGACCACGACGAGCGCAGTTACGCGCTTATCGCGCGTGTGTTTGACGGCAAAGCCGAGGGCCTGACGCGCGAAGACATCGTCGACAACATCACGCTCTATTGGTTGACGAACACCGCCGTTTCTTCGGCTCGCCTTTATTGGGAGAGCAAGCTCGCCTTTTTTGCACCGAAGGGCATCACCCTTCCGGTCGCTGTGAGCGCCTATCCGGATGAGCTGTATCAGGCGCCGCAGAGCTGGGCGGAAAAGGCCTATCCCAAGCTCATTCACTACAACAGGCTCGACAAGGGCGGTCACTTCGCTGCCTGGGAGCAACCGGCGTCGTTCAGTGCCGAGATGCGCGCCGCGTTCAAGTCGCTGCGTCAATCGAGCTGAAGTGCAGGGGAAGCGCACTCCCGGTGCGCGTCCCATTCCCCCAAATCAATGGAGTGCTCCCATGAACCGCCCTCAGAAGACATTTACCACCGCACAGATACACCTTGAACAGCGGCTGCCGTCATATTGGCGCGTCACCTTCGACCATCCGCCGCTCAATATCTTTGGGCCGGAAACGATCCCGCAGCTCAACGAGATCATCACGGCGATCGAAACCGATGAGCAGGTGAAAGTTGTCGTCTTCGACAGCGCAGTCGAAGGCTTTTTCCTGACGCACTACGATTTCTTTGCGCCGCTGGTAGAATCAACGCGCATTCCGGTCGGGCCGACCGGCCTGCAGGCACTTCCGGATATGCTCGCCCGTCTCAGCCGCGCCCCGGTTGCCTCGATCGCGTCGATCCGCGGCCGGGCGACCGGAGTGGGAAGCGAACTCGCACTGGCGAGCGACATGCGCTTCGCGAGCCGTGAGAAGGCAATCCTGTCGCAATGGGAAGTCGGCGCTGGCCTGGTGCCGGGCGGCGGACCGATGGCCCGGCTGCCGCGCCTGATCGGTCGCGGTCGCGCATTGGAAGTGTTGCTCGGCGCCGATGACATCAACGGCGAACTCGCCGAGCGCTATGGCTACGTCAACCGCAGCCTGCCGGATGCCGAACTCGATGGCTTTGTGGACGCGCTGGCGATGCGGATCGCCTCGTTCGACAAACAGGCGATCGCGGAGACCAAGCGCCTCGTCAACGCGGCAAGCCTGCCGTCGGATGCTGAGATCGCTCCGGAGTGGGATGCGTTCCTCGCTTCCGTGCAGCGGCCCGCCAGCCAGAACCGGATCCAAAAACTGCTGGAACGCGGTTTCCACCGCGTCGGCGATGTCGAAAATCGGCTAGGATATCACGTCGGACAATTGGGCAGTTGAGCTGGTCTGAAACAGCGTGGCCTGCAGCGTGGTGCAGGCCCCGATCAGGAGCGAAAGGAGAGAATAGATGGCTTTCACCATAAATATTAACGGAAACCCGCATAGCATCGACGTCGATGGCGATACGCCGCTGCTATGGGTGCTGCGCGACGTCCTCGGCATGACTGGCACGAAATTCGGCTGTGGCGCGGCGCTGTGCGGCGCCTGCACGGTGCATATCGATGGCGTCGCGACGCGATCATGTGTCACGCCAATCGACAGCATCGATAAGTCCATGGTCACGACAATTGAAGCGATCGGCGCTACGGCGTCTGGCGCAAAAATCCAGAAGGCGTGGCTCGAACATGAAGTCGTGCAGTGCGGCTACTGTCAGTCCGGACAGATCATGTCTGCGTCGGCGCTGCTCGCGGGCAATCCGCATCCCACCGATGCGGATATCGATGACGCCATGAGCGGGAATATCTGCCGCTGCGGGACTTATGTGCGCATCCGCGAAGCGATCAAGCTTGCCGCGCAAGCGAACGCAAAGGGAGGCTGACATGACGGCTGATCGCATCGCCTCGTGTTCCGATGATACCAATTTGTCGCGGCGTGGTTTCCTGGCGAGCGCTGCTGCGCTTGGTGGAGGCCTGGTGTTAAGCTTGAACCTGCCATTCGGTCAAAGCGAGGCCGGGGCTCCCGGGGACTTCGCACCGAACGCCTTCATCCGTATCGGTAGCGACGGACAGGTTGTCCTGGCCATGCCCTATGTCGAGATGGGGCAGGGTACCTACACCTCGATCCCGATGCTGATCGCTGAAGAACTCGAAGTGAACCTGAAACAGGTGCGCCTTGAGCACGCGCCGCCGAACGAGAAACTCTACGCCAATCCGCTGCTCGGCGTGCAGGCGACCGGCAATTCAAACGCGATGCGCGGAGGGTGGAAGCCGCTGCGCGAGGCAGGTGCGACTGCGCGGACAATGTTGGTCGCCACCGCCGCTCGGCGCTGGAACGTGGATCCGAAATCCTGCCGCGCACAGGATGGCGAGGTGATCCATGACGCGTCTGGGCGGCATCTGAAATACGGCGAGCTGGCTGCCGACGCGGCGCAGATGGCGGTGCCCGAAAGCGTCACGTTGAAGCGGCCTGAGGATTTCAAGCTGATTGGCACGCCGGCAAGGCGCCTCGACGTATCCGGCAAGGTGAATGGCACGGCCCGCTATGGCATCGATGCGCGCCCGCCCGGTGTGAAGATTGCAACATTGGCGCAATCGCCGGCATTCGGCGGCCGGGTCAAGAGCCTCGATGATACTGCGGCCAAGGCTGTCAAGGGTGTGCGCCAGATCGTCCGGCTCGATGATGCCGTTGCGGTCGTGGCCGATCATATGGGCGCGGCCAAGAAAGGTTTGGCAGCGCTCAAGATTGAATGGGATGACGGTCCGCATGCCGGCCTTTCCTCGGAGGCGGTCGCGCGCGAACTGGAGCAAGCAACCCTGGGGTCGGGCGCGGTGGCGCAAAACATCGGTGACGCGGACAAGGCCATCGCAGAAGCCGTCATCAAGGTTGAGGCGGCGTACCACCTTCCATTCCTCGCCCACGCCACAATGGAGCCGATGAACTGCACGGTGCACTTTCGCAACGATGAGTGCGAAATCTGGATCGGGACCCAGGCGATCGCGCGAGTCCAGACGATGGCCGCGGAGGCTGCCGGCCTGCCGCCTGCGAAGGTCATCGTCCACAATCATTTGCTCGGCGGCGGCTTTGGCCGGCGGCTGGAGGCTGACTGCGCGGTTCGCGCGGTCCAGATCGCCAGACATGTTGAAGGTCCCGTGAAGGTGGTGTGGACCCGTGAGGAGGACATCCAGCACGACATGTACCGGCCCTATTGGTTCGACCGCATTTCAGCGGGGCTGGACGGGCAGGGCAGGCCGGTGGCCTGGAAGAACCGTTTTGCGGGCCCTTCGGTGATCGCGCGATGGCTGCCGCCGGGTTTCAAGGACGGCCTCGATCCCGACTCGACGGAAGGTGCGATCGATCTGGTCTATGACCTGCCGAATTTCCATGTGCAGTTTACGCGCGTGGAACCGCCGGGGATCCCGACCGGCTTCTGGCGCAGCGTCGGGCCATCGCACAATGTGTTCGTCACCGAAAGTTTTGTCGACGAGCTTGCAGCAACGGCAAAGCAGGATGCCGTGGCTTATCGTCGAGCGTTGCTCGGCAAGTCGCCGCGCGCCAGGGCCGTGCTCGATCTCGCCGCAGAAAAGTCGGGCTGGGGACAGGCCATGCCCAAGGGCAGAGGCCGCGGGGTTGCGCTGCAATTCGTATTCGGCAGCTACATGGCGCAGGTGGCCGAGGTCGAGGTTTCCAAAGATGGAAATGTCCGGGTTCATCGGGTCGTCTGCGCCATGGACTGCGGCACGGTCGTCAATCCCGACACGGTGCAAGCGCAGCTGCAGAGCGGTGTCATCTTCGGCACGACCGCAGCGCTGTATGGCGAGATTACGCTGAAGAACGGGCGCGTCGAACAAGCCAATTTCGATACCTACCAGATGCTGCGCATGAACGAAGCGCCGGCGATTGACGTGCACATCGTGAAAAGTGCGGAGTTGCCCGGCGGAATGGGTGAGACGGGAACGTCATTGATCGTTCCGGCGATCGCCAACGCGATCTTCGCCGCCACCGGCAAGCGGCTGCGCAAGATGCCGGTCGATAGCAATGTGCTGAAGCAACCGGCCTGATTAACGACAATGAAGCGGTCTCGCACAATTCCGTGTGGGGCTGCTGGCAGAATTAGCGGGGAGAACGGCAATGATCCGCAAGGCAAGAGCAGTTTGGCACGGTACGGGGCGCGCAGGGGACGGCCAGCTGACCAGCGAGTCAGGCGTACTCGACGCCACCCCGTATTCCTTCAAGACCCGCTTCGAGAACGAGAAGGGCACCAATCCGGAAGAGCTGATCGCGGCGGCCCATGCCGGCTGCTTCACAATGGCATTGGCGTTCGGTTTGCAGGCTGCCGGGTTCAACCCGACAGAACTCTCCACCGAGGCTGCGGTGACGTTGGATCCGGACGGTCAGGGATTCAAGATCAGCAAGTCGGTTCTCACCTTGCGTGGCAAGGTGCCCAACCTCGACGACGCCGGCTTTGCCCGCATCGCGGGAGAGGCCGAGAAGAACTGCCCGGTATCGAAGGTGCTCAACGCCACGATCATGCTGGACGCGAAGCTCGTCCAGTAACCATCAAGAAGGAGATGACGTCATGGCCCGCAACCATCAACCGGATCAGTCGACATTCAGGGCGGTACTTCCCGAGGACATCGCGTGGAAACGGTTCCCTGCGTTTCCTTCAGGTGCGCGCCTGGCCGTGATGGTCGGCCATCCGGCGGAGCCGGGACCCTATGTGGTCCGCGTCAAGGTGCCCGGTGGCACCAGGCTGATGCCGCACAAGCATCCGGAGGACCGCATCTACACGGTGATGTCGGGCGTGTTCTACATCGGCCTTGGGGAGAAATTTGATGGCGACAAGGTGACGGCTTATCCACCGGGCAGTGTCATCGTGCTGCCTGGCGAAACCTGGCATTTCCACTGGGCGAAGTCCGGTGAATACGTCACCCAGGTCTCCGCAATCGGTCCGCTCGGCCTCGAATATCATGACGTGCACGACGACCCACGTGGGCAGCCAGCGCAAGCGCTGCGGGTGTGATTGAAGTGCGGCTCTATTGCGGACGGAGAAACATCATGACGGCAACATTGACCGAGATTACGGGACGCGAAACGCAAAGCGGTCGCGGCGATGCACTAGATGCCCTGATCGGGTTCTACAAAGCCTTCAACGCGCGGGACCTTGATGGGCTCGCGGCCAACTGGGAACAGGGGAACGCACCCAGCATGGACAACCCGATGGGCGGTATCCGGCGTGGTTGGCAGGCCATCAGTGAGGGCTATATGAAATTGTTCGACGGGCCCGCGATAGTCCAGGTGACCTTCCACGACTTCACCAGCCAGGGCGGCGACGATTGGCATCTGTTCGTCGGTCGGGAAAAAGGCACGTGTGTCACCCTCGAGGCGAAGATGGAGGTTCGATTCCGTACGACGCGCTGGTTTACACGGCGTGGCGGTACCTGGCGTCAGTTGCACCACCATGGCTCAATCGAAGAGCCCGGGCTGCTCGCCGCCTACCAGAAGACAATTTTTGGAGCGGCGTTGGGCCAAATTGCATGACTTGCTGAAGCGCGACTGAGCGGCACGGGCGTGGGCGCCTAATACAAGGGAGTAAGACCATGACAACGCCCGATATGCTTCGTTATGCGAGGATTCCCACCCACGGATCTGGCCCGATTCCCGCTGCGGGGTTTGGCACGCTCATTCCGGATCCTCTCGCAACCAAACAGGCAACCAGGGCCGCACTGGAGGCAGGATTTCGACATCTCGATTGTGCGGAGCGGTACCGCAACGAAGCGGCAGTTGGCGAGGCGATTCAGGAAGCCTTTACGGCGGGGACGCTACTGCGCCAGGACCTGTTCGTTACCACCAAGCTATGGAACACCAACCATCGTTCAGAGCGGGTGAGGCCAGCCTTCGATGCCAGTCGCCGGCGACTGCAACTCGACTATATCGACTGTTACATCATCCATACGCCCTTTGCCTTTCGACCCGGCGACGAACAGGACCCGAGGGACGAGCGCGGCCGGGTGATCTATGATCCAGGTGTCACGCTTGTCGAGACGTGGCGGGCGATGGAGCGCCTTGTGGACGATGGTCATTGCAGGTCGATCGGTCTATCGGACATTACCTTGGTGAAGCTGCGGGAGATCGTTGCGGCCGCGCGGATCAGGCCTGCCATGGTGCAGGTCGAATCGCATCCGTATCTTCCCGAATGGGAGTTGCTCGACTTCTGTCGGGAGCACGGGATTGTACTGCAGGCGTTTGCGGCGCTGGGACATGCCATGGAGCCAAACTTATTGGCCGACCCGGTGATTACAGCCATCGCAGAGCGTCTGCACAAGACACCGGCTCAAGTCGCGCTTGCCTGGGCCGTACAGCGCGGCACCGCTTTCCTGACCACCTCGACCAAACCCCAGCGTATCCAGGAGAGCTTTGACATTTCGGCCCTGCCCGAAGACGCCATTCGGGAGATTCGGGACCGCATTACCACCAGCGTCAGGTTCAACTCCGTGGTGACGACCGGCGTGCCCGGATTTATTCCCGGTAGCCGATAAACTGACGTTGGCGAGTTCAACCGATCGTTGCAACACATTCCGCGAACTTCTCAGGCGGCGCCTCATAGACCAACGTTATGAATTCGCGACGTCTGCGCATCGTGATCTTAACGGTCAAGGACGGGCTTTGCCCGAGGGGACCGCTTCTGGCGCAAGGCGGTCGTTGAGGTGTGGAATAGATATCGCTAGCTCCCGTAAACTGGAACCAGTCCGAACTTCCTTTTGGACTGGACCAACCAGCACTGATAGCGCCAATCCGACCGCTTGTAGAAACGATCGCTGTTTTCAGAATAGCGAGCTTCCAACCGACACATCAGGTTGCCACGCAATTTGCACGGGGCGACGATTTTCTCCAGATTGCTTACTCGCTCGAATGCGACAAAGCTGGAGTCTTGGTCAAGACTCGCATATCGCGCTGTAAAGTAAGGAGGATCTGGCGCACCCGACACGATTCGAACGTGTGACCTTTGCCTTCGGAGGACAGCTCTTCGCGCGAAGCGGACATTCGGCACGCCCGTAAGTCTGAAAAGGGTCAAAAGCGCCGTTTTGGCAGTCGGTCAGCCACTTCCGGTCTACCCCCATAAACAGACATGCTCAGGGTCTGTCGGATGTCTCAAACGTGCCACAAGCAGCCATGCGGCTTACATTTTAGAAACCGGCGGTTTATTCTCATGGCGCGGAGCCACCCGAGATGGTCAGGGAGACAAACGGGGAGTGGACCTTGCGCTATTTCTTCGAGGATTGCTCTTTCGACACCGATCTGCGCGAGCTACGACGCGGGCCCGAAGTGATCCGGACGACTCCCCAGGTCTTCGACTTGCTCGGCTATCTGATCCGAAACAGGGACCGTGTCGTCAGCAAGGACAATCTGGTGGCGTGGATCTGGAATGGACGCATCGTTTCCGATGCTGCGGTAACGACCCGCCTGAATGCGGCTCGGACCGTCATTGGCGATTGCGGCGAGGAACAGCGTCTGATCAAGACGCTGCCGCGCAAAGGCTTCCGCTTTATTGGTTCGGTGCGGGAGACGGAGGGGCCCGCAGCTCCCACCGGTGCCGAGCGCGAGCAAGGCCGCAACTCACCCATCTCAGCCTCATCGCCTCATCTTTCCATCGTTGTGCTGCCCTTTGCCAACCTCAGCGACGATCCCGCGCAGGACTACTTCGCCGATGGCATAACCGAGAGTCTAACCACGGACCTGTCCCGCATTCGTGGCTCGTTTGTGATCGGCCGGCACACTGCGTTCACCTACAAGGGGAAGCCGACGAATCTCAAGCAGATCGGACAAGAACTGGGTGTGCGATATGTGCTCGAAGGATCTGTTCAACGAAGCGGGAATCGCCTTCGGGTGAATGTTCAGCTCGTGGATGCGAAAATCGGCGCGCACCTGTGGGCTGACCGTTTTGACAACACTGTCGCCGATCTCTTCGACATGCAGGACGAGATCGTTTCACGGCTTGCCAACACTTTGCATGCCGAACTCACTGAGCAGGAGGCAAGACGTTCGGAACGATCCCCGCACCCCAGTTCGATGGACTTGTATTTCCAGGGCAAGACTTGGTTGTACAAGGGGTGGACGCCGCAATACGCGGCAAGGGCTCGCGGGCTTTTTGAGCGAGCGGTTACCCTCGATCCGGACAATCTCGAGGCGACGATCTGGACCGCTGCAGTGGATCTACTAGTTGGCGTTGCACACATGAGTGACGACAAGGCCGTACTTGTTGCGACTGCCGAGGCGACGCTGATAAAGGTGCTGTCCATCGCTCCGAACCATGCGGTGGCCCATTTGTACATGGCCACCGCGCTTATGGCTTCGAACCGCGTCGCTCTAGGCATCGCGGAGTGCGAGAGAGCGCTGGAGTTGGATCGCAATTTGGCCGAGGCGCACGCGCAAATCGGAATGGGCAAGTTTTATATTGGACGCGGAGCCGAGATCGAGCCGCACATGAACGATGCGTTTCGCCTCTCGCCACGAGACATGTTTGCCTTCGATTGGCTCATGATGATCGGGTTCGCAAAATTGCAGGTCATGGCGGATGCCGAAGCGGTCGGCTGGTTCCGTCGGAGTCTCGAGGCCAACCGAAACTATCCCCTCGCGCATTTCGCGCTCGGCGCAGCACTGGCGCTGCTCGGCGCGCGGGAAGAGGCGCGGGCCGCCACCAAAGCTGGACTTGCGCTCGATCCGACCTTCACGATTCGTCGATACCGCCTCAACCCACAAAGCGATGACCCAACCTACCGCGCCAGGCGCGAGCGCGTTGCTAAGGGCTTGCGCATGGCCGGGGTCCCGGAAGGATAATGTCCGAGAATGGGATGGTCCGGCCGTGCTCCAGCCCTGCCAGCGAGCCAAACTGGCAAGGGGCACCGAAGACAAAGGAGCACGCCATGTCCGAGAAACTCAACAGCAAAATCGCCGTGATCGGCATCGATATCGGCAAGAATTCGTTCCACATCGTCGGCCAAGATCGGCGTGGAGCCCTGGTGCTGCGCCAGAAGTGGTCGCGTGGCCAAGTGGAAGCGCGGCTTGCCAACCTGCCGCCGTGTCTGATTGGCATGGAGGCCTGCACCGGGGCGCATCATCTCAGTCGCAAACTTCAGGCGCTTGGCCACGACGCCCGGCTGATGCCGGCGAAATACGTGCGGCCGTATTGCAAAGGCGACAAGAATGACTATCGCGATGCAGAAGCGATCGCCGAAGCAGTGCAGCGCCCGACGATGAAATTTGTCGCGACGAAGACGGCCGACCAGCTTGATCTGCAAGCCCTGCATCGGGTGCGCGAGCGATTGGTCAGTCAGCGCACCGGCATCATCAATCAGATCCGCGCGTTCCTGTTGGAGCGCGAGATTGCGGTGCGCCAAGGGCTGCGCTTCCTGCGTGCTGAGTTGCCAGACATCCTGGCCAAGCGCACCGACGTGCTCTCGCCTCGCATGTTGCGCATCATCGAGGACCTTTCCGGAGACTGGCGCCGGCTGGATGAGCGCATCGAGGGCCTCTCCAGCGAGATCGAAGCACTGGCCCGGCAAGACCAGGGCTGCGCGCGACTGATGAGCATACCCGGCATCGGCCCGCTCATCTCGAGTGCGATCGTGGCGGCGATCGGCACCGGCGATCCATTTTCGAAAGGCCGCGACTTCGGCGCCTGGCTCGGACTGGTGCCAAAACAGATGTCGACTGGCGACCGAACGATCCTCGGTAGCATATCGAGGCGCGGCAATCGGTATCTACGCACGCTGTTTGTTCAGGCAGCCTGGGTCGTGTTGGTCAAGGTCGGGCCCAAGCAATGGGAACGCTATGGCCTCAAGTCATGGATCGAGGCAGCAAAAAAACGGCTGCACCACAACGTGCTGGCGATTGCGCTCGCCAACAAACTCGCCCGCATCGCCTGGGCGGTTCTTCATAACGGGCGCACCTTCGAGTACGTCAAGACCAATGCAACAGCATCCCGATCTGCTTGATCCTCGCGCCGTGCTCAGGCCCGTCAAGGCGTGGCCTGGAAACACTAGCGCAAGCCGCAACGTCATCGCGACGGCCAGCCTTGACCGCCCTTGCGCGCGGCGCGCCTTAGCCCGCAGGTCGGGACGAAGGAACGGCCGCCAGGCACGAACAAAGGAACAGCATGAAGCAAGGAGATTATCGATGACCTAGCTTCGCGAGAGTTACCCGCCGAGGTCTGCGAGAGGATGAGACGACGATGGAGTAATCGGTCTTCCCGGCGCGTGCGAACACTGGTGACCCAACTAGCCCATTCGAGGCTTATCCGAGAATCAGATCGGATGCGCGCTGATATCCATGATGGCCCGGAGCAGATGCTCCAATCAGAGGCCGGATACAGTAATGCAAGACCGCATCAACCAGGTCGACGAAATCTCTTGCACCGCACGGCCGGACCATACAGTTGGGTCAATCGCGCCGGTTTGGCCGGATACCGGCGACTTCCGGTCTACCCCGGTGAACGGACATTCTTAGGCCAGGCGGGCATGTCTCAAAGGTGCCAACTCCGGACTCATGCGCCGCAGAAGAGTGTCGCTATTCGATCACCTCGTGGACATTGGAGAGCTACTCGGGCAACCCCGCTTTGCGAAAACCCTCAATCATCAACTTCGCATTTATTGATAGTCTGCTCCGAGCGATCCACGCCGATATTGTGAAAGCGGGGTCGAACTCAAGCACACGAGCCGCCGCCTCACGGGCCTCAGCGTCGCGTCCGAGATGGGCGAAAGCGGGCGAGGCAGCGGTACTGTATAGGAAGGTTTCTGACGCAGGGCTTTCCTCCCTGCAACGATGGCCTCGTCAAAGCGACGAAGCTCAATAAAGGCAAATCCCATCCCGGTTAACGTTGTGAATTGTTGCGGGTCCACCGGGCTCATTCGCATGGCGCGTTCAAAGCTCCGGATCGCTTCCTCCGGCTGCCCCGCAATCTTGTAGACCCAACCTCTGCGGTTCCATGCGTAATATGAGTTTGGGTTGAGCGCGACCGCCCGATCGGCCATCTCAATCTCAGCCTCACAATCGCCGACCAACAAAGCCGAGATTAATGCTGCGGTTGCTAACGTGTCTGGATCACCATCGTGGAGGCTCAATGCCAAGCGCATAAGCCGAACGGCTTCCTTGCGTTCGAATTGTGGGTCGATCGCATAGCTCCTAAGCACGTTTTCCATATGACAGGCACCTGCCAAAGCTGCCGCAGCAGCAAACCCAGGGTCAAGCTCCAAGGCGCGGTGGAGGAGTCGAAGTGCCTCGGCCAAACCTTCGCGGGTCGATCGGACGGCTTGCTGTATAGCCCGGAGATGAAGATCATACGCAGTGAGGTCTTCCGGTCGCCGCCGCGTCGTCAATGCAATTTCTGCTCGAAACAACTTTGGCTGAATAGCTGCGACAACGGCGAGCGTGACTTCGTCCTGCAAAGCGAAAATGTCCGTCATGTCACGCTCGAACTTGTCCGCCCAAATGTGCGCGCCCGTGGCCGCTTCAATCAACTGGCCCGTGATGCGAACTTTGCCCGACGCCTTGCGCACCGCCCCCTGAAGGACATAGCGCACGCCAAGCCTGCGCCCCGACATCTTTGATGTCGGCGGCTTTGCCCTTGAAGGTGAAGCTCGAATTTCGAGAGATCACGAACAACCATGTGAACCGCGAAAGCGCGGTAGTGATCTCCTCCACCATCCCGTCCGCGAAGTACTCCTGCTCGGGATCGCCAGACATGTTCGCGAACGGCAGCACGGCGATGGAGGGCTTGTCGGGAACTGCAGGAGCGCTCTCGGCCGCATCGCCCGGAGTTGAGTCCGCAACTTGGCGCGCCTCCCGCACCTGTCCGACGAAGCGGAAGCCCTTGCGCGGTAGTGTTTTGATGAAGCGCTGTTCCTCGCCGGAATCGCCAATTGCGCCCCGGGCGGCATTCAGGCGGGTTGTCAGCGCCGCGTCAGATACACTGCGCCCATTCCAAATGGCCTTGATGAGGTCGTCCTTGCTGACAACCCGTTCCCTGTTGCGGATCAGGTAATCGAGCAGGTCAAAAACCTGCGGTGTGATCGACACCGCATCGGTCTCCCGATGCAGGTCGCGCCGGTCGGTGTCGAATACGTAATCCTCGAAAAGATAGCGCAAGCTGCCATTCCTTCTCGGGAACGCCTCTGTAGCACCCCTAGCGCACGAAGAATAAGCCGCCGGTAAGGGAAATGTAAGTCACCAGTTAAGCGCGGCGGCACATCTTGCGGCAACTTCCGCCTAGTGAATAGTCCAGACAGGACACACCTCGATGAGCACGATCCACGGGACCACCGAGCTGGGACAGGTAACCGCAAGGCGGCAGGTCTACAGTCCTCTCGAAGCATATTGGAATGCATTTCAGGAGTGGCGCAAACGCCGGAAATTACTGGCCAACTTGTGCGACTTAAGTGACAGGGAGCTTATGGATATCGGTATTACGCGCGGCGAAATCGACTACGTCGCCTCGCACCAAGATTGCGATCCGCGAGGCATCCTATCCGGTAAATGAATGTCGATATCTGGCAGCGATGGAGGGTCGGAACGGTCACTACCAGACGCGTCGTGGCGCAGATGCTGACTTCCGATATGGATCGTTCGCGACGGGGTCGGGCCTCCAGCAAGCCCGGCCATGTCCGCTATGCCCGGATGGCGACCAAATTACGCATTGCAGCGAAATGACGCGATGTGCCAATAGACGACGTCAGGCAGCTACGTCGACGCCACGTCGCTCGCGCCTTGCTCCACCGGGCGTGACCCACGATTCAGGGGAAGAGGTTGGTCGCCGAGCATCGCTTTAACAACGACGTCGCGAGCCTTTCCGACGTCTAGCGCATGCTGCGCGATCAGGTCGCTGCATTCGGACACGATCTGGTCAGCATCCTGCATGATCTTGAGCTGCTTGTAACGATCGTGCTGATTGAGCCCCATACTCTCGCCGACCACTTCGAGGATGTTAATTATACGGAATGGCCAGTCGCGTTCGTGAGCGCACAGTTCGCGATGATCGGAATGATAGACCGCAACCAGTGCATCAACGCCCGCGTCGCACGCCGCTTGGAGCTCGTTAAGCTGCAACTCGCGTTTGAACGCGGGAAGCACGCCGACATTGACGCTCTGCAAGCCGACTGCCGGTTGCTTCAGGTCAACGAGTTCAACGCCGGGGATTGCCCCCAAGATTTCAGCGGCGGCTTCCATGACGCCTGCTACGCCGGGATGTCGGTGCAGCGCGACCCGCATTTCGATCCGTCGCTGCAAGTGCGGCTTCAACTGAGCAAGCCGGCCGTCGAGAAATTGCATGAACGGCGTCATCTCGAACGGCCGCGAGCCGCGCTGTCGTTCAATCGTCGGCAGTGTCAATTCTGTGAACTGGACGTAGCAGCTAGGACACCAGGTGATCACCTGGCCGGACTTGGAGTGCGACAATTTCTCCATTGTGTTCGAGCCCATACGTCCAGACATCTCAATGTCGCCGGGGCCTAGCTGCATGATGCCGCAACAATGGCTTGGCCCGCCCATCACCTGGAAAGTGATGCCGAGCGCATCCATGATATCGAGGGCAAGCAACGCGATGTGCGGCGTCTTGAGCACATTGCAGCCGGTGTAAAACACGAAGTCGGGCGCCTCGACGGGTGTCGACACTGACGCTGATTTCTGGCCGAGCCGCTCTAGCACCTCGCCATCGAGCTGCAAACGCGAGAGCACCGTCACATCGCGGCTGAGATCACGGTACCTTTGCACGCCCAGGCGACGCCGGTCGGGCAGTTCGCTCTCGGCCTTCGCCATAGCGAGGCGTGCCATGGCAAGCAGGAAGCGCGGATTGACACCGTAGTCGCACGCCTTGATGCACTCGCCGCTTCGCATGCAGGACCCTGCCCATTTGCGCGACGCCTCTGGGCCCTCGCCGCTGCGCACGATGTCAAGCACACCACTGATGATGTCGTCGGAACTCGCGGCCGCGATGCCGGCAGGTTTAACGCTCGGACAGACCTCGACACATTTGCCGCACCGAGTGCAGGCGTCGAGCATGTGCTCGACGCGCTCGCCCAGCGCTGTCTCGAAAGAGATGTCGTTCATCGGCTGCATGTCCAGCTCTCTGCTTGCGGACGAATAAGGTACGCACGGCACGTGATGACCGTCGGAACGTAGCTCACAAGCGCTGAGGCGGAAAATAGAAAACGGCAACCCGGCAAGTTCGCGGGGATGTCTCCTATGGGTCCTGCCACACAGCCAGGGTCATTTTTGGACTTGGGCGCGGTCCTGAGCGACGTCCGCTTGCCCAGACGCACAGACATCGCTGGGCGAGAGCATCAGGTCCGAAACGTGCCAACTGCGGTCATGATTCCAAACCGATGCTATCAACCCAGCGGTGCACCAGTCGAGAATATTGTCGGGTGGATAGGTAAGGGTTTGCATGCAGTCTGCTGGGGAAGAGATATCGAGAGCCGGTCGTCCGGATCGATCGTAACCAGATCTCCAAGGAAGTCCTTGTCTGCTCCGTAATCTCGAATTGTACGGGTCGGCCTGTCTTCTTTTGAACGACCGTCGCTCGAACTCGGACCCTAGCGCCAGAACATATTTCGTCGACACGCAGTTTGACCAAATCACACGCGCGAAGTTTGCTATCGATCGCCAGATTGAACAGGGAAAGATCTCGCCACATCTGGGCGACCTCCAATCGAACGCGAATCGACCAAACGTGCTTGGCTGAAGAGGCTTTTTCTGGCCGACGAGCAACCCCTTATTCCATGGTATTGGACGGCTTTTGCAAACAGGACGAACATGCATGGCGGGTTCTCCGCCAACCCGCCCGGCCGCGTCGCTCAATAGCGAGCACGGTATTATAGCGACGAGTGCGTCTTGATATCACCAGCTACGATTTCAGGACGACAGGTTTTGGCGCAAAAGCGGCCGTTCGTACGCAAACAGCCGCCCCCGACCTGCTCAATAGCGAAGCCGCTTACTTCAGTTCAAGTTCTCGCGTCGGGTCGCCTTGGCCGGATTTAGTAATCCATTCCCCGAAACGGACCTCGATGTTGGGCATGCCTTTTGCTTTCCTCACAAGGAACAGTCCTTGTCGAGGGTCGCATGTTCAGAATCCCGCGCAGCTACAGCCACTTTGTCTATGGATTTATTCAGTCGGGATTGACCTGTGGGATCGCGGCGGCGATCGCCAGTTTTCCGCTCATGGCGTCTGGTAATTTCGTTCTGCATTGGCTGCAAGCATGGCTGTTCTCTTGGCTTCTGATGCTACCGGTCGTGCTGTTGGCAGCGCCCGCCATCCGACGCTTGGCCCATGCCGTGACTACGGAAGAGTAGCAGGCTCGCTTCATACGGCCGAGCCTGCCTCTCTCTAACTACTGCGCCTACTTCTTCATGCTGTCCTTCGACATGGAGTCGTGCTTTTTCATGCCGTCCTTGGATATGCATCGTCCGTTTTCATGCCATCCGGCCGAAATAGGGGTTCGATTCCCTGCGGAGCGCCACCTTTTCCATATGCCCGCGGCACAACCTCCGCATCCCTCAAGCTGATTTGTGCAGACGGCGATGCTCGGGGAAATACCACCGCATGACGTGTCGCAGATTGTCGGAATCTCCGCGCGCCCAGTTGCGCATGATCTCGCAGCCGAAGGAGATCGCAGTGATGGGTTTGGCCCCCGCCTGAATCATTCGGTCAAACGCGCGCTCGTGTGCGGTGGGCGAGATGCCGCCCACAGCGTCGGCAACCGGATAGACCTCGTAGCCTTCGGCCAGCATGTCGAGGGTCGGAAAGGCCAGGCAGACCTCGGTCCAAAGCGCAGCGATGACCACCTTGCGTCGCCCCGTGCCTTGGACGGCCTTGCGGAAGTCCTCGTCCTCCCAGGCATTGACGCCCGTGCGGTCGATCTCTTCCACTCCCGGCAGAGCCTCGCGGATCGCCGGAATCGTGCCTTCGTTCACGCCCATGTCCACTGCGACCGTCGAGAGCACCACGGGGATATTGTAGGCTTGAGCGAGTTTGCACAGCGCAACCACATTGAGGGTGATCTCCTCACGGGAGGATGAGGTCACGGTCGAATATTGCTCGGGCTGGTAGTCGATCAGGACCAGAACGCAGTTTTGCGGGGTCAGTAGATGATCGGCCTTGGGGTCGCGGACGGGCTCGGGCTGGGTCTTGGTCATGTTGTTCCTCCTTCGAGTCGTAGTGAAGCGGTCGTCATTGATGATTTAAACCTATATCAGACACAATCACATGGCGGTTCCCAGTTTCATCCTCTCCACCGTACCCGACACGATTCGAACCTGACCTCCGCATTCCGAGGGTGGCGCTTTATCGAGCTGAGCTACCTGCATCTTTTTGCTTACGCGGTGGTTAGGCGGATTTCTTGCGAGTGTGAAGCGACGAACAATGTGACAAGCAGCGGAGCGTCGTTCAGTGCGCAGCAGCGTCCCATATCGGCGTCGGTTGGACATCGGAGTCATCGACTTTCCTAACCGGACACCGCAACAGGCTTTTCAGGATCCCGCTGGATGGAGAAGTGCCGTAGACCTTGTACCCATGTCTTTGCCAGGGTGAGATCAGCCTGCGAAAGCTGATGTCCGACTGGCAGCGTACTGTGCTGTACCTCGGCACCTGTCTGCTGCAGCATTGTGGCGAGACGTGCCGAGTTGTCGCGCGGAATGATCGGATCCGATTTCCCCGACACGATCAGTACAGGCTTGCCGGCGAGATCTGGCGTCGGCGCTTGGCGCAGCGGCACCATTGCCCGGAGCAGGATGGCGCCCGCGAGCACGTCTGGGCGCAGCAGCAGGACCGCGGCGGCGATGTTGGCGCCATTGGAGTAGCCGAGTGCGATCGGCGCCGCGAGGCCGTAGCGACTACGCGCGGCGACAACGAAATCCGCCAGTTCGTTGGCGCGGCGGCGCACGTCGTCTTCGTCGAACACGCCTTCGGCCAGCCGGCGGAAGAAGCGCGGCATGCCGTGCTCCAGAACCTGACCGCGCACTGACAGCAGCGGCGCACCGGGCGCAATGGCCTCGCCAAGCGGGAGCAGATCGTTCTCATCGCCGCCGGTTCCGTGCAGCAGCAGGAGAGGCGGTGCTTCGAGCCGGTTGCCCGGCTCGACGCGATGAATGAAGGAGAGGTCCTTGCTCATTACGCAGCCCTTTCCAATGGCGGTAACACTCCTTCGATGTCCTTGCGGTGCGGCTCGAGGAACGCCGGCAGCTTGAGATGTTCGCCGAGCGAATCGACAGGCTCGTCGACGGCAAAGCCGGGGATGTCGGTGGCAATTTCGAACAGAATGCCGCCGGGTTCGCGGAAATAGACCGAACGGAAGTAGTTGCGGTCCTTCTGTTCAGTCGGATGCTGGCCGTGGGTTTCCACGAGCTTGCGCGACATCTCGGCCTGGTCGGCGTCGTCGACGGCGCGGAAGGCGACGTGATGCACCGAGCCGGTGCCCTGGCGTCCGGGCAGGAAACCCTTGGCCTCATAGATGTCAACGATGCCACCGGCGGCATTGTCCGCCGTGAGACGGATGATTGAGCCTTCGCGGGCGGTTTCCTTGAAGCCGAACACGTCGGTCAGGATCGAACTGGTCTTGGCGGCATTCTCAAGCAGCAGCGTGACTCCATGAAAACCGCGGATCGCATGTTCCCCCGGCACGTCACCGTTGCTCCAGCCGGCCTCGTTCTCGGCGCCGGGGACGCCGACCAGTGCGAGGCTCATGCCGTCCGGATCGGTGAAGGGCAGCACGGCTTCGCCAAAGCGCTTCTCCAGTGCCTCGTGGGCGATGCCCTTTTCAATGAAACGGTGCGTCCAATAGCCGAGCGAGCGAGCCGGCACGCGGAACGCGGTCTGCTGGGTCTGGCCGACACCGCCGCGGCCTGCCGCTGCGCCTTCCCACGGGAAGAAGGTGAGGATTGTGCCGGGATGGCCGGTCTCGTCGCCGTAATAGAAGTGATAGGTACCGGGGTCGTCGAAATTGACGGTCTTCTTGACGAAGCGGAGACCGAGCGAACGGGTGTAAAAGTCGAAGTTTCGCAGGGCGTTACCTGCGATGGCGGTGACATGATGGATGCCTGACATGGTCTTCTCCTAGATTACGAGGCGCCCGGCCTCCGTTGTCAGGGATAATTGGCATAGGCTAACTCAAGGACAATCCGGTCTTTCATGACATGACTGTCTATGATTTGATGACAATCATGGATAAGCTCAGCAGCCTCCGCGCCTTCGTCAAAGTGGTCGAACTCGGCAGCTTCTCGGAAGCCGGCCGGCAACTCAGGCTCTCGCGCTCAGCGATCAGCAAGTATGTCAGCGATCTTGAGCAGGACCTCGGCGTACAACTCCTGAACCGCACCACCCGGCACGCCAGCCCGAACGAAAACGGCCAGGCCTATTTCGAGCGCGCACTCGTGATTCTTGCCGACCTCGACGCAGCCGATCACGCCGTCGCGCAGGCGCAGGCGACGCCGCGCGGCCTGTTGCGCGTCAATGCGCCGATGTCCTTCGGCACGCTCCAGCTCGGCCCGGCCGTCGCGGATTTCATGGCGCTGTATCCGGAGCTCCGTATTCACCTTGTGCTCAGCGACGAGCAGATCGATCCGGTGCAGGGTGGTTATGACGTCACCTTGCGCATCGCTGATCTTGAATCGTCGAGCCTGATTGCGCGCAAGATCCTGGCGATCGATCGGGCAATCTGCGCGGCGCCGGATTATCTTGAGCAGTATGGCACGCCGAAACATCCCAACGAATTGCGGAGTCACGCGCTGCTGACCTATGGCTTTCTGCTGACCGGCAATCAGTGGAAATTGACTGGCCCCGATGGGGACCACTGGGTTCAGCCGGAATGGACGCTGTGCGCAAACAACGCCGAGGTGCTGCGCGACGCCGCGATCGCGGGCAGGGGCGTTGCGTTGCTGCCGACCTTCATCGCCGGCGATGCCCTGCGCGAAGGCGCGCTACAGAGATTCCTCGAAGGATATCAGGCACCGCCACTGCACCTTTACGCGATCTATCCACCGACGCGGCACTTGGCAGTCAAGGTGCGACTTTTCATCGATTTTCTGGTCGAACGCTTCGCGAGCCAGCCACCAGGGGATCTAGTAGAACCATGATCCATCATCCGATCGAACGAGCCTAGGTACGCGACGGCAGCCCTCGACTGGCCCGTCAGCGAGAGGATCTTGAAGTCTTGGAATCTGGCCTTCGGGACGCCTAACACCTTGCACGATCACTGATCAACGTTGGGCACCCATTCCTCCGCGTTTGAGTCCCAATGATGGGTGTCGTCGAAGTGTTTCCAGAGTGGCCGCCTTGGTTTGCTTTCACCCCTCTGTCGTAATGCATTCAGTGCGCTGAGTTGGACGACGAGAGCTCCAGCCATCATCATCCATTCGCGAACGTTGTATCGGGAGTTCCATTTGATTGTCGCGAGCATCGGATGCCTCCTTCAAAGTAAGAAGCCTTACCCAATCTTAGCCTGGGCCGAGAACACAGGGATATAAAGTACTTCACAGTCAGCCACCATCTTCCACATAGCCGCGGGCGCCTTAGCGGCGGCAATTTGAAGCGAAGTACCAGTCGCCCAACAGGATCCGACCTGAACTGTCAAACGCCTCGGTGTGGGTCATAAGCTGCCCTCTGGCGAACGACCTCTTCTGGCGCGAAGCGGACGTTCGCCGAGACCTTCATGTCAGCTAAGTGCCGAAGAGCTGCCCTCCGAAGCCTTCGGAGGGCGACGCTCTATCCAGCTGAGCTACGGGTGCTTACTGCTTACGCAGTGCTTACGCGGATTTCGCGCATGAGTTAACCCCAACGCGCAGCCCTCGCGCTGGATTGATGCGAGGCAGCTGTGTCCGCGAGCAGGCCCGGTGTGATTTGCGATCGATGTTCGGGATGATGGAAATCGTTTACCATCTGCTCGATCCACTTGAGCTGGACATCGGTTCCGGTACATACTGTCGGTACACACAACCTGCCGAGGTTGTCTGGAGAACGCTGTTTTTACTGCCGTTTTCGGTGGTCTCCGGAGAGGAGCTGAGAATCCCTCCTTCACATCGGCAATGACGACGAAGCCGCCTGCCGCCGTGAGACGTCGGGCGACGGCGGCGCCCAGTCCCGAGCCGGCGCCAGTTACGAGAAATACACGCTGTTCGATTTGCACTTTGGAAGATCCCGGATCGGTGGCGGATAGTGGGCTGGTAGCTGCGGCGGCGCCTCGCCACTTATTCGTGGACGACGGTGAAATCGTCGACGCCGACGCGATCGCTGACTAGAGTGTTCGCGCGCGAGTCGGGATCTGGATGCCCCAGCGCCATTCCCGACAGAATGATCTGGCTGGCGGGAATGCCGAGCTGTTCGTGCACGACGCCGCCGTACTCGCACCAGGCCTGCTGCGCGCAGGTCCCCAGTCCGAACGCTCTCGCCACAATCATCACATTCTGCATGAACATGCCGCAGTCGAGCCAGGAGCCGACCAATAGCCGCCGGTCCATGGTGAAGAACAGACCGACCGGTGCGCCGAAGAATTCGAAATTGCGCAACATTGCCTGCTTGCGCGCCGGGTAGTCGTCACGTGCGATACCGTACAGCTCGTAAAGGTCGTATCCGACCTTGCGTCGACGCGAGAGGTAGGGCTCCATCAAAGGGGCCGGAGCATAGAAATATTCGTCGGACCGCTCTCCCGCCATTGCGGCCTGCGTGACCGCCCGGCAGAGCCGGGCTAGCGTTGCTCCGGTCGTCACGTGGACCTTCCAAGGCTGGAAGTTCGTGCCTGACGGGGCGCGCGAGGCAGCCGAAAGGATCTCCTTCACCACGCGCAACGGCACCGGAGTAGGCAAGAAACTGCGCACGGAGCGCCGGTTAACGACCGCTTCGATCACCGGCGAAACCAGGTATGGTTCTGATCGGTGAATGCGCGGCGGGGAAGGCGGGAGCGAGGCATCGGCGTCCATGTCAGCGCGTTTCCGTCGCGAGAGTCCCCAATTCTTCACGCCGCCTCTGGCGCAGCACGAAGCGCTGGACCTTTCCGCTCGGCGTTTTTGGAAGGCTGTCGACGAAATGCACCTGTCTGGGATAGGCGTGCGCGGCGTAGCGGGTTTTCACCCAGTCCTGGATGCTCTTGACCGTCTGTGCGGATGGCTTTTCGCCTGATCGCAGGACGACGAAGCATTCCAGTACTTCGCCGCGCGTGGTGTCTGGCACCGCAATGACGGCGCATTCGCTGACGGCGGGATGCGTCACAACGATCGATTCAATCTCGAAGGGGCCGATCCGATATCCCGCCATGATGATGACATCGTCGTCGCGGGAGGAGAAATGGTAGTAGCCCTCGTCATCGCGCCAGCCCGCGTCCCCGGTGAGATACCATCGGCCGTTTCCGGAAAACTTTTCTGCGCTCTTCTGCGCGTCGTCGATGTAGCCGCTGAACCAAGCGAGAGGACTATCCTTCAGCTCGATCGCCACTCGACCGAGCTCCCCGTCGGGAGCGGGAGCATCTTCCGTTTCCTTGAGCACCAGCGCTGACCAGCCGGGCAGCGGAACGCCCATGGACCCCGGCTTCAGGGGGGCGACGAGGTCGGGATGATGATGGTTGTTGATCAGCATGCCGGCCTCCGTCTGACCGTAGTGATCGTGGACGGCGACGCCCAAGGCATCGCCGGCCCAGAGATTGACCTCCGGAGTGAGAGGTTCGCCCGCGCTCGACGCGTGGCGCAGCTTTGTGATCTTCGACCGCGGCCCTTCGAATGCACGCATCGCCCGGTACACGGTCGGGGCTGCGGCAAAATTCGTCACGCTGTATCGCGACAGGACTTCGAACGTGCTTGCCGCGTCGAAACCTGCGGTCAGAAGCAGGCTAGGCGTACCGGTGGTGAGCGAGCCCAGGATTCCGAAGTACAGGCCGTAAGCCCAGCCCGGGTCGGCCGCACACCAGTAGAGATCGTCGGGGCGGAGCCCCAGTCCGAACTCGGCATAAGCCCGGAAACCGGCAAGCGCCTTCGTGGGCACCAGAACTCCCTTTGGTGTTCCCGTGGTTCCGGAGGTGTAGATCTGAATGATCGGCGCATCGCCTCCCAAGCGCGCCGCTGTCCGGCCACGCGCGTGAGCGGCCATCAATTCGGAGAATCGCAGCGAGCCGGGAATGCCGGCCCGTTCGCTGGCCGTGGTCACGATCTTCCAGCCTCCGTCGGCGGGCATGTCATCACCGGGCAGCAATTTCTTCTGCTGGCTTTCGTCGCAGACGACGACCTTCGCCTGGCTGCGGATCAGTCGAAAAGAGACGCCTGCGGGAGCGAAGGCCGTGAAGATCGGCACATGCACCGCGCCAAGTCGCCAGATGCCGACGAGGGCAACGAGATATTCCAGGCTCTTTCCCATCAGCGTGGCGACGCGGTCCCCCGGCCCGACTCCGAGGTCAGCGAGCGCAGCGGCAAACTTCTCGGACTCCTCGCGCAGGCGCCCGTAGGTGATGTCGGTCGCTTCGAGATCCGCTCCGACAATCCGGTAGGCCAGCGCGTCGCGCGCGTACCGGTCGCATAGAAGTTCGGCGGCGCACGCTTTCGGATCGCTGTAGAGCGACACAAGTTCTTCGATCCGGGATAGCGCGGCTGCGTGCTGATGAGACGACAAGATGGCTTCCTCCGTGTGAGCTGGCTTGCTGCACGTCGATCGGTCCGTCCGCCGCGGCAAAAGCATCGCATCGAGAGAATTCGTGAAAGGGCGAACGCGCCGCCAACCTTCTTCGGCATCCTCGCGGTGCATGTCTGCGGAAGCTAGAACCTGAATTTCCTATCGCCGCTGTTCTGCCGACAGCTTGAAGCAGGCAAGTCAATCAAATTTCCGAACATGAAATTAGAATTCTAATTCTAGTTTGTCAAGCAGAATCCGGGGGCGGTGGTACAGCCAAAATCGCGGGAAAAGCAGCGCAACGCACACGTCTCGCGCCGCCTATGCCGTCGCGCGTCGCTTCAGCTAGAACCAGACTTGCATTCGGACGGCAAAGACAGTCTATCTTGAGCCCAGCCCGAAACCCTACCGGATCAGCGACATGTCAGGTGCAAGCAAGGCGGCGCGCAGGGTACGGACCAGAACTCCGTCTCCGGACAAACGCGCATCCATTCTGCGTGCGGCTCGGGTGTTGGTCACCGCCGTCGGATTCCGGGACACCCAGATGAATGCGGTCGCCGAGACCGCCGGCGTTGCGCTGGGCACGCTCTACCGCAATTTCCCGTCGAAGGCCGAACTCATGGTCGAGGTCGTCGCCAACGTGGCCCAGCGTGAGGTGGATGCCGTCGCGACGGTCGCCGAGCAGGATGGTACGGCCTCTGAACGCCTTTCGGCCTCCGCGTGGGTCTTCGCGAGCCGCGCGCTCCTGGGCCGCAAACTCGCACATGCACTCGTTGCCGAGCCGGTTGAGCCGGAAATCGAGTCGGCGCGCCTCAAATATCGGAGGAAACTTGCGCGGGTGTTCGAGGGAATTATCGGGCAGGGAATTCGTGACGGAGAATTCCCCGATCAGGACGTGGAAGCCTCCGCCGCATGCATCGTCGGATCGCTATTCGAAGGTCTCGTAGGTCCTCTGGCCCGGGACAGTCTCACTACTGTTGAGCGTCAGCGCCAAGCCAAAGCAATCGTCGCCTTCTGCGTGCGTGGAGCGAGCGGGGAAATGTGGAAACCTCGACGAGATTAGGGGCGGCGCCTCAACCGCTACGGCGGAGGCAATTGGACATTCGCTCTTGGACAGTGGAACGGCTGCCGCTTCTGCCGGAATATCTGCTACCATTTTGGAGAGGTCCACTGGCTCTTGCACTCTTCAGGTTTTTTCACTCATAAGGATGGGCTCTGACCATTCGGCGGCCGGATAATCGGTGAACCAATCGCAGAGGGCTCACGCAGAGGAGCTCGCGGCATTGCTCGCGGTGGTGGACACCGGTTCGTTCATCCTGGCGGGCCGTGCGCTGCAGCGTCATCCGACGACCGTTTCGAAGCGGATACAGGCGATGGAGGCGCGTCTTGGAGTGCGTCTCGTCGAACGCACGACCCGTCAGGTCCGGATAACGGAGGCGGGACGACGTTTGTGCGAGAAGCTCCAAGCCGCGGGCGACCTGATCAGGGAAGTGGAAACGGAGGCATCCCCCGGCGCTACTGAGAGACACGGCAGGCTACGTCTCGCGTTTCCGGCGGCCATGGGACGCATGTGGCTCGCGCCGCTGCTTCCGGAGTTTCTGTCCCGATATCCCGCCGTCCACGTCGAGGTGGACTACAGCGAGCGATTTCTGGATCTGGTCGGAGATGGCTTCGACGCCGCCGTACGTATCGGCACCCTGAGCGACAACCGGCTCGTCGCGCGCAAGCTGGGCGACCATCAGCGCATTGTATGCGCATCACCCAGCTACCTCGAGCGCCACGGAAAGCCGGCCCGGCCGCGCGATCTGGAGCGGCACAATTGCCTTGAATTTCCGAGGCTGACGACCTTTCCTAAATGGCGATTGTCGGACGGGGCCGAAAAGGAGACGGTCGTCGCCCGCGGCTCGCTCCGATCGGGCGACAGCATGCATTGCTGGAAGCCGGGCCCGACCGGGGCGGTTACGGCAGTCTTGACTACGCAGGCAGCGCTGATCAGTCGATTGACTCCGATAGGTGGCGAAATGGCCGAGCGTGCGAACGGCTCAAATTTTTCTGTGAATTCAAGACCACAGGATTGCGGCGGGCATATCTTGCTCTTCTCTCAAGGAGCAGACCGAAGCGGTTGGCGCCATTGAAAAGGAGCGCGATGAGCTGAAGAACGGGATCAAGCAGGTGCAGCTTGAAAAGCAGCTCTCCGAGCAATCGCTCAAGGACGAGTACGAAACGCAGATCAAGGATCGCGACGACGCGATCGAGCGCTTGAAGGACATGAAATCGTGTAATCGCGTTCACGATTTAAGGTTCATCGCCAACCGAACGGACCGACTGTGGCTATGAGAGGCGAGATCTGTCCGGTGCTGTCGATTTAGCTTTCGCGACGAGCAGTCGAGCCAGCCCGAAGTCTTTGATGACGAATTCGTTACGAACGGAAATGCCATCGCTGCATGACTTGGCTCGCATCGATAGCCATCCCTCGATCATCCGGACGACGGCTGATCCCGTGCCGGCGATCGGGCGCGTCGGAAGGCTCAGGTGTTTTGGTGCAGCTTCTTGATCAGAACATGGTCTGGCAATTTTTGAGGATGAGGCGCTGCTCATGTAGACTTTGCAGGTCAAACGCTGTGCGTTGCTGAAGGCAAGCTCTTCGCCAACCAGCCCTGTGAGCGTCACGAGGGACGGTACATATTTCTGATTCTGGGGCTTCTTTGTTGACATTGCTTTGGTCGAGGCGACTCGACCCCCCTTGGAAGGGGGCTGCGCTCATGCCGAGCACTAAACGGTGACTGTGTTTACATCGTATTCGAAGAGCCAATCATAACGCTTCTTCACGCGTTCCGGCTGCCACTCTCTTGCAACGTAATTCTCTGCCAATTTGGGATCCGCCAGATCGGCGCTATGGAAGCGCGAAGCATTTTCCGATGCTCCGCGGACCATGGAAGATGTGCGCTCAACGCGGAGTTCTTCAAATCTTTTAAATGCGTGCTCGGGCGAGGGGTATTTCACGAAGCACCGGCCAAGCACTATGGCATCTTCAAGGGCCATTACAGCGCCCTGAGCAAGGAATGGAAGAGTCGGATGCGCCGCATCCCCAATCAAGCAGATGTTCCCATAGGCATATTGCTGCAGCGGTTCGCGACCACAAAGTGCCCATTTGTATGGAGTGCCCAATTGGCTGATAATTTCTAGAACGAGCGGGTGCCAGCCTTCGAAATCTGCCGCACATTCCTCTTTTGTGCCGCGCGTCGACCATGATTCAACCTGCCATTCCGGTCGCTCGACGATGCCAACAAAGTTTAGAAGCTCTCCGCTTCGGATCGGGTATGTGATGACATGCGCTCCAGGACCGATCCAGTTAAGGCCAATCGGTCTTCGAAGTTCTTTTGACAAGCGCTCCATAGGTATGGTTCCGCGCCAAGCCATAAGGCCAGTGAACTGTGCCTTGGAGGGGCCTAATAGCGATTGTCGAATCTGCGAATGGACACCGTCAGCGCCGACCAGCGCATCGCAAGTTGCGGACGAACCATCAGCAAAGCGAACATGGACCTTGCCCGGTTCGCTCTTGATTTCGACGCACTTCTTTCCCGTGTGAATGGCGTCGGCTTTCCTTGCACGGACTGCATCGAGGAGAACGCCGTGCAGGTCTGCGCGATGGAGGCTCCAATACGGAGCGCCAAATCTTTCTATCGAGTCGACGCCAAGGTCGAACAGCTTCCACTCCTTTCCGGTATTCCAAATGCGAACGGCTTTCGAAGAGGCTTCGCAAGCGACCGCGCTGATCTTGTCGCGCAGTCCCAGATCTATTAGCGCCTTTGCGCCGTTCGCCGAGATCTGCACCCCTGCGCCGACCTCGCCGAGAACCTCTGCTTGCTCGTAAACCTCGACATCGAACCCTCTCTGCAAGAGCGCACATGAGGCGGCCAGCCCGCCGATGCCGGCGCCGATAACAGTGATTCTTTGCTGCTTCATCGCATTCTCCCAATTAATTGGCGCGACCGTGCGCGTTCACGAACGACATGATGGGGTGCTCGGTGATCCGAGCGCCCGCGCGCTTCGCGAGGCCTGCCGGATGCGTCCTTACTGGAGCGTCATGCGCACCTGATAGCGGCTGGAAAGCCGTCGTATATTAACGAATTCAATTAGTCAATGTCAAATGACGGCTCGCGCTGCAGGCGGCTGAAGTGACAGTGCAGCACTTGGATGGTGCCCATTTGTCAGAGTCAGGCGCGCGTCGATCTAGCCGTCCGTCTGGGACCAGGGTCCTCCTGTAAGGCATCGGAAGCAGCGGCTTCCCGCCCCATCGCGCGCGTAACTAGGTCGCAGGCGGCCTTCAGCTTCTCGACAATTGAGCCGCGCCCGTCGAGCGGCACGTGCGAGCGTTGCCCAATGAGCGTCATGCTCGCGGCGAGAGCGCCGGAATGGTCGAATATGGGGCCAGAGACGGCGGCAAATCCCTCGTGCACGCGGCTGTCCGACGTGGTCACGCCGTTACGACCCATCTCTCGCTTTGCCTCTTCGATCACCGCGCGGGCCGCCGCCGAGGGCGTGGGAACACGGTGAAGTATCGGCGCCAACGACGCTGCGGGCAGCAGTGACAGGAAGACCCGTCCCGTAGCCGACGTGAGCAACGGAAGTACATGGCCGACCTTGATAATCATCGGGACGTCGAGTTCACCATCGGACTTCGCGACTATCGTCGGTCCCATGTTTCCCCAGATGGATAAGTGGACCGACAGTCCGACGCTTTGCTGCAACTCCTCCATTGGCCCTCGGGCGAGATCGACAACATCCAGTTGCCGCAATCCCGCAAGGCCGAGTTGAACGGCATAAGGCCCAAGGCCGTAGCGCATTGTGGCAGGATCCTGCGCCACCAGGCCGAGCCGTAGAAAGCTCACCATGTAAAGGTGAGCCTTGCTGGCCGGCATGCCGGCACGCTCGGCAATTGTCTTCAGAGGAAGCTTGGCCCGCGCCGCCTCAAGAACCCCGATCAGACGAAAGCCGACCTCGATCGATTGGATATGGCGCTGTTCCTTCTCGACCGTCTTCATGTTCACCTCGTCCCACCCTCTGGCACAACATTTAACACTTCGCGCGGTCAAAGCGCATAGCAAACCGCATTATTTGTAATAGTATAATCAAATTTGACAAAATCCTCGGATCATAGTAGCGATCCACAGAACCGCATTCGATGAACGAGGAGGGTACCATGGGCCGAGCGGTCGCTAGGGCGTTCCGGGTTGGGGCAGACGTGTACGTCAGCTCAATTGGTCTTGAGACCTGCATGAGCATGCTGGACTCGGCCGCTCGGAACATGGCCCCTGGTCTCCGTCACCCTTCTGAATTCCAGCGCTTGTTGCCGGGCACACGCGAGCCGAACAAGCTCGAGGTGCTGCTCGGGCAGGTGCAAGGGGCAAGGCACTCGATGCGTCTGTCGACGTTCGTCACGACCTTGCGCTGCGCATTGCCGGCCCTGTTCGCACGCTTCAATGCTCCGGACGAGGTGCGCCCGTGAGACCTGTCGATGCGCATTGGATAGATGGGGGCTGGCACCGTGGGACCTCCAGCCGCATGCTCCCGGTCATCGATCCCAGCACAGAGCAGATCCTGACTGAGGTGAGCTGCGCGTCGCCGGCTGAAGTGGACGCAGCAGTCAGCTCTGCGCGGCGTGCACTTGCCGTCTGGCGCGGCTCCAGTCTGGAGAACAGGGCTGCATTGCTTCTTCACATTGCCCAGAGGCTCGAAGCCCGAACCGAGCTTTTCGCCGAGACCCTTGCACGTGAGATTGGAAGCCCGTTGTGGTTCGGCAGGCAATTTCAGGTCCCGATGCCGATCCGGAACCTTGCTGCGATGGTGGAGGCGCTTCAGGCGATTGCGTTCGAGGAGAACGCCGCGAGCTCAGTCGTATGGCGCGAACCAGTCGGCGTAATAGCCGCTATCACGCCATGGAATGCGCCGCTGCATCAGATAATCGCAAAGGTCGGCGCAGCTATCGCCGCGGGATGCACTGTCATCGTGAAGCCGAGCGAGCTAGCCCCGTCGACAGCACGGGCCCTTGTGGAAGTGCTCGATGAGGTTGGTGTTCCGGCCGGGGTCGTGAATGTGGTTTTCGGAGACGGCGAGACTGGCCGCGCTCTGGTGGAGCATCCCGAGATCGATCTCGTGAGCTTCACGGGCTCTGTGAGGGCCGGACGTAAAGTAGCCGCCTTGGCGGGGGAGCATATCAAGCAGGTCAAGCTCGAACTTGGTGGCAAATCTGCAGCCGTCATACTGGACGACGCCGACCTCGAAGCGGCAGTAGCTGGCGTGCTGCGGTCCTGTTTCAGCAACAGTGGGCAGGTCTGTGTTGCCCAGACCCGTCTGATCGTACCGATGGAGGCCAGAACTGAAATCGAGGCTCTCTGTCAATCGTTGGGTGCAGATTGGGTCATGGGACATCCTCTCGCGCCGGAAACCCGTATCGGGCCACTGGCAAGCGGAGCGGGGCGCGATCGCGTCCGGCGAATGATTACGGAAGCGCTTTCGCAGGGAGCTCGCGCGATCATCGGCGGCCCTGGTGCACCGGAGGGGCTCACGCGCGGCTACTACATGTACCCGACTGTTCTAACAGATTTGACGGCCGGCATGGAGGTCGTGCGAGAGGAGGCGTTCGGGCCTGTCCTCAGCCTGCTGCACTACAGCAGTCTCGACGAGGCAGTCGAACTCGCCAACGCGACGAGGTTCGGACTCTCGGGCGGAATTTGGACTTCGAACCGGGAACGCGGTGTTGAAGTCGCTAGACGTCTGAGGACTGGGCAAGTTTCGATCAACGGCGCCCCGCAAAACTACGCCACGCCCTTTGGTGGCTGCGGCTGGTCCGGTTTCGGGCGCGAGAATGGTCGCTATGGCATCGAGAGCTTTCTCCAGTACAAAGCGGTGCATGGGGTCCAGACGCCACCTGGCTTGCCGCTGTAGGGCCCTAAACGCATGCGGCTAAAGATCTTTAATGCTGAAGATTGCGAAAGTGCGCTCTGCGACTGCGCATGACCGGCTAGAACCGCTGTATCCGCGTCAACCCGCGCCGTTCTGACCGCTGAATCGATCACGACGGCCTCGAGCAAGGTTATCAAAAGCATGACACTTCACAATACAGGCTTGACCTCATGTCTCGAACGCCTGCGGGCATCTCTCGGGGAGCGCTTAGCCACCGGCGGCTCGGTGCGCGAACAACACGGCAAAGATTGGTCCCGACTGCCGCCCGCTCTACCGGATGCAGTCGTGTTCGCTGAGAGCGAGGACGACGTCTGCCGGGTGCTTGAGGCTTGCCACGAGTTCGGCGTGCCGATCGTCGCGCACGGCAATCAGAGCTCGCTTGAAGGGCACATCCTGGCCGTCCGAGGCGGAATAGCTTTGAACCTGACGCGCATGAACCAGGTCTTGGCTGTGAATGAGGACGACTTTGATGCGGTGGTGCAGCCTGGCGTGACGCGCAAGCAACTCAATCAGCATCTGCGCGACAAGGGCCTGTTCTTCGCAATCGATCCTGGTGCGGACGCTACCATCGGCGGGATGGCTTCGACGCGCGCGTCCGGCACCAATGCGGTGCGCTATGGCACGATGCGCGAAACCGTGACCGCCGCCCGCGTTGTATTGGCCGGCGGGCGGGTGACACGAGTGGGGTCGCGCGCGCGGAAATCTTCAAGTGGCTACGATTTGGTCAGGCTCTTCGTCGGATCGGAGGGCACACTCGGCATCTTCACGGAACTTACCGTTCGCCTGCACCCGATCCCGGAAGCGGTGTGTGTTGGAGCTTGCCCGTTTGGAGCGACCGCGGGTGCAATCGCTTCAGTGGTCGACGCGATGCACATGGGGCTCGATGTCGCGCGCATTGAATTTATGGATTCGCTGTCCATCAGGATGGCGAACAGCTACTCGAAGCTTGGATTACCGGTGGCGCCCACCCTGTTCGTTGAGTTCGTCGGTGCGCCTGATCATGTGGATCAGCAGGCGCGCGCATTCGGCGAGATCGCGGCGACGTGCGGGGCACTCGACTTTGCTTGGTCGCGAGACCCTGCCGAACGGAGCAGGCTTTGGCAGGCTCGGCATGAGTCGCTCTATGCAACGAGTGCTTGGAAGCCGGGTGCAGAAGTCTGGCGCACGGATGTTTGCGTCCCGATTTCGCGTTTGGCGGATAACATCGCGGCCGCGCAGTCAGAGATCGAAGCTTCCGGGATCGATGGCAAGATCCTTGGTCATGTCGGCGACGGCAACTTTCACGTTGCCTACCTCGTCGACCCGGAGTTGCCGAGCCAGAGGGAAGCGGTCCGCGCGATGATCGAGCGCTTGAACCACCGGGCCATCGCGTACGGAGGCACGGTAAGTGGCGAACAGGGGATCGGTATCGCGAAGCTGCCATATCTCTTGGAAGAGCACGGCGAGGCGGCACTCGACGCAATGCACCTCATCAAAAGTGCGCTCGATCCGCGCGGAATAATGAATCCCGGCAAAATCGGTTCTGAGCCGTCATCGCTGCCTCCACAAAAGCTCACAATAGCAACTAGTATCTAATCAAATAGCTTATCACATTGTTTAATTAGTGATCTGGTAGGCGAGGCGCGGTTACTCGCCGCTCTCGATCCACTATCGGCAAGAACGCGGCCCAGTGTGGAAGTCTGCCCTACGGCCTCGCAAGGGTTGGCAAGTTTGCCGGCCTCGCGTGTGATTTGATTATTATGAATTATATTTGACATTGTACGTCAACCGCATTAGTACCTCCTTGTCAAAGCGCGAGCCAACGAAGGGTGTGGAATGAGACAGACTGGTGGGACGGCCCTTGCAAGACAGCTCGCGCTTGAGGGCGTCAGGGATGTTTTTGCCATCCCAGGTATTCAGCTGGATTGGGCCTTTGAGGGCCTGAGGCAATGCCGCGACAATATCCGCGTCATTGTCCCACGTCACGAACAGGCGACGTCTTACATGGCCGACGGCTATGCTCGGTCCACCGGGCGCATCGGTGCGTGCATGGTCGTTCCTGGTCCGGGTGTCCTCAATGCTATGGCGGGCCTCGCGACAGCGTACGCCTGCAATTCACGAGTCGTTTGCATAGCGGGTGACATCAACTTTGGAGGGCGCGGCAAGGGGGTTGGGCTGCTGCATGAGGTCAATGGCCAAACCGAAATCTTGGCAAAGGTAACAAAGTGGCAGGGGCGCCCCAGCGCGACGGTCGAAATCCCAGCTGTTCTTCATGAAGCGTTGCAGCAAGCCTCCTCCGGCCAACCTCGGCCAGTCGCGTTCGAGGTTGCGCAGGACCTGCTCAACGTGGAGGATGACATCCCGCTCGTTGACACTCCGCTGGTATCTAGCTTCGACGAGCCCGAAACACTCGCGATAGAGAAAGCCGCGCAGCTACTCAACGAGGCATCTTTTCCCGTTATCTACGTTGGCGGCGGCGCATTGGCGGCGAAGGCTTCCGGACCGCTGGCCGAATTGGCCGAACGCCTCGATGCGCCGATCGTTATGGGTGAAAACGGTCGGGGTGCGGTCTCAGACCGGCATTCGCTTGCGCTGAACGCACTTGGCGGACGCGCCGTATTTCCTCATGCCGACGTGGTCGTCGTGGTCGGAAGCCGTTTCGTCGACACGCAGGTTGGAAAGCCCGCCTGGCCATCAGATCGAGCGCGGTATATCTACATCAACCTCGATCGCTCTGCCTGGAAGCCGCCCCGCCGCGCCGATGTGGCTATTGTGGCTGATGCGGCCCTCGGACTGAAGGCGCTCGCTGCTGCAGTCGCGCGGCGTCCCTCAGTGATCGCGGCTGACCTTGGCCGGGTCCGCGCCTGGTCCGATGAACAAGCAAACCTCATTCAGCCGCAGGCCTCATGGCTGCATGCGCTCCGAGAGGCGCTTCCGGACGACGGTTTCTTTGTGAATGATCTGACTCAAGTTGGCTATCTCGGGCGCTTTCATTTCCCGGTCTACGGACCCAACACCTTCATCACACCGGGCTACCAGGGGACGCTGGGATTCGGTTACCCGACGGCGCTCGGCGTGGCGGTCGGAAATCCGGGCCGACCCGTCATCAGCCTCAACGGCGATGGGGGCTTCGGTTGGAACATGCAGGAATTGGCAACGGCCCGGAAATACAACTTGAACGTTGCCGCCGTGATCTTCAACGATGGTCATTTCGGAAACGTCAGGACGATGCAAAAGGATCTGTTTGGGGCCGAGTTCGGCGTCGATCTGTGCAATCCCGACTTTTCGGTTCTCGCTAAGGCTTTCTCGATTCCATACGAGCGAGCTGAATCGCCTGGCCGTCTCACAGCGCTCCTCAGATCGGCCTTCGCGGCGGGAGGCCCGAGTGTCATCGAGGTTTCTGTCGGAGAGATGCCCAGTCCCTGGCATCTCATGCGTCTCCAACAGCCGCCCTTCGCCAAGGCGCCCCGGCCGGCGCCGCCGAATCCGCTGGGCGATCCTCCGGTTCGGGCTCCGATTGAGCGATGACACACCTTCAGGAGCAGAGGTAACGGCGGCGCGGTACGTCGCATCCGGTATGCCGTCAGGCGCCGTAGGCCAAAGCAGTGCTGAGATTGCGTTTGCGATTTCCTTAGGAGCCGAATGTGCCCTCGCGGTCAGGACCTCCTACGAGCGATTGTGGCGGATAGGGAGTCCTTGCCCTTCGACAGATTGCCGGCCCGCGTGCGAAACGGCTGCCCTGGGAAGTCGTCGAGAAAGGCAATGCCAAAACAACTAACGAATTGAAAAACGATTGGGAGGAATTGCATGACGACGGCGATGAACCACGCATATCGCGATTCAAGTTTGGCTAGTTGGGCTCCCCCTGATGACGAGATCGAGACCATACTGCGCAAGGTTGATCGCAGGCTGATATTTTTCCTGTTCATTGTTTTCGTTGTCGGCTTTATCGATCGAATCAATATCGGTTTCGCTGCGCTGACGATGAACCGCGATCTCGGCCTGACTGCCAGCCAGTTCGGAATGGCAAACTCGCTTTTCTATATCGGCTACGTCGCTTTCGAGCTGCCCAGCAATCTGGCTTTGGCAAAGTACGGCGCGCGGATCTGGATCCCGAGAATCATGGTGACGTGGGGCATCGCTGCTTGCCTGACGTGTCTCGCAGTCGGCCCTCATAGTCTCTACGCACTGCGCTTTATCGTCGGCATCGCCGAGGCGGGGCTCATGCCTGGCGTGCTTCTCTATCTGACTTATTGGGTGCCGGCGCATCGACGGGCACGTGCGACCGCCCTGTTCCTCGTGGGGCAGCCCTTCACGATTGCTACCGGCTCGCTGATCTCGGGGCTGATCTTGCAGCTCGACGGCACCGCCGGCCTCAAGGGTTGGCAATGGTTGTTCATCATCGAGGGCGCGCCCTCGGTCATCCTGGGGGTGACGGCTTGGTTCGTGCTCAGCGATAGGCCTTCCAAGGCATCCTGGCTCACCCAACGCGAGGCCGAGGTTCTGGAGCGAGCGATCTCGGATGAGGAGGGAGGCTCCAGAACAGGCGGCGACAAGAGCACCCGCGCGGTTGTCCAGGCGCTCTGGAGACCCGTGATTGCGACGCTTGCCCTGATCTACTTCTGTCTCGTCACGTCCCTTAACGCAATCTCGACATGGCTTCCACAGATCGTAAAGGACGTTTCAAGTGGTTGGACGCCGACGGCAGCCACTCTTCTAGCCAGCATTCCTGCCGTATGCGCGTGCTTCGTCATGCTCTGGCTCAGCCGCATGTCCGACCGCGCCGGCACCCGGCGCATGTACACGGTTCTGCCAATGCTGTTCGCAGCGCTAGGATGGCTGATGGCGGGATTTGGTTCGGATCCGATCTTCCGCTTCCTTGGGCTGATCCTGACCACGGCAGGCGCTTACGGAGCTCTGGGCGTGTTTTGGGCCATCCCCGCGAGCCACCTAAGTGCTGCGGCAAAACCCGCGGGTTTGGCGCTGATCACCATGGCCGGAATCATGGGATCGATCGTCAGTCCATATGTCATTGGAGTATTGCGCGATCTCACAGGAAACTTTGCGGCGGGCCTTCTGTTCGCAGCGGTGCTCCTGATCCTTGGTGCAACATTGATCGCTGTCACACCTTTCGCGAACGCGGCCGTTCGCAGACATCAACAGGAAGGGTAGCCAACATGAACGCACAGACGCCATCCGCCCATGGAAAGCTTGCGAGTGGCTCGGGTATCACGCCCGGCTACATGTCCGGCTTTGGCAACGGCTTCGAGACCGAGGCGCTCCCCGGCGCGCTTCCGATTGGCCGCAACTCGCCGCAAAAATGTCCCTACGGCCTTTATGCCGAGCAACTTTCGGGCTCGGCCTTTACCGCGCCGCGCACTGTGAACGAGCGCTCCTGGCTTTACCGAATTCGTCCAACCGTCATGCACTGGGGCGCGTTCAAAAAGGCGGAGATTGGTCTGTGGCGTACAGCGCCCGCCCAGGAGGCGGAGACTCCGATTGCGCCTTTGCGCTGGGATCCTGTCCCGATGCCATCCATGCCGCTCTCCTTCGTCGAGGGCATTCGCACGATGACGACGGCGGGAGACGCGGGCGCACAAGCGGGCATGGGCGCACACCTCTATTTTGTCAACCGCTCGATGCCAGACGAATACTTCTACAATGCCGATGGCGAGATGCTGATTGTGCCGCAGGAGGGGCGGCTCCTCTTCCGCACTGAATTCGGCATCATCGAAGTCGAACCCGGCGAGATCTGTGTGATACCGCGGGGAGTAAAGTTTGCAGTTGACCTGCAAGGTGGCCCCGCCCGGGGGTACATCTGCGAGAATTACGGTGGAGCGTTCACCTTACCAGAGCGCGGGCCGATCGGAGCTAATTGCCTCGCCAATCAGCGCGACTTTCTCACACCGGTGGCCGCTTACGAGGATCGCGATGAGCCCGGTACCCTGCTGGTAAAGTGGGGCGGCAACATCTGGGCGACGGCGATCGACCACTCACCTCTCGATGTGGTCGCTTGGCATGGCAACTACGCACCCTACAAGTACGATTTACGCAAGTTCTCTCCGGTCGGGCCTATTCTATTTGACCATGCCGATCCGTCGATTTTCACGGTGCTCACCTCAGCCTCCGAAACACCCGGCACCGCTAATGTCGACTTCGTGATCTTCTCTGACCGCTGGCTCGTAGCGGAGAACACCTTCAGGCCGCCTTGGTACCATCTCAACGTCATGAGTGAATTCATGGGATTGGTCTACGGGGTCTATGACGCCAAGACTGAAGGTGGTTTCCAGCCCGGGGGAGCCTCCCTTCACAACACTTTGCTGCCGCACGGCCCAGATGCGGATACCTTCGAGAAGGCCTCTGATGCTGAGCTCAAGCCCCACAAGCTTGAGGGTACGCTCGCCTTCATGTTTGAGACGCGCTTTCCACAGAAGGTCAGCCGCTTTGCGGCCGAGCACCAGGCTTTGCAGAAGCAGTACGGCGAGTATGGTCGCAAGCTCAAAAGAAAGTTCGATCCGCGGCTGTCGGAGGCCCGTTGATGACGGAACTCGACCGCACCCACGATGCGGGCCTGCGCTCTTGGGTGCCCACCGCCAACGGGCATCGGGACTTCCCGATCCAGAACTTGCCGCTCGGCGTATTTTCGCCGCGAGGGGAGACTCCGCGAGCGGGCATCGCGATTGGCGAGGCCATCCTCGACCTGCCGGCCGTGCTAGCAGCCAACCTCCTGTCCGGCGAAGCAGCAGCAGCAGTTGAAGCTGCGGCGGGCACGTCGCTCAACCGCCTCCTTGCGCTCGGGGGTGGGGCGCGCCGAGCTTTGCGGGCCCGCCTCTCTGAGCTGCTCGCAGAAGGGCAGCCCGAACGCGGGACGATCGCGCCTCTCTTGTACGAAGCATCGGCCTGCACACTGCAATTGCCAGCCGCAATCGGCGACTACACCGACTTCTATGTCGGCATCCGCCATGCGGAGAACATCGGCAAGCAGTTTCGCCCGGATAATCCGCTCTTGCCGAACTATAAGCACTTGCCAATCGGCTATCACGGCCGCGCTTCGTCAATCCGCCCGTCCGGCACCGCTGTGCGCCGCCCGCATGGGCAATCCAACGCGCCGGGTGCGACCGAGCCTGCGTTCGGTCCCTCTCGCCGGCTCGATTTCGAACTTGAACTTGGAGTCTGGATCGGCCCCGGCAACGCGCTCGGAGAACCAATCCCGGTCGGCGAGGCTGCCGCGCACGTTGCCGGATGCTGCCTCCTGAACGATTGGTCAGCCCGGGACATTCAGGCTTGGGAGTACCAGCCGCTAGGACCCTTTTTGGCCAAGAATTTTGCTACGACGATCTCGCCCTGGATCATCACGCCCGAAGCGCTCGCGCCATTCCGTATCGCTCTTCCTCCCAGGCCGAAGGGCGATCCGCGACCACTGGCCTACCTTATCGATGACACGGACCAGCGCGAAGGCGGCTTCGACATCCAGCTTGACGTGCTGATGCTGACGCCGGGGATGAGCAAGGCTGGTTTGGCTCCCCACCGGGTCTCGGCTTCTAACACGCGCCACATGTATTGGACGGTTGCGCAGATGATCGCTCATCATACCTGCGGCGGCTGCAACCTGCAGCCAGGCGACTTACTAGGGACTGGCACGATATCGGGCCCAGACCTGCAGTCTTGCGGCAGCCTCGTCGAGGCCACCGTCGGGGGCCAACAACCGATCCGCCTTGCCTCTGGAGAGGAGCGGCGATTTTTGGAGGATGGCGACGAGATCATCCTGCGAGCCCGCGGGGTGCGCGAGGGTTTCGTCACTATCGGTTTTGGCGAATGCCGAGCAGTCATCCGGGAAGCTGTCGGGTGAAACTCTACGGCTACTGGCGCTCGACATCGTCTTACCGGCTTCGCATAGTGCTGGCCCTCAAAGGCTTGGCACCGGAGCAGGTGCCAATCCACCTCGTGCGCAACGGCGGAGAGCATCGGACCGAGACGTATCGCCAGATTAACCCGCAGCAACGAGTCCCCTGTCTGGCGCTCGACAGCGAACGCGTGCTGATCCAGTCGCCTGCCATCATTGAATATCTGGAGGAGGTCTTTCCAGATCCGCCGCTTTTGCCGCAGGATCCGGTAGCGCGAGCCCGAGTTAGAGCCGTTGCGGCGATCATCGGCTGCGACGTCCATCCGCTGCACAATATCGGCCCTCTAAACCACCTGCGTCGGAACTTTGGCCGCTCGGAGGAGGAGGTTGGCGCCTGGATCGCGCGCTGGATCGGCGAAGGCTTCTCTGCGGTCGAGTCGCTGATTATCGGCAAAGATTACTGCTTCGGTCCAGCGCCCGGCCTCGCGGATGTTTACCTGATTCCGCAGGTCTACGCCGCCCAGCGCTTCGGCGTATCGCTCTCCAACTTCCCGCGAATCAATCGTGTCGTGTCTTCAGCAACGGCTCATCCGGCCTTCCAAACGGCACATCCGTCACGTCAATCAGACGCTGAATAAGCTTTCGATGTCATGATCTCCAAGCGGGGCCTAAAGAGACTGTCCTCAAAGTCAGTGCAGCAATTCTGTAAATTCGAGCCTGTTAGCCGATGCTTCGCGGTGGTCCACAGCGGTGAGTCCGATACAAAGAATTCTGGATCTCCCGCCGCCTGCCGATCAGGACCCATGCTTGGTCCAACTCGGGGAACGCTGCGTAGCCGGTCAATGCTAGGCCTCCAATCCCCGTACGGAAGTTCTAAAGGATGCCGCTTGGTCCTTGCTCTCCGGCCGCGGCGACGCCGCAGACGTAGGAGCGGCCGACCCCTATCGTCCGAGCACCGACCTTCCGCCTTCAGCACGGCGGTACGACGGCGTACGTGGCCTTGCAGCACCACCTCGGCCCGAGTGCCGATCGGTGCGGACCACGCCCGGAAGCGCCGCCGACCGGGAGAGGGAGAACCCCAGCTCCCATACGATTTGGTTAGCGCATGCGCATCATCCAATTCCTGGTCATCGCGGGATAGTCTCTTCGGCGGAGTATCTCTGCTGGATCAAAATGGACGCCAGCACCCGCGCCGAGAAGGGGCTGCGGCTGCACGCGGAATTCCGCGAGCAACGCGATGCGATCGCATCGCTGCGCTCCCGATGGCCCAAGCTCGATGCGGCGTTGCGCCTGCAAGGCCTTGCCGAGCGGCATCTGTCGCTGAAAGCGGTCAACCGAGCGCAATGTCACCCGCTGAAGAACGGGCCGGAGCGTCCGCCGCGGAAGTTCGGACCTGGCAAGCCAGAGCCCATTGGGGCTCAAGCCCATCAAAGCCGCGAGCGTGGCGCAACCTGAGGACAAGAAATGAGCGCTCCGACGCCGGCCAAGTCCACGCCAACCGAGCCCTGGCGGCAGCGGCTGATCCGCAGTCTGCTCTACGGGCGGAACGTCGATCGCGCCGCAAAGGCGCGGGCGCGTGTCGGCCTTGCGATGCTCGTCTTTGCCTTGGTCTACGCCCTGATCGGCGGCCGGCTCGTGATGTTTGCGATCGGCGCCGACGCGCACAGCGCGCGTCGCGTCGCCTCGCAGGAAGTGGTTGCGACCGCGCGTCCCGATATCGTCGACCGCAACGGCGCGATCCTCGCGACCGACGTCAAGGCGGCCAGCATGTTTGGCGAGCCGCGCCGCATCATCGACAAGGACGAGGCGATCGAGCTTCTGACCGCGACCGTGCCCGATCTCGACGGAGCCGAGGTGCGCGAGCGCCTGTCGTCGCGCAAGGGTTTCGTGTGGCTGAAGCGCGAGATTACGGCGAAGCAGCAGCAGGACATCCACAGGCTCGGTATTCCCGGCATCGGCTTCCTGCGCGAGAACAAGCGCGTCTACCCGACCGGCAACGAGGTCGCCCATCTCATCGGTCTCGTCAACATCGACAATCAGGGCATCGCCGGCCTGGAGAAGTGGCTCGACAACCAAGGACTTGCCGATCTCCACCGCGCCGGCTTTGCCACCGACCGGCTGCAGAAGCCGATCGAGCTGTCGGTGGATCTGCGCGTCGAGCATGCGCTGCGCGACGAACTGCTGAAGGCCAAGGACAAGTTTCACGCCAAGGCCGCCTCCGGCATCGTCTCCAACGTCAAGACCGGCGAGATCGTCGCGATGGTCTCCTTGCCGGACTTCGATCCCAACAATCCGATGGAAGCGCACGATCCCGACCGCATCAACCGCCTGACCACCGGCCTCTACGAGATGGGCTCGACCTTCAAGGCGTTCACGCTGGCAATGGCGCTCGATTCCGGCAAGATCAACCTGAATTCGTCGTGGGATGCGCGGGGAAATCTGCACTACGGCAAGTTCACGATCCACGACAGCCACTCGCTCGGACGGTTCATCAACACCAAGGAAGTGTTCACCTATTCGTCCAATATCGGTGCGGCGCGGATCGCGCTCAGCCAGGGCGTCGAGGCGCACAAGGCGTTCCTGGCCAAGATGGGCCAGTTGACGCGGCTGCGCACCGAGTTGCCGGAGAGCGCGGCGCCGCTGGTGCCGCGACGCTGGGGGGAGCTGAACACGGTCACCATCGCGTTCGGCCAGGGCCTGTCGGTGGCGCCGCTCCAGGCGGTGATGGGCATCAACGCGTTGATGAACGGCGGCTATCTGATTCCGCCGACATTCATGAAGCGCAGCGAATCCGAAGCGGCGGCGATGGCCAAGCGCGTCATCAAGCCGGAGACCAGCGACAAGATGCGGTATCTGATGCGGCTCAATGCGGAGGTCGGGTCGGCGCGCCAGGCGGACGTCAAGGGCTACTACATCGGGGGCAAGACCGGCACGTCCGAGAAGGTCATCAACGGCCGCTATGCCAAAAAGCGCGTTCTGAACTCGTTCACCGCAATCATGCCCTGCGACGATCCGAAATATCAGATCCTGATCATGCTGGACGAGCCGCAGGCGCTGCCGGAAACCCATGGTTTCATCACCTCGGGCTGGAACGCGGTGCCCACCGGCGGCAAGGTGATCGAGCGGATCGCGCCGCTGCTGGGCATCGAGCCCCGATTCGACCTGCCCCGGTCCGACCGCCTTATTCTTGAAGTATCCAAGACGACCCACTAATCAACCAGCTGGGCCGTAACTGCTGCCTGGCTCGGATTATCCGACGGTGCGGCTCTTCGGCTCGGCATGTCTCTGGAAGGCAATGAAACGCGGCCTGCCTTGTCACGATGGTCGCGATCCGCGCGACTTCGTCACTGGACAGTGATCCCTCTACTCTCGATGAGTCGCTTGTAGATCGCGGATTCCTGCGCCATGCGCGCGGCCATGTCCTTGGGAGATCCGCCAATCGCCGAAATTCCCAAACGGTCGAGGTAAACCGTCATCTCTTCGGATCGAAGCGCTTCATTTGATTCTTTGTTTAGTATTTCTATAACCGACGCTGGCGTACCGGCAGGTGCGGCAAGCCCATTCCAAGACGTGAGATTGAGATCCGGATAGCCCATTTCCGCTGCGGTGGGCACGTCGGCAAGCAGCGGCACGCGCTTGTTGCCGCTGACGAGAAGAGGAAAAGCCTGCTTGGACTGGATCTGAGGGATCGCGCTCGGCACGACTTCGAAGAAGATGTCGACTTGTCCACCGATCAGGTCGTTCATCGCAGGCGCGCCGCCGCGGTACGGGATATGAGTTAGCTTAACGTCGGTGAGCGAGGAGAATAGTTCGGAGAACACGTGCGGGAAGCTTCCGTTGCCTGCCGAGGCGACGGTCACGTTGGCGGGCTTCTGCTTGGCGGCTTCCAAAAGGTCCTTGAGGCTTTTGAACCCGCTCTTTTCGCTAGCGATCAAGACGGTGGCGTTTTCGGTTAAGGCGATGATCGGCGCTAGACTGACGAGGGGATCGTAGGGCTGCGGTTTGAAGATGTACGGAGCAATCACGAAGGTACTTGTCGTTCCGAGCAAAAGAGTGCTCCCGTCCGGCGCCGAGCGTGTCACATACTGAGCGCCAATAGTCCCGCCCGCGCCGGGCCTATTCTCAATGACGAAAGCTTGTCCGAGCACTGACTGCATGTGCTTGCTGATGATACGGCCGATTGGCTCCAATTGGCCTCCCGCAGCAAATGGAGACACCATCGTGACGGTGCGGTTGGGGTACTTCGTCTGGCTGAGCGCCGGACGCGCGATTGAAGCAAGCGCGCCGCCAAGCAACAGTGAACGTCGATCGATCATCGTGGTGTTCCTCCTGCGTATCGAGCGTTTTTGGTGGGGCGGGCCGCACGTCTTGCAGCAGCGCCCGAGCGCCTTTTCGGTCGTACCACATTGAAGCATTCATAATGTCAAATCGAATTGTACAATGATGAAATGCCGGGCGGGCACGCTCCTTTCGCGGCGATCGCACCGGATCTTACCTGGCACGTCGCCGGCCTAGCCAAATGCATCGGCGCCGGGCTTCGCGCGGCATATGTTGTGGTGCCTGATACCCGTTCGGCATGGCCGTTCGCGGCCGCGCTGCGCTCGGCTCAGACTTCTTGCGGCTACCTCCGCAGGTCCCCCAAGGGCGAGCAGAACTATCCGCTTGAGCTACGTGAAAAGTTCAATGCGCTGGCTGAACAGCTCTGCATCTCCGGCATCGCGCTCGGCGAGTTGCACTATGCCGCGGAGAAGTCCGCACGCCGCGCTCATAACCTAACGGCAATCGAGAATTTCGTAGCGCGTCTCGATGTGCTGCCGTTTGCCGAGAAAGCGGCTGCGCACTATGGTCAGGGCCGGGCAGAACTCGAGCGCGCGGGAACGCCCAGTGGTCCGCACGACATGCAGATCGGCGGCCATGCCAAGGCTGTAGAACTCGTCGTCGTCCGGATAGCGGAGCAGGTCGACGCCGAACCGGGCGCGCCGGAGTGTTCGCTGCGGAACCTCCGGATCAATCTTGTCCGGATATCCCGGGCCCCAGCCGGCGCGGCACCGATCGGTGAGAGCGTCGATCTCGAGCCGGGCGGTCTCAGCATAACGATGCCGGCACTACGCGCGCGAGGACCTACCACGTGGTCTCGGCGTCGGCTTGCGATAGAACTAGTCCCCACGCTTGTGCTGTGAACGATGATTCGGTACAAACTCTTGGTACACACATCCCGGCGGGTTGTCTGGAAAACGCTGATATTTATGCAGTTTTCGATATGATCCGGAGAGTGGCTGAGAATCCCTCCCTCTCCGCCACTTCGGAACAAAACTGGGCACGCCCAGGGTATCCGATTTCACGCCTGAGCTAAAGATCGCCACCAAGATTCGGAGCGGGCTGCTCTTGACCACACGATGCGGACCTCCTTGTCCTCGACCCTCTATGCAGCCTTCCGCAATTGGCTCACGCTCAGCCACACCGCCGAAACCAGGAAGTAGAAGGCGCCTACTGCGGCATAGCCAGCCACGTTGGTGATGGATGGCGGCATCGGCATCCGCGCCTGCACGATGAAAAACGTGCCTGCCAGCGCTGATTGCCCTCCGCTCAGGATCATCGCCCACTGCGCGCCATAGCTCTTCCAACGGCGGACTGCGGTGCAGAATTGAAGCAGGCCAGACAGAATCGCCCATACGCCGAATGCCGCGAGCACCCAGTTCATGCTGATCTCCAGCGCGACAACAACCGCGAGCGTTGTCGCCGCACTGACGACGACGTTGATGGTCTGCGTGCGATTCTGTCCCAATCCTCCGCTGCGCGATGCGTCGACAAGATTGGCGAGGGCATCCCATGCAGGATAAGCCACGAGTAAAGCCGCCGCGATCACCCAGGAATGCTGTCCCACCGTAAAGGCAGCCGCCACCCAGACAGCCGAGAACGCTGTCCGAGCGAAGTAATAGAGCTTGAGCCATTGTTCCTGGCTGGCGCGAGAAAGATCGCAACTGTGAACCGTCATTTTGATCGATATTCCTTTCGACTAGTAGGTAGAGACGTCTGTCGACGAACTTCGCCGAGCGACCACGGTGATGGTTATTTGAGATCTAGGACCCGCTCTGGAGGGGACGCGCAGCGAGTCGCAGCAAGAGCGGGCCTGTCACGGCGCCGAATATCTTCGGATCGCCATAGGCCCGCGCCGAAAGCATCGCACCGTGAACCGTCGCCATGAACGCTTCAGCCTCGGCACGAGGGCTACTCATCAGTTGAAGTTGGCCGTGCCGCGCGCCGCGCTCCAGCACGGATGTCAGCCACGCTGACAGGGAACGGAAATGCGCCCGGACCTCAAGGCCAACTTCGTCGGGCAGAACGGGGAGCTGGCTTGCCAACAGCGCGCAGACACAAAACGGAGCGCTGGCATCCGCGATGCAGGCCTCCCAATACCCAGCGTAGAACCGAGGCTGTTCGAGCGGATCGGATACCCGACGTTCGAGATTCGCCATCCCCGCTTCAGCTTCTTCCCGATACCGCGCAACCAGCGTTCGGACCAGATCGACCTTGCCTGGGAAATGGTGATGGATGCTCGCCTTGCGAATCCCGACCACATCAGCGATGTCGGCATAACTGAAACCGTTGTAGCCGCCAGCGACGATCAGTGAACGCGCACAAGCCAGGATGTCGTCAGCGGTGGTAGACAAGCTGCTCATATCTTAATCTACCTTCTGGTAGGATGATCGTTAAGCCCGTTTGTAACGGAGCGACAAACAGAAAGAGCGGCAGCGTGGAGTTAGGTAGCTATGGCGTGGAAGACATAATGCCCATCTTTTCGTGGCCCGCCAGCATGCTGCATCTTTCCAAGAAATCGTCCAAGCTGTCATGCCAATGAGTGCAAGGAGCGAAAATGAAGATTGGACCGCAGCCTGACAAATGGCTCAGAAAGAAAGCCAAGCAAGGAATGCGCGGCTATCCCGTCGGCACGATCGCCTTCTATGGTCCTGATAACCAGCGCGCTTCGAAAGTTGCCGTGTCTGTGATTCCATGTGAGGGAGCCGAGCCCAAGTTGCACCGGTGGTTTTCGGAAGCCGGCGACGTGCGGACAGACAAGACCATTCTGGTCGAGATCGCCGCGTATCTGCGCCAGCATTCGGCGCGGTCGGTGGCGATGGTGGATGGGATCATGGGCTGTCCTCACGAAGAAGGGATCGATTATCCGATGGGCGAGTCTTGTCCCCAATGCCCGTATTGGAAGGGACGAGACCGCTTCACCGGGGAATTGGATCAGGGTTGACGGTGCTCCTCGGAGAGGAACCCAGAAACCCTCCCTCTCCGCCACCCCTGATTAACTTCCCGCCGCGCAAACCAGCTCGCCTCCACCCCGCCCCGTAACCTCCGCGATCTTGCCGTCGACGATATGGATGCGGCGGTCGGCGCGGGCGGCGAGCGCTGGATCGTGGGTCACCACGACCACGGTTTGGCCCTGGTCCGCGATGTCGCGAAGGATCGAAAACACCTGCTCCGTCGATGCCGTATCGAGTGCGCCGGTCGGCTCATCAGCGACGATGATCTCGGGGCGGTTGGCTAGCGCACGCGCAATGGCGACCCGCTGGCGCTGGCCGCCGGAGAGCTGGTTGGGGCGCTTGTTGGCGTGCTCGCCAAGCCCGAGCGAGCCCAAGAGAGCAAGGCCGCGCTCGCGCATCTCGCCTTCAGTCATCTTGCCCGCGGCGCGCATCGGCAGCAGCACATTGTCGAGCGAGGTGAACTCCGGCAGCAGGAAATGGAACTGGAACACGAAGCCGCATTTGGTGAGGCGGACATCGGCCCGGTCTGACTCCGATAGTTTCGAGGTGGGCTGCCCGCAGATCATGACTTCGCCTTCGCTGGGCGCATCGAGCAGGCCCAGGAGATAGAGCAGCGACGATTTGCCCGATCCCGACGGCCCGGTGATGGCGACGAATTCGCCCTTGTTCACCGCAAGGTCAATGCCGTTGACGAGGGTATGCGACACCGCGCCCTCGATGCGGCGAACCAGTTCAACCGCCTGCAAAGCGACCTCGGTCATGATGCCCCCCGGATGATTTCAACTGGATGCACGCAGGTTGCCTTGCGCGCCGGGAAGTAGGCCGCCCCTGCGCAGCAAACAAGAGATATGCCGCCGGCGATCAAATAGTGCGTCAGCGAGTAATAGATCTGCAGCGGAACGGTCGTGCCCGTTAGCGGATTGAAGATCGTGATCTTCGACCAGCCGTAGCAGAGCAGGTAACCGAGGATCCACCCGAACAGGATGCCGACCACGCCGATGATGGCGGCTTCGATGATGAAGATCCGTCGCACCGCATACTCGCGCATGCCGAGCGATTTCATGATCGCGATGTCCTGGCGCTTCTCGTGCGTGATCGTCGAGATGATGTTGTAGGTCGCAAAGGACGATGTCAGCAACATCGCGCCCATCACGGTGAGCACGATGAAATCGCGCACGGTAAAGGACGACAGCAAGTCGGCATTGGCTTCCTGCCAGGATACCGACTTGTAGCCGGTCTGCGCTTCGACCTGGGCGGCGACCTTTTGCGCCAGCATGGGATCGTTCAACCGCAGTCGGAGCTGGTTGACGACCCCGCTTTGCCCCATCATGACCTGCGCCGGCCCCATCAGCGAATAGATCTGGCTCTCATCGACGCGCTTCAGGCCGGAGAGATAGAGCCCAGCGACCGTCGAATTCAGTTGGACGCCCTGGCCGCCGATCAGCAGGACGGTGTGGCCGGTTTTCACGCCGAGTTTTTCGGCCAGGGCCTCGCCCATGATGATGCCGTTCGGCGCGCGTGAAAGGTCGTCGAGCTTTCCCTCACGCATTTGAGTGGCGAGTTTCGAGACCTGAACCTCACGGCGGGGGTCGATGCCGGTCAGGGTGATGCCGATGCGCGCGCCGCCGTGATTGATGATCGCGGTGGTCTTCGCCGAGGGAGCCACGTCGCCGGGTATCCAGGAGCGCAGCGAGCTCATCACCGATTCCGAATATTTGATTCCGGGACGTTTGCCGACATTGGCGATGTCGGACATCTGGACCGCCGCATATTCCTGCTCTGCGGGTTGCGTCGGCACGGAGCGCCGCTCGTCCTCGACCGTGATATGCGGCATGGTGTCGACGAGCTGCCGCAGGAAGTCGAGCTGCGAACCCTGCATCAGGCCCGCCATCATGATGGTGAAGCCGACCCCCATGGACACGCCGGCCATGCCCACAAGGGTTTGCCGCACCCGGGTGCTGACGTGAGTCCATGCGATGTTGAACAGAAGCTTCACGGCGGCTACCGGCTGTTGCTGATCATGTTGCGACGGGCGTCATTGACGACGGAATCGATGTGGGCGGTCATGGCTGCCGAAATCACCGCATCATCGGGATCCGATGGAGCTGTGGTGGCCGAGGCTACCACGGTGGCTTCGGGTGTTGCGGCTGGCTGATCGGTCGGTTCACTCGCTGCCGCCGGTTCCACAGCCCTGGTCAGGCTGTTGTCGATGCGAATCCTGGCGCCGTCAGCGAGATCGATGCGTGCGGGCGAAAGCACAGGGGTGCCCTTGGATACGTCGCCGATGATCTCGATGTTGCGGCTGCCGCGGATGCCGACTTTCACGGCCACGCGTCTGACCCGGCCGTCATCAACCATCTGGACCGACTCGCCTGCGACGGCCTCTGCCGGTACGACGACGGCCGCCTGCTTCTCGCGGAAGATGATATTGGTCTCGACTGACATGCCAATCCGCAGCGGCGTATCCTGCGGCAGCCGCAGATAGACGCGGAAGGTTTTTCGGGTCGGATCGCCCTTGGGCGTGATCTGGGCGACCGTGGCGCGCAGGGCCCTTCCGGGGAAAGCCTCGCTTCGCAGAAGAGCCTTCTGGCCGGCCGCGATGCGGTTGATCTCCTCCTCGTTGATTTCGGCAACGACCTGCATCGGAGCAGGCGGTCCCACCCAGAACAGGACATCGGTGGGACCGGCGATCTCGCCGACCTCGCTGTCGCGCCGCAGTACCATGCCGTCGAGCGGCGCTCTCAGCAGCAGCGAGTCCAGCCGCACCTTCTGCGCGGCGATCTTCGATTTTGCTTCCTCAAGCTTGGTCCAGCGCTGCTCGTACTCGGTGCGCGTGGCATCGTTCTTGTCGCGATCCTTCTCGGCGCGCGCCAGATCGCGTTCGAGCTGGCCTCGATTGATTTCCATCTGATCCAGCGCGCTGCGCTCCTCGGCGTCGTCCTGGCGGGCGAGGATCTGACCGCTCTTGACCACCTGTCCCTCGCACCGGCAAAGCTCGACCAGCCGGCGGCGCTGCAGCGGCACCACCTTGGCCCAGCGCTCGGGCTCGACGGTGCCCGTTCCGTAAACCGCTTCGGAAACCGGCGCGAGGCCCGCAATGCTGGTGGTCACCAGCGGCGGACGAAGCAAGTGGGAATAGCCGTAATAGCCGGCTCCTGCTGCGGCGATAGCCAGAATTCCGGTTGTGACGAGATGCTGCAATCTCATGGTGCGTCCCCTTAATCAAAAACCAAACCGCTTGCGCAGGCCCGGTGGAACCTGGTCGAGCAGATCACGAGCATCGTCTCGCCTTGCATTCTTCACCGGAGCCGCCGATGTGACCTTGGGAGATGCCGGCAATACCGTGACGTTGGATGGCGCCGGCTGCGAGACCGCTGGTGGCGTGACCGCGGAAGACGACGGGGCTGCGGGCGCCGGCTGTACGACCGCGGGTGCTGATGGGGGCGCGGCGGGCGCGGGCTGGTCCGACTCCACAGCTTTTTCGATACTCGGAGCCTTGCCCGCGCCGGCAGCCCGAACGGCGCGCCAGGCTCTTGCGGCCACCACGGCGCGGCCGATTTCATCGCTCGTCATCTTCTTCATGAGCAGCGACATCAATTGCCGCGCACCGTTGCGATCCTCGTCGGCTTTGCTCGCCGAAGCGACGATGTAGGCCCAGCTATAGGCCTTCACATTGTCCTTGGTTATGCCGCGCCCGCTCGCATAGAGGCCGGCAACGATCAACATGGCGTGGGCATGTCCCTGATCGGCGGCGCGCGAGAACCAGCGAAATGCCTCCGCGTCGCTGCGCGAACGGCCGACGCCTGCTGAATGAAGTGCCCCAAGGTAGAACTGGGCATCATCATCGCCCGCTTGCGCGGCCTGCTCGTAGCGATTGGCCATGTCCCGGTCGGATGCGGCGTCGGCAAGGGCAGGGCGGAGGCCACTCAGCAGAGCGAAGCCGCAAGCCAGGATGACAACTGCCTGCTTCATGGTCTGCGAAATCGCGCAGCGAAATCCCCGCCGCAACGATCGGTTTGAGATTGGGTTGATGTGCCGCATTGCTCGTACGCTTTCAGCTTTGACGATCGCCTGCTTGTTACGCAGGCACCACATCTCATGTGAGTTCGAGCGGTTGACGCGGGCTGAGTCTCCCCCACAGCACCTCTCGCGAACTGAAGCCTAGCCCACCTGCGCGCGGACAAATGTGCGTCGCGTCACATATCTGGCTTGCCGCGGCCGGGCGGGTTGGTGCAGGCCTTCTCCGAAACCCTCCGCCATCTTGCCTGGCGCCGATGCGCGTCGCAGGATTGCTGCCTGGAACTGCCACCATGCCCATCGGCGAACTCTTCATCCTCGGCTTCTTCGGCAAAATCGTTCCGGAATGGCTGAAGGAGTTCGCTGGCCGCTACGGTCTCGGCGGCGTGATCCTGTTCGACTATTCCTGCCAGACGCGAGCCTACGACAACAACATTGAATCGCCGGAGCAGGTGCAGCGCCTCTGCGCGGAGATTGCCGCGCTGCCTTCCGCGCCGATGGTGTTCATCGATCAGGAGGGCGGCCTGGTGCGGCGGCTGAAGGAGGCCTGCGGCTTTGCGCCCCTGCCGAGCGCAAAGGAATTCAATCATCTCGCGCCGGATCAGAAGCGCGATGCTCGCCGCGAGCTTTGCCGAGATGCGCCGGCTCGGCATCCACTATGATTTCGCGCCGGTCATCGACGTCGATTACAACCCCGACAATCCGAATATTGGAAAGATCAAGCGTTCCTACTCCGCCGACATTGCGGAAGTGGAAGCCAACGCGTTGCTGGCAAGCGAGGTGGCACGGATGCAGCGCGTCGGCCTGTGCCTGAAGCATTTCCCTGGCATCGGCGGCGCGCTCGTCGATTCGCATCAGGAGTTCATGGATATCTCAGATGCGCTTCGGGATGAGCAGGAAGAGCTGTTCTATTCGCTCGCGCCAAAGATGTTCGGCGATGCGGTGCTGGTCAGCCATGCCATCGTGAGGCAATGGGACAGGGATCGCCCGATAACGCTGTCCGCGGCGGCAATTGGCCGTTTGCGCAAGCGCCTTCCGGACACGCTCTTGATTACCGATGACATGCAGATGCAGGGATTACAGAAGGCGCTGGGCACCAGGGAGGCCAGCCTGCAGTCGCTGCAGGCAGGCATGGACATGCTCTGCATCGGCAACAACCTGTTCGATCAGGAACAGGAGATAGCCGGTATCGCCGAATACGTCGAACGGAGCCTGCGCGGTAAGAGCTTGTCCGGGTCGGCCATAGAGAAATCGATCGCGCGGATTGGCAGGCGAAAGGCGCTCTTGGTGGCCTGACGGGCGGAACCCGAGATCGTCTTGTCAAAATCCGCCGAACGACCTGTTGCCTTGCGAGGCTGTTGAGATTACAAGCCTTTTTTCAACAGAAAGACCGACGATGGCCCATAACTTCGCGATCAATGACGACGTTCATCACCAGCAGCAGGGCCCGCAGGGCCGCGCCATGGCGAAGGAGCGCAGCGTCTACACCATCGTCACCTGCCTGCCGATCGAGGCCGACGGCCGCCCGCGCTATCGTATCAAGAGCAAGACCGAGAACATCGAGCGGGTCGTAACCGAGGAACAGATCTCCAGGCTTGGCTGATTCCTCGGAATCGTTGCCTCATTCCGGTCGGAACTGTTCAGCGCCGCCCTACTGCGCCTTTTCGTGAGCCGCGGTGCCGATCGCCTTGTAATCATAGGTCGGATAGAACTCGGTGCGGTAGCTGCCCCAGGCGGTGTTCTCGAGGATGCGGTTGACTTCGCGCAGCCGCGATGCCGGCAGCCGCAGCGTCACCACCTGCCCGATTCCCATCATCACATACCAGCTCACGACTTCGACGCCTTCAGGCGGGAAGGCCTTGTAATAGCCCTGGCGCTGAAGCTGCGCGTTGAGTTCGCTCAGGGGGCGCGACTGGTCGTGTTTCAGGAATACGGTCAGCATCACGGCGTTGTCGGCCGTTGGCGCCGCGTTCTCCGCCGGTGGCGATGCAGTTGGTGGCGGCGCGGTTTGTGCCGCCACGCCCGAACTGAATGCCAGGACGCCGGCCAGCGCCGCCATCGTCATCCATGATCCCTTTGCCTGCGACATCGCCGTCTCCTTTTTGGATTCGTTGCGGGATGGTTTTGGGCCCCGATCATTGCGAGGCTGCCGAGGCCTGTAAATCGGAAATCGGCAAAAAATGGCGACTTCGCCCCCGCGTTGTCGCGGCCGGCTAGCACATCATACGCACGTGTGCCGAAGGACTCGGAAAGCCGACTGAGAACGGTTGTGATCCATTAACAAAGTAAATGGATCCACCGTAAAAATGCGGGAGTAGCGAGCTACGGTATTCACGTTTGGATCATGAATTTGCGCCCAAAAACGGCCGATACTGACCCGATTCGAGGGGTTTTTAGCCGATTTACGCCTGCCAACAGGGCGCGCGGATGAAGTTCTCCGTAGTCTTACTGGTGGGCAAATTAACCATGAACGAGGGTGAAGCCGATAAAACGGTTATATGTCAGGACAAGACCATCACGCCGCTGATTCGCACTTCACGAAGTGGATGGAAAGCATCACACCTCTCGAAGAGAATCCTGAGATCGTCCAACTGTCCGCCGCGCGCTCGCGTGCCGCGGCAGAGGCGAGCGCTGCGATTGCCCGGCAGTTGAACGGACCCCTGACGGCGCTGCTGCTCTACATGAATGAGATCAAGCAGCACAGCCACCAGTTTTCGCAGGCACCCGGCAACCGGCTCTACCTGCAGCAGGTGGTCGAGAACGCGCTTCAGCAAACCGAACGCGTCTGCGCGCTGGTGAAGCAGATGTCGGACAATCACCCGGCGCCGGCTTCCGATGTCGTCTGCAAGCAGGCCGGCGAGGGCCAGTCCCGCCGCTCCGCGGATGGCGCCCGCAAGCCGAATCTGACTTTGGCGCCGGGGTCCGGCCAGAAGCCGCTGACCCGGCGCGAGCGCGAGGTGCTGAGCCTGATCAGCGAAGGGTGCTCCAACAAGCAAGGCGCCTTGCGGATGAATATCAGCCCAAGGACATTCGAAAGCCACCGCGCCGAGGCCATGCGCAAGCTGGGCGCCCGCAACACTGCGGATTTGGTCCGCAAGGCGCTGCTGCAGCCTGCCTGATTTTTCCCGAAATGATGCCTGCGATGCGCGGCCTTGCGCGCGGCTTCGAGCTATCGATGTGCCGGAAGCGGGCAAGCCGGGCAGGACTTTGGGGATCGCGCGTTCTGCCGTTCAGCAGAAGTCTTCCATGAAGGAGCGGGGGCGCGGTGCGGGCCGCAACGCGAGCGTCGGCCTGGGCTCTTCCGGGATGATCGTGATGGTCCACGCTGCCGGAACGCTCGACTTGTTTTCCACGATCGATCGAACGTGGCCGGTGACTGCCGATCCGGCCGAACGCGCGGTTGCGGTCCTGCCATTGAACTGGGCGATACGGAAACGCCGCACTTCTTTCTGATCGCTCGTTTCAAACGTGAACATGAGGGCACTCCCTTGGTCCACGCAACTATCCTCAGTCAACGTTATCCGGAGGTGAAAATCCCAAGCCGTAGAAGTACGGTTAGTCGGCGCGATGTCAGCCGGCAGCGTCGGGGAACACTGCTTCCATCTTGGTCTTCAGCGTTGCGGCATTGAACGGCTTGACGATGTAATTGTTGACGCCGGCCTTCTTCGCCGCGATGACGTTTTCGGTCTTGGATTCAGCCGTGATCATGATGAAAGGCGTCTTGGAGAATTCCGGGCTGGCGCGGACTTCCTTGAGCAGATCGTAGCCGGTCATCGGCTCCATGTTCCAGTCGGAGATCACGAGGCCGTAGCGCTTGGTCTGCATCTTGGCGAGCGCGGCCGATCCGTCGCTGGCTTCGTCGACGTTCTCGAATCCGAGTTGCTTGAGAAGGTTGCGGATGATGCGGATCATGGTGCTGTAGTCATCGACCACCAGGATCGGCATCGACAAATCAAAAGCCATGTCCTTAACTCCGCGCAAACAGCAAGCCGCCGAACACAGGTGAATGCGCGTCGCACGCGAAAAGAGTCTCGATTGCCTTTTCTCGAACCCGCACCCGTCAGCACCGCGACAAGTATCAGGGCTCGTTGAACAGCGCGTTAACTCGATGCCGGCCGAAACGCTGCAGGAGTTGCGATTGGCCGTATTAATACGGTGGGGTGTCGGGGGATTTCGCAATCCTCGCGCGCAGCGACGGTGCGATGCGTATCACAGATCGGGCTGCGGCCGCCGCTGATCGCCGCAAGCGGTCAAGCGGCCGCGCTGTGGACGCGCGGATGCAGCAGCCGCGTGTACTGCGCCTTGACCGTCGCGTAGCACTCGCAGGATGTCTTGATCAGGCCGTCCACGTTGGTGATTTCGATATGCCCGCGGCTGTAGTGGATGAAATTGGCCTGCTGCAGCGTGTTGGCTACCAGCGAAACGCTGTTGCGGCGGGCGCCGATCATCTGCGCCATCGCTTCCTGGGTCAGCACGAGCTTGTCGCTGCCGGAGAGGTCGCGCGTATGCAACAGGCACCGCGCCAGCCGCGACTCTACCGTGTGCGAGGCGTTGCAGCCGGCAGTCTGCTGGATTTGCGCATAGACGGCGAGGCCATGGCGCGTCAGCGCGGTACGCAACGTTGCGCTCTGGTCGGCGGCAATACGAAGCTGGTCGAGATCGATGGTCGAGGCGGCGCCGGGCACCAGCACCTCCGCGGTGTTCAGCGCAACGGGGTCGCCGAGCGCGGAGAACGCGCCGAAGATGCTGTCGCGGCCGATCATCGCGATCTGGACGTGCTCGCCGCGCGCGAGCTTCACGACCAGCGAAATGACGCCCTTGTGCGGGAGGTACGCACGCTTGAGCGTTTCGTCGACTTCGACCAGCACCATATCGGGGCTGAGATCGGCGCTGCGCAGATGCGGGCGAATCAACTCGAAGTCGTCCGCGGTCAGCGAGGACAAAAATCCATTCGGAGAACGAGGGGCTGAATCCAAAGCAGTCTCCTGCCTTACGGGCTAAGCCGGTCGCTGGCGTCTGGCGCCTGCTGCGTACGATCCGAAATGCAGGATGATCCTTGCACATTTCATTGGCAAGAAAAATTAGCAAAATGGACGCACGTGGTCATCGCTGCATCGGCCTTTCCAGGATGCGAGCATCGTTGAGCAGGTGCCCGGGCGGCAGCTATTCGCCGATCATTGGCGCGGGCAATTTCCCGGGTCGGCAACAGCGCCTCGCTGTCGCATGATTCCCGCGCATGCAATGACGGGCGTGACGCGTGCGATTTGGCCGGTGACGCATGGCGTGGAGCAGATTGCCGGGCCTGCAGCTACAGGGGCGAGTTGCTTTCGAAGTGCGCTGCCGCGCTCGATACGAAAATCCGCGACGTCGGCGACGGGGTCGTGCCCGGCGTCACGACGCTCGCATTGGTCAGCGGCAGTCCGCCGCTGATTCGAGATAGGGCGACGCGAACTCCGCCGCCGACGAGACGTGCAACACAGGACCTGCAACACAGGACCTTCAGCAATCGATGGGGGAGGGCGCGATTCCCGTTCGCATCGAAGGCGGGGAGCTCGAACGTCTCGCATCAATCACGGCACGGCGTTTGGTATGCCGAGCTAGGTATGAGTTCTCAGCATGCGAGGATCAGGTTGTGGAACCGGCCTTATACACTGTGGAGGGCAGACAGGTCGGGTCGATTGGGGCGGAAATGTGTACTGATTCGCAAACCGCAGTGCGATTGAGTGAAGGGCTGTCCCTGGTGGGGATCGCCGACACGGCGCGTCCGACGCTGGGAGGGAGGGGGCCAATGCGCCGCATCTTGGTCGTCGATGACGACCCCATGGTCTGCGCGGCCATCGAGATCTATCTCGAGCGTCACGGCTTTGACGTGACGATAGCCGACGGCGGCGAAGCCGGGCTTCGTGCGCTGGAAGACTCGTGCTTCGACCTGATGCTCGTCGACATCTTCATGCCGCACATGCGCGGCTTCGAATCGATCAGGATATTCCACGAGCGCGCGCCGACGGTTCCCCTGATTGCGATGTCGGGATACGCCTTTGCCAACCTCGACTCCCCGGCGCCGGACTTCCTGCGCATGGCGATCGAACTCGGTGCCGCGCGCTGCCTGCGCAAGCCGTTCACGCCCGGGGCGCTGCTGGCGGTCGTTAACGAATGTCTTGCCGAAGCTCGGTCCCATTTCCCGGGTGTCGTTCAGTCGGGCTAGCTGCCAGCTGGTCCAGCGTCATCGCGATGCGCGTTGGCAATCTCTTCGATGCGATCGAGTGTTCGATCGAACGTCGTGCAGTCATCGGTGCCTCTCGCGATTGATCGACGATGCCGTATCCGCAGTCGGAAGGCCTGCAATGAAACCGCGGCCTGCGTCGGTAAGATTCTGTTTATCATAAATGAAATTGGCTAAGGTTTTCTTGGTCTCGCGTATTTGTACGGAGCGGCATGTCGATCATCGGTACCGGCAGCGCGCTCTCGTCGCTCGGACTCACCGGTAACCCCGGAGCCGGCACCAGCTTCACCGCCAACCGCACTGCGGCCCCCGGCCGCCTCTCCGGCAAAACCTTGACCTCGCGGCCTGACGGCTTCGATCTTCGCCGCGCGCTCTTCCATAAAACCGCCAGCCGGTGACGTCACCCGTTTATCGTGGAGGCTCTCAGCTGTCGTTGCCACGTCCCGGTCGGCGCCCCGAGCACGCCGGTGCGCCAGCTCGTAACGACATTATTCACCCTATCCGTATTAGCACGGACAGTGAAATTAACGTGGCTGTGAAACCCGAAAGGTTATGCCTGAGAGGCGACCAGTTTCTGAATCTTTGGAAGGCGTGCTCATATGGATGATCTGTTGCGGGAGTTCCTGACGGAGACCAATGAGAGCCTGGATACGGTCGACAATCAGTTGGTGCGGTTCGAGCAGGACCCGAGCGACGCGAAGATTCTCGATAACATCTTCCGGCTGGTCCACACCATCAAGGGCACCTGCGGCTTTCTAGGCCTGCCGCGGCTCGAAGCGCTCGCCCATGCCGGCGAGACCTTGATGGGCAAATTCCGCGACGGCATGCCGGTCAAGGCCGAGGCCGTGACGCTGATCCTGTCCTCGATCGACCGCATCAAGGAAATCCTCGCCGGGCTGGAGGCCACCGAGACCGAGCCCGAAGGCACCGACGAAGACCTGATCGAGAAGCTGCATGCGATGGCCGAAGGCGCCCGGCATGCCGAAGCCGTGGCTGAGGCCGCCCCCGCGCCCGTCCCCGTCGCGCCGCCGGCTCCGCCCGCGGTGACGGCAGGCACGCTGGTCGACCAGGTGCTGGAACGCCCCTTACGTCCCGGCGAAGTCTCGCTCGACGACCTCGAGCGCGCCTTCCGCGAGACCGAAACCGACGTCGCGCCGAAGCCCGCGCCGGTTGCGCAACAGCCCGAGCCGGAAGTCAAGGAAGGCGCCAAGGAAGTCGCCAAAGAAATCGTCAAGCCCAAGCCGGCCAAGCGCGCCGCGGCCACCGATGCCGACGGCGAGGTCGCCGACAAGATCGCCAACCAGTCGATCCGCGTCAACGTCGACACGCTCGAACATCTGATGACGATGGTCTCCGAGCTGGTGCTGACCCGCAACCAGCTGCTGGAGATCTCCCGCCGCAACGAGGACACCGAGTTCAAGGTGCCGCTGCAGCGGCTCTCCAACGTCACCGCCGAACTGCAGGAAGGCGTCATGAAGACGCGGATGCAGCCGATCGGCAATGCCTGGCAGAAGCTGCCCAGGATCGTGCGTGACCTCTCCGGCGAACTCGGCAAGCAGATCGATCTGGAGATGCACGGCGCCGACACCGAGCTCGACCGCCAGGTGCTCGACCTGATCAAGGATCCGCTGACCCACATGGTGCGCAACTCCGCCGACCATGGCCTGGAGACCCCGGCCGAGCGGCTGGCCAGCGGCAAGGGCGAGCAGGGCACCATCCGCCTGTCGGCCTATCACGAGGGCGGCCACATCATCATCTGCATCGCCGATAATGGCCGCGGGCTCAACACCGAGCGGATCAAGGCCAAGGCGCTGCAGAACGGTCTCGTCAGCGAGGCCGAGCTGGAGAAGATGACCGAGGCCCAGATCCACAAGTTCATCTTCGCGCCGGGCTTCTCCACCGCGGCCACCGTCACCTCGGTCTCCGGCCGCGGCGTCGGCATGGACGTGGTGCGCACCAATATCGACCAGATCGGCGGCACCATCGACATCAAGAGCGTGGCGGGCGAGGGTTCCTCCGTCACCATCAAGATCCCGCTGACCCTGGCGATCGTCTCGGCGCTGATCGTGGAAGCCGCCGGCGACCGCTTTGCGATCCCGCAATTGTCGGTGGTCGAGCTGGTGCGCGCCCGCGCCAACTCCGAACACCGCATCGAGCGCATCAAGGACACCGCGGTCCTGCGGCTGCGCAACAAGCTGCTGCCGCTGATGCACCTGAAGAAGCTCCTGAAGATCGACGACGGCTCCTCGAGCGACCCCGAGAACGGCTTTATCGTGGTGACGCAGGTCGGCAGCCAGACCTTCGGCATCGTGGTCGACGGCGTGTTCCACACCGAAGAAATCGTGGTCAAGCCGATGTCGACCAAGCTGCGGCACATCGACATGTTCTCCGGCAACACCATTCTGGGCGATGGCGCGGTCATCATGATCATCGACCCCAACGGCATTGCCAAGGCGCTCGGCGCCTCCGGTTCCTCGGCCCATGAGATGGCCGATGAAGCCTCCGCCGCGCATGCGATGTCCGGCGAACAGCTCACCTCGCTGTTGGTGTTCCGCGCCGGTTCCGCGCAGCCCAAGGCGGTGCCGCTCGGCCTCGTCACTCGGCTGGAGGAGATCGCCACCGACAAGATCGAGCTCAGTAACGGCCGCTACATGGTGCAGTACCGCGAGCAATTGATGCCGCTGGTGCAGATGAACGGGGTCACCGTCCAGACCCAGGGCTCGCAGCCGATCCTGGTGTTCGCCGACGATGGCCGCTCGATGGGGCTCGTGGTCGACGAGATCATCGACATCGTCGAGGAGCGGCTGCACATCGAGGTCGCCGGCCAGCAGGACGGCATCCTGGGTTCCGCGGTGATCAAGGGCCAGGCTACCGAGGTGATCGACGTCGGCCATTTCCTGCCGATGGCGTTTGCCGACTGGTTCTCGCGCAAGGAGATGCGGGCGTCATCGACGGCGCAGTCGGTGCTCTTGGTCGACGACAGTGCCTTCTTCCGCAACATGCTGGCCCCGGTCTTGAAGGCGGCCGGCTACAAGGTGCGGGTCGCGGTCAACGCGCAGGAGGGGCTGTCGGCGCTGCGCTCCGGCCACAGCTTCGACGTGGTGCTGACCGACATCGAGATGCCGGACATGAACGGCTTCGAGTTCGCCGAAGTGATCCGCGCCGACAACAATCTGAGCACGATGCCGATCATCGCGCTGTCCTCGCTGGTGTCGCCGGCGGCGATCGAGCGCGGGCGGCAGGCCGGCTTCCACGACTACGTCGCCAAGTTCGACCGTCCCGGCCTGATCGCGGCGCTGAAGGAACAGACCGCCGAGACCCGGCACGCGGCGTAAGCGGGCTTGGCCGGGGCATAAGGAAGCAAGACCATGACAACCAAGACCGAGACCATCGAGGGCACCGTGGCCGAATACGTCACCGCCGTGATCGGCGGGCAATTGTTCGGCCTGCCGATCTCGCGGGTGCAGGACGTGTTCATGCCGGAACGGCTGACCCGGGTGCCGCTGTCCTCCGCCGAGATCGCCGGCGTGCTCAACCTGCGCGGCCGCATCGTCACCGTGGTCAACATGCGCGCCCGCCTCGGCCTGCCCAGGAACGACGACGGCAAGCCGCCGATGGCGGTCGGCGTCGATCTGCGCGGCGAGTCCTACGGCCTCCTGATCGACCAGATCGGCGAGGTCCTGAAACTCCACGATAACGGCCGCGAGGAAAACCCCGTCAACCTCGATCCCCGCATGGCCAAGCTCGCCGGCGGCGTCCACCGTCTCGACGGCCAGCTCATGGTCGTCCTCGACGTCGATCGCGTTCTCGAAATCGTGCCGAAAACAACCCTCGCAGCGTAGCGCCGCTCGTCAAGCAAGGAGGCCTCAAAATGAAAACCTGTCTCGTGGTCGATGACTCCAGCGTCGTGCGAAAGATCGCACGCCGCATCCTGGAAGAAATGGATTTTCAGATCACCGAGGCCGAGGACGGTGAGCAGGCGCTCGAGGCCTGCAGGAGCGCCATGCCTACAGCCGTCCTGCTCGACTGGAACATGCCTGTCATGGACGGCTACGAATTCCTCGGCCATCTGCGCCGCCTGCCCGGCGGCGATGTGCCCAAGGTGGTGTTCTGCACCACCGAAAACGGCATGGATCATATTTCGCGCGCGCTGGATGCCGGTGCGAACGAATACATCATGAAGCCGTTCGACCGGGACATCGTCGCGGCGAAGTTTCTGGAAGTCGGCCTGATCGAGTTCACGGAACAGAGCCCGGTTTAATCTTATCCGCTTGCCCTGAGAGGCCCCCGTGACCCCGCCAGACTATGAGTATCTGCGTAAGCTCCTGAAGGATCATTCCGGCCTCGACCTGTCGGCAGACAAGCAATATCTGATCGAAAGCCGTCTGCTGCCGCTATCGCGCAAATGCGGTGTGCCTGGTATCGGCGAACTCGTGCAGAAGATGAAGGCCGGGTCGTCGTCGATCATTGCCCAGGTGGTCGAAGCCATGACCACCAATGAAACCTTCTTCTTCCGCGACAAGGTGCCGTTCGAACACTTTCGCGATACGATCATGCCGGAGATGTTAAAGGCGCGCGCCAACCGCAAGAGCATCAGGATATGGTGCGCTGCCGGCTCGACCGGCCAGGAGCCGTATTCGCTTGCCATGTCGCTGAAGGAAATGGGCGCGGTGCTTGCCGGATGGCGCATCGAAATCATCGCGACCGACCTGTCCACGGAAGTGCTCGAGAAATCGAAGTCGGGCGTCTACAGCCAGTTCGAGGTGCAGCGCGGCCTTCCGATTCAACTGCTGGTCAAGTATTTCAGGCAGAACGGCGAGCTCTGGCAGATCGGCCCGGAGCTGCGCGCCATGGTTCAGCACCGGCAACTGAACCTGCTGCACGATTTCTCCCAGCTCGGCGTCTTCGACGTCATCTTCTGCCGGAACGTCCTGATCTATTTCGATCAGGACACCAAGATCAGTATCTTCGGCCGTCTCGCCAAGGCGATGGAAGGCGATGGCTTCCTGGTGCTGGGCGCGGCGGAAACCGTCGTCGGCCTGACGGATGTCTTCAAGCCGTTCCCGGACAAGCGCGGTCTCTATCGGCCGAGCGGCGCGCGTGCCGCGTCTCCGCTGGCCGCAGTGTCGATGCCAAAAATCGCGGCGATGGCGGGACGGTGAGCGATGACGGAGGACAGCAAAGGCGCGGAGCGGGTTACATTCAGCCGGGGCTATGATGTCTGCATCATGGCGATCGACGGAACCTGGCGCAGAGACTGCCAACTCAACGCGATCTCGGACACCGACGCCACGCTGACCGTGGAAGGCTCCATTCAGGGCCTCAATCTCAAGGAGTTCTTCCTGCTGCTGTCGTCAACCGGCCTCGCCTATCGCCGGTGCGAGCTCGTTCGCGTCAACGGCACGGAAATGGACATCCGCTTCCTGAGGGGCAAGCACGCCAAGAAGCGGCCGGGTGCTTCGAAGGCCGAAGAGGCGATGCACTGAGGTCGATTGTGCCGCTTAGAAATCCAGAGCCCGTTTCGATCCCATCGGAATTGAAAAGTTGGTGGAACTTTCGGAACTGCCAGGCGAAGTTTCCGGTGAAGTTTCCAGTGAGGTTTCCTTTGCGATCATCTGTTCGATCAGCCGCAGGCTGTTCTGGACGTGCTCGACCAGGCTAACGAGGTCCGAAACCACGGCGCGGTAGCCGTCATTCTGGTCGTAGGGCGCCTGTGCGACGCCGTCGCCTGCTCCATTCTGCATGGGTGCACTCCTCAGTCATTTTCTAGGGGCGCGTTGCTACTTGTGCGTTAAGCTGTGGTCCCGTACAAATACGGTCCGGTATGGAGTTGAATACCGTTATCCGAGTGTGCGTCACATTCAACCACGCATGGACGATGGAACATGGCTGAAAAAGCCCCCTCCCGTGGGGAGATCTTTGTAGTTGATGACGACCCTGCCGTTCGCGACACGCTGTCGATGGTCCTGACGGCAGGTGGCTATCAGGTCATCTGTTTCGCCGACGGCGCCGCGCTGCTGGCGGTTGCGCGAACCCGGACGCCATCCTGCATCCTGCTCGATGTGCATATCCCCGGGAAGTCCGGCCTCGATATCCTGAAAGAGCTTCATGGTGAGGATTACCCCGCGCCGATCTTCATGATCTCGGGGCAGGGCGACATCGCCATGGCGGTCAGCGCCATCAAGAGCGGCGCGCTGGACTTCATCGAAAAACCGTTTCGCGGCAGCGAAATCGTGGCGCGGCTCGATGAGGCGATCGAGGCTTACGTGCGCCGGCAGGCGCAAAACGCGCCATCGCGGATTGCAACCCTGCATTTTCCCGGACGCGAACCGCTCACGCGGCGCGAACGCGAGGTGCTGGAACAGTTCACCGCCGGCGCTTCCAACAAGGAAGCGGGGCGGCATCTCGGGATCAGCCCGCGCACGATCGAGGATCACCGCGCCAATATCATGAAGAAGCTCGGCGCGCGAAATGCCGCCGACCTGGTCCGGATCGTGATGACTACCCAGCGTCAGGGTCAGGTTTGATTGGAGCTTTGATTGCAGGCACACAGGCCTGATCGCAGGCAAGCCTGATCCAACGCAATGCGTCGGATCATCTCGGTGTGTCGGATCATCTCTGCGTCGGATCAAGCGCGTGTCGGATCAAGTCTGCGCCGGACGCGGCGGCGCCGTCATCAATCGGCGAGCGCTTTGCGGATCATGATCGCCATATCCGATTTCCGGTAGGGCTTGGCGAGCAGCAATACGCCTTCGTCGAGCCGGCCGTGATGAATGATGGCATTCTCGGTATAGCCCGAGGTGAACAACACGCTCAGGCCGGGCTTGACCTTCAATATTTCGTCGGCGAGCTGGCGGCCGTTCATGCCGGGCATGATCACGTCGGTGAACAGCAGGTCGAACGCATGCCCGGCGTGGACCAGCGCAAGCGCCTCGGTCGCGTTCGCCGCATCCAGCGTGACGTAACCGAGCGAATGCAGTTGCGCCAAAACGTAGTCGCGCACCAGCTTGTCGTCCTCCACCACCAGAATCGTTTCGTGGCCGCCCTCGACGGCCGGCGCCAGTGACAGTTCGGCCGCCGGCAATGCGCCCGTGGCCGGCGGCAGATACATCCTGATCGTCGTGCCGTGGCCTTCCTCGCTGTAGATCATGATGTGGCCGGCCGATTGCTTGATGAAGCCGTATACCATGCTCAGCCCAAGGCCGGTGCCCTTGCCGGGACCCTTCGACGTGAAGAACGGATTGAATACCTTGTCGAGCATCGCGGCCGGGATGCCGTTCCCGGTGTCGCTCACCGCGATCATCGCGTAGCGGCCGGGCCGGACGTCGCTGTGCATCCGCGCATAATTGTCATCGAGCACGACGAAGCCGGTCTCGATGATCAGCTTGCCGCCGTCAGGCATCGCGTCGCGGGCGTTGAGGGCCAGATTGAGGATCGCGGTGGCGAGCTGATTGGGATCGACGATCGCCGGACAGGCCTCTTCATCGAACACGGATTCGATCTCGACATGCTCGCCGAGCGTCCGCTGCAGCAGTTTCGCGGTGTCGATGATCAGCGTGTTGACGTCGGTTACCTTCGGTTCGAGCGGCTGCTTGCGCGCGAACGCGAGCAGGTGCTGGGTGAGGTCGGCGCCGCGCGAGGCGGCCTCGTCGATCATTCGCGTGATGGCGGCAAGCTGCGGTTCGCCCTTGACGGCATCGGCCAGGATTTCGATCGTTCCCGTGATCACGGTCAGGATATTGTTGAAGTCGTGCGCGATGCCGCCGGTGAGCTGGCCCATCGCCTCCATTTTCTCGGCCTGTCTGATCCGCTCCTCGGCCGCGATCCTGTCGGTGAGATCGCGGACGAATCCGTTGAAGACGAAGCCACCGCGCGTCCTCAGCGCGGCGATGCTCAGCTCCGCGGTGATTTTCTTTCCGTCCCGTCGCCTTATCTCGAGTTCGCGGCGGGGCTGACGGACCACCTCGTTGCCGGAAAGCAGGAAGGATTGCAGGGCTTTCTTGAGAGGGCCTTGCCCGTCCGGCTGGCCCATCAGTTCGAACACGTTCTTCCCGAGCGCTTCATCGCGCGACCATCCAAAGATATTTTCGGCCTGTGCATTCCATTCCCGGATGAAGCCCTGCTCGTCGATCTGGACGAAGGCATCGAGCGCCGTGTTGACGATGCCGCGCGCCAGTCGTTCGCTTTCGCGCAGCGCCTCCTGCGCCAGCCGGCTCTCGGTCATGTCGCGGCCGACGAAGAAGAAGCGCTTGGCCGGCTCGGACCATGTTCCGAGCCATGACAGCCACACCTCCCGCCCGTCCTTGTGGATGCAGCGCGTATCGGAAATCTTCGGGCGCTGCCCGCGCCGTGCCGCGCGCATTTCCTGGCGGGAGGTCTCAAGATGGTCGGGATGAATGAAATCCTCGCCACTGCGGCCGATCATTTCCGCCGGCCGATAACCCAATATGGCCTCGCAGCTCGGGCTGATCTGAACCAGGAATCCGCGGCAATCCATCACCATGATCAGATCCTGCGAGGTCTCGAAGATGCGGCGAAGCTCTTCGGTCTGCTGCCGCAGCACCTGCCTGGTCTTGTTGATTTCGGTGATGTCGCGCGCCACCTTCGAGATGCCGATGGTCGCGCCTGAGGGCGACTTGATCGGGGAGATGCTGAGCGAGACTTCGATCCGCTGGCCGCCTTTTCGCATCCGCTCCGTTTCACTGTGCTCGATGCTTTCGCCCCAGCCGATCCGGCGCAGCGCATCCTGCAGCTCCGGCAGCCGATCTTCGGGCACGAGCAGCGTGATGTTGTTGCCCGCGGCTTCCGCCGCGCTGTATCCGAACAGCCGCTCCGCCGCCGAGTTCCAGCCGGTGATGGTGCCGTCGAGCGACATCGTGATGATGGCGTCGTTGGAGGACTCGACCGCCGCGCTGAACAGCCGTTCCCGCTCGGCATGATGGTCGCGCGCCGCTACGGTGCGACGATGCTCCTGGACCTCCTGTTCGAGCGCAACCGTTTTCGCATTCACTTCCTCGATCGCTTGCGCAAACGCGCGCGCGAGCACGCCGGTCTCGCCGCCTGCGTCGACCGGAATGGCGACCTTCCCCTTGCGGGCCACCCCCTGAACGGCTTCGGTCAGCCGGACGATCGGCCGGGTCAGCGACCTCGCGATCAGCAGCGCCAGCATGGCAGCTGACAACACCGCGATCGCGCCGACCAGAAGGGAGGTGTTCCTGATGCTCGCAGCCGGCGCCATGATCACGGCGTTAGGGGTGGTCTCGATCACCGCAGCCCATTCGGAACCGGCTAGGATGGCGGGTGCAAACGCGATCCCGTTGGATCGGGCGGTATGGTCCGGTACGATCTCGGCACTGCCTTGCTTTGCTCCTGCCCGCGACGCCAGATGAGGGAAGTCTGCTTTCCAATCATTCGGCTTGCCGAGCAGCGCGCCGAATTCCCGCGAGCGATCCGGATGAATGAGATAGTCGCCTGACTGGTTGACGACATAGATCGTCTCGCCGGGCAACACCGATGATCTGACACGGTCGAACGCGCGCCGCATGTCGACATTGACCATGAAAATGCCGAACAGTTTGCCGTCGTTCGCGAAGATCGGCGTCGCGACGCGAATTGTCGGCCGGTGCACCTCCTCGATCAGTCCATTGAAGCGACCGAGATCCAGCGGCGAGACGTAGATTTGGTTGGGACCGAGCCGGATCGTTTCCTGGAAGTAGACGCGGTCGGCTCGCTTCTGCAAGGCGGCTTCGGAAACGATGCGCACCGTGCCGTTCGGTCCATTGCGGTCGACGCGGACCAACTCGCGGCCGCCGTCGTCGAGGCCGATGATCCGAAACATCGCGTAGGTGGGCTTGGCTTCGAGTTCCGCCGCGAAACGCGATGCGATCCGGTCGCGCCAGGTTTTTTCGGAGACGCCGTCGATCGGATCGATGCCGCCCGCCTGGCGGGCGCGGACCAGTCCATTTAGCGCCACCGCCGAACGAAAGCCCGCAACATCTCCGGTCGCGCTGGCCGCGTAGTATTCGAGATCGGTCGCGACCTGCCGCGAATGCGTCTCGATGCGGTCGCGGGCCCGCTGCAGCAGCGCCTGTTCGAGGTTGCGATAGCTCAGCCATCCGACCGCGGTAACCGCGATCGCGACCAGCGCAACCATAGCGATGGCAAGCCTGGTTGTGAGCGTCATGTCGCTGTTCGCTCGCCCTCCCGCTCCGGCCCGGCGAGCCGCCGGACGAATCGGATGCTATGGCGCATTACGGGGAGGAAGCAACACCGCCGCGCGATGGCGAACCGCGCCCGGCGGCTTCCAGGGAGCCCGTGACGGCTGCCAGGAGGTCGGCTGGCCGGAACGGCTTCTGCAGGCTGGAGACCGCTCCGAGTTTGGTCGCCATGGTCAGGAAGTCCGGCGCCGAGTCTGCTTCCGAAGAGACCGGCCGCCCGGAAATGACGATGATCGGAATCTCCGGCTGCTGCAGGCGAACCATCCGCATGGTTTCAAATCCGTCCATTCCCGGCATGAAAATGTCGAGGAACAACAGGTCGAAATCTCCGGTCTGACACAATGCCAGGCCCTTTCGCCCGTCACCGGCAGTGACCACGCTATGGCCTGCGCGTTCCAGCAACAGGCGGATGGTCATCTGGACCGCCACATCGTCATCCACGACCAGTATTCTTGCCAAAGTAAAAAGTTCTCCGCGCCCCCGCTGGGGTCAAGTCAACGGCAGGTTGCGAGTTTTGCCGAATTCTCGCCCTGTCGCAACTGCTTCGCCGGCAGGAACGTTCCGGCCGGCCGTCAAAAAGCCGGGATAAAAACGCAGTTATCCGCATCTTGCCGGGCGGACAAATATGAAGCGCTGCGTGGGCAGCGTGATTCGCCCGTGTGAGGCCTGCGCATGCAGCGAGGCCGCAAGGCGCGGCAGGGAATAAGCAAGGATCAGTTGCTGAGATATTCCGGGTAACGCGCCCGAATCCGGGCGAGCTCGCTGAGCGTGCCCGACAAATGCGTGCGCAGATGCTTCTGCGCCTCGTCAGGCTCGCCGGCATCGATTGCCTTCACGATCAGTCTGTGATGCCGCACGATATCCTGCGCCTTGCCGGGCGAGGGCAGATGCATCCGGCGCAGCCGGTCGATATGCCCGCTGCGGCTGCGCACCAGCCCCCAGATGTCCTGCTTGTCGGCGGCCGTATAGAGCTGGCTGTGGAACTCGTTGTCGGCGGCCATGAATTTTTCGAAGTCGCCGGCTTTTGCATATTGCTGCTGGCGGGCAATCGTCGCGTGAAGCTCGGCGACGAGCGTCCCATCGTGCTGGATCGCAAGCCCGCGCACGATTTCGAGTTCGACCGCCTGCCGCAGGAAATGCGCCTGCTGCGCCAGCCGCACGTCGACCCGGCTGACCACAGTTGCATATTGCGGGAACACCTCGACGAGGCCTTCCTCCTCGAGCCGCATCAGCGCATCGCGGATCGGCGTCGAGCTGACGCCGAACTGGCCGGCCAAGGCTGCGCGCGACAATGGCGATCCCGGCGGCAGTTCCAGCGAAATAATCATGCTGCGCAGGCGCTCGAACACTTGTGGCGCTGCCTGGCGATCGCGATCAAGCCGGTCGACGGACCGCGCCGTCGTGCGGCGGGAGACGATTTGCGGGGGAGCCATCAGGCGACCGGCCGGTTAGGGGACTTGCTTCAGATGCACTAATACATTAGTGCATCTCCCCAGAAGCGTCAACGAGACACCGGAGGAGATGCACAATGAAAAGCAGGATGTGGAGCGCGGGCGCCGTTGCGATGCTGATGTTGCTGCCGGGCTCTCAGGCATCGGCCCAGCAGAAGTCGGAGGTCACGTTGTCGCGGCAGCCTGGCATTTTCTACATGCCCTCGCACATCATGGAAAAGAACAAGCTGATCGAGAAGCATGCGGCTTCCCTCGGCGTTCCCGGCGTCACCACCAAATGGATCAACTTGAGTGGGGGCGGCGCGCAGACCGATGCATTGCTCGCCGGCAGCGTCGACATCCTCAACACCGGGACCGGTAATCTCCTGCTGCTGTGGGATCGCACCCGCGGCGGCGTCAAGGGCATCGTCGCCACCTCGGCGCAGCCAATGACGCTGATCAGTCGCGATCCGAATATCAAGTCGATCAAGGATTTCGGCCCGAACGACAAGATCGCGGTGCCCACCGTCAAGGTCTCGACGCAGGCGATCGTGCTGCAGATCGCGGCGGCCGAAACCTTCGGCGCCGACCAATGGTCCAAGCTCGATTCCAGTACCGTGCAGCTCGGCCATCCCGACGCCTATGTGGCGTTGACCAACACGCAGCACGAAGTGCGCAATCATTTCTCGATCCCGCCGTTCACGTTCCTCGAACTGAAGAACGTCCCCGGCGCACATGTGGTGCTGTCGTCACCCGACGTGATGGGTGGTCCGCTCAGCCAGGCGCAGTTCTTCACCACGACGAAATTTGCCGACGCCAACCCGAAGATCGTGCAGGCGGTGCGTGACGCCACCAAGGAGGCGCAGGACCTGATCCGCAGCGACACCAAGGCTGCTGTCGAGATCTACAAGGAGGTCACCGGCGACAAGACCAGCGTCGACGATCTCCTGGCATGGCTCAAGGAGCCCGGCATGATGGAGTGGAACCTGCAGCCGCAGGGCACCATGAAATTTGCCGCCCATCTGTTCAAGGTCGGCACGCTGAAGACCATGCCCAAAGCCTTCACCGATTACTATCTGCCGGTCGCGCACGACCTGAAGGGCAATTGATCGACATGGCCGCGCTTCTCGATGTCAGTGACGTAACGCTGCGCTACAAGACTTCGAGCGCGGTGGTGACCGCGACCGAGCGGGTCAGCTTCACGGTCGATCGTTCCGATCGCTTCGTGCTGCTCGGCCCTTCCGGCTGCGGCAAGTCGACGCTGCTGAAAGCGGTCGGCGGCTACATGAAGCCAAGCGAAGGCAAGATGCAGATTTCAGGCCGGGAGATTTCAGAGCCCGGCGCCGATCGGATGATGATCTTCCAGGAGTTCGACCAGTTGCTGCCGTGGAAGACGGTGCTGGAAAACGTGATGTTTCCGCTGCTGATGACGCGCCGCCTGCCGCGCAAGGACGCCGAGATGCGGGCGCGCGCCTATATCGAGAAGGTCAGCCTCACCCGTGTTGTCGATGCCTATCCGCACACGCTGTCCGGCGGCATGAAGCAGCGCGTGGCGATCGCGCGCGGCATGGCGATGGAGCCGGACATTTTGCTTATGGACGAGCCGTTCGCTGCCCTCGACGCGCTGACGCGGCGCACCTGCCAGGACGAGTTGCTGCAGCTCTGGGCGGAAACCAAATTCACCGTCCTGTTCGTCACCCATTCGATCGCGGAAGCGATCAAGATCGGCAACCGCATCCTGCTGCTGTCACCGCATCCCGGCCGGGTCAAGGCCGAGGTCATCGACGTCGATCGGGTATCCGGCGAGGACGGCAGCGCTGCACGGCTGGAGAAACAGATCCACGATCTCCTGTTCGCCGACGCTGTCACGGCACATTGAGGGGAGCGCGCGATGGGCGAGGCAAAAATCCTGCTGCGCGATGCCGCTGATTTGGCGGCGGTCATTCCGGCCGAAGTCGAGCGCAGGCTGACGGTGCCGGAGCTGTTGTGGAACGACGGCTTCGTCCGCAAATCCGTGATCATCATCTTCCTCGCCCTGGCGTGGGAACTCTACGGCACCGTTCTCGACAATCCGCTGCTGTTTCCGACCTTCCACGACACGATCCTGACGATGTTCGACCGGGTGCGCGACGGCACCATTCCCTTGCGCGCCTGGGCGTCGCTAAAGGTGCTGTTCATGGGCTATGCTGCCGGCATCGTGCTCGCGGCGATCTTCACTGTCCTTGCGATCTCGACCCGGATCGGCACGGATTTTCTCGAAACCATCACGGCGATGTTCAACCCGCTGCCGGCGATTGCGCTGCTGCCATTGGCGCTGATCTGGTTCGGCCTCGGCAACGGCAGCCTCGTGTTCGTGCTGATCCATTCGGTGCTGTGGCCGGTCGCGCTCAACACCCATTCCGGCTTCAAGAGCGTGTCGAACACCCTGCGCATGGTCGGCCGCAACTACGGCCTGCGCGGTTTGCCTTATGTCGCGCGCATTCTCATTCCGGCGGCGTTCGGCTCGATCCTGACCGGACTTAAGATCGGCTGGGCGTTTGCCTGGCGCACGCTGATCGCCGCCGAACTGGTGTTCGGCGTGTCGTCGGGGCAGGGCGGGCTCGGCTGGTTCATCTTCGAGAACCGCAACCTCCTGGATATACCTGCCGTGTTCGCCGGCCTGTTGACCGTGATCGTCATTGGCCTGATCGTGGAGAACCTGATCTTCCGCACGATCGAGCGCAACACCGTCCAGAAATGGGGCACACAATCATGAGCAACAAAAAGAACCCCGCCGAACTCCGCAGCGCGCGCTGGTTCGCGCCCGACGATCTCCGCGCCTTCGGTCATCGCTCGCGCGCGATGCAGATGGGCTACGCGCCGGAGGAATGGAAGGGCCGGCCGGTCATTGCAATCCTCAACACCTGGTCCGACGCGCAGCCCTGCCACATGCATTTCAAATCGCGCGTCGACGACGTCAAGCGCGGCATCCTGATGGCGGGCGGCTTTCCAATGGAGCTGCCGGCGCTGTCGCTGTCGGAATCGTTTTTGAAGCCGACCACCATGCTCTACCGCAACATGCTGGCGATGGACGCCGAGGAATTGCTTCGCGGCCATCCCGTCGATGGTGTCGTGCTGATGGGGGGCTGCGACAAGACCACGCCGGGCCTCCTGCTCGGCGCTACCAGCATGGGCCTGCCGACGATCTATCTGCCCGCGGGCCCGATGCTGCGCGGCAACTGGAAGGGCAAGACGCTGGGTTCGGGCTCGGACGCCTGGAAATACTGGGACGAGCGGCGGGCGGGGAAAATCTCCGACAAGGACTGGGTTGATGTCGAAGCCGGTATCGCCCGCAGCTACGGCACCTGCATGACCATGGGCACGGCGTCGACCATGACGGCAATCGCGGAATCGCTCGGCATGACCTTGCCAGGCGCGTCCTCGATCCCCGCCGCCGACGCCGGTCATATCCGCATGGCGTCGGAATGCGGTCGCCGCATCGTCGAAATGGTGTGGGAAGATCTGACGCCGGACAAGATCCAGACCCGCGAGGCGTTCGAGAATGCCATCACGGTCGCGATGGCGATGGGCTGTTCGACCAATGCGATCATCCATCTGATCGCCCAGGCGCGCCGCGCCGGCCAGGACATCGGGCTCGACGATTTCGAAAAGGCCAGCCGCAAGGTGCCCGTGATCGCCAATGTGCGGCCGAGCGGCGACAAATATCTGATGGAGGATTTCTTCTATGCCGGCGGCCTGCCGGGCCTGATGAGCCGCATCCGGGAGCATCTGCATCTCGACGTCATGACGGTGACCGGCCAGACTCTCGGCGAGAATATCGCGCGCGCGGAAGTCTACAACGACGACGTCATCCGCACCGTCAAGGATCCGATCTACGCCGAGGGCGCGCTCGCCGTGCTCAAGGGCAATCTCGCCCCCGACGGCTGCGTCATCAAGCCCAGTGCCTGCGAGCTGCGTTTCCTCAAGCATACCGGCCCGGCGCTGGTGTTCGACGATTATCCCTCCATGAAGAAGGCGATCGACGATCCGAATCTGGATGTGACCGCCGACCATGTGCTGATCCTGCGCAATGCCGGTCCGCAGGGTGGGCCGGGCATGCCGGAATGGGGCATGCTGCCGATTCCCACAAAACTCGTGAAACAGGGCGTGCGCGACATGGTGCGGCTGTCGGACGCGCGCATGAGCGGCACCAGTTACGGCGCCTGCATCCTGCACGTCTCGCCGGAATCCTATATCGGCGGGCCGCTGGCGCTGGTGCGAACCGGCGACAAGATCACGCTTGATGTCAACGCACGCACCATCAACCTCGATGTGCCTGAGGCCGAACTGGCAAAACGCCGCGCCGCATGGAAGGCGCCGGAGCCGCGTTACGAGCGCGGCTATGGCTGGATGTTCACCAGGCATATCAAGCAGGCCAATGAAGGCTGCGATTTCGATTTTCTGGAGACCGGATTTGGCGCCCCGGTGGAGGAGCCTTCGATTTACTAGCCGTAATCCGACTAGCGGTAATACGTCATTGCGAGCGCAGCGAAGCAGTCCATCTCACGGCACAAGGGAAGAATGGATTGCTTCGTCGCTTCGCTCCTCGCAATGAGGTCAGAGAGCCGAACAAAACAGAAAATATCCCAGGGGAGGACCAACCAATGAACATGTCACGACGCAATCTGCTCGCAGGGGCAGGCGCCGCCGCCGCTTCGACGCTTCTCGGCCGCGCTGCCGGCGCGCAATCGTTCCCGTTCACGCCGAACCAGCGCTATCCGGATCCGGCGGTGCAGATTCTTGATCCGAGCTTCGCCAAATACCGGATCTATTCCTCGACTGTCGAACAGGTCGCGACCGGCATGCGCTGGGCCGAAGGCCCGGCCTACTTCCCTGAAGGCGGCTATCTCCTGTTCTCCGACATCCCCAACAACCGCATCATGAAGTTCGACGAGAAGACCAACCAGACCAGCGTCTTCCGCGCCAATGCCAATTACGCCAACGGCAACGCGCGCGACCGTCAGGGCCGGCTCGTCACCTGCGAGCACTCGGTCACCCGCCGCATCACGCGCACCGAGAAGGACGGCAAGATCACGGTGCTGGCCGACAAATTCGAGGGCAAGCGGCTGAATGCGCCGAACGACATCGTGGTCAAATCCGACGACACCATCTGGTTCACTGATCCGCTGTTCGGCATCAATGGCGAGTGGGAAGGCAAGAAGGAAAAGCCCGAGCAGGCCACCACCAACGTCTACCGCCTGACCAAGGACGGCAAGCTTACCGCCGTCATTACCGACATCGTCAATCCCAACGGGCTCGCGTTCTCGCCGGACGAAAAGAAGCTCTATGTCGTGGAGTGGAAGGGCACGCCGAACCGCAGCATCTGGAGCTTTGACGTCAATGCCGACGGCACGGTCGGCGGCAAGACCAAGCTGATCGATGCCGCGGACCAGGGCGCGCTCGACGGCTTCCGCGTCGACCGTGACGGCAATCTGTGGTGCGGCTGGGGATCCAACGGCGCGCTGCAATCCGAGGCCACGGATGTCGGCGGCCGCAGGGTGTACCAGCTCAAGGGCAAGCCGGAGGATCTCGACGGCGTCATGGTGTTCAGCCCCGCCGGCAAGCCGCTCGCCCACATCCGCTTGCCGGAGCGCTGCGCCAATCTCGCCTTCGGCGGCCCGAAGAACAGCCGCCTCTACATGACGAGCTGCCACTCGGTCTACGCGCTCTATGTGGAGTCGCATGGGGCGGTGTGAGCAATCGTCATTCCGGGATGGTCCGAAGGACCAGACCCGGAATCTCGAGATTCCGGATTCGCTCGCTGTCGCGAGCGCTCCGGAATGACGGATGAAAGGAATGCGAGAACCATGACAAAACTAAGCGACGCCACCCGCAACAAGCTGAAGACGGTTTCCACCGCCACCGTCGCCACCGCGCTGTTCAAGCGCGGCTTTCGCATCCAGATGATCCAGGACGTGCATCCGCTCGGTCCCGATCAGCCGGTGCTGGTCGGCGAGGCCTTTACGCTGCGCTACATGCCGGCGCGCGAGGATCTCAACAAGATCGACGTGTTTCGTGATCGCGCGCACCCGCAGCGCAAGGCGATTGAGGATTGCCCGCCCGGCGCCGTGCTGGTCATGGACAGCCGCAAGGATGCCCGTGCCGCATCCGCCGGCGCCATCCTGGTGACGCGGCTGATGCAGCGCGGCTGCGCCGGCGTGATCACCGACGGCGGCTTTCGCGATTCCGCCGAAATCGCGGATCTCGGCTTCCCCGCCTATCACCATCGCCCGAGTGCGCCGACCAATCTGACGCTGCATCAGGCGATCGAGATCAACGTCCCGATCGGCTGCGGCGATGCGCCCGTGTTTCCCGGCGACGTCATCCTCGGCGACGCCGACGGCGTCATCGTGATCCCCGCGCACCTCGCCGACGAGATCGCCGACGAGGCAGTCGAGATGACCGCGTTCGAGGATTTTGTCACGGAGGAAGTCCGCAAGGGCCGCTCGATCCTTGGCCTCTATCCCGCAACCGACGAGCAGACGTCAAGGGATTTTGCAGCTTGGCGGAAGGCGAATGGGCGATAAAATGTCCGCTGACCGGCGCCGAACGCTTTTTCTCCAACAGTGAGTCCACATCATGCTGATGTTCAACAATCTGATCGACGGCGAATGGTTGTCCGATGGCGCGCGCGCACCGAACGTCAATCCATCCGATACCAAGGACATCGTAGGTCAAGCGGTGCGCGGCACGCGCGCGCAAGCGGAGGCTGCGATTACCGCTGCAAAGACCGCATTTCCGACGTGGTCGCGATCCACGCCGCAACTGCGCTACGACGTCCTGAAGAAGGCTTCGGACGAAATCCTAGCGCGTAAGGACGAGCTGGGCCGGCTGTTGTCGCGCGAAGAAGGAAAGACGCTGCCGGAAGGCATCGGCGAAGTCGCGCGCGCCGGCCAGATCTTTGCGTTCTTTGCCGGCGAATGCCTGCGGATGGCGGGCGAGAAACTCGCTTCCGTGCGCCCCGGCATCGACATCGAGATCACGCGCGAAGCGCTGGGCGTTGTCGGCCTGATCACGCCATGGAACTTCCCGATCGCGATTCCGGCCTGGAAGATCGCGCCAGCGCTGGCCTATGGCAACACTGTCGTGATCAAGCCAGCCGATCTCGTCCCGGGCTCGACCTGGGCGCTGGTCGATATTCTACACCGGGCGGGCCTGCCCAAGGGCGTGCTCAACCTCGTGATCGGACGCGGCTCTGAAGTCGGCGCGGTGTTGCTGGAGCATCCCGATGTGGCGGCCATCAGTTTCACGGGATCGGTGGCCACCGGCCAGAAGATCGCGGCGGCCTGCATTGCTTCGCGGCCGATGAAGAAGTTTCAGCTGGAGATGGGCGGCAAGAATCCGCTGGTCGTTCTGGATGACGCGGATCTGAAGGTCGCGGTGGAATGTGCCACCAATAGCGCGTTCTTTTCCACGGGGCAGCGTTGCACCGCCGCCTCGCGGCTGATCGTCACCGCCGGCATCCACGACAAATTCGTGGAGGCCCTCACCGAGCGAATGCGCGGCCTGAAGGTCGATGACGCCGTCAAGGCCGGCACGGATATCGGCCCGGTGGTCGATCAGAGCCAGCTCGATCAGGATCTCAAATATATCAGCATCGGCAAGGACGAAGGCGCCAACCTTGCCTTCGGTGGCGAGCGTCTCAATCGCGCGGCGCCCGGCTTCTATCTGCAACCGGCATTGTTCACCGGCGTGGCCAACACGATGCGGATCGCGCGCGAGGAAATATTCGGGCCGGTGGCCGCGGTCATCAGGGTAAAGGATTATGCCGAAGCGCTGGCGACCGCGAATGACACCGATTTTGGCCTGTCATCCGGCATCTGCACCACCAGTCTGAAGTACGCCAGCGACTTCAAGCGCAATTCCGAAGCCGGCATGGTGATGGTGAACCTGCCGATCGCCGGCGTCGATTACCACGTGCCGTTCGGCGGCCGAAAGGGCTCCAGCTTCGGCGCCCGTGAACAGGGCCGCTACGCTGCCGAGTTCTATACGACAGTCAAGACGGCCTATACGATGCCGTAATGAGTTGCCGGATTACCTCGCTCGGCGCGTAGCGCCGGGTGAGGGAGCAACTAAACCCCACCCTTCTCCGCCAGCCCCACCGCCCACAGCGCGAACGCATACGCGATCGCCACTTCATCCAGCCGGTTGAACCGCCCCGACGCGCCGCCGTGGCCGGCGCCCATGTTGGTGCGCAGCAATACCGGGCCGCCGCCGCTCATGGTCGCGCGCAGCCGCGCGATCCATTTCGCGGGCTCCCAATAGGTGACGCGCGGATCGGTCAGTCCGCCCATCGCGAGGATCGCCGGGTAGTCCTTGGCGGCGAGGTTGTCGTAGGGCGAGTACGACAAAATGGTGCGAAAATCCTTTTCGCTTTCGATCGGGTTGCCCCATTCCGGCCATTCCGGCGGCGTCAGCGGCAGCGTGTCGTCGAGCATTGTGTTGAGCACATCGACGAACGGCACCTCGGCGACGATGCCGGCGAACAGTTCGCCTGAGCGGTTGGCGACCGCACCCATCAGCATGCCGCCGGCGCTGCCGCCATGGCCGACGATGCGTTTTGCGCTGCTGTACTTCGCCTCGATCAGCGCGCGTCCGGCCGCCGCGAAATCATCGAACGAGTTCGTTTTCTTCTCGCGCTTGCCGTCGAGATACCAGCCCCAGCCCTTGTCGGCGCCCCCTCTGATATGTGCGATGGCGTAGACAAAGCCGCGATCGACCAGCGACAGCCGGTTGGCGGCAAAGGACGCCGGCATCGCCATGCCGTAGGAGCCGTAGCCGTAGAGCAGCAGCGGCGCTTTGCCGTCGCGCACCAGGTCCCTGCGGTGCAGGATCGAGACCGGCACCAGCGCGCCGTCATGCGACGTGGCCATGATGCGCGTGGTGACGTAGTCGGCCGGGTTGTGGCCGGACGGAATCTCCTGCCGCTTGCGCAACACCCGTGCCCGCGTCGCCATGTCGTAGTCATAGACTTCCGCCGGCGTCGTCATCGACGAGTAGGAGAATCGCAAATTCGTGGTTTCGAACTCGTAGCCGCCCATGGTGTCGAGCGAATAGGCGGCCTCGTCGAAGGCGATGGCGTGCTCTTCGCCGCTCGTGAGATCACGAATGATGATCGCGGGCAGCGCGTTGGCGCGCTCCAGACGCACCATGTGATTGGCATAGAGCTCGACATCCAGCACATAGACGCCTTCCCGATACGGAATGAGATCTTGCCAGTTGGCGCGTTCGGGCGCGGCGAGGGGTGCGGTGACGACCTTGAAGTCGATCGCGCCATCCGCGTTGGTGAGAATGAACAGCTCGTCGCCGCGGTCGGCGAGCGAATATTGCACGCCTTCCTCGCGCGTCGCGACAAGCCGCGGCGGCGCTTCGGGATGTTCGAGGTCGATCAGCCGTTGCTCTGATGTTTCGTGGTCGCCGCCGGCGATCACGCAGAAGCGCCCGGAAGAGCTCTCATGCAGATGGGTGAACCAGCCGGAGTCTTTTTCTTCATAGACCAGCGTGTCGTCTACCTGTTTGGTGCCGAGCCGGTGGCGCCAGACCTGCATCGGTCGATGGTTGTCGTCGAGCTTGACGTAAAAGAAGCTGTTGCAATCCTTGCTCCAGACGATGCCGCCATCGGTCTCTTCGACGAGGTCGTCGCGATCGGTCCCTGTCTGCCAGTCGCGCACCCGGATCGAGAAATACTCCGAGCCCTTGGTGTCGGCGCTCCATGCCTGCAGTTTGTGATCCGGCGAATGCCGTGCGCCGCCGAACTTGAAGTATTCCTGGTTGGCGGCCAGCGCGTCGCCATCGAGCACGATTTGCACGTCGCCGCCGTCGCGCGGTGTGCGGCCGAACAACTCATGCTGCCCGCCCTCGCGGAATTTCCGCAAATAGGCAAACGGACCATCCGCCGCCGGCACGCTGGAATCGTCTTCCTTGATCCGCCCGCGCATTTCCGCCACCAGCTTCTTCTGTAGCGGCGCGGTATGGCCGAGCAGGCTTTCGGTGTAGTCGTTCTCGGCTTCCAGATACTTTCGGATATCCGGGTCCAGGATCGAGGGATCGCGCAGCACTTCCTGCCATCTGGCGTCCTTCAGCCATGCGTAATCATCCGTCACCGTGATGCCGTGCGTGGTGAAGGAATGCGGGCGGCGCGGCGCGATCGGCGGCGACAGGACAGGCTTTTTGGCGGCGGCTTGGGTCACGCGGTCCTCATTGGGTTCAGTGATCGTGCCTTATATCGGGGCGAATGGGGCGGATTACCAGATGTGCTGACCTGTAGGGTGGGCAAAGCGCGAAGCGTGCCCACCATCTATCGCCGAATGGTGGGCACGCTGCGCTTTGCCCACCCTACGGTTCAACTATTCCTTAACCTCGCGGCGGCGCCGCCGCCGAACACCGGGATCCGGTTCACCGCGAGCACCACCGCGAACGTAATCACCAGCATCGCGATACCCAGCACCGAAATCGCCGCGAGGTCACCGCTTTCGTTGAGGTCGTAGATCAAAACCGACAGCACCTTGGTCTGCGAGGTGAACAGCACGATCGCAGCCGACAGTTCGCGCATCACGCCGATGAAGATGAAGCACCAGGTCGCGATCACGCCGGTGCGCAGCAAGGGTGCGGTGATCTGGCGCAACGCCTGCAGCCGCGTCGCGCCGAGGATGCGACTGGCGTCTTCCAGCTCGGGATGAATCGTCGCGAACGCCGCCTGCAATTGCTGGTAGGCCGACGGTAAATTGATGGTGAGGAATGCCAGCAGCAGGATCCACAGCGTGCCGTACAGCACGAAGGGCGGGCGCGTGTAGCTCAGGAACAGCCCGACGCCGAGCACGATGCCGGGCACAGCAACCGGTGCGGTCGCGAGAAAGCCGAGCACGCGGTGGCTCGCGATCACGCGGCGCGTCGTGACATAGGCAACGACGAGCGCCAGGATCGTGCCGATGGTCGCCGTCGATGCGCCCAGGATCACGGTGTTCTTGAGTGCGAGCTGGGTCGACGACAGTTCGGTGAAGACGAACACGATGTTGTGCAGCGTCGCCGTCGACGGCGTCACCAGCGTGGTGGCGTTCGGCGAAAACGCCGCGTTGAGCAGCGCGAAATAGGGCAGGAACACCGGATTGAGCAGCACGATGAGGCAGAACACCAGCGCCGCCCAGCGCCATCCCCTCATCTCGATCGGACGCGGCGCGCCATATTTGCCGCCGACCACGGAAAAGCCGCGGCGGCCGAGCAGGAATTTTTGGCCCTGCAGCAGCAATATCGTGAGCAGCAACAGCGGCACGGCGGCGGCGGCGGCGAGTTCGAGTTTTGGCGGATACTGGAACAGGCTCCAGATTTTCGTCGTCATGGTGTGGAAGCCGGCCGGCAGCGCCAGGATCGCAGGCGATCCGAATAGCGTCATCGCCTGCAGGAATGCGATCAGCGCGCCGGCGACCAGCGCGGGCAGCGCTAAGGGTATCGTGACGCGCCGCGCGGTGGTCCAGGCCTTGCCGCCGAGAATGGCGGAGGCGTCTTCCAGCTCGCCCGGCATGTTGTCGAGCGCATTGGCGACCAGCACGAACACAAACGGAAACGTGTAGCAGGAGATCACGAAGATCAGCCCGGTCAGCGAATAGATGTCGAACAGCGGATCCTCTGCGTCGGTGAGATAGCGATAGAGCTGGTTCAGCAGTCCGCTGTTGGGCGCCGCCAGCAATTCCCAGGCGACCGCGCCGAGGAAGGGCGGCGTGACAAAGGACGCCGTCACCAGCGCGCGGATGATCTGCCGCCCCGGCATATCGGTGCGCGACACCAGCCAGCCGATCGGAGCGGCGACAAGGCAGCAGACCACCGCCGAGGTGGTGGCGATGATCGCAGTCGTCAGCAGGGGATCGAGGAACGCCGGGTCGGTGAACAGCGTGACGAAATTCTGCAGCGTCGGATGCCGCGCCTTGTCGGTGAACGCGAACACCGCCAGCCACGATAGTGGCAGCACGATCAGCACGATCATGAAGGCGGCAAACAGCCACAGGACCGGGCGGGTGAGGTCGATGCGGGATTTTGGGGTGTCGGCGGTGGTGATGATTGCCGTCATGCGAATTTTCTCTCCGTCATTCCGGGGCGATGCAAAGCATCGAACCCGGAATCTCGAGATTCCCCGATGCGCAGTGCGCATCTGAGGTCTGGTCCTTCGGACCATCCCGGAATGACAGCGGTATGTGTGGCGAACACCATCCTCAAACCCTGAACAGCCGCGCATAGCGCGTCTTGATCTCTTCGGTCATCTTCTCCACGCCCTCCGCATCTTCCTTCATCAGCTTGATGTCCGAAATCTTCCGTCGCCCCGGCTTCGATTGCACCTGCGCGTGCACCGAATACTGCGCGGTGAAGTCGATGAAGAACTGCTGCGTCTCGCGGGTATGCAGCCAGGCCTGGAACAGTTTTGCGGCATTGGGATGCTGGGCGGTCTTGAAGATGCCGGTTGGTCCGGAAATCGTCGGCGTGCCTTCGGTCGGGTAGACCGGTTCGACCGGCTGTCCGGCTTCCTTCAACAGCACGATGCCGTATTCGTTGCCGTCGGCCATCACCGCGCGCTCGCCGAGCGACAGCTTTTTCGGCGGGTCGGTCGATGACTGGACCTGCATCACGCGCTGTTTTGCGAGCTTTTCCATGTACTCCCAGCCGAGCTCGCGCACCGTCTGGAACGTCGCGGTCATGATGGTGCCGCTATAGGCGGGATGCCCCTTCACCATCTTGCCCGCCCATTTGGGATCGAGCAGGTCGGCAAAGCTCTTCGGCGCATCCTCGGGCTTGACCAGGTTGGTGTTATAGGCAATCGACGACAGCCAGACGCGCGAGGTCGTGAACATGCCGTCGGGGTCGCGATAGCTTTCCGGAAAATGCTTGGCGACGTCCTCGGGCACGAACGGCATCAGCCAGCCGTTCTTCTTCCAGACGATGAAGTGCGAGGCGTCGGAGGAGTTGACGATGTCGGCGGCGCGAATGTTGCTGGCAAATTCCTGGTCGATCCGCTGGAACAACCGCTCGGAGCCGGAACGCTCGATCTGAATGGTGATGCCGGGATAGGCGGCCTCGAACGCCTTGCCGAGTTTTTCACCGACCGGCAGGTCCATCGATGAATAGAAGATCAGCTTGCCTTCCTTCTTCGCGGCCTCGACCAGCGCCGGCGTGATCGCGACCGGTTCCGGCGCCTGCGCGCGAACGGGAGAGGCGAACACGGTTCCGGCCGCCAGCGCCACTGAGCCTTGCAGGATGTCGCGCCGCGAAAGTTTTCGTCCGTTCATCGCGTCCTTCCGTCGTTTCTTGTTTATCGGCTGAGCGCCCGGCAGCGCTCGGGTGGCAGTGTCAGCCAGACCTCGCTGCCCTTTGGCACATTGGTTTCGGTCGGCGTGGTGGCGCGCAAACTGGTGCCGTCGGCCACCTCGACCATGTAGTCGCGCGCAGCGCCGAGATAGACCTGGCGCGTGACGACCGCCTTGATCGCATTTTCAGGCGAAGCCGGCGTCTGCGTCGATAGCCCGATGTCGTGCTGGCGGATCGCGACCACGGCGCCCTCACCAGCCGTGAGCGGTGCGCCGACCACCTTCAGCGTCGCGTCCGCAAAGGCAACATGGTTGGCATCGCGCGCGGTGCCCTTGATGACGTTGCTGGCGCCGATGAAGCGGGCGACGAATTCGGATTCCGGGCGGGCATAGATGTCTTCGGGTGTGCCGAGCTGGTCGATCCGCCCGCCATTCATGACCGCGATCAGGTCGGCCGTGGTCATGGCCTCGGACTGGTCATGGGTAACATAGACGGTGGTGTAGCGATATTCATCATGCAGGCGGCGGATTTCGAACCGCATCTCCTCGCGCAAATTGGCATCGAGGTTGGAGAGCGGCTCGTCGAGCAGCAGCGTCTGCGGTTCGACGATCAGCGCGCGTGCCAGCGCCACGCGCTGCTGCTGTCCGCCGGAGAGTTCGCCGGGATAGCGCTGCGCCAGCGCTTCGAGCTTGGTGGTAGCAAGGATCGCCGCGAGCTTCTTTGCAATCGTATCGCGGTCGAGCTTGCGCAGGCGCAGGCCGTAGACGATGTTTTCCGTCACCGTCATGTGCGGCCACAGCGCGTAGCTCTGAAAAATCATCGACATGTTGCGCTGCTCGGGCGGCAGCGTGCGCGCCTTCGACGACACCAGCCGGTCGCCGACATGGATCTCGCCGTCGGAGGGTTCCAGGAAACCGGCGATCAGCCGCAGTGTGGTGGTCTTGCCGCAGCCGGAGGGCCCAAGCAGGCAGACCAGTTGTCCATGGTCGATTTTCAATGAGACGTTATCGACCACCGCAAGCGAGCCAAATCGCTTGGTCAGGCCGCGCAAATCAACGGACGCCAATCGCCTCACTCCCACTCTTGTTCGTGCACGGATCAGCGCCCGGCTTGGTATGCCAGTATACGGACAAAAACGGGATGGGAAAGGGAGTTGAGTTCGGAAACGAACTAACGACTTTGTCGTCCCTGCGGACGCCGCTGTCCGCGAAAGTGGCACAGCGGGAGACGGCTCTGCCCCAAGAACTCAGAGCGCTAGCTGGCCAACGCAAAGCGTCAGCCATGGCGCTTCATCGATGGATCACGCGGTATGGGTCCCTTGCTTTCGCAGGGACGACCGCTAGCGGTACGCGAGCCGGCGATAGTCGAGCTTACGCCCCGACGTTCTCGCCGAGATATTCGATCGCGGCTTCGGTTCCGCCCTTGCCGTGGGGAATATTGAGCGCGTTGAGGCCGACCTCGACGACGCCGAGCGTGCCCAAGATCATCGGCGCATTCACATGGCCCATATGGGCGATGCGAAAAGCCTGGCCGGACAAATCACCGATGCCGGTGCCGAGCACCACGCCGCATTTTTCCTTGCAGTAGCGCTGCAGCGCGGCCGGATCGAAGCCGTTCATCGTCACCGTCGTCACCGTGTTGGAGCGCTCATTGGCTTCCGCGATGTTGAAGCCGATCACCTGACCCTCGCTCCAGACGGCGACCGCGCGGCGCACCGCTTCGGCGAGTAGCCGGTGGCGCAGATGCGCGTTCTCCAGCCCCTCGGCATGCAGCATATCGATCGCCTTGCGCAGCGCGAACAGCAAATGCACCGGCGCGGTGCCGGCATATTTGCGGTAGTGCTCAGCTCCTTCACGTTCGGTCCAGTCCCAATAGGGCGTGCGCAGGTTGGCGCGTCTGTGTACTTCGCGGGCGCGCTCGTTGGCGGCGACGAAGCCCAGGCCCGGCGGCGTCATCAGGCCCTTCTGTGAGCCGGACATCGCGACATCGATGCCCCATTTGTCCATCTCGAACGGCATGCAGCCGAGCGAAGCGACCGTGTCGACCATGAACAGCGCCGGATGCCCGGTCGATTTGATCGCCTTGCCGATGGCTTCGACGTCGTTATAGGCGCCCGAGGCGGTATCGACCTGCACCGCGACGATCGCCTTGATGGTGTGATCCTTGTCTTGCCGGAGCCGCGCCTCGACTTCGGCAGGACGGATCGCCCGGCGCCAGTCGCCTTTCAGTACCTCGACTTCGGCGCCCATGGCGGCGGCGGCCTGGCCCCAGCCGATCGCAAAGCGTCCGCTTTCCAGCACCAGCAGCTTGTCGCCGCGCGACAGCACGTTGGAAAGCGTTGCTTCCCAGGCGCCATGGCCGTTGGCGATGTAGATGTAGGATTGGCCCTTGGTGGCGAACAGTTTCGACAGGTCGGCGAGCAGGCTGTCGGTCAGTTCCAGCATCTGTTCGGAATAGATATCGAGCGCCGGGCGATGCATCGCCTGCAGCACCTCGTCGGGCATGGTGGTGGGTCCCGGGATGGCCAGAAATTCCCGGCCCGCGCGAACGGTCATTTGTTGGTTTTCCTTGTCGGCAGGAGATTCAAAGCTCGGCGTCACAATAGGCGATTGACGCCGCCATTGCGAGCGCACTGCAGCAATCCAGAGCCGCAAAAAGAGTTGATTGCACTCATTGCTCCGCCCCTGACCGTGACAGCGCGGGCTATTTCCCCACCGCATTGGCGATGGCGCGCCAGATCTGGTCCTTCAATTCGGTCGCCGGCGGGCTCGGGATCGTCACCGCAGGCCCCTCGCGCTTCTTGCAGGCTTCGACCAGCCGCAGCACCCAGATTTCGCCGTCGGTGTAATAGAGGTCGCCGCCGCCATTATGGCCCGCAATCGTCGGCCCGATGCCGGTGACCTGATATTTCGCCTCGACCATGCCGGCGTTTTCCAGATCGGCTGCAAGCAGCGCGCGCTCGGCGTCGAGATCGGGGCCGATGTGGTGCGTGACTTCAGCGGTGTATTTGCTGACGCCGACGCCGCGATCCTGCGTCGCAGCCCCAAGCCAGACCGGCCGCTTCTCCGCGCCGCTCTCCAGCACCTTCCAATAGCGCACATGGTTGCGCTGGTCGGCACTGGTCCCGATCGGCTTTTCATAGGCGAGATCCTCGCGGCGGCCGAGATAATAGAGATTGCTCACCGGCGCGTCCTTGTAGGGACGGTCCAGCAGCACGCTGCCGACGATCTCGATCGAGGATTTCAGCGTGATCCGGTCGGCCGGATACCAGCCGGCCGCGTGCATCGCACAGACCACGTCGCCGATGTCGCCGATCAGCCCGACATTCATGGGATCGCCGGGAATACCCTGCGCGGTGCGCGTCACCATCGGCATCTCGGCAAGCCCGCGCTGATGCTCGTAATGCGTCCAGAACCCCGGCAGCACCAGATAGGCGAGCAGGCCGTAGCCGCCGAGGATGACGAACGTGAGCGTAAGGGCGCGCCGCAACCCGCCGCGCTTGCGCCGCGGCAATCGTCGATCCGATTGAGAATTAGTCACCGTAGCTGCTTCTCCCTCTCCCCGCTCTTCGCGGGGAGAGGGTCGGGGTAAGGGGCTCTCTCCGCAAATTCTGATGCCGATGGATGGACCGGTACCCCGGATCGCGAAGGGCGATCCGACCTCTCCCCGCAAGCGGGGCGAGGTTAAGAAAAGATCTAGCGCCGCGTCTCTCTACAGCCAGCCGCTTCGGCCTCCTCGACCGAGCAGAACCAGCGGGTGCCCTTTGAGATCTTCATCTCGATCTTCGCATACCAGCGGCTCGTCGGTTGATGATAGATGCATTCGCCAGAGCGGTTGACGTTGCCCTTGATGGTGCAATCGGGCGAGGGCGCGACCGATCCGGATGCCGATGCCAGCAGGATCGCCTTGGCGTTCTCCGGCGGCTTGATGGCGCCGAGAACGGCGGTCTTCTTGTTGCGGATGCGCCAGTCCCATGGCGCGATGAACGCGCCCTGCCACATCCCGGCCTTGGCCTCGCGCGCGGCCTTCTCGTCGGCCTCGTAGTCCCGCGAGATGCGCGTCAGCGCCAGCGCCCAGCCGTTCGACACCAGCCATTTCTGGATGTCCTCGCCGTCGGCATCGCAGCGCGCCACCGTGCGGCCGCGGCGGTCGGTGACGGGCCTGGTATGACAGGTCCAGCTCTTGCCGCCGAAGCGTTTGATCAGTTCGTCGCGCGCAGCCGCGCCGCAGGTCCAGCGCTCGCCCTTGGTGTTGAGGCAGAGCTGATCGACCGCCGGCGCGTCGATGCCACCCAGGCGAATGCGGTGGGTGCCGATCTGGAGCTGATCGCCTTCGCGGATTTTCGGGACGCCGGTGATGTCGGCCGCCTGCGCCATGGCGGGGAAAGACAGCAGCAAAACGGCGAACAGCAATTTCCGTAAATTCATCGACGGTCCCAGCAGCGTAATGATGCGGATAGTGCGGACAATGGGGCCGTCTTGCCAGAGCCGCAGCGTCGCATCGCTTTCAACTTCCCGTCATTGAAGGAGCGAATGGCGAGTAGCGAATGGCGAATGGAAAGCTACTCGCCACTCGCTATTCGCTACTCGCCAACTTTCTTCGCGCCAGCGCCAAGCCCATCAATACAAACGCCGACGTCACCTCGGGGCCGCCGACCAGGATCCGCGTCGGCGTCTTCATCTTGTTCCACTCATAGGCCTTGTAGGGCCCGTGCCTGCCGCCTTCGCCGAAATGGGCCGTAATACAATTCAGCGCCGGCGCGAAGGTCGAGACGTCGGCGCCGAGATGCGCCAGCGCCATCAGCGCCAGCGCGGCGTCGAACACGTTCATCTCGCGCGCGATCAATTCCCCCTCGACATAGGCCAGCACGCGTCCGCGGATAACTTCGAAGGTGCCGTCCGGATCGATCGCCTGTCGCGCGGCTTCAGGCAACGCCATGAACGCGGCATGGCAGCGGCCGAAATAGGCGGAGTAGAGTTCCGGCAGATAATAGATGTGCGAGCGCGGATTGGCGAAGGCGCCGCTTTCCACCAGCCGCCGCTGGAAGCCCAGGATGCGATGCACCGTCTCCAGTCGCTGCGGCGTCACCAGAATCTTCCAGCGCTTTAGATTCCGGAACGAGACTTCGAGAATGTCGAGATTGAGGGTCGGATCGAGGTCGTTGCCGTAGGGCCGGTCGCCCGCGAGATTGTCGATCCAGGTGACGACGCCGCCCTCGTAATCGATATTGTCGTTCAAGGGCACGGTGACGCGCGGCTCGTTGGCGCCCTCGCGCACCTGATAACCGCGGTAGAAATCCAGCAGCGGCTGGTCGAGGATCGGATCGGCGGAGCCAGCCTGGGTCGCCGCCGAGAACGAGCAGGCGGTGGTGTCGCAGTCCGGCACGTAGATGCCGAAGCCCAAATCCTGCTTGATCTGAGCGAAGAAGCGCGAGAAGCGCGGATGCGGCAGCGGCGCCAGCGCGGTGACCACACGCACCGTCGAGCCGTCATGCGAGGCCACTTGCTCGGCCGAGGTCTTCAGGCAGAAATCGACCATCTCCGAAATCGCGCGCCGCGACGCCGCAGCCTCATCTGATGAGGCCAGGCCGGTCTCGACATAGCTCAGCAGCGCCTCGGTGAAGAAGGCGTCGTAATAGGCCGAGCGGTGGCGGATCTGCATCGGCTCCCACATCGGCTCGGCGATCCCCGTCCACGGCGGGTTGATCAGGGCGCGGGCCGGTGAATGCGCGATGAAGATCCGCGCCAGGCTGAACAGCAGCGTCGAGTTCTTGTAGCCGCGCGAGTTCAGCCCGGTCAGCGCCATCAGCATCTCGCGCCCGCCCATGTCGGGGTCGCCGATCAGGTTGAATGCCGCATAGGTCGGGATGAAGCCGTTTTTGGCGAACGAGCCCAGCAGATGCGCGCCGCAGCGGCGGATCACCCGGTCGATCTCGCTTCCGTCGGGCGCCCGGCCAGCGGCCGCCACCGGCTGCGGGGAGGGGTGGCGCACTCCGATATCGGCCATCAGCTCGGCGATCGGGGCGCCGACCGCGGCCCAGTCCGGCTCGGCCTCGTCGCGCGCCTGCCGCAGCGCCTCCTGCAGGGCGCCAAGCCGCTTCTCGTCCCGCAGCGCGGGCAGCCCGGTCCGCCGCAACAGCGGCCGCAGCGCCGGATTGCCGAGCGCCGTCCGATAGAACTTGCCGAGATGGGGGTCGCCGTCGCGGTATTTCAGCAGCACGGGATCGCAGACGTCGTACAGCGAGGGGCCGTCTTTCCGCGCGGTCAGCGCCCGAAATGCGGCGCCGGCGATGGTGTGGAAGCCCATGCAATTTCTTTCCGCCGGAACGGTGAAGGAAGGGCCCCATTAAGCATGGCATATTACTTAAGGCGGCCACCGCCGGCCGGATCGGGCCCGCAAGCCCTTGAAAACTATATAAATCGACGAAAAACACAAATGTGATGTAGGTCACTTAACGGGAACTAACACTCCGCCATAGTCGACGGCAATTGGCTCCATGCACCAAATGAGGTTGTTCGGGAGGGCCCAGCAGGCTAAAAGCCCGCCTGTTGCGGTGCCGCAAATTGAGCGCAATTGGACGGCACACACCCGGCAACCCCTTCAAACCTGAACGGTCCTCACGCGACTAACTGGCGCCGGTCTTGCTTGGTGCCTTTGGACAAACTTGGGATGGTAACGCGATGAACCTCGGTCAGCTCCGCATCTCCCGCCGCAGCCTCACCATTGCCGTTGCGTTTGTCGGCCTGGTGTCGCTGGCTATCGGCGCCCATGCGGCGTTGAACAAGCGCTCGCTCGACGCCGCCAAGGCGATCGGAACCGAACAGACCGGCTCGATCGGCACGTCTGCCAGCCGGGTTGCGCTCGTGATCGGCAACGGCCATTACCCGGATGCCTCAGCCCCGCTCGCCCAGCCCATCAACGATGCCCGCGGCCTCACCGCCGCCTTGCGCGCCAAGGGTTTTGACGTCGACGTGGTCGAGGACGCCACCAAGGACGACATGGCCCGCGCCATCGTCCGGCTCAAGGCCAAGATCAAGCAGGACACCGTGGCGATGCTGTTCTTCGGCGGTTATGGCGTGCAGGTAGGCCGCGAGAGCTTCATGATTCCGGTCGATGCCGCGATCTGGAAGGAAGCTGACGTCCGCCGCGACGGCGTCTCGATCGAACAGGTGCTGGACGCGATGACCGAAAAGGGCGCCAAGGCCAAGCTCGTCGTCGTCGACGCCTCCCGCCGTAACCCCTATGAGCGCCGCTTCCGTTCCTACTCCCATGGCCTCGCCCCGATCTCGGCGCCGGAGAACGCGCTGATCCTGACCTCGGCGACCCCGGGCAAGGTCGCCGATGACGGCAAGGGCCAGTACAGCGTGCTGGTGACCGAGCTGCTCAACAATTTGAATTCGCAGTCCGGCGCAGCCAGCGCCTTCAACAAGACCCGCATCTCCGTCTCCCGCGCCTCCGACGGCGAGCAGGTGCCGCAGGTGTCGTCGTCCCTGCTGGAAGACGTCCGCATCGGCGGGTAATTCAGGCTGTCATGCGCGGGCTTGACCCGCGCATCATCAAGACATCGCTCTCTTCGTCATGGCCGGGCTTGTCCCGGCCATCCACGTCTTTGCATCCGCCGAAGTGTAGAACGTGGATGCCCGGGACATCTAGCGCGAAGACGCGCTTCGCGCTTCTGCCCGGGCATGACGGCGATACCTATTTCACATCCGCGCTCGCGGTCACCGGCCGCACCGGATCGCCTTCGCGCAGCAGCGCACCGGCGCGCGCCACCACGATGTCGCCTTCCTGCAGGCCCGAGGTGATCTCGACCTGGCCGGCCGCCATCAGCCCGGTCTCCACCCGCCGGGTTTCGACGCGCGCGCGCCGCACCACCTGCACCACGGTGCCGGCGGAGCCGTAGAGGATCGCGGTGAGCGGCACCGAGACGCCGCAGCTCTGCCCGGTCTTGATCTGCGCGCGGCCGCTGGAATTGACCAGGAGCCGCCGGTTGGTGGTGACGCCGACGAACACCTGCGCGAGCTGGCTGTTCGGCTCGACCGTGGTCGACAGCCGCCGCACTTTTCCATCGACCTCGCCGGCGCCGATCACCTTGATCCGCGCGGTCTGGTTGACCTGAAGCTTCTGGATGTCGCGCGTCGGCACCATGCCGACCAGGTCGAACTCGCCGCGCGCGATGATCGAGAATAGCGCCTCGCCCTTGCCCGAGGCCATCGCACCGACCGACGCGGTGGAGGCCGAGATCACCCCGCCCACCGGCGCCTGCACCGTGATCTGCCCGCCCTCGGGCAGGCTCAGCTTCGCCAGCACCTGGCCTGCGGTAACGCTGTCGCCCGCATCCACCATCACCTCGGCCACTTTCAGGCCCATCCGTTCGGGGCGCACCTGGTTCTCCTCGCGCGGAATGACGGTGCCGGAGACCTCGACGATATTGGCGAAGCAGGACTTTGCGGCTTTGAGCACGGTGACGGCGGCGCCCTTCGCCGGGGCTTCATCGTCGGCGGCGAGCAGGGGGTGGCTGGAAAAGCAGATCATGCCGACGGCAATCAGGGGGGGCAGCGTCAGTGAAAGGCCGCGCGCGCGGAAGGTGGTCATCTGCGTTTTGTTCCCGGTTTCGGTCTTAACCGATACCAGAAGGCCGACGGGAAAGCCAAGCGCCAAGAATGTCACCCCTCCGCCCGCAGCATCGGCTCGATCAGCGTCAGGCCCGCGCACCCGCCACCAGCGGAGCCACGCCAATGGCTCCGCCGATCTTGCCGGCGTTCGGCTTCACCGCTTGGTGATGACGACCTCGAGATACTCGCTGGGCACGACCATCGTGCCGTCGCCGGAGCGGTTCATGCGAACGATCAGGGCATGCAGATCGTTATGCAACTCTTCCTGTTTCGCGGGCTCGAGGGCTGCGAACGCTTTCAGCACCGGGCCGTAGTACGTCTTGAAGATGTCGAGGAAGTGCGCTGGCGAGCGATAGCGAAACTTGAACAGGCGCGATTCCGCCCTGATCGAGCGTGCGTCAGCGTCGAACATTTCGGTCAGCCGCGCGCTCGTTCCCCACAGCGCCGGCGATTTGGTCCCGGCGGGCGGCGGCAGATATTTGCCGAGCGTCTTGAAGACCTGTCCGATAAAACCGTCCGGTGTCCAGTTCGCCAGGCCGATCTTGCCCTTGGGCTTGCAGACCCGCATCAGCTCGGCCGCCGCGCGGTCCTGGTTCGGCGTGAACATGACGCCGAAGGTGGAGAGCACGGTGTCAAACCTGTTGTCGTCGAACGGCAGGTTTTCCGCGTCGGCTTCCCTGAATTCGATTGCCATGCCTTCAGCGGCGGCGCGCGCCCGGCCGCGCTCCAGCAACGCCGGCACGTAGTCGGTCGAGGTGACGTCGCACCACCGCCGTGCCGCGGCGAGGCTCGCCATGCCGTTGCCGGCGGCGACATCGAGCACCTTCGAGCCGGCCTTGAGATCGAGCGCCTCGCAGAGTTCCTCGCCGACGATCTGCAGCGTCGCGCCGACAATGGCGTAATCGCCCGACGACCATGCGGCCTGTTGACGCGTCTTGAGGGCGGCAAGGTCGGGAGCAGGTTGGGCAGAATTGGTTTGGGCAGAATCGGCTTGGATCTGGGTCGCTGCGGTCGCGGTCTGGCCGGTCATCGGGGTCTCCTTGATCGGGATCATGCGGCCACGGAAGGGGCCGCGATGAACCAAACATGGCCCTGTCAGGACCTAAAGACTGTGATGCCGGGCTGATTTTGCCTTGAGACCATCCTGATTTTTCAGTGAGATTTCTTTTTCTGTGAGATTTCGCACACATTCGCGAAGGTAAATTCGCTCTACCTTCCTCGCGTGCGGGACGAAAGTGACCGGAAATTACCTGCCGGTCTGAAAAGACTTATGATGTTCTAACCGGGATGAAGCCGTGCAATTTCATTTTTCCAACCATGTGCTTGATGTCGACCTTCGCGAGCTGACCCGCGGCGGCGAGAGCGTGGCGGTCGAGCCGCAGGTGTTCGATCTCTTGGTTCACCTGATCGAAAACCGCGACCATGTCGTCACCAAGGACGATCTGATCGAGACGGTGTGGGATGGCCGCATTGTCTCCGAATCCACGTTGACGAGCCGGATCAACGCCGCGCGCAAGGCGGTCGGCGACAGCGGCAAGGATCAGATCATGATCCGCACCCTGGCGCGAAAAGGCTTTCGCTTCGTCGGCGACGTGCAGCCGAAAGCCGCGAACGGCGGCGCAGTGCGCGCCGGTGCGCCCCAGCCGCTCGACCTCACCGGCGAACCGTTGCACCCGCAGCTCCCGGTGCTCGATCGCACCGCGATCGCGGTGCTACCGTTTGTCAATCTTAGCGGCGAGCCGGAGCAGGAATATTTTTCGGAAGGCATCAGCGAGGACATCATCACCGCGCTGTCGAAGCTGCGCTGGTTCTATGTGATCGCGCGGAATTCCTCGTTCAGCTACCGGGGAAAATCCGTCCATCACCAGCAGATCGGCGAGGAGCTCGGTGTCGGCTACGTCGTCGAGGGCAGCGTGCGCAAGGACGGCGACCATGTGCGCATCACGGCCCAGCTCGTCGATGTGGCCACCGGCAGTCACCTCTGGGCGGAGCGTTACGACCGCGATCTCGCCGACGTGTTCGCGGTGCAGGACGAAATCACCCAGGCCGTCGTCGCGGCGATCGAGCCGCAACTCTATGCGGCGGAGGATTTCCGGGCCCGGCGCAAGACGCCTGACAACATGGATGCGTGGGACCTGGTGATGCGCGCGCTGTCGCACTATTGGCGCGTCACGCGGCAGGACAATCTGGTCGCGCAGGCGCTTCTGGAAAAGGCGATCAGTGTCGATCCTTCCTACGGCCAGGCGCTCAGCCTGCTGGCTGCCTGCCACATGTTCTCTGCCCATATGGGCTGGCAGGAAATGTCGAGCGCCGTGCCGACAGCGGAGCGCGCGGCGCTGGCGGCGATCCGGGCCGACAGCGAGGATGCGTGGGCGCACTATGCGCTGGCCAGCGTCTATCTGTTCAACCGGCGCTTCGATGATTGCATCGCCGAATTCGAGCTCGCGTTGCGGCTCAATCCGAATTTTTCGCCCGCGCGCGGCCTCTATGGCGTCGCGCTGTCCTATCGCGGGCGCTGGGAGGACGGCGATCGCGCCGCGCGCGAGGCGCTGAAACTCTCACCGCGCGATCCCTTTGCCGCGATCTATTGCGGCGTCGCCGCCTATTGCCAGTATGTCGGCAAAAATTACGCGGAGGCGATCCGCCTGTCGCGTGAAGCGCTGCGGCAGCGCGCCGACTTTGTCGGCGCCCACCGCGTGCTGACCGCCTCCCTCGGCATGGCCGGCGGCCGCGATGCCGCCAAGGCAGCCCTCGACGGCCTCCGCCGCGCCCAGCCCAACATCTCGCTCGCCTGGCTCGCCAGCGGACTGCCGTTCGAGCACGAGGCGGACAAGGCGCATTATCTGGAGGGGTTTCAGCGCGCCGGCCTGCAATAGCTGCGCGGCGACATCTCAAGCGGGTCTGGACCGCAAATCATAGCTGTCTCAAAGTCTCGGTCCGCTGTCACAGGCATGTTGACGCTGCCCTCGGTTTTGCGAGGAAAGCATCAAGGAGAACTGCATGCCATTGATAGAGGTTCACGTCATCGAGAACGTGTTCAGTTCCGAGCAGAAGAGCCAGATGATCCGGAAGCTCACGGACGCCATGGTGTCGATCGAAGGCGAGAACATGCGCGGCGTTACCTGGGTCAAGATTTCCGAGGTCGCGAGCGGCGATTGGGGCGTCGGCGGCCAGCCGCTGACCACCGAAGCCGTCAAGGATCTCGCGGCCGGCCGAAAGGTGGCCTGACGAGCCTCGCCTTGCATCGGCGGCGGGCTGGCCCTGCCGGCGGTGCGGCTCATCGTTTCCGCGTTTGGATCCTCGATCCAGCCGTGCCCGGTGCTCGTCGCGCCTTTAGGCGTGCGCGCCGAACGCTGCTAACACTATGCTGGCAGCAGGCCTTCGATAGAAAAGGGGACCCGGCAAGCTCACCGGATTCCGGCTACTGTTTGAAAGAAATAGCCATGACTATGCTGACCACCATTCCGACCTCCGCCACCAGGCCATTTGCCTGGCGCACCGCGGTTTGGCTGGCGCGCCTGCGCCGTCACATCAACCGCTTCCTCGCAGCGGTGATCGCGCGCCACGAGCGTCACGCCGCGCGTGAGGCCCTGCGCATGCTCGACGATCGCCATCTCGAGGATATCGGCATGTACCGCGAGCAGATCGATAACAGTCTCGAAGAACTGGCGCAGACCCGCGCGCGAATGCAGCAGCCCGGTTGGCACTGACCGGCGGGTACGGCGTCGCCGCTTGTTGTCTGTCGGCCGCAACGGTTGCAGCGGCGCTTGCGCTGTCGAGCAAATTTTTCCAACGGTTTCAACGTGATTTGCCCCGTCCAGTCTCGCCCTCGAAAATAATTCGCTTCCCGATTGATCCAAATCACCCTTACAACTCCGCGCATCCCGCACCCATGAGAGGGGCGTATCGCGATCGTCACGGACGTTGGGTGCGGGATGCGATGGACGCGGCAGCGTCGGGCGCGCAAGGGGTCGCAGGGCGGGCTTCGGCTTGTGAGCGATCGGCCGGCGCGCAGACGACCGGCGCTTAAACGCCTTCGCCAGGATTTCGATCGGCAGCACATGAGCCGGTCGAGGCGTTTTGGCAGAGGAAGCCGCGGACGGCAAAGGCGTGTGGTTCTGGCACCCGTGGCTGGTGTCAAGCTGATGGAGATTTGTCGGGCCCAACCGGGCTTCGGCGGATCGCCAATCCGTCAGCGACGGTGGCAAGAGGAATTCGTCGCCGGGAAGAGCGCGCTATAAGCCGTAACACCATTGCGCAGGGAAGGCCGGGTGTTCCGGCGCACCTTGCGGTCACCCGTGTGCATTTTGTGCGCACGATCGCGGGTGCTGAGGGCACCCGGCTTTCCCTGCGCCCTCTCGCTTTTCGAGGGCGAAACGAAATTGCAAATCCTCGGGCGCGTGGCGCCGCGGGAGATTTGCTGCTGTTTGAAATGCAGAGCGAGCGCGCGCCTAACACTCCGCGTCGTCCCTGCCTAGTGCGCAATTGCGCACGGAGGCAGGGACGACAGAAACTACTGCATCTTCTTCCTTCGTGCCGCCGCTGCAGCCGCATCCACCACATTGTCGACCGCCTCGCGCCACGCCAAAATCTCCGCCGCCAGGATAGGATGATTGAACCCCTTCAGATTCAAATCGTCGATCGGCCGTCCTTCCACCCACTGTTCGACCATGCCGTAGACGCGCCTCGACACCACGATCTGGTTGGCCTTGGCCTCGTCGCACAGCCTGGACGCAAGGTTGGTGACGCTGCCGATCGCGGCGTATTCCAGCCGCTGCTCGAAGCCGATCTGGCCGAGCGTGGCGTAGCCGAGCGCGATGCCGATGCCAAAGCCGAGATTGTGGCCGCGGTTGCGCCATTTTTCGGTGAGTTGCCCGATGGTGTCGCGCATCTCCACCGCCATGCGGACGGCGCGCGCGGTGTGATCTTCGAACTGGATCGGCGCGTTGAACAGGATCATCACGCCGTCGCCGGCATAGCGGTCGAGCGTGCCTTCGTACTTGAAGATCAATTCGCCCAGCGCGGCGTGATATTCGCGCAGCACGTTCATCGCCTCTTCCGGCTCGGTGGTCTCGGTGAAACTCGTAAAACCGCGCAGGTCGCAGAACACGACGGTGACTTCGCGGCGGTGGCTGTCGAGCAGGCCTTCATGGCCGTCGGAAGAGGCGATCAGTTGTGCCACCTGCGGCGCGAGGAAGCGCTCCAGCCTGCGGATGCGCTCGATCTCGCCGAGCTGGGTTTCCACGCGCTCCTCCAGCGAGCGGTTCCAATCCTTGAGTTGGTCGGTCTGTTCCTGCAGCTTGTCGGCCTGCTGGCGCACCGTGGAGTGCGCAGTCTCGAGTTCGCGGCTCTTGTAGTCGACTTCGGTGAACAGCCGCGCATTGCGCATCGCCAGCACCGCCTGGTGCGCAAACGTCTTCATCAGCCCGGTCAGGTTCGGTGAAAATTCGCCGGCGTTCCGCCGCAGCACCACCAGCGATCCCAGAATGCCGGTCTGGTCGACCAGCGGCACCACCAGCACCGAATGAAAGCCGGCCTCGACGGCGAGATCGCGCAGCGGATGCGCCGGCGTGGCGTCGAGATCGGGAATCGTGATCGGCTCGCCCTGCGTTGCGGCCTCGCCGAGCGGGGAGTTGTCGGCGTCGATGGCGCGGTGGACGCCTTCGGCCGCCTTGTCGATGCCGATGGATTCGGCGAGGCTGAACTGGTAATTGCCGGCGTCATAGCCATAGATCAGCACCGCGTCGGCATGCGTGATCTCCAGCGCACGCGCGGCGACGGTCGGCAGCACCGCATTGAGATCGAGCGAGGAGGCGACCGCGCGGCCGACTTCCTCGAGCACCTTGAGTTCGTTGATCGATTGCGCCAGATCCCGCGTCCGCTCGTTCACCTTGTCTTCGAGGTCGGAATAGGTCGCGGCGAGCTGGCCCGCCATGCCGTTGAACTGGTTGGCCAGCTCCTCCAGCTCGTCGGATGTCTTCACCTCGATACGGTGGCCGAAATCGCCGGCGCCGAGACGCCTGGCGCCGGCCTGCAGCGCCGTGATCGGCACCAGCATGCGGCGGGCCATGATGGTGCCGGCGATGAGCGCGACCACGAGGCCGAGCGCGATCAAAAGCGCGATCCGCACCAGTTGATCCCGGATCGGCGTCAGCGCCTGCGCGGTCGGCTGTTCGAAGAATACATGCCAGCCGAGCTTCGGCACCCTGGCGGCCGTCGTCAGCACCGCATCGCCGCGAATATCAGTGCCGGACGCCGGCGCCTTGCCGCCGGGCGCGATGACGGCGGCGACCTGCGGCAGCGCCGAGAGAGTCTTGCCGGTTTCAGGGCCCTTCGCGGAGCTCGCCAGCACCTCGCCCTTGGGATCGATGACATAGGCGTACGCCAACTTGCCGACCTGCGCATCGTCAAAAAAGTCGGCCAGGAAGCCGAGGTCGATCTCGGCCACGGTGACGCTGCCATCGGCATGCGGCAGCGTGATCGACATCAACGGCCGCTGGTCGCGGAAGTAGGCCGGCGCAAAGCTGGTGCCGCGCCTGACGGTCTCGATGAACCTGACATCGCGGGAAAAATCGGCGTCGCTGCCGAGCGTGACGGTCTGGCGGGTGTGGCGGAGTTGCTCGCGGCCCTGGGCGTTGAGGAACGAGAGCTGGCTGACTTGCGGCACCTGGCGCAGCAGTTGCGCATAGTCTTCGCGGTGCTGCTCCAGCGTTGCGGCTTCGGTGATCTTGGTGGCGCTGGCGCGCGTCACCCAGGAGATCTGCCGCTCGAGGTCGGACAAGGATTGCTGGATCCGCTTGGCGGTCGCCTCCGCCTTCTCGCTCATGCCGTCGTTGAGCGAGCTCCTGATGCCGCGGTAGGTGATCCAGATTTCCATCGCGCCGTTGACCGCCAGCACGAACACGACGAGGCCGACCAGCGCGACGACGTATTTGGCGAACAGGCCTTCGCGCAGGAAGTTTACTCTGTCCTTGACCTCGTCCATCCGGACCCTCGTGCCGGCCCACGCGGGGCGCGCGCATCCGTTTGTCACTGGCGCCGGTCTGTCTCGGCAGCCCGGCATGAGGGGCTCTTTAGCACGAATTGGCGGGCTGGGCTGTGAGCCCGCCGACATGGTTAGCCCCAATTATGGGCAGGAATCCCTGGAGGAATCGTCATGCCCGGGCTTGTCCCGGGCATCCACGCTCTTCGATCGCCTCAGCAAAGACGTGGATGGCCGGGACAAGCCCGGCCGTGACGGAGAAGGAAGCTCACCGGTTGAACAACTGCCGCAAGACCTCGTTCATTGGCTGACTGTCCTGCTGGGCGGTCGTATCGCTCGGCACCGCGGAGGGCGCGGGCTCGGCCGGGGCGGCCTCGGTCGGCGCCTGTGCGGGCGAGGCGGGGCTCGGGATGCTGCGCTGGCCGCCCGGCCGCGCGCCGCCTTGATTCAATCCGCCCAGGCCCTGCTGCAACAGATTGCCGATGGTCTCGCCGAGCTGGCCGCCGAGCGGATTGCCCGGCTGCTGGCCGCCGGCGCCGCCTTGCTGTCCGTCGGTCGCCCCGGGCCTTCCGCCGAGCAGATTGCCGATCGCAGCGCCAAGCCCGGCGCCGTTCTGGCCGAACAGGCCCTTGCCCATCTCCTTCAGCTTGGCATAGGCCGCGTCGGGATTGTCGAGAATGCCCTGCATCTCCGGATAGATCCGTGGGCTCCCCCACGGGCCCTCGATCATCACGGGAATGCCGAGCCCGAGCGGGTCGGTGGCGCGGCCCTGGCCTTCGGTGGTCATCACGAGCTTCGGCTCGACGCGGAATCCGATCTGCTTGGTGCCGAGATCAATGGTGCCTGCGCCGGTCAGCTTGACCAGCGGGCCGACGAGATTGAGATCGGTGGTCTGCGCCTGGCCCTTGTCGATCCTGAACGACGCCGACAATTGCGAAAGATCCGTCGCCTTCTCCTCGCTCTCCTGCCAGCCGGACAAGGTGCTCGCCGTCAGCGAGCGGATCATCTGCGCGATATTGAGGCCCTTGATGGCGCCGTCCTGGAATACGACGAAGGCGGTGCCGGCCACATTCGACATGATCGCGCGCTGGCTGGTGCCGGTGGAGCGCACGCTGATCTTCGCCTGCATCCGGCCGTCGATCCGGTCGAAGTCGGCGAGGCCATGCAGCAGCGGAAGCGCGCGCACGCTGGTGAGGTCGGCCCGCATCGTGTAGGTGGGATTGGCCGCGGAGACGTCGACGGTCAGATCGCCATTGGCGTTGCCCTCATAGGCGCCGAGGTTGGAAACCTGCGCCTTCAGCACGCCGCTGGTGAGCGTGGCGTCGATCGCGGCGGGGGTGAAGCGCGCGTCGCCGACATTGAGCTCGGCCGCGGAAATGCGTGCCTGGAAGTCGACATAGTTGAGGCCGTTGACGTCGATCGTGGCACTGCTCCAGGGCTGGCCCGCGGAACTGTCGGTGCTGCGCGACATCGCGACCGCGAGCTTCTGGAAATCGAGGTCGAGCTTCACCAGCGGCTTGCTCGACAGATCGACCGAGGCCCAGCCGTTGAACGCGCCGTCGCCGAGCGCGCCGGTGACGCCGTTGATCATCACGACCGAGCCGTTGAGCCGGACTTCGGCCTTGGCCGCGAGCGGGGCGCGCAACAGGCCGGGCGCATCGATCTTGATCTCGGCCGGGATATTCTGCCGCTCGACCGGAGCCGCGGGCGGTGCCGCCTTGATCTCGAATTTCAGCGGATTGCCGCTGCTGCGGGCGCTGCCGGTCAGCACGACCTTGCGGTCGGCATCGATGGTGACGTCGGCGTTGACGGTCTCGATCCTGTTCTCGACGCGGTCGCGCAGGTTGGCGAACACGATGGTGCCGCCGGTGACGCTGATATGCTCGATCGAAAGGGCATCGGTCGCCTTGTCAGTCGCCTTGCCGGCAGCGGGCTTCGAAGGAGGGCTGACCTCTCTCACGCGCTCGCGTTTCAGCGGCAAGTTCACCACCGGGCGGATGACGACGAGTTCGGTGATGTGCGGCCGGCCGGCCCACAGGCTCGCAAGCGTGACGTCCGCCTCGATGCTCGAGGCCGTGAAGCGGTGGTTGATGTCGCGGTCCTTCGGATCCTGCAGCGTGACATCGTTCAGCGTGATGTTGAGCGATGGCCACAGGCCGATCTTCGCCCCGCCATTGATGGCGAGCGTGTAGCCGGTCTCGCGCTCGACCCGCTCCTGGATTTGCGCCGTCAGGAAGCTGGACGGGATGCCGATCACCAGCAGCAGCACGATGACGACGACCACGGCGCCAATGGCGGCGCCGGCAATTTTCAGTGCTTTCATATCGACATTCCAGACCGCGCAAACGGCACTTATTTCGGTGGCGCGATACGCGGGCGCAACCGGTCAGGCGAGCTTATCCCGGAAAGGGGTGGGGCCCAAAGAAGCCAAAAATATTCCGAGGCTACTGCAAAGTTATGTGACTTATGACACACTCGTTGGCATGAGAATCTTGCTAACGGCCTTGAGGGGCGGGTCCGGGCCGATTTGGAAGGTAATACAATGAGCAAACAGGCCGAATTTGCGGTCATTCTGAAAATGAACCCGATGTTTGCGGATCTGGGCGCCGACGAGTTGCAGCGCATCTCCGGCCTTTGCCACACCGAGCAGCTCAGCGTTGGCGAAATGTTGTTCCAGAAGGGCGATGCGGGCAATGCCCTCTACGGGGTCCGCCGCGGCCAGATCAGGATCGAGACCGGCGCCTCCGACGGCAGCCGCCTGACGCTGAATTTCATGGGCCCCGGCGATCTGTTCGGCGAGGTCGCCGTGCTTGACGGCCAAAGCCGCACCGCGGACGCCACCGCCGGCGAGCCGTCGGAGCTGTTCGTGCTGCGGCGCGAGGACTTCCTCGCCTTCCTCGAACGCGAGCCCAAGGTCGCGATCAAGATCATGATGCTGTTGTGCCAGCGCATCCGCTGGCAGAGCGAGCGGATGGAAGAATCCGTGCTGCAGCCGCTGCCGGTCCGCCTGGCGCGGCGGCTCTGCGCACTCGCCTCCGATTTCGGTTCCGAGGTGCACATCTCGCAGGAGCAGCTCGGCGTCTTCGTCGGCGCCGCCCGCGAAAGCGTCAACCGTCAACTGCAGCTCTGGCGCAAGGACGGCATTCTGGACCTGCAGCGCGGACGTATCTTGCTGCAGAACATGACCAAGCTGACGGCGGTGGCTAGGAACGAGTAGGACCGCGAGCCGTTACGTGCGCGCTTCGCGGCCATGCCAGATCCTCGTGACGAGAACATCAGCCGTCTCAGGAAGAACGACGTAACGTACGATGTAGCCTGATGCGCCGAAGCGGATCAGATTACGACCTGACGAATTTCGGGATCGTCAGTTGACATTCCGAGCGCCGGAATCCTGAGGCAGAATCTATCATCTATCGATGGTCTGTAGAGGTCTCTCTCGCCGGCCATCGCAGACAAGTTACCTACTTCGCCGCGGGTGACATCGCCGGCGGTGCGGATGGGGGGCCCTTGGCTGGCGGCTCGTTGTGATGATCCGGTCCATGACCGGCGGGCTCTGGCTCGCCGCTGGAAACCAGCAGCTTCTGGCCGAAGCGCCAGCACAGAGCACCGAGATCGTCCATCACCATGAACATCGCCGGCACGAACACCAGCGACAGGATGGTGGAGAAGATCAGGCCGCCGATCACGGCGAGCGCCATCGGCGAGCGGAATTCGCCACCGGCGCCGAACGCGAGTGCTGACGGCATCATGCCCGCGGCCATCGCGATCGTCGTCATCACGATCGGGCGCGCCCGCTTCATGCCGGCGTCGATGATGGCTTCGTCGCGCTTCTTGCCTTCGCGGATTGCTTCCACCGCGAATTCCACCAGCATGATCGCGTTCTTGGTCACGATGCCCATCAGCATCAAAATGCCGATCCACACCGGCGTGGTGAGCTGCTTGCCGGTCAGCAGCAGCGCCGCGATCGCGCCGCCGATCGACAGCGGCAGCGAGAACAGGATGGTGATCGGCTGCAGGAAGGTGCCGAACAGCAGCACCAGCACCGCATAGACCATCATCAGGCCGGCGGTGATCGCAGTGGCAAAGCCTTCCGACAATTCGTTGAGGCTCTCGGCGTCGCCCGACGGGCTCACCCTCACGCCCTTCGGCAGGCTCTTCATGACCGGAAGGTCGTAGATCTTCTTGGTGGCGTCGCCCAGCGCCGCGGTGCCGACAAGGTCGGCGGCCACCGTCGCCTGCCGTTCGCGGTCGTAGCGGTTGATGCTGGTCGGGCCCTGATCGAGCTGGATGTCGGCGACAACCGACAGCGGCACGCCACCGCGTTCGCCGCGCTGTCCGAGCGGCACCCGCAACTGCTGCAGCATCTGCAGATCGCTGCGCGCGCTGTCCTCGAGCTGGACGCGGATCGGCACCTGACGGTCGCCGGCGTCGAATTTTGCCAACGCCGGGCCGACATCGCCGATGGTGGCGACACGGATGGTCTGTGACAGGCTTTCGGTGGAGACGCCGAGCCGCGCCGCGAGTTCGGCTCGCGGCCGGATGCGCAGCTCAGGCCGGTCGAGCGAGGTTTCCGAAATCACGTTGGCGATAATCGGAATCCGCTTCATCTGCGTCGCCAGCTCGCTGGCGACGTTGTTGACGATGTTGCTGTCGACGCCGGTCACGACGAGCGAAATCGCGCGCAGGCCATTCTCGTCGAGGAACCAGAAGCGAATGTCGGGAACGTTCTCGAGCTCCTGGCCGATCTCGAGTTCGAGCTGCCGCTGCGTGATCTTGCGATCGGCCTTCGGCGTGTAATTGATGATCAGCGCGGCGCGGCGGACTTCCTGCGTTCCCGGCGGCACCCTTCCGCCATCGACGAAGATGCTCTTCACCTCGGGCCGTTTGCGCAGGCGGGCGACGATTTCCTCCGTCACCTTCTCGGTGTAGGCGAGCTGCGAGCCCGGCGGCAGCTCCATCGCCAGCAGCGAGCGCGCAGTGTCCTGTGCCGGCAGGAAGCCTTGCGGCAGCAGCGTGATGCTCCAGATCGAGGCCGCGAAGATGCCGAAGCCGATCAGCACGGTGATGAAATAGTGCCTCACCGACCAGGTCACGAGCCTGGTGTAGGATTGCAGAATGCGCCCGGGCGGCGGATCCTCGTGCGGGTGATCCTTCAGGAAGTAAGCGGCCAGCACCGGCGTCACAAATCGGGCGGCGAGCAGCGAGAAGAACACCTGCACCGACACCGTAATGCCGAACTGCTTGAAGAACTGCCCGGCGATCCCGGACATGAAGCTGGCGGGGGCAAAGATCGCGATGATCGTCAGCGAAATCGCGATCACCGCGAGGCCGATTTCGTCGGCGGCTTCGAGCGCTGCGCGATAGGGCGACTTGCCCATGCGCATATGGCGCACGATGTTCTCGATCTCGACGATGGCGTCGTCGACCAGAATACCCGTCGATAGCGTTATGGCGAGGAAGGAGACCAGGTTCAGCGAGAAGCCGAGCAGGTCCATCGCCCAGAACGCCGGGAAGATCGACAGCGGCAGCGAGATCGCGGCGATGATGGTGGCGCGGATGTCGCGCAGGAACAACAGCACGACAACCACCGCGAGGATCGCGCCCTCGAACAAGGTCGAGATCGCTGCATCGTAATTGCCCTTGGTGAAGTTGACCGAGGTATCGATAAGTTTGAGGTCGACGTCGGGATAGGCGACCTTCAGCGCATCGATACGCTTCTGCACGGCGGCGGCCACCACCACGTCGCTGGCGCCCTTGGAGCGCTTGATGCCGAGTGCGACCACGGGTTCGCCGTTGAACCGGGCAAAGGTGCTGCGATCGGCGATGGTGTCGGTGACGGTGCCGAGGTCGTCGAGGCGCACCTCGCCGCCGCCGAACAGCGGGATCATGGTGCCGGCAAGTTCGTTCAGTGTCTTGGCGCCAGCGAGCGTACGGATCGCCTGGTCGTTCTTGCCGATCTGGGCGCGGCCGCCGGCGACGTCGACATTGGTGCCGCGCAGGATCTGGCTGACATTGACGGCGGTGAGGCCTGCGGCCTGCAGCCGGTCGGGATCGAGCGAGACGAGAATCTCGCGCTCGACACCGCCGATGCGCTCGACTTGCGCCACGCCGCGCACGCCCTGCAATGCGCGCTTGACGACGTCGTCGACGAAATAGGAAAGCTGTTCGGGTGTCTTGCCGGGCGAGATCGCGGCATAGGTGACGATCGGCAGGCCGATCACGTCGACACGCTGGATCAGCGGTTCGTTGACGTTTTGCGGCAGGTTGGCGCGAACGCGGGTGACGGCATCCTTGACGTCATTGAGTGCGCGATCGGTGTTGGTTTCCAGCGCGAACTGGATCGTGGTCACGGACAAGCCGTCGGTGATCGACGACGAAATATGCCGCACGCCCTCGACGCCGGATACGCCGTCCTCGATGGTCTTGGTGACCTGCGATTCCAGCTCCGATGGCGCGGCGCCGAATTGCGCGACAGCGACCGAAATCACGGGGATGTCGGCGCTCGGCAACCGCGTCACCGCGAGCTTGGTGAAGCTGACCCAGCCCAGCACCAGGAGAATGATCGAAAAGACGATCGAAGGCAGCGGGTTCCGGATCGACCATGCCGAGATATTCAAAGCCATTAGCGTGCCCGCGTGCGCTCGAGTTCGTCGGCGAACATGATCTTGATCTGGTCGCCGTCATGCAGCGAGGTACCAGCATCGGCCACGACGATTTCGCCGACGTCGAGGCCTTCAAGAATTTCGGTGGAGGTTTCGGAGGTCAGGCCGACGCGCACTCGTCGCGTCTCGATGGTGTTGCCTTTCACGACCTGCAAGGTCAGGCGGTCGATGGCGGTGCGCGGCACGGCGACGCCGCAGGAACGCTTGGCGTCGATATTGGCGCGGGCAAACATGCCGACCTTGAGGGATGGATTGTTGTTCAGCGAAATCCGGACCTTGCCGAGCTGGGTCGTGCGGTCGATCTGCGGCGATATCTGCCGGACCTTGCCGACAACGTCGGGTGCGTCGTCACGGCTGATGCGCACCGTAGCACCCGGATTGAGCTTGAGCAGATGAACGCTCGGCACTTCGGCCTCGAGTTCGATTTCATTGTTCACGGAAATGCGGAACATCGGGCCTGCCTGCGGCGAGGCGGGAGCGCCGACCGCGGTCCTGGCTTCGGTGACGAGCCCGGCCGCAGGCGCGCGCAGCGAGATCGGCCCGGTTCGGCCGCCGGGGGCTCCCGGCTGCTGCGGCGGAGCGGTGAGGCGCGCCAGTTCCTGATTTTCGGTGACCATGTCGCCTTCGCGGACGAACAGGTCGGTCACCCGTGAGCCTTCCTGGTCGACACCGACCTGGGCCTCGCGGCGCGGCACGATGAAGCCGGTGACCCGCACCATGTCGGAGAAGCAGGCATTGGTAGACTTGGTCACGATCACCAGCGCCTGGCCCGGCGTGTCTTTTTCTTCGGCGCGCGGACGGTGTTCGAACCAGTAATAGCCGACGGCCAGAGCGGCAACGAAAGCCACTCCGAGCGCAGGTTTGAGGTATTCGGAGAATTTCATCGCCGGATCAATCCAGACTGGAAGTCAAATCAAACAGGGCGCATTTGGCTGGCCGAAGACCTGCAATGGCGCCCAAAAACGAATACGTCCCGCATGGCTGCGGGACGTATTGTAGCCGGAAACTATTGGTCGACGCCACGCCCTTAACTTGCAATCCCTTACTTGCAATTCTTACTTGGACGCGTTCGCCGTGGCCTTGTTTTCCATGTTCACGACCTGGACGCGGCGGTTCACTTCCGCCATCGGCTGGCTCGGATCCTTGAGCTTGCTCTTGCCGTATCCGACGGTGACGAGATCGGTGCCGTTGATGCCGTATTTGTCGACGAGATAGCGCTTGATCGCGTCGGCGCGGCGCTCGGAGAGGTCCTGGTTATAGGCTTCGCCGCCGGCCGCATCGGTATGGCCCGCGACCACGAAGGTCGAGCCTTTGAGATCATTGTTGGTGAGTGCGCGGCCGAGCGCCTGAACCGACGGCATCGACTTCGCGCTGATATCGGCCGAGTTGTAGTCGAAGTTGATCTCCAGATCGATCTTCGGCTTGTCCTTGACGATGGCGGCGATCTCTTCGCGTTCGGCGATCGAAAGCGAACGCGTGGAGCGGCCGCGGATCTTCTGGACGAACTTGCCCTCGGCGGCGGCTACGGCCGGGTCGGCGACGGTCTGCGGACCGGTAGAAAGGCCGCGGGTCAGCGGCTTTTTTTCGGGTGCCAGCGCACGGACGATCTGATCCTCGGTGACATTCTGGGCCAGGGCGGTTCCCGCACCAAAGGAAATTGCGGCGCCGAGCGCCGCAACCGAGACGATTGCGGTAAAGGTTCTCGCTGCTGAGATAGTTGCCATTGCCAGTCCCCTCCTGCGGGCTTCCCGCGCGGTTCCAATCATTCAAATGAGCCGCCGGACCTTAAGGTTGCGGCCGGCTGCTTTAATTTAGTCTGGACGCCCGCCACAGGGTTCGAGGGGGCGTCAGCCTTCATCTAAAAAAAATCGTCACTGCACCCCGTAATCGGCAAATTCCTTGACGATATTGGGGTCCATCGCCTTCGCATTGTTGATGTCCAGGTCGCCTTCCGGAATCGAGCCGTTGCGTTTCTTGGCAAGGCCGCGACCGTACAGCGACGAGGTCAATCTCGGGTTGATCTTGAGGGCGGCATCGAAATCAGCAATTGCATTCTTGTTCTGGCCGCTCTTCAGGTTGACGAGGCCGCGGCTGTCGAGCGCGTCGACGAAATTCGGGCGTAGCCGCAACGCCTCGTTGCAATCCTTCAGGGCCGCCTGCAGGTCGCCGATCACCGTGCGCGCCCAGCAGCGGTTATTGAAGGCTTCCACGTCCTTCGGGTTCAGCCGCAGCGAATTGTTGAAGTCCTTGATGGCGAGTTCGTAGGCGCCCTTGCTTGCATAGACCTGCCCGCGCCGGTACAGCGCGGCCGCATCGTCCGGATTATCGTTGAGCTTGGCGGTCAGGCTCTTGATGGTCGGGTCGTCGTTAAGTGCGACCGCGGTCGGGCTTGGGCTTTCGGCCGGCTTGGCCGGTGGTGGAGGCGGCGGAATCGCTTCAGCCGGTTTCGCTGGCGCTGGAGGAGGCGGCGGTGCCGGTGCGGCCACCGGGGGAGGTGCAGGAGGCGCAGGCGCGGGAGCAGGTGGCGTTGCAGGCGCCGTGGCCACCGGAGTCGACGGCGGGCTCGCCGGCCGCGGGCCTGAGCCGCTGGGAATGAAGGAGAAATCCTCGGCGAGCGACGACGAAATCCACGGCACCTGTTCCTGGCGCGAGGCGCGGGTCACGCCGACACGGGTGCGATTTAGCGTTTCCTCCGCCATCAGATCGGGGGTGCGGATTTCCTTCAGCAGTTCTTTCACGAACAGGCTGCGGTCGCTGCCATTGTCGGAAACGACGGACGAGAGCGCGGCCGAATACATCACCAATGTGCCGTTCGGCGCAATCACCGGCGCAAGGCCGGCCGAAAAGCTGCGAAAGCGGCGCTCGAACGGATTGCGCCTGGAGGCATCGATCAGCGCGATCTTGACGCCGGCGCCGCGGCTGTTGATCTCGCCCAGCACAGTTTCGAGGCTGAAACCGTCGCGGCGAACGTCCGGCTCGGTCCAGATCTGCGCATCGACCGGGATCATGTAGCTCTGGCGGCTCGATTGCACGCCAAAGCCGGAGAAGAAAATCAGCGCGACGGAGCCCGGCTTGATCTTGCCGTACAGGCGCTCGAAGGCGCGGCGCATCTGCTCGCCGGTCAGGTTCTCGCCGATATCGACATTGAAGCCGTCGCGCTTGAGTTCTTCGGCGATGTCGCGGGCATCGTTGATCGGCTCCTTCAGCGGCGCCTCGGCGTCCGGATATTTCGCGTTGCCAATCACCAGCGCATAGCGTTCACCGGCGGCCAACGACGGGGCTACCGACGCGACTGACAAAAGCAATGTGAGGAGCAATACGAGGCGGATTTTCATAATGACGGCAGTCCAGATCACGGCAGTCCAGCCAAAATAGCGCCGATGCCAGCTCGCGCCGCGGCGACCTTACTCTACGCTATCGGCATTATCAAACCGCGCCCGCAGCCCGTCAACCGCTTGCGATGTCGTCACTAATTGCGACAATTAACCGCGACACGCCATCGCGGATGAAGGGAGTAAGTGGCGCCCCGGCAACGGTCGGCCACAGATCGTGAGGCTTTCTTCAGAGTTCCTGCTTGGCCGTTATGCCCTGCCATTGGGCTTCGCTGTTAGGCGAGCCCGACGACGGGCTTTGGCGGGGATCATGTCCGCCGCGCGCGCGATTCCGTCGATGGTAATGTGATCCCTCTCACACAGCGCGCTGCGTTGTCACGGCCGTCATCGGCGTCCCGGTTTGACCTTTGCGGATGACAATGGCTTGTTGCCGGGATCGGCCAACATCCACGCATCCAAGAAACATTCAAGAAGAAGGTGACACCGATGGGAAATGCCTACGAAATCTATGCGTTGCGCTATGCGACGATGTCGCCGCGCACCCCCCATTTGAATTTTCTGATCCCCGATCCGCACGAGACCACGGCGCAGGATCTGGATTATTTCGTCTGGCTGATCCGAGGGGGTGGCCGCGACATCCTGGTCGACACCGGCTTCAATGCCGACGAGGCGAAGGCGCGCGCCCGTAAGCTGACGCTCAATCCGGTCGACGCGCTGGCGAATTTCGGCGTCGCCGCCGACACGATTCGCGATGTGATCGTCACCCATTTGCATTACGACCACGCCGGCAATCTCGATCGCTTCCCGAACGCGCGGTTTCATCTGCAGGACCGCGAGATGAGCTACGCGACCGGGCGCTGCATGTGCAACGGCATGCTGCGGCATCCGTTTTCGGTCGAACACGTCACCACGATGGTGCGCCATGTCTATGGCGAGCGCGTCACCTTCCATTCCGGTGACGGCGAGATCGCGCCCGGCGTGACGGTGCATCGCGTCGGCGGCCATTCCGATGGCCTGCAGGTGGTCCGCGTCGAGACCGCGCGCGGGCCGGTGGTGCTGGCGTCGGACGCCTCGCATTACTACGCCAATCTGCACAAGCGCAGCCCGTTTCCGATCGTCTACAATGTCGGCGACATGGCGCTGGGCTGGGAAATCGTCGAGCGGCTGGCCGGCCATCCCGACCGTTTCATCCCCGGCCATGATCCGATCGTGAGCGAGATCTATCCGCGCGCCAGCGATAAGGTCGATGCGTTCGCGCTGCACCTTGCGCCATCACGCTCGTTCGCAAAATAGCTGATGGTTGTGATGTCAACGTACAAGACGATCGGTTTCATCGGCCTCGGCGTGATGGGCGAGCCGATCTGCCGCAATCTCGTGAAGAAGAGCGGCAGGCGGGTGCTCGCATTTGACCTGTCGCCCGAGCCTTTGGAGCGGTTGCATGCCGGCGGCGCCGTCGTCGCGGCCTCCGTTGCTGATGTCATCAAGCAAAGCGAACTGCTGTTCCTCTGCCTGCCGAGCGCCAAACATGTCCGCGCGGTATTCGAGGGCGACGGCATTCTCAAGAACATCCGGAGCGGGCAGATCGTCGTCGATCTCGGCACGTCCTCGGTCAACCAGACCCGCGATTTTGCCAAGCAGTTGCAGGCCAAGGGCGCGTCCTGGGCCGATGCGCCGATTGCGCGGACGCGACAGGCGGCGCAGGACGGCACGCTCAGCGTGATGGTTGGAGCGGCGTCTGCGCTTTACGCCGATATCGAGCCGCTGATCCGGTGCTTTTCCACCGATGTCACGCTCTGTGGCGATGTCGGTGCCGGGCAGGTGACGAAGATCCTCAACAACATGGTGCTGTTCGAAACCGTCAATGCGCTGGCCGAAGCGGTTGCGGTCGCCAGCCATAATGGCGTCGATCCCAAGCTGCTGCTCGATACGCTTTCGAAGGGCTCGGCCGACAGTTTTGCGCTGCGCAATCACGGCATGAAGGCGATCGTGCCGGGTGATTTTCCGGAGCGTGCATTCTCGACCGAATATGCGCTGAAGGATTTGTCCTACGCGCTGGAGCTGGCGTCCGACGCCGGCATCAGGATTCGCGGCGCGGAACTGATGGCCAATGTGTTGCAGGAAGCCATCGATGCCGGTTCAGGGGCAAATTATTTCCCTGTCATCGCGAAGCATATTGCAGGCCGCTAACCGGAGATTCTCATGATCCATCGCTTTGCCGGGCTCACACCCACCCGCAGCCGCGCCGTCGCTCACGACGACCTGGTTTTCACGGTAGCCGTCGCGCCCGATCCGGTCAGTTCCTCTATGTATGAGCAGAGCGCAAAGGCGCTCGCCCGGATCGACGAAAGCCTCGCGCTGTGTGGCACGGACAAGAGCAAGATCCTGTCGGCCATCGTCTATGTCACCGACATCACGCGCAAGGGCGAGATGAACCGCGCCTGGGATGAATGGGTCGATACCAAGAACCCGCCGATGCGCGCTTGCCTCGGTGTCGATCTCGAGCCGCCGCACATCGTGGAGATTGTGGTGACGGCAGTGAAGTGAGTGATTTAGTAGGCTTCCTTCGCGTCCACCTCCTCGCTGGTCTGCACCAGATCGAGGCTCTGCTCGATCTTGCCGAGCAGCCGCGCGAAATCGCGCCGCTCCTGCGCGGAGAGGCCTGACAGGATTTCCTGCTCCTTGCGCAACAGGCGCGGGATCAGTTCCTCGTAGAGCGCCGCGCCCTTGTGCGTCAGGCGCAGGCGGAATTCGCGGCGGTCGTCCTCGTTCTCGACGCGCTCGATGATCTGCCGCTTCATCAGCGACGTGACCGCGCGGCTGATGGTGGACTTATGCGTGCGGGTGCAGTGGGCAATGTATTGCGCGCTGCAGGCATCGTGGCGGAAGCCGAGCGTCGCCAGCACACGCCATTCCGGAATATCGAGCCCGTAGCGCGTGGCATATTCGACCGAGAGCGCCGAACTGACTTCGGCGGCCAGCCGGTTCAGGCGGAACGGCACGAATCCGAACAGGTCCAGCCTGGGACTTCGCTTGGACACGCCTCCTTCGCGCTGGCCGGCGGCTACTTCGCCTGAAATCGCTTTTGGCAAGGATCGCCTCAATTTGAGTTGACGCCGGGGTCGGCTCGGGATTTAAGATAGTTGCAGGTGCGACTAATTTAGCAGGGTCGCACGCCACTAGCCAGCGTTTTCGAGCGAAGTGGATACCGGTTCGCGTCAAGAAAACGCGTCAAAACAGGAATCTAAGCTTATCGGTTCTGATTCAATCAGAACCGATAAGCTCTAGTCACGGGGTTGAGCCCGCATGGCGCTGACTAAGACCCAATTCGGCTATCGCCGCCATCCCGATCAGGATCGGGCCGGCACTGATATCGCCGAACACCCGATCGTCGTGGTCGGCGCAGGCCCGGTGGGGCTGTCGCTGGCAATTGATCTGGCGCAGCGCGGGCAATCCGTGGTGCTGCTCGACGACGCCGACCGGATCGGCGAGGGCTCGCGAGCGATCTGCTTCTCAAAACGCTCGCTCGAATTCTGGGACCGGCTCGGCATCGGCCAACGCATGGTCGACAAGGGCGTGGTGTGGAGCGTCGGCAAGATCTTTCACGGCGAGCAGCAGCTCTACCAGTTCAATCTGCTGCCGGAGGAGGGCCACAAGCGGCCAGCCTTCATCAACCTGCAGCAATTCTACGCCGAAGCCTATCTGGTCGATCGCGTTGGAGAACTGCCTGCTGTCGACCTGCGCTGGCGTAACAAGGTGACGGCGCTTGAGCCGCGCAACGACCACGTGGCTTTGACGGTCCAGACGCCGGATGGTGCCTACCGGCTGGCCGCGCAATACGTCATCGCCTGCGATGGTGCCCGGTCCTCGGTGCGGCAAATGGTGGGCGCGGAATTCGCAGGCCAGATGTTCGAGGACCAGTTCCTGATCGCCGACGTCAGGATGACGGCGGCGTTCCCGACTGAGCGCTGGTTCTGGTTCGATCCGCCGTTCCATGCCGGACGCTCCGCACTGCTGCACAAGCAGCCCGACGACATCTGGCGGATTGACCTGCAGCTCGATCGCTCTGCCGATCCGGCAGTCGAAAAGCAGCCGGAGAACGTGCGGCCGCGCATCGCCCGCATGCTCGGGCATGACAAGTTCGATTTCGAATGGATCTCGCTGTACAAATTCCAGTGCCGGCGGATGAACAAGTTCATCCATGGCCGGGTGATCTTTGCCGGCGATGCCGCGCATCAGGTCTCGCCATTCGGCGCCCGCGGCGCCAATTCCGGGCTCGAGGACGCCGAGAATCTGGCGTGGAAGCTCGATCGCGTGCTGCGGGGCACGTCGCCCGAGGCGCTGCTGGAGAGCTACCACACCGAGCGCAGCGCGGCGGCGGACGAGAACATCCGCGAATCGACCCGCTCGACCGACTTCATGGCGCCCAACTCGCACCAGGAAGCGCGGCTGCGCAAGGCGGTGCTGTCGCTCGCCAGGGAAACCGAGTTCGGCAAACGCATGGTGAACGGCGGGCGTCTCTCCACGCCGTCGGTCTATGCGACGCCGCTCTCGACCGCCGACGGCGATTCCTGGCGCGGCGGCCCGCGTCCCGGCGCCTCGATGCCGGACGCGCCGGTGGCAGCCCGGCGCGGCGAACCGATGTTCCTCACCGATGCCTTCATCGGCGCCGGAACGCGGTTCACGCTGCTGGAGTTTAATAATGGCGCCGCGCCGGAACTGCCCGAAGGACTGGGCGCGATCAGGATTGGCGGCACAGATGGCCTGACCGATTCTGCAGGCCTCGCCGCCACGCGCTACGACGCCGAACCCGGCACCGCCTATCTGTTGCGGCCCGACGGCTATGTCGCAGCGCGGTTCCGGCATCCAACCCGCGAGGGGCTCGACGCTGCGCTGGCGCGTGCTGCCGGCATCAACTGAGGTTTCGAACTGAGGTTTCTCATGGCGCTGTCGACCGCTTCGAATTTTGCCAAACCCGATGATGCGTTCCGCGCCATCGTCGAGGCGCACCGCGGGCTGAACGACGAGCAGAGCGCCGATCTCGACGCGGCGCTGGTGCTCGTGCTCGCCAATCACATCGGCGATCTCGATGTGCTGAACGAGGCCATCGCGCTCGCCAAGCGGCGGATGCTCGATGCGAGCCAGCAGCAGCAACAACAGCAGCAATAATTCAAGTCTCGAACGAAGTCAGGAATCGAATTGATGGCCAAAGGTTTCGCGTCCACCACGGATCTGGCGGAGAAGAAGATCACCTTCTCCGAAATCGGCACTGACCTCTACGCGTTCACCGCCGAGGGCGATCCGAACTCCGCGATCATCGTCGGCGACGACGGCTGCCTGGTGTTCGACGCGCAGTCGACGCCGGCGATGGCGAATAAAGTGATCGAGCGCGTTCGCACCGTTACCGACAAGCCTATCAAATATGTCGTGCTGTCGCATTATCACGCCGTGCGCGTGCTGGGCGCCTCTGCCTACAAGGCACAGGGCATCGTGGCCTCGGCCGAAACCCACCGGCTGATCGGGGAGCGCGGCCAGCAGGATTGGGATTCCGAGTATGGCCGCTTCCCGCGCCTGTTCCAGGATGCGCAGAGCATTCCCGGCCTGACCTGGCCGACGCTGACCTTTGAAGGCGAGATGTCGATCTATCTGGGAAAACGCGAGGTGCGGCTGATGCAGCTAGGCGCCGGGCACACGTCGGGCGATATCGTGGCCTGGGTGCCGGATGCCGAAGTGATGTTCTCCGGCGACCTCATTGAATATCACTCGGCCTGCTATTGCGGCGACGCGCATTTGCGCGAATGGCCGGCCACGCTGAATGAAATCCGCGCCTTCAATCCCAAAGCGATCGCGCCGGGCCGTGGCGATGCGCTGAAGGGACTTTCAACCGGGCGCGACGCGATCGCGATGACGCGCGATTTCGTCACCTCGCTTTACGGCGCGGCGGAGAGCTCGGTCGCCAAGGGCCGCACGCTGAAGGAGACCTTTGCCACGACGCGCGAGGTAATGGATCCGAAGTTTTCCAGCTTTGCCATTTACGAACACTGCCTGCCGTTCAACGTCTCGCGCGCGTTCGACGAGGCGTCCGGGATCGACGATCCCGTAATCTGGACCGACAAGCGCGACCAGGAAATGTGGGCCGCCCTGCAAGGAGGAGGATGACCATGAATATCAACACCTCGCCCAATCAGATCGTTCGAAGCTCGGCGCAACTGACGCCGGGCTACATGTCCGGCTTCGGCAACAGCTTTGAGACCGAAGCGCTGCCCGGCGCGCTACCGATGGGGCGCAACTCGCCGCAGCGCTGCGCCTACGGGCTCTATGCCGAGCAGCTTTCAGGCTCGCCCTTCACCGCGCCACGCGGCAGCAACGAGCGCTCCTGGCTCTATCGCATCCGCCCGTCGGTGAAGCATTCTGGCCGGTTTGCGAAAGCCGACGCCGGGCTGTGGCGCACCGCGCCGTGCCACGAATATGATCTGCCGATCGCGCAACTGCGTTGGGATCCGGCGCCGATTCCGAAGGAAGACGTGACCTTCCTGCAGGGCGTGCAGACCATGACCACCGCAGGTGACGCCAACACCCAGGCGGGCATGGCGGCGCATGTTTATCTCATCACCAAGTCGATGGTCGATCAGCACTTCTACAATGCCGACGGCGAGATGATGTTCGTGGCTCAGCAGGGCAATCTGTGCCTCGTCACCGAGTTCGGTCGTATCGATATCGAGCCGGGCGAGATCGCCGTGATCCCGCGCGGCGTGAAATTCCGCGTCGAGATTCCGTCAGGGCCCGCGCGCGGCTATCTCTGCGAAAACTACGGCGGCGCCTTCACGCTGCCGGAGCGCGGGCCGATCGGCGCCAACTGCCTAGCCAATTCGCGCGACTTTCTTACCCCCGTAGCGGCGTACGAGGACAAGGATGCGCCGACCGAACTCTACGTGAAGTGGGGCGGTTCGCTGTTCAAGGCCATCTTGCCGCATTCGCCGATCGACGTGGTGGCGTGGCACGGCAACTACGCGCCCTACAAATACGATCTGCGCACCTTCTCGCCGGTCGGCGCCATCGGCTTCGACCATCCCGATCCCTCGATCTTCACGGTGCTGACCTCGCCATCGGAAACCGCGGGCACCGCGAATATCGATTTTGTCATCTTCCCGGAACGCTGGGCGGTGGCGGAAAACACGTTCCGTCCGCCCTGGTATCACATGAATATCATGTCGGAGTTCATGGGGCTGATCTACGGCGTCTACGACGCCAAGCCGGAAGGTTTTGTCCCCGGCGGCATTTCGTTGCACAACATGATGCTGCCACATGGTCCGGATCGCCAGGCCTTCGATCACGCCAGCAACGGCGAATTGAAGCCGGTGAAATTGACCGGCACTATGGCGTTCATGTTCGAAACGCGTTTCCCGCAGCGCGTTACTCAGCATGCGGCGACGTCGGCGACGTTGCAGGATGACTATGCCGATTGCTGGAAGGGCCTGGAGAAGCGGTTCGATCCGAACAAGCCGTGAGGTAACACTCGTTGTCATTCCGGGGCGCGCGAAGCGCGAGCCCGGAATCCATTTCTCCGGCGGCTTCCGCGGCCCAATGGATTCCGGGCCTGCGCCTTCGGCGCATCCCGGAATGGCGGCGGATAGAGCGTGTCAGAAACTCGGCAGGAAACCATGCCCCATCCCAACGACCCCAAACTCCGCTCCTTCATCGAAGTCGCGCCCGATTCCCATTTTCCGATCCAGAATCTCCCTTACGGCGTGTTCTCCGCGAAGGACGGCCTTGCTCCACGCATAGGCGTCGCGATCGGCGATTACGTGCTCGATCTCTGGCAGCTCGCGCAGGATTGCCGGTTCGACGTCGTCGAACCCGCGGTGTTCGCCGCGCAGCAGCTCAACCCGTTCATGGCGCTGGGGCCCAGGGCGTGGTCGAGCACGCGTGCGCGGATCAGCGAGCTTCTGCGGGATGATCATCCCGAACTCCGTGACAATGAGAAGCTGCGCAAGCGGGCGATGGTACCGATGGCCGACGTCAAGCTGCATCTGCCATTCGCGGTCTCCGGCTACACCGACTTCTATTCGTCAAAGGAGCATGCCACCAACGTCGGTGTGATGTTCCGCGGCAAGGACAATGCGCTGCAGCCGAACTGGCTGCATATGCCGATCGGCTACAACGGCCGGGCCTCGACCGTCGTCGTCAGCGGCACGCCGGTGCGCCGTCCGCGTGGGCAATTGAAGCCGCCGACCGCTGATCTGCCCAGTTTTGGGCCTTGCAAGCGGCTCGATTTCGAGCTGGAAATGGGCGCGGTGGTCGGCCAGCCGTCGGTGATGGGCGAAATGCTCACCGAAAAGCAGGCCGAGGAAATGATCTTCGGCTTCGTGATCCTGAACGACTGGAGCGCGCGCGACATCCAGCAGTGGGAGTATGTACCGCTCGGGCCGTTCCAGGCAAAAGTATTCGCGACCTCGATCAGCCCGTGGGTGGTGACGCGCGAGGCGCTGGAGCCGTTTCGCCTGTACGGCCCTGCGCAGGACCCGAAGCCGCTGGCCTATCTGCAGCAGGCGCAGCCCAACAATTACGATATGGCGCTAGAGGTGGACTTGCGCGCGGCGCCGATGAATGCGCCGAAAAATATCAGCCGCACCAATTTCAAATACATGTACTGGTCGTCGGTGCAGCAGCTCGTGCACCATGCTGCGTGCGGCTGCGCCATGAACGTCGGAGATCTCTTGGGGTCCGGCACCATCTCCGGTCCGGAGAAGGACCAGCGCGGCAGTCTGTTGGAGATAAGCTGGAACGGCACCGAGCCGGTCGAACTGACCGAGGGCGTGAAGCGCTCGTTCCTGGAGGATGGCGACTCGCTCGTGCTGCGCGGCTGGTGCCAGGGCAACGGCTACCGCGTCGGATTTGGCGAGGTCGAAGGGACGATTTTGGCGGCGGAGTGACACTCTCTCCGTCATTGCGAAGAGTCGTAGGGTGGGCAAAGCGAAGCGTGCCCACCATTTCAAGCAATGTATCGAGATGGGAGTGGTGGGCACGGCGCAAAGGGCGCCTTTGCCCACCCTACGCGACCGCGTTCACCGCTCCTGCGGCGGTATATCCCGCAGCTTCGCCGAATGCGCGGCGATGTCCTCTACGCTGTATTTCAAATGCACGCGCTTGTCCGAGGGCAACTGCTTGGTGACGCACACGCCGGGCCGCCGCTCGGTGGCGGGCCGGATTGGCCGCGGCACAAAACCGCCGCCGCAGTTCGGGCAGACATTGTGCAGCTTGTTCTCCACGCAATCCGCGCAGAACGTGCACTCGTAGGAGCATATCCGCGCGTCCATCGCATTTGGCGGCAGGTCCTTGTCGCAATATTCGCAGTTCGGCCGGAGTTGCAGCGCCATGGAGGTCTCGTGATGTGAATCGCAGGGGATCATCGCAAATCGGAGGGAAAACGCGAATGACAAATTTCCCTCGAATCGCGCCACGTTAGGACTTCAACGGCAGCCTCGCGCTCTCCTTCAGCCGGTCTAACACGATCGATGAGCGCACATGCGCGACGCTCTGGTGCGGCATCAGCACGTCATTGACGAGGCCGGAGAGGTCCTTGAGGTCGCGCAGCACGACCTTGAGCACGTAGTCGGCGTCGCCGGTCAGCGAGTAGGCCTCCTGGATGTCGTCGACGCGGCCCACCAGCGCGCGGAATTTCTTGGAGTTGTCGGGCGAATGCGTCGCCAGCGTGACGTGGATGAAGGCGATCAGGTTGAAGCCGAGGGCTTCGCCGGCGAGGTCGGCGTGGTAGCCCACGATCACCTTCTCTTCCTCCAGCCGCATCCGCCGCCGCGAGCATTGCGAGGCCGACAGGCCGACGAGGTCGGCGAGCTGCTGGTTGGTCAGCCGGCCATCGTCCTGCAGCGCGGCCAGCATTCTGAGGTCGAAGGCGTCTACAGGTGTCATGCGTAAATTACCTGTTTTGTGCACGAAATGTGCGCCATCCTAGCCTAGCGCGAGCCCGTTTGCATGCACTTTGCGTCGGTTTCGATCGATATTGATCCAGATCAATTTTCGGGAGATTCGCCATGGGTCCGTTTCCGCACGATGCACCGGCCGCCACCATCAGCGCCGACAACCCGATGGGCACCGACGGCTTTGAGTTCGTCGAGTATGCCCACCCGAAGCCTGAAGAGCTGCACGCGCTGTTCGAGCTGATGGGCTATGTGCCGGTTGCCCGCCACAAGACCAAGAAGATCACGGTCTATCGCCAGGGCGACATCAACTATCTGGTCAACGAGGAGCCGGGCACCCATGGCCATGGCTTCGTCGCCGCGCATGGTCCTTGCGCGCCGTCGATGGCGTTTCGCGTGGTCGATGCGAGAAAGGCCTATGAGCGGGCGCTCGCGCTCGGTGCGGAGGCGGCTGATGTCTCTTCCGCGCAGAAGACGCTCGATGTTCCCGCCATCAAGGGCATCGGCGGCAGCGTGCTTTATTTCGTCGACCGCTACGGCGCCAAGGGCTCGGCCTATGACATCGAGTTCGAATGGCTCGGCGCGAGGGATCCGCGTCCCACGGGCGCGGGGCTCTATTACATCGATCACCTCACCCACAACGTCCATCGCGGCCGCATGGATGTCTGGACTGGATTCTATGAAAAACTGTTCAACTTCCGCCAGATTCGCTTCTTCGACATCGAGGGCCGCGCCTCCGGCCTGTTCTCCCGCGCGCTGACCAGCCCGGACGGCAAGATCCGGATTCCGATCAACGAGGACGCCGGCGATTCCGGACAGATCGAGGAGTACCTCAACATCTATTGCGGCGAGGGCATCCAGCACATCGCCTGCGGCGCGCGGGACATCTACGCTACCGTCGAGTCGCTCCGCGAAGCAGGATTGCCGTTCATGCCGTCGCCGCCCGATACCTATTTCGAGAGGATCGACGCGCGGCTGCCGCAGCATGGCGAGGACGTCGCGCGGCTTCAGCGCGACGGCATTCTCATCGACGGCGAGGGCGTCGTCGACGGCGACCACACAAAAGTCCTGCTGCAGATTTTCTCGGCGAATGCGATCGGGCTGATCTTCTTCGAATTCATCCAGCGCAAGGGCGATGATGGATTTGGCGAGGGCAATTTCAAGGCGCTGTTCGAATCGATCGAAGAGGATCAGATTCGAAGAGGCGTGTTGAAGGTAGGGAATGCGGCGTAGGCCGTTGTCGTCCCGGCCAGGCGAAGCGCGAGCCGGTGCTCATACGCCGTGTTGCTTGTATTGAGAGCGGTCGCTCGACGGCTTTCGTCCAACAACCAAATCCGGTGGTTATGGGTCCCCGCGTGTGCGCTAGTTGATTCGCACATCTTTGAGGGTCTCCCACGCCGCCGCCACGCCCAAGAAGTATTGGAGGCCGTGCCGCATGGTGATGGGTCCCGGTTTGGTGCGTGGGTAACCGTCCCATCCGCCGAGGCGAGCGATGATCCATGAGGCCCAAGCCAGGCTTTGCGGGGGATGTGGATTGCTTTGGAGTGCGGTCCTGCCCTCGTATTTGGTGGCAAGCGCGGCGAGGAGTTTGATCTGCTCTTCATTGAACACGTTGCTGGCTGGCTCGGTGCTGCGTCCGTCGCGCGCTTGAACGAGCTGCAGGATCATGACGGCAGCTTTGGCGGCAATCGCGGTGAGCTTGAGCAGCCGATCGGCCGTTTCGATCCGGCTGTCCTCGAGCTGGAGACCCTGAGTTTTGATCAGGCGAAACAGCTGTTCGATAATCCAGCGCCTTTTGTACCAATTGACGATCTGCCAGGCGGACGCGACATCGCTCACGTCATGGGTCGTCAGCAGGTACCAATGCAGCGGCTCGACGCCTGCTGGCGGATCGACTTCAGCGACCTCGACCAGAGTAAGCTCGACTGTCTTGGGTAAATCGAACGATGCGTTCTGCGGCCTTTTGAGGGTGACCCGACCGAAACGCAGCACGAGTTTGGCTTGCCGGGCGGGTCGATCGGCACGCGCCACAACATCAATGGTCGCGGTGTCGATGATGGGCCAGCTGGCGGTGGTGGCATACATGCTCGCCCGGTCCGCCAGCAGGCGATCATGCATGCTCCGCGTCAGCAGATGGAAGTTTGAGGCCGATACGCTCGCCCATTTGGCATAGATATCGCCCTCGCGATCGTCGATCACCGTGACCCTCGCGGCCGCAGACAATACCTGCTTGGCCCGATTGGCCGTGCTGATCCAACGCTCCGATTCCTTCTGCTCCAGCGGCCGCTTGTCATGCGGCACCGTTACCCGGCCCTGGCGCGTCCAGATCTTGCCGGCAACCAGACCCAGACATGCGTCGCTGTCGGCATCCACCGCGGCCATTGCATGCAACAGCAAACCGTGGCCGGTCCCTTTGCCGATCTCACCCAGCCCGCGCCGGCGCTCGGGCTTGGTTCTAAAGTTGATCTCGCTTGTATCCTGGATCGCCAGCACGTGCCGGCCAGCCACTGCAACGGCCGTTTGTTCCCCCCAGCCTGCGAGCAGCGCTTCCAGGGTCACGTTCTCATTGGCGAGAAATCGGCCGAATTGGACGATCTTGGCCCGATCACCCTCCGCCACTCGCCGCAAGCACGAACTGGCGCGCGTGACCATTCCTTCGAGCAGGGCCGCCCCCCTTTATCGAGACGACCGTCCCCGAACCGACCAAGCCTGAATTGTTCGTTCAACATCTTGGCACCTCAACAGAATCGAAGTGCCAGACATAGAATCACACTAACTTCTCCCTACGGAAGGCCAAATCAAAAGGCCGAGTCATTCAGTCGCAGCCACGATGTGTGCATCAACTAGCGCGTGTGCGGGGACGACGACGGAGAATTTATCTCCCCGCCTTCCACGCGTTTGTCAGTTCGCCGATATCGGCCTTCTCCGCATCCCTGATCGCCGATGGCGTGCGTGAAAACCGCGGCGCGGGCGCCGGCTGGGTCACGCCGTGACGCTCGACGAAGATATTGCGTGCGGCGTTGTGTGGGTGCTTCGGCGCCTCCGCCATGGTCAGGATCGGCGCGAAGCAGATGTCGGTGCCTTCCATGATCCTGCACCAGTCCTCGCGAGTCTTGCTCTTGAACACCTTGGTCAGCTTGTCCTTCAGCGCCGGCCAGGCCTCGCGGTCCATCTGGGCGTCGAAATCGGCGTCGCTGAGGCCGGCATGCTGGCGCAACAGCGCGTAGAACTGCGGTTCGATCGAGCCGATCGAAATGAAATTGCCGCAGGAGCATTCATAGATGCCGTAGAAGTGCGCGCCGCCGTCGAGGAAATTCTGCTCGCGCCCTTCGACCCAGCGGCCGATCGCGGTCATGTCGAAGAACATCGACATCAGCGACGCCGCGCCGTCGCACATCGCGGCGTCGACCACCTGGCCCTTGCCGGATTTCGAGGCCTCCAGCAGCGCGGCCAGCACGCCGACCACGAGATAAAGCGCGCCGCCGCCGAAATCGCCGACGAGGTTGAGCGGTGGCACCGGCTTTTCCTTCGTTCCGATCGCGGCAAGCGCGCCGGTCACCGAGATGTAGTTGATGTCATGGCCGGCCGCGTGCGCCAGCGGGCCTTCCTGGCCCCAGCCGGTCATGCGGCCGAACACCAGCCGCGGATTGCGCGCCATCACGACATCGGGTCCGAGGCCGAGCCGTTCCATCACGCCGGGGCGAAAACCTTCGATCAACGCATCGGCGCCAGCGAGAAGGTCGAGCACCTGCGCGATAGCGGCCTTATCCTTCAAATCCAGCTCGACCACCTTGCGGCCGCGCCCGGCGACCGACTTCAAATTCTTCTTCGCGCCGACGCGATCGAGCGTGACGACCTCCGCGCCCATGTCGGCCAGCATCATGCAGGCGAACGGACCCGGGCCGATGCCGGCGAATTCGACGATGCGGAAGCCGGCGAGCGGGCCGGACGTGCGGGTAGCGGATTGGGTGGCTGGTTTGTCGAGCACTTGTTTTCTCTCCCAAGGGGCCGTCTTAATTAGTTGATTAGCTAAATTGTCACGCCGAAGCGAGAGTGTGGCAAGTATCTTTTGCCGAGAATCGAACCAAATGAGAAAGCGGCGCGCATTGCTGCGCGCCGCTCGCCCAAAATGTTGTGTTGAGGTGCTGTCAGCCCGCAGCGGTCACCGCACGCTGCGCCATCACCTTGATCAGGTTGGCGCGATAGTCCGATGTTCCATGGATATCGCTCATCAAGCCGTCAGCGGAAATCTTGACGTTGTCAAGCGCGCCCGCCGACCAGTTCGACTTCAGCGCCGCCTCGATCGCCGGTACCCGCATCACCCCGCTTTGCGAGGCGCCGGTGGCTGCGACGCGGACGTCACCTGCCGGAGTCCTGGCCACGAACACGCCGGTCAGGGCGAAGCGCGACGCGGGATGGTTGAACTTTGCGTAGCCCGCTTTGGCCTGAACCGGGAACGACACGGCGGTGATGATTTCGCCATCCTCAAGCGCCGTGGAGAACAGGCCCTTGAAGAAATCATCCGCCGATATCGAACGCTTGTTGGTCTTCACGGTGGCACCGAGCGCCAGCACCGCCGCCGGATAGTCGGCCGCGGGATCGTTGTTGGCGAGCGAGCCGCCGATGGTGCCGCGATGCCGCACGGCCGGATCGCCGATCAGCGAGGCGAGGTAGGCCAGCGCGGGAATCGCCTTTTGCACGGTATCGCTCGTGGCCACGTCGGAATGGGTCGTCGCCGCCTTGATCATGATTCCGTCACCGGTCGGCTCGATGCCGACAAGCTCCGTGATCTTGCCGAGATCGATGACGTCTGATGGCGAGGCCAGCCGCTGCTTCATGACAGGGATCAGCGTGTGGCCGCCGGCCAGGTATTTCGCGTCCGCGCCCTTGGCGAACAGGCTTGCTGCTTCGTCGACCGAAGAGGGGCGGTGATAGGTTGTCTGATACATGATGCTTGCTCCTCTTAGCCGTGAATCGCATGCCAGACGCGATCGGGCGTCGCCGGCATTTCGAGCTTGTTGTTGCCGATTGCATCCGTGATCGCGTTGATGACGGCAGCCGAAGCGCCGATCGCGCCGGCTTCGCCGCAGCCCTTGACGCCGAGCGGATTGCCCGGACACAGCGTGGTCGTGTGCGACAGCTTGAAGGACGGCAGATCGTCAGCCCGCGGCATGGTGTAATCCATGAACGATGCGGTCACGAGCTGGCCGGAAGCGTCATACACCGCGCCCTCCAGCAGCGCCTGGCCGATGCCCTGGGCAAGGCCGCCATGGACCTGGCCTTCGACGATCATCGGGTTGATCAGCCGCCCGAAATCGTCCGCCGCCACGAAGTTGACGAAGGAAGTTTTGCCGGTGGCGGCATCGACTTCCAGTTCGCAGATATAGGCGCCGGCCGGGAAGGTGAAGTTGGTGGGGTCGTAGAACGCACCCTCCTTCAGGCCCGGCTCCATGCCGTCAGGCAGGTTATGCGCGGTGTAGGCGGCGAGCGCGACCATCGGCAGCGCAATCGACTTGTCGGTGCCGGTGACCTTGAACTCGCCGTTCTCGATGACGATGTCGTTTTCGGATGCCTCGAGTTGATGGGCTGCGATCTTCTTGGCCTTCGATTCGACTTTCTCCATCGCCTTCAGGATCGCGGTGAGGCCGACGGCCGCGGAGCGCGAGCCATAGGTGCCCATGCCGAACTGCACCTTATCGGTGTCGCCGTGCACGATCTGCACCTGGCTGATCGGAACACCGAGGCGTTCGGCAACGAGCTGGCAGAACGTCGTCTCGTGGCCCTGACCGTGGCTGTGCGAGCCCGTCAGGATCTCGATGGTGCCAACCGGATTGACGCGCACTTCCGCAGATTCCCACAGGCCGACGCCGGCCCCTAAGCTGCCGACCGCCTTTGACGGCGCGATGCCACAGGCCTCGATATAGCAGGAGATGCCGATGCCGCGCAGCTTGCCCTCGGATTTGGCCGTCGCCTTGCGGATCGGAAAGCCGGCGTAGTCGATCGCCTTCATCGCCGCATCGAGCGAAGCGCCGAAATCGCCGATGTCATAGGCCATGATCACCGGCGTCTGATGCGGGAACTGCGTGATGAAGTTCTTGCGGCGCAGTTCGGCCGGATCGACCTTCAACTGCCGCGCCGCGGTTTCCATCAGCCGTTCCACCACAAAACTTGCCTCGGGGCGGCCCGCACCGCGATAGGCATCGACCGGCACGGTGTTGGTGTAGACGCTGATCACTTCGGCGAAGATGTTCGGGATGTTGTACTGGCCTGACAGCAGCGTCGCATAGAGATAGGTCGGCACTGACGACGAGAACAGCGACATATAGGCGCCGAGGTTGGCGTAGGTCTTCACCCGCAGCCCGGTGACCTTGTTGTCCTTGTCGAACGCCATCTCCGCCTTGGTCAGGTGATCGCGCCCGTGGGCGTCGGTGAGGAAGGCTTCGCTGCGATCGCCTGTCCACTTCACCGGACGGCCGACCTTCTTGGAGGCCCATAGCGCTACCATCTCCTCAGGGTAGATGAAGATTTTTGAGCCGAAGCCGCCGCCGACGTCGGGGGCCACCACGCGAAGCTTGTGCTCCTGCGCGATGTTGTAGAATGCCGACAGCACCAGGCGGGCGACATGCGGATTCTGCGAGGTCGTGTAGAGCGTGAAATGCTCTTCCGGCTCGTTATATTCCGCGATCGCCGCACGCGGCTCCATCGCGTTCGGCACCAGCCGGTTGTTGGTGATGTCGAGCGACACGACATTGGCCGCTGACTTGAAGGCAGCGTCCGTTGCTCCTTCGTCGCCGATGGTCCAGTCGTAGATTACATTGCCCGGGGCTTCCGGGTGCAACTGCGGTGCGCCCGGCGCGATCGCGGCGCGAATGTCCGGAACGGCGGGCAACTCTTCGTAGTTGACGACCACGGCTTCGGCCGCATCCTTGGCCTGGTTCTTGGTCTCGGCGACCACGACCGCAACCGCCTGGCCGACGAAGCGCACGGTTTCCGGCGCCATCGCCGGCCATGCGCCCATCTTCATGCCGGTGCCGTCCTTGGAGGTAATGGCCCAGCCGCAGATCAGATTGCCGATCTTGTCGTCCACGAGTTGCTGGCCGGTCAGCACCCCGACCACGCCCGGCATATTCATTGCCGCCGAGGTGTCGATGCTCTTTATTTTGGCATGCGCATGCGGGCTGCGGATGAAGTGTGCGTGGGTCATCCCCACCAGCTTGATATCGTCGACGTAGCGGCCCTTGCCGGTAATGAAACGGCGATCTTCCTTGCGCACGACGCTTGCGCCAATGCCTTCAACGCCCATGTCCTGTCCTCCCAACCGGAGTTATTGTTCCCGCGATTCCATCGAAACGCGGTGTTGAATTCGAAAAATTGCTGGCCGGCGGCTTTATTCCGCCGCCTGCGCGACCTTCATGCGCCCGGCCGCATCGAGCACCGCCTTGACGATGTTGTGGTAGCCGGTGCAGCGGCAGATATTGCCTTCCAATTCGTGCCGGACGGTCGCCTCGTCGAGCTTGCCGCTATGGCGGTGCACAATATCGATCGCCGACATGATCATGCCCGGGGTGCAGTAGCCGCACTGCAGGCCGTGATTGTCGCGGAACGCCGCCTGCATGGGGTGCAGTTCGTCGCCTTTTGCGATGCCTTCGATAGTGGTGACGTTCGAGCCGGCCGCCTGGCCGGCCAGCACGGTGCAGGACTTTACCGCCCGGCCATCGATATGGACGACGCAGGCGCCGCACTGGCTGGTATCGCAGCCGACATGGGTGCCGGTCAGGTTCAGATGGTCGCGCAGGAGATGGACAAGAAGGGTCCGGTCCTCGACCTCGGCCGAGACGGCCTTGCCGTTTACCGTCAGCTTGACTGTAGACACGCGTGGTACCTCCCCAATGTTTTATAATTATTCCAATTAGAAACAGCGGAGCCGGAACTTGCAACCAAGATTTTGATGGGGCCCGTCATTGTGATGACATTCGCCGCGCGCGGGCGTGAGGAAAACTCTCGACGAATTTCCTGCCCTCCCCTGAAGGGGGAGGGTCGGCACGCATCGCCAGATGCGCGCCAGGGTGGGGTGACGGTCTCTCCACATCCAACAGTGTCCGAGTGGAGAGATCACCCCACCCCGTCTCACATTTCGCTTTGCTCAATGTGAGCCTACCCTCGAGCGAGCTTCGCTCGTCTCGGACCCCTCCAGGCGAGGGTGAGCCTGGGACGATCGTCCGAGGCCCCCTGCAACTTTTGCCCAGATTTACGCACCCTTATCCATTCTGCCTTAAGTTTGCGCACCGGATTGGGGGGTGGGCCTCCCGATGCCTGTTTTTCAGAACGAAAACGGGGGGATGACGTGCGATTTCTGAAACGTGGCGGTTCGTCTTTCAGGCTCCCAACCCTGCGGTTCCGCGCCAAGATCATGCTCGGCTTTGCCGTCGTGCTGGCGATTTCGGCCGCCAGCATGGGTTTTGCCTATCTTGGATTCGAGCGTGTTTCGGCCGGGGTGGATTCCTACCGGCGCAGCGTGCAGGAAGCCGATCTGGCGCGCGACATCGATCGCGAGCTGATCTCCTACCGGTCGCTTGCTCGCTATTTCGTGGCGACGGGGAAGGACGAGGACGGCAAGGCCGCGCTGGCGGCCGAAGCCAATCTGAAGGAAGCGATCATCGCCTCGATGAAGAGCACCACCAATCCGACGCGGCTCGAGCAGGTCGCGAAACTGGAGCGGGAGTTCCGCGCCTTCACCAAGATTTTCGCCGACATCCTCAAGGTCAAGGACGAGAGCGCGCGGATCGCGCAGAACCAACTCATGCGCAGCGGCCAGTCGCTCTACTACAAGCTCGACGATCTGCCCAGTGACGCCGATGAATCCGAGCTTCAGGCGGTCACCTTCAGCGCTAAAAAAGTGGCTGATGAGTTTCAGGCCGTGGTCGGGCTGGCCAATACGTTCGTCATCAATTCGGACAAGACAGTCGCATCCAGCGCACTCGCGCGGTTGAAATTTCTCGGCAACTCGTTGAAGGCGATCCCGGCGAACAATGACAAGATTCGCCAAGGAGTTCAGGACATCTCGAGTCTGCTCGAAGAATATCAGAAAGCGCTGACGAAGCTGGTCGATAATGCCAAGGAGATCGATGAGCTGACGCTGGAGATGACGGAGTCGGCCGCGGCCATCAACAAGGGCTCGGGCGCGATGAAGTCGGACCTCTTGGCCGATCAGAAACGGCTCGAAGCCGAATCGGATACGGCCATCGGCGAGACCGAACGGCTGATCGCAATCCTCGCCGCCGGCGGCTTCCTGCTCGGCTGTGTCTGGGCTTTCTTGCTCGGCAAGGGCATTTCCCGTCCGATGACGGCGATGTGCAACGCGATGCGCAAACTCGCGGCCGGCAATTTCGAAGTCGTGCTGCCCGGCCTCGGCCGCAAGGACGAGCTCGGCGAGATGGCGAGCGCGGTCGAGGAGTTCAAGGTGCAGGCCATCGCCCGCGCCGAGCGCGACGCCGCCACCCAGGAAACGCAGAACAAGGCCGCGAGCGCCGCGCGCCGCGCCGAACTCATTCGTTTCGCCGACGAGTTCGAAGAAGCGGTCGGCGCCATCGTCGCCAACGTTTCTTCGTCAGCCGTGCAGCTCGAAGCCGCGGCAGGCACACTGACGCGCACCGCTGAAACCACCCAAAGCCTGTCGAGCCAGGTCGCCGGCGCCTCGGAGGAAGCCTCCACCAACATGCAGTCGGTAGCGTCAGCGACCGAGGAATTGTCGGCGTCCGTCGACGAGATCGGGCGGCGCGTCAAGGAAAGCAGCCAGATTGCGGAATCCGCCGTCCGTCAGGCCGAACAGACCGACGGGCGGATCGGCAAACTTTCGCGCGCTGCGCAGGAGATCGGCGACGTCGTCAAGCTGATCACGGCGATCGCCGAGCAGACCAACCTGTTGGCGCTGAATGCTACCATCGAGGCGGCGCGCGTGCGGGCGATGCCGGCCGCGGCTTTGCCGTGGTGGCATCGGAAGTCAAATCGCTTGCCAGCCAGACGGCGAAAGCAACTGACGAAATTTCCAATCACATCTCGGGCATGCAGGGCGCGACGCAGGAATCGGTCGCCGCGATCAAGGAGATCGGCGGCACCATCGGAAAAATTTCCGACATCGCCTCGACGATCGCCAGCGCCGTCGAGCAGCAGAGCTCGGCGACGCAGGAAATTGCGCGCAACGTTCAGAATGTCGCGCAAGGCACGCAGGAGGCCGCCGCCAACGTCATGCACGTCAATCGCGGCGCGACCGAAACCGGCTCGGCGTCTGAGGAAGTGCTGAATTCGGCGCGCACGCTGTCGAGCGAAAGCACCCGCCTGCGCGAAGAGCTCGACCGCTTCATGGCAAATATCAGGGCGGCGTGAGGACGTTTGCACTCTGTCGTCGCCCCTGCGCCCGTGCGCAATTGCGCACTAGGCAGGGACAGCGTCGAAACTAGTCTTTCCCGAACTGTTGCTTCAACTCCACCTTCGCGCGCTCCAGCCGCGCACGCTGCGTCTTGGGCAAAGTCTTGCCGGCGCGGTTGATATAGAAGGTCAGCATCGACAGCGCCGAACGATAGGCGCCGGCCTTGCGGCGCGAACTATGTTTGGCGGATCGCTTGAGCGATGCCGCGATTTTCTTTGCGCTGGTCAGCTTGAAGACGCCGCGTTTAAGATCGAGTGCGTCGCTTTCCTGTGTTACCCGTTGCGACCATCGCTTTGGCGATGATTTCTTCGCGGTTATCGTGCGGCTGCTTTTGCGGGCCGCGGTCTTCCGCGGGCGTGTGGTCTTGCTGCGTTCGGCCATGTTCGGCTCCATTTCTTGTTTTGATTTCTTGTTTTGCCGAAAACAGACGTCCGATCGTTCGGTTCCCTTGTCGTTCTTCGCAATGTCACTAATCGCCACGTCATTGCGAGTGCCTGCTCACTGCGACAGCTATGCAATTTAGCTATGCGAATGCCCGCGGAACCCCCATCCCGCGAGGGTGTTATCTTGGTGGCGGGCATCAAGTTTGCCGCAATTTGACGTGAAAACCCTGGGGCTGGGGCGTTCCGGGGTGTTTTTCATTGGTCCAATCTGATGTCCAATCCGATGGATGTGACAGCAATACGGCAGGGTGCTGCAGTGGGTGAAAGTGCTTCCACTTCTCTGCGGCAGGATGACCACGGCGTCGTCGAGACCAGCATCCCTGCGCGGCTCGATTGCTTGCGCTGGGGCGGCTTTCATACCCGTGTCGTCGCCGCGCTCGGCATCACATGGATTCTGGATGGGCTGGAAGTGACGCTGGCCGGCGCCTTGTCGGGCGCGCTGAAGGAAAGCCCGACGCTGCAATTTTCGAATTTCGATGTTGGCCTCGCCAACAGCGCCTATCTCGCGGGCGCCGTGCTCGGCGCGCTTGGTTTCGGCTGGCTGACGGACCGGATCGGGCGCAAGAAACTATTCTTCATCACGCTCGCGCTCTATCTCACTGCAACAGCAGCCACCGCGCTGTCGTGGAACGTGGCGAGTTACGCGCTGTTTCGCTTCCTGACCGGCGCGGGGATCGGCGGCGAATATACCGCGATCAATTCGACGATCCAGGAACTGGTGCCGGCGCGCTATCGCGGCTGGACTGATCTGGTGATCAACGGCAGCTTCTGGATTGGCGCCGCGATCGGCGCGGTCGCCGCCATCGTGCTGCTCGATCCCAAGGTGCTGGCACCGGATCTCGGCTGGCGGCTGGCCTATTTCATCGGTGCAGCGCTGGGCCTGATCGTCTTCGTGATGCGGATGTGGATTCCGGAAAGCCCGCGCTGGCTGATGATCCACGGCCGTCCCGAGGAGGCGCACGCGATCGTCGACGATATCGAGAGGGCATCGACAAGACATTCGGATCATCCGGCCGACGAGGTCTTCCCGAAGATCAGGCTGAAGATGCGCAGCCACACGCCGCTTGGAGAAGTGGCGCATACATTGTTCACGAGGTACCGGCAGCGTTCGCTGGTGGGCTTGGTGCTGATGGCGTCGCAGGCGTTCTTCTATAACGCCATCTTCTTTACCTTCGCGCTGGTGTTGACCGACTTCTTCGGTATCCCGTCAAATGATGTCGGCTGGTACATCCTGCCCTTTGCGGCGGGCAATTTCCTCGGACCGCTGCTGCTTGGCCGCCTGTTCGACACGCTGGGCCGGCGCGCGATGATCGCGACCACCTATGGCGTATCGGGTGTCCTGCTCGCGCTGTCGGGCTATCTGTTCTCGATCGGTGTCCTGAGCGCGCAGACCCAGACCATCGCCTGGATGGTGATCTTCTTCTTTGCCTCGCCGGCGGCGAGTGCCGCCTATCTCACCGTCAGCGAGACGTTTCCGCTGGAGGTGCGCGCGCTGGCAATTGCACTGTTCTACGCGATCGGAACGGGCATCGGCGGCGTGGCGGGGCCTGCGCTATTCGGTGCGCTGGTCGATACCGGATCGCGCAACAGTGTCTTCGCCGGTTACCTGTTCGGGTCGACATTGATGATCGTGGCCGCCATCGTGGCCTGGAAATACGCCATCGCGGCCGAGCGCAAGTCGCTCGAATCTGTCGCACGGCCGCTCGCATTTGTGGAGTAGGATGAGATGAATGAGGATCTGTTGGAAATGCCATTGGAAGAAGATATCGTCCGCGAAGACGACGCCGCGCCGGAGACCGTTCCGGTGCCGAGCTCGCTGGTGCCGCACTTGAGCGAAACCGCGATCCTGCTCGACATCGACGGCACGCTGCTCGATCTGATGCCGACGCCGCGCGAAGTCTGGGTGCCGCCGGGCCTGGCGAAGACCTTGAATCGCCTGCTGGTGCGAACCAGCGGCGCGCTGGCACTGGTCAGTGGACGCTCGCTCAATGATATCGATTTGATTTTTGCGCCCGATCAGTTTCCGGCCGTCGGCGGCCATGGCGCCGAAATGCGGATCGAAGCCGACAGCGAGTCGGTGGCAGCCCACGCCCCGCCGATGGACAAGGAGCTGAAGCGCCGGCTGGCGGCGATCGCAAAGCTCAGCCCCGGAATATTGCTGGAAGACAAGGGCTACTCGCTGGCGCTGCATTATCGCCTCGCGCCGCACGCCGAGAAGGCGATCTATGCCGCGGTATCGCTGATCAGGGCCGATCTGCCCAACGCGCCGATCGAGGTGCTGCCCGGCAAATGCGTTTGCGAGATCAAGCATTCCGGCTTCACCAAGGCGAGCGGCGTGCGCGAGTTGATGACGCGCGAGCCTTTCAAGGGCCGCCGGCCGTTCTTCATCGGCGACGATGTCACCGACGAGACCGTTTTTGCGATCATGCCGGATCTCGATGGCCTCGCTTTCTCCGTCGGCCGCCGCGCCAAGGGCGTTGCCGGACACTTCGATGCGCCTAGCGATGTCAGGGAATTCCTTGCACACCTGCTTGATGACGAAAGGGACGCATCACTGCCATAATGTTTTTCGTCTCGACGGCTTTCGAACACAGATTCTCACGCTTGATGCCGAGGTTCGCGGTAAATTTTATTTTTCGTGAGTTCCGGTGAGTTCCTGCACGCCGCAGCCCGAATTTGGTTTCAATTCGTTGAAAGGGTGATCAGGAACCATATTGATGAACGGTTGTTAACGCGAGCGAACCAACAGGAGGGGACTTGGTGAACCTCGTCGTCGTCTCAAACCGCGTTTCGCGCGGAAAACCCAATGAACCCATGACGGGGGGACTCGCGGCGGCATTGTTGCCGATCGTCGAGAAGTCGGGCGCGATCTGGGTCGGTTCCAGCGGACGGGTCCGCGATGGGAACCAGAAGGAACCTTTCGCTGAAATCGAGGCGCTTGGCGCCGGCGCACTGGCGATGCTGGATCTGCCGGCCGCGCATTACGGCGGCTATTACGAAGGCTTTGCGAATTCCGCGTTGTGGCCGGCGTTGCATTCGCGCGCCGATCTGATCCGCGCCTCGCAGGAGGACTATCTCAGCTATCGCGAAGTGAACGCCTTCATGGCGCGTGCGCTGTTGCGATTCCGAAAACCAGATTCCGGGTTCTGGATTCAGGACTACCATTTCCTCGCGCTTGGCGCTGAGTTGCGCGATCTCGGCGTCACGCAGCCGATCGGCTTCTTCCTGCATACACCGTGGCCGTCGCGCTCGGTGATATCAGGCGTGCCGCATCATCGCGAGTTGATCGAGGCGATGCTGGCCTATGATCTTATTGGATTTCAGACCGAGGAAGATTGCGAGAACTTCCTGTCTTACGCGCAGGCCGACCTCGGCCTCGTCGTGCATGACGGCGTCATCATTTCGCGCCACGGCCGGACGCGCGCCGCGGTATTTCCGATCGGCATCGATCCGCAGCAATTCGCCCAGTTGGCGACGAGGGCGTCGACCCATCCGGACGTCTCGCGGCTGCGGCGCAGCCTGAACGGCGAGAAGCTCGCGATCGGCGTCGACCGGCTGGATTATTCCAAGGGCCTGATCAACCGCATCAAGGCGTTCGA